>OZ253559.1:0-870000 GCA_965262785.1 Rhodothermales bacterium
CCGGCTAAAAATGCCATCGTCAGTATTTCGCGTGTCTCGCCGGCCCCTTGCCGCATAGGGTGACTGTGCATGCACGCGATCGGTCAGTGCCTCGTCAAAGAAAAGTTGTGACGTGAACTCATACGCCTTGTCCGGCGCAGCCTCCGCGCGAATCTTGAAGTGGATATGCACTGCACGACCGCGATACCATCCGGGATAAATCGTCGTAAACCTGGCCACACCGTCATCACTCGTAATCTGGTACCCGCGCAGGAATTGCTGCGCCTCAACGTCTCCACCTGACCGTCGGTCACGGAATGCTGAGTAGCGACCACGGGCGTCGCATTGCCAGATGTTTACGATGGCTCCGGAAAGCGGCGCGCACGCGCTTCCATCAATGCGCGACACGTTAAAGGTCAGATCCAGCGCCATGCCGTGAACAAGAGCACCGGTCGTGGGCTCGGTCCGAATGTCCGACCGGTCGAGCTGGACATCGGCGAAGAAGGGTCCTTCTGTAAGCTCGGGGCGCACGACGCAACCTGGAATCCTGGAAACTCCGGAGTAGGCTTCGCCAGTCCTGACTGGCGCAAATATGGCGCACCCAGCCGCCGATAGAAGGTGTACGGCTTCCCGCCGGCTCAGAATTCTTCCTACTGGCCTATCGTTGTCGTTCATGTCTCGCTCTGCCTTTGTGATTCACGGTGTTGGTGCAATTGTCGCACGGCTGATAGAGGCATGCACTACCTGCCCGTGCTGCAGAATTTGACGCCGCAGGATTCTATTCCATTCCGCATCCCTGCTCTGGCCCATCTGCATCGTCTTGCTCTCAGTAGTGCATCCATCAAATGTAGCAGTTTATGCTGGATTGCCCAGTCCATGCGACTCCGGGTACAAGAACTACAGCCGCAGAGTGCTTGAAGATGGCCGTAGTGCCTTGAGGTGGTGTCGCCAAACAAGTAGTTGCTTAGAGTCAAACGATCTTGTACCTCGTATGCGCCAAACTGAATGGGGGCCTGAGGGTCGCTTCCACACCTGTACATAGGCAGCCCATCCGCCACAGTAGAACGGTAGTGCGAATTTCGCCGTGATCGGATTCAAAGCCGATGGCATGCCAGATCCCAATAGGTCCCTACAGGATTTGCTGCGCCCTCGTCGGGTGGATGAGCCGCCTGCCTGCCCGTTCAGGCCTGACGGTATAGGCAGATGCACGCAAATCGCAGAGGTAAGGCTGCGGCATTCGCCAAGTGCAGAGCGAAGTGTCCAATTCGGTAGCCTTTGCAAGCCGTATGTGGCCAATGCCATGCTGCTCGAAGAATACAAGAAGTAATCTGCTGGCATTCAGGAAAGTTGGGCAGCCTGGATTGCAACCCACGCCGCGCGCCATGCCATTCGGTGGCCAACCCCCGCTGCGGCGACTGTTCAACAAAGCGCGCAGTCAAATTTAGGCAACAGGCACGGGACAGGTGACCGGCCGGCCGCCTCTCATTCTACGGGGTCCAACTGCCAGCCGAAACGAGAATTGTTGGTAGACCTCTTACAGGCTTCGCAACAGCCCAGTCTCGTGGGGCCTCATGGATTGAAAAGCTAATGTACGTAGCTGCCTGCGTTGATGTCGATCGTCGCACCCGTGGCGTGATCCGCAAGGCCACTTGCCAGCAGCACAACTGTTGGGGCCAGGTCCTCGGGCTCGGTTAGTCGACTCAGCGCGAGGTCACCCACAACGAAGTCTTCTCCATACGCGTCGATAGAATCCTGCGCCATGTCGGTGCGGACAAATCCGGGCGCAATCACGAAAGCACAGACGTTTTGCTTGCCGTATGCACGTGCTATGGAACGCATGAGTGCAACAACGCCACCCTTAGACGCTGCATAGGCCATGTAGTCAGCCGTATCGCCGCGGAAGGCTGCCCGCGACGCTACGCTGATGATGCGGCCGCCACCCGTCTGGGTGAAGTGGAGCAGCGCCCGCCGACACAGAAGCTCGGTAGCCCGAAGATTCACATGCATCGTGCGCTGCCAAGCCTTATTCCATATCTCGGTTGAAGCTGCTATCGGTGCCATAACACCAATACCGGCGTTATTTACGAGCACATCCAGCCGCCCGTAGTGGTCGACAACTTCGTCGAACAGGCGGTCGCACTCCTCGACCCTTGCCAGGTCCGCCTGAAACGTTCGGGCCTCATGGCCCAAAGTAGCCGCAAGCGTGGCAGCCGCCTCGAAATTCTGATTATAGTGGGCGGCTACGGTGGCTCCGGCACGCCCCAGCCCCGCTGCAAGGGCGCGGCCGATGCCACGGCTGGCACCGGTGACCAGGATTACTCTTCCGGAAAGATCTATTTGCATCATTTCTTGCGGCGCCAGAGCGGCACACTTGAACATGGTTCACCATACATCACCTTGCGCGCCACCGGCATGAGCTTGCGCATGGCCGTAACATAGGCGCCCGGCGGAACAATGCCCGAGCCGCATCCCTTGATAACTACGATCCGGTCCTCATAGCGAGTCCAGTCTTCGGATTCTAGGGCTGCAGCAAAATGGGCACGCACGGCGTCGAGCTTGCGCCCCTGAATCACCGAGCGCGCTGTGTCCAGCCTGGAGGCAACAAGGAGGTACGCCCAGGTTGGCACGATGGCATCGGTCGCACAGTACACCGCGACATGCTTACCAGCGTACGAGGCCCAGTTGTGCTGGGCAATACAGCGACGAAACTCCGTTTCCCGCAGCACCATTCCATGGGTCAAGAAAGGTGAAAGATCAAGCTCCGCCACGGGGGCCTGATCCCATAGCGTTTCCAAGTTGTACACGACAATGCCGCTCTTCTGGACCCTGTTGACGACCTCCATACCAGCTACATTCAGGTTAGTGATCGCACCGCGCCAATGAGGATCTCTGCCGCGCGGGCCACCTCGCCTGACGTCGTTGGACGGCCGAGGCTGACTCGAGCGGTGCGCCTGGCTTCGTTCGGCTTGATCCCCATCGCGCGCAATACATGGCTCATTCCCGAAGATCCTGATGTGCAAGCGCTGCCCGGGCTCACGGCCACCTCGCCGAGGGACCCGAAAAGAAGATACTCGCACGCGTCCCCTGGAAACGTCACGCTTGACGTGTTAGGCAAGCGCGCCGCCTGCTTGCCGTTGAAACGGATGCCGGGCAAGGCTTCGCTGAGCGCCAGCTCCAGTCCATCACGTAGCCAGCTCAGGCGTTCAAACTCATGTGCAACGTTTTCGCACGCCAAATGGATGGCTTCACCCAGTCCCAAAATGCCCGGCACGTTGAGCGTACCGCCCCTCAAGCCGTGTTCCTGGCCACCGCCATCGACCAGCGCAGGGACACGGACACGGTCCCTTAAGTACAACATCCCAACACCTTTGGGGCCGTAAAGCTTGTGTCCTGAACAGACCATTATGTCAATATCTTCCACGGTCACAGGAAGCTTCCCTACAGCCTGCGTTGCATCGGTCATGAGCAGAATGCCACGATCCCGTACGCGTGCCGCGACTTCGCGAATCGGCTGAAGGACTCCGGTCTCGTTGTTGGCCCACATGACGCTGACCAGTATGGTCTCGTCGGTCAAGGCCGCTTCCAGCTCATCCAGATCAATCAACCCGTCGCGGTCCACCGGCAGGTACGTAACTTGGTAGCCCTGCCGCTCCACTGCCTTGCAGCTTTTGACGGTAGCCGCGTGCTCGGTCTGGACGGTCACGATGTGACGTCCCTTGCCAGAATACGCACGTGCCACCCCCTTGACGACTGTGCTAATACCCTCGGAGGCCCCGCTAGTAAACGTGATGTTCGAAGGCCGCGCCCCCAGCGCCTCCGCTATCTGCACGCGCGCGGTATCAACCGCAGCGGCAGCAGCCCACCCGTAAGAGTGCCCCGCGCTCGAAGGATTGCCGAAGTGCTCGGTAAAAAATGGCAGCATCTTTTCCAAGACGCGCGGATCAACCGGCGTCGTTGCGTTGTAGTCAAGATAAACGGCAGGTCCCACTCCAGTTCATTGCGATAGTGACCGAAAGACCCCCGGCTAGGGACCATCTGTCATTTCTACAGTAGTGCCTATGGCTCGCCCTGAAACTCCAACGTAGGCGTCTTGGTTTGACATGTTCCTTGCCGCGTTCGTCTAGGGGTCCAGGACGCCGGCCTCTCACGCCGGTAACACGGGTTCAAATCCCGTACGCGGTACCCTGTCAGCTATCGGGTGCAGAAGCCTCTTCAGGCAGGAGCACTTTGTCAATAAGACCGTAGGTCTTGGCTTGCTCTGCGCTTAGCCAGTAGTCCCGATCTGCATCACTCGAAATGGTCTCTATGGTCTGACCAGTGTGGAGCGCAAGAATTTCATACAGACGCTGTTTGAGCGACAGGATCTCGCGCGCCTGAATTTCAATGTCTGAAGCCTGCCCGGATGCACCACCCACGGGTTGGTGCAGCATGATTCGCGAATTTGGGAGGGCAGACCGCTGCCCTTTGGTGCCTGCAGTCAACAATACCGATCCCAGCGAAGCAGCAAGTCCGACGCAAATTGTGGCCACCGGACACGAAATCAGCTGCATAGTGTCGTAGATGCCAAGACCGCTGTAGACCATGCCGCCTGGAGAGTTGATCCAGATGTTTATATCTCGCTTCGGGTCCTCGCTCGTCAGATACAGCAGCTGCGCCACAGCCAAGTTCGCCACAATATCATTGATGGGTGTACCCAATAGAATTATGCGCTCTTTCAGCAACCGGCTGAAAATGTCATACGCGCGCTCGCCACGTGCGGTCTGCTCCACTACAATCGGGACCAGTTGGCTTATGGGCTGGTCCCCCATTCCGCGACCGTAGATGCTGCTCGGCAGCCGAAGGCTCTTTGCAAACCTGGTAAAGTCTTCAACCATCGCTAGGGAAATTAGGACTGGCTATTGTGTCGGCCATCTCTCAAAGCCGTCAAATGGCACCGTGTTGACTGCAAACGCTTTTGCCAGAAAGTCTACAACCCTTATTTCCTGAGTGAGATGCTCTTCTGGATCATTCTCGTCTTGCCGGGGCGGCTGTTCAGGCATGCCGGTCGCCTCAGCAGCTCCATCTCCACCTTCGGCATCGCGCAGCACCTGCCTGTCTACGGCTTCACGAATGAGGAACCAGCGCATCCACCTTTTAGCACCGTCGATGGAAATACCGCTTTCTCGTGAAGCAGCGTCCGCAAGGCCGGCAGGTATTTCGAAGGGATATAGGCCCAGCATCACATTCATGATGACTTCGGTATTGAGCTGCCTAGTAACCTTGCTACCAGTTTTGTTGAGCGCCTTGGTAAGGTACTCGTCGAGTTCGTCTTCAGTGCTGCACTGGCCATCAGTCTCCGACTCGATAATCTCCTCGTCAAGGTCGGGCAACACCAATCGCTTTGCATCCTGTACCAATACGGAAAAAAACTTCTGTTGCTGCAGCGATTCAATCACCGTTGTATCGCCTGTCTCCACAGATTCGAAATACACGGTGTCACTGATGCGACTTCCGATGACGGCATTTCTCAAGGAGAGGTACGGCTCAATCAACTCGTCCGTTAAGTCCACTTTAGCCTGTTCCGAATGCCCACCGATGATGACCGTACGGGTAGCTTTATCGAGTTCCTGAAGAGTACAATCGACCGTATCGTCAGCGCTAATCTGCTCATCTTCTTCCAACGGTCGGAAGTAGCTGTGTCCGCGCAAAATGCTCCGCTTATTCCGTTCCACGTCTTCCGGGGCCGCGGCGTAGGAGAACAACTTAACTTCTACTTCTTTCAGCGCTTCGAAGTCGATCTCCGGCAGTACGTTGAAGCAAAGCTCGGCCTTCAGGTCGTGGTCCAGCGCATATTCCACCTGATCAACTGAGTAATTGCCGAGCACATCGTACGCGCCAGATTCCTTGACCAGATCAGTGAACACCTCCTCAACAAACGTGTCTCCTACGCTTTCGCTGAGCTCTGGCCGGTATACGCGCTTCAGGAGATGGGCTGGCACATGGCCAGGCCGAAAACCCTTCATCTGCACCGTGCCTTTTAGCTTGCGGACGGCCCTTTTGACATCGTCTTCAAGGTCATCACTGGTGGCAGTGATTTCCAGAACATGGAAACTGCAGTCAACCTTCCGGACTTCGGCGTGCATAACGAACCGCTACAGATGTGAAGAGCGCTGCAACGCACTGGGGGGGAAAAAGATCAGCCGTGCACACGCCCAGCCCGAACTCGGGGTAAGCATTAGGCGTGGCGAAACCAGCGGATAGCGTCCTTCAACGAGGCTTTCTTGCCATACATCAGGATCCCGACGCGGTAGATGCGGCTTGAGGCCCAGACGGTCACCAAGGCGCCGGCAATGAGCAAAGTGAAGGAGAGTAACACCTCCCAAAAGGGAAGATCCGCTACGGCAAGCCGTATCACCATCGGCACAGGCGCCGTGAATGGTATCATCGACAGGACCACCGCCAACGACGAGTTTGGGCTTTCCAGAATAGGGAGAATGAAAAAGATTGGGAGGACGATCGGAAGCATGACAGGCAGCATAAGGGACTGTGCGTCCTGAGCCTGCTCCACCATGGAGCCTACTGCAGCAAACAGCCCTGCATAGAGCAGAAAGCCGACAAGAAAGTACAGCACGAACCAGACAAACACGCTGAATTGCACTGACGGTAATGTGACACCCGATGCAGAGAGCACCTCTTCAGCTGATGCGGCCGCATCAAGCCCCAGCATGGCCGGATCAAGAAACATCCCGACTACCGTGCCTCCAAATGTCGTGAGTGCAAGGAGAGCAAACCCCCAGCAGGCAAGCTGCATCAGGCCCATTGCACCAATCCCTAGGACCTTTCCCATCAAAAGGCTAAAGGGACGCACAGACGAAATGAGGACTTCGACGACGCGGGTTCGCTTCTCCTCCATGACGCCCAGGAAGATCGCCTGGCCATAGAGCAGCAGGGCAAGATACATTATCATGCCCATGGCGACCCCCAATCCGCCGAACATTGCGGTGCTGCCCGCTTCCTCACCCGCCTCGCCACCCTCTGTAATCAGCTTCACGGACCGCATGGCCACATGCGTATCAAGGATGTCCAGCACCTCCGGCGAAATGTTGGAGTCTTCCATTTTCTGATCGCGGATAGCTCGCCGAATTCGATTCTGCAAGCTGACCGATACACCAAATCCACCCCCCTCAACTGTAAAGTAGCTTGCGGACTCCTCGCCCGTGAGCACACCTTTTGGAATTGTCACGTAGCCATCGTAACGACCAGCCAGCACCTCTTCCCGAATCGTAGCGCTATCGCCTGGCACCAGCGTGTGCTCCGCATCCTCCTCCGACAGCAGGCGGTCAAGCACAAACCCCGTTTCATCAACGACCGCAATCGTGCGCGCGTCATGTTCGGCGACGTCGGCGACGTTCATGGATACTAGTGCAGTGACCGCGATAAACCCAGCCAGAGCCAAAGGCACCAGGAGCGTCGTCAAGATGAAGCTCTTGGACTTGACGCGCCGCACGAATTCGCTCCGAGCGATGGTCCAAATAGCGCTCATGATCCTTCCACCTCATTGATGAAAATTTCTGTGAGCGTTGGCTCCGCCAGCTCAAAGCGGAAAAACTCGATGCCTTCGCTGATCATGGCGTCCAAAATCGCGGGGGGTGCGCGTTCGTCGCGAAGCTTCAACTCTACCCCACGTGCACTGCGGTTCTTGACTTGGATGCGTCCCGCCCGCACGAAGGCCCTCAAAAATGCTCCGTCACCCTCAAAATCAAGGTAGAGCGTGTTGCGCCCGTAGCTTTTTTTTATTTCGCGGAGTGCTCCATGCACCAGAACCTTGCCGCTTGCAATAAGGCATATGTCGTCGCACAGCTGCTCCACCTGTTCCAGCCGGTGGCTGGCAAATAAGATGGTACGCCCGTCGGCCTTGAGATCGGAAATGATCTCGCGCAGCAGCCCGCTGTTGATAGGATCCAAGCCACTGAAAGGCTCGTCCAAGATCAAAAGGCGCGGTTCGGGCAGAATAGTCGCGATAAACTGCATCTTCTGCTGCATCCCCTTGGAGAGCTCCTGGGTCTTGCTGCTCAGCCATTCTTGCAGGCCAAAACGCTGCGCCCAATACCAGACCCTTTGCTTGGCTTTGGTGCGTGGCACTCCCTTGAGAGCTGCCAGATACAGGAGCTGGTCTGCGACCTTGAGCTTCCTGTATAGCCCACGCTCCTCCGGTAGATAGCCCATGACCCGCTGACTCCACGGCCCCACTGGACGCCCGTTAAAGAGCACGCTGCCCTTGTCGGGTGCGGTGATGTTGGCAATCATGCGGATCGTCGATGTCTTGCCAGCACCGTTGGGCCCCAACAACCCCAGGATTCGTCCCGGCCTGGCTTCGAAGGAGACATCGTCAGCTGCAGTGACTCGGCCGTACTTCTTCGTAGCCCCGCGGATCGACAGTACGGACATCAATTCGGCAGATTACAGCAGCGCAAGTGCAGGCCCAGGAATAGGAATCAGGTACCGGGCATCAATGACGTCTTCGTGCACATTGCATGTGCCCGTCCCGCGAAAGTCCACGACCACACGCTTGCCCGCCACATACTGGACTTCACCAATGCCATACTGGGTCGGCATGGGCCCGTAGTAGACCAGCTCACCGGCGCGGAGCGGCGGCTTGGATCGTGAACGCCAGTGGAACGCCTGTACGATTGGCAGAAGATCCAGCCGAAATGGCGGCTGTGAGCGGGAAAACTGGGACATGGCCTGCTATAATCTTTGCGCGCGGTGTGTACGCATATTGCTCAATAGGGTTCGCACCCGTATTGGATAGTACGTGGCCGGTCACTATTATAAACGCACCTCCTCACAGAGCCTGCATGTTCTACATTCGGAAAATCGTTGATCGTCAGGTTGGCCGAAACGCCGAGCTATTTGCCCATGCGATCGCAGAGTACCCCCAGGCCGAAGACCGCTACGCCTTTCTCCGCATACTGGTCAGCATTATTGAGCAGGCGCACCCTGAGTGGAATCAGACATCCCAAAAGGATCGCCAGATCGCGCATCTGGTTCAGCGAATGGTCCCACACATGCTTGACTCTAGCGAAATAGCCGAGGTCGTCCGCGTACGTGACGAGGAGCGCGGGTACTTCAAGGACAGTTAGCGAGCACGGTGCGGATTCTTGCGCACGAATGATTTCCAGTCCGTGTGCACCTGCCGTTCAGCTCCGCTCACCTGCCGATGCCAATGGCACAGCGCCACCGCAAGTGCGTCACTCTCATCAAGTGACATTGGTTTCTCGCGTACTCCAAGCAAACTGCGCACCATGTACGCCACCTGCTCTTTGCTGGCAGCACCATTGCCGGTCACGGATCGCTTAACCTCTTTGGGCGTGTATTGCGCTACGGTAAGCCCTTGGTGAATGGCAGCCAACATCGCCGCCGCCTGGGCACGTCCAAGCTTTAGCATGGCCTGGGGGTTTTTTGCGTAGACTGGCATCTCCACCGCGCACGCACTCGGGGCATACTCCTTAATGACGCGCGTTAATCCGTCGTAGATCTCCCTGAGCCGCTCGATGTGCGCTCCCTTGGGATCAATCGCTCCGTAGCCACGCGTCCTGTGCCCGCCATCTTCGCACAGTATAACGCCGAAGCCGGTACACACCGACCCGGGATCGACGCCCAGGATAATCATGGCGTGTGCAAGTTTGAATACACAGCCTGGACATCCTGGTGCTCTTCCAGCCGCTCAAGCAGTCTTATGACCCGTTCCGCGTCGGATAAACCCAGTGCCACAGTGGACTTTGGCAGTCGCACCAGGCGCGCGTCCGCAATTTCAACACCCGCAGACGCAAAGGCCGCATGCACGAATTCAAATTCACGCGGTGCTGTGATGACCATCAACGTGCCTTCGTCTTCCTCCACATCCTCGGCTCCCGCTTCAATGGCCAAGTCCAAGATGTCCACGTTGCCCGTTTCTTCAACCTGGAAAAGGCCCTTTCGATCAAAGATATACGCCACTGAACCCGTCTTCCCAAGGCTGCCGCCCGCCTTCGAAAACATGCTGCGCAGATCGGCTACGGTTCGGTTGGTGTTGTCCGTGAGCACCTCTACGAATACTGCGACCCCTTGGGGTGCATAGCCCTCATAGGTGTGCTCTTGGTAGTTCTGGCCTTCGACCTCGCCGGTGCCACGGCGAATTGCGCGCTCAATGTTGCTTTTTGGCATATTCTCGCGCTTCGCCTTCTGGACCGCCAGCGCCAGTTTGGCATTCATAGATGGGTCGGCACCCCCGTCCCTGGCCGCTACGGTAATTTCACGGGAAGTGATGGCCCAAGTCTTGGACCGCTTGCTATCAGTGGCTGCCTTCTGACGCTTGATCTTTGACCACTTGTTGTGTCCGGCCATGTCACCGTGAGAGATAGAGGTTGCGCAGCTCGTACGGGCGTTGGAAGTGACTGTCGGAAAGGGTGTCTACGAAGGCGATCGCCTCTCCGGTAGACTTCATTTCCGGGCCCAACTCCTGGCGCACCTCTGGAAACTTATCCCATGAAAACACCGGTTCCTTGATGGCATAATTCGTCAGCGTAGATTCCAGCGCCCCCTGTGCGCGCAACTCCTTCAGCGTTCTGCCAAGCATCACCTTGGTAGCGATACTTGCCACGGATGCACCCGTCGCCTTGGCGACAAACGGGACCGTACGCGAAGCGCGCGGGTTGGCCTCAATGACATACACCTTGTCATTCTGGACCACAAGTTGGACATTGATCAGCCCAATTACGTCCAACCGGTGCGCTATAGCCGTGACGTATCGACTGATGGAGTCGATGGTGTCTTCGGACAATGAGTACGGAGGAAGCACGGCGGTTGAGTCCCCCGAGTGAACGCCGGCCGGCTCTATCTGCTGCATAATGCCGCTGATCCACACCTCCCTGCCATCGCGCACCGCGTCCACGTCTATCTCCGTGCCGTTGTCCAGAAAGAGGTCCAACAGGACCTCGTTGCCCGGGAGCAGACGGTAGACGTCGGTAACACACTTCTCTACCTCGTCTTTGTTGATGGCAATTCGCATGCCCTGCCCCCCAAGCACGTAGCTTGGGCGCACCAGGATGGGGTAGCCGATACGCTCGGCTACGCGCACCGCATCATAGACGCTGGTGGCTATGCCATAAGGAGGAAACGGAATATCCAGCCCCTTCAGGACTTCGGAAAACTTCCCTCGATTCTCGGCCAGATCCATCATCTCGTGGGACGTGCCGAATATGCGAACACCGTGCTCCACCAGTTTGCCCGCGAGCTTTAGCGCCGTCTGCCCTCCCAGCTGCACGATGACGCCTTCGGGCTTCTCGTGCTCAATGATATCTAGCACGCGCTCCCAGAACACTGGCTCGAAATACAGCTTGTCTGCAATATCAAAGTCGGTGGAAACTGTCTCCGGGTTGCAGTTGACCATGATTGCTTCGTAGCCCATCTCCCGCGCGGCTTGCACGCCATGTACGCACGAGTAGTCAAACTCAATCCCTTGTCCAATGCGGTTGGGTCCGCTGCCGAGGATGATGACTTTGGGCCTTTCGCTTACCGTACTCTCATTCACCTGTTCGTATGACGAATAGTAGTACGGTGTGCGTGCCGCAAATTCGCCCGCGCACGTGTCAACCAGCAGGAATGCTGGATTGATTCCAAGGGCCTTACGGTGCGCCCGCACCTCGTCTTCGGTCACGTCCTGCGCCAGCAGGAAAGCAATCTGAATATCGGAAAGCCCACACCGCTTGGCTTCGGTCATTAGCGCATGGTCCAGTCCACTCAAGTATTTGGTCTCTAGCCACGCCTCCACCCGGACGATTTCCTGAACCTGCATCAGAAACCACGGATCCACCTTCGTGACATCATGCACCTCCGCTATGGAAGCACCATGCTTAAGGGCGTTACGAATCTGGAGCGTCCGATCCCAATAGGGTTTCCGCAGCCGCTGCCGCACCTCTGGGCGGGAAGCATGCTCCCGATCTGCACCCAGGCCTGCGTAACCAATCTCAAGGCTTTGCCAGGCCTTCTGGAGGCTTTCAGCAAACGTCCGGCCAATGGCCATAACCTCACCCACGGCTTTCATCTGCGTGGTGAGTTCCTCGTCGACCCCCTCGAATTTCCCGAAGTTCCAGCGAGGGATCTTCGTCACGACGTAGTCAATGGCCGGCTCAAAGCACGCGCTGGTGGTGCCCGTAACATCGTTGGGCAACTCGTCCAGCGTATAGCCTACTGCAAGGCGCGCCGCCACCTTGGCTATGGGGTACCCCGTTGCCTTGGAGGCCAGAGCTGACGAACGCGACACGCGCGGGTTTATTTCCACGGCGATCATACGGCCTGTGCGGGGGTCAACTCCAAACTGGACGTTGCACCCTCCTGCAAAAGTGCCGATGGAGCGCATCATGGTGATGGCCGTGTTGCGCATGTGCTGGTACTGCTTGTCGGTCAATGTCTGTGCAGGCGCCACCGTTACCGAGTCTCCTGTGTGCACGCCCATCGGGTCCACGTTTTCAATCGCACAGATGATGATGACGTTGTCATTCGCATCGCGTAAGAGCTCAAGCTCAAACTCTTTCCAACCAAAGACGCATTCTTCTATCAGCACTTCGTGTACCGGCGACATCTCCAGTCCGCGCCGCACCTTGCGCTTGAGCTCTGAAGCGTCCCACACGATGCCGCCGCCCGCGCCCCCCAGTGTAAAAGAAGGGCGAATAACCACGGGAAGGCCGCCCAGCGCCTGCGTGATCTCTTTGGCTTCCAACAGGCTGCGCGCAACCTTGCTGCGGGCTTGGTCAACGCCGATCGACTCCATCAGGTCGCGAAACTGCTGCCGGTCCTCGGTAATGTGTATCGCATCGATGTCGACGCCGATGACCTCGACCCCCTGCGCCTCCCAGAATCCTTGCCGCTGCAGGCTGTCGGCGAGGTTAAGGCCAGTCTGCCCTCCCATGGTTGGCAGCACGGCATCGGGACGCTCCCGCTCTACGATGCGCATGATGGACTCTGGCTCCAAAGGCTCCAAGTAGACCTTGTCCGCCGTCATCGGGTCCGTCATGATGGTCGCTGGATTCGAGTTCACTAGCACCACCTGGTACCCTTCCGCGCGAAGCGAGCGGCACGCCTGCGTCCCGGAATAGTCAAACTCACACGCCTGCCCGATGACAATGGGACCAGAGCCAATCAGCAGAATCTTGTTGATGTCGGTTCGTTTCGGCATGCCCGGCTACTTCGCGTCGATAAGACTCATGAAGGCTTCAAAGAGGTATCGGCTGTCGTGCGGCCCTGGAGAAGATTCCGGATGGTACTGGACGCTGAGTCCGGCGAAGCCGTGGAAGCCCAGCCCTTCTACTGTTTTGTCGTTGAGGTTGACGTGCGTGATCGCAGCACGGCCTGAATTCACGCTGGCCGGCTCCACCGCGAAGCCGTGATTCTGGGTCGTCACCTCGACCCGACCGGTGTTGAGATGTTTTACCGGCTGGTTGGCACCCCGATGCCCAACAAGCATCTTAAAGACACTAAAGCCCTCTGCGAGTGCCATCAGATGATGTCCCAGGCAGATCCCGAACACGGGAAGTCCAGAATGGATGGCCGCGCATGCCGCTTCGATGGCACCGGGCATGGCACGAGGGTCGCCGGGTCCGTTGGAAAGGAAAAACGCATCCGGCTCCCACGCTAGTAAGTCGGCCACCGGTGCGTCGTGCGGAAACACGCGAACATGAGAATCATAGCGTGCAAACATCCTCAGGATGTTCAGCTTGCACCCATAGTCGTACACAGCGATGCGGGGCCCGCGTCCTTCTGTATAGTCGTACGCCTTTTTCGTGCTTACACATGAAGCCAGCTCCAGGCCTTCCATAGCGGGCCACGCCTTGGCCTTAGCCACGAGGCTGTCTTCGTCCAGGTCCACAGAAGAAACGATGGCATTCATGACCCCTCTGTGCCTAATGTGCAGGACCAGGCGCCGCGTATCCACGCCCGTGATGCCAACCAGGCCGTGACGTTGCATATAGGACTGGAGGGACTCCTCAGCACGGTAGTTGGAATACTGGTGAGAAAACGCGCGCACCGCCAAGGCCGCCACCATGGGGCGAGATGCTTCGGTGTCTTCGTTTGCGGCGCCGTAGTTGCCGATGTGTGGGTACGTCATCATCATGATCTGACCGTGATAGGAAGGATCGGTCAAAATCTCCTGGTACCCTGTCATGCTGGTGTTGAAGCACAACTCACCGCAGGCTTCCCCCTTTATACCGATTGCGTGTCCGGTCACGACCGTCCCGTCGGCCAGTGCAAGCTTACAAGTCGTGTCTATATCCAAGCTCAGCTACCGAAAACCAGTTTGCACAAAAAAGACCTTCCCAATACGTAAGAAGGCCAAATTCAGAAGGGCTATGGGTATTGCCATCAACTTGCGGTTACCTTCTGAAGGACGGAAGGTACGCCACCGCCCGCGCATTCTCAACAAAGCCAGTCACGTTTTATACAGCCTTCAAAAAGCGCACACGCGGCCACCAAGGTAACATCCTCGATGCGTTTGCGTTTCAACTATACATGCATTTGAACTCGCAGCAGCGCTATCGCGCCTCCCACGCGACTCGCGTGATGGCCACCACGGCAGCAAGCCTGCTGCTGGTGGTACTCCTGGTACACTTTTGGCCTACGACAACGGGCCACGATCCAGCACACCTGTTGTACCGCACCCCGTCGCGTGAAGTCATTGCCATGGAGGAGATCCAGCCTACGTTGCAGCGGCGAAGGCCGCCACCACCCCCGGCACCGCTGCCCCCGGTAGTGATGCCGGAGGATCGTCTCTTGGAAGAGCCTCTGGACCTTGACGCCGACTTTCTTGCCGTAGAAGAAGCTGGGCTACCTGCCTTAGACACTCCACCTGATGCCGCACCGACGAATGCACCGCGCGCAGACGCTGGGCCAAAGCCGATAATACTCGTAGAGCCAGAGTATCCCAGGGCCGCACGACGTCGCAACATTCGAGCCGAGGTTACCCTCCGGGTCGAGATTGACCGGAGGGGACGTGTCACCTCGCATGAAATCGTTGGCCGTTACCTATTGGGCGAAAATGGCCAGTCGCGGGAGCCGGTGGAGGAATTGGGGTTTGGGTTAGAGGAAGCCGCCTTGAGCGCCGCCTATCGCTGGATGTTTCAGCCGGCACGCAAGCAGGGAGAAGCCGTGAACAGCCAGGACGTGCTGTCGATTAAATTCGGCGTATAGGCGTCGGCGCCTGACCTACGAAAAGAGGTCGCGCTGAATCGGACGGAGATACGTGATGCCGTAGTGCTTGGGCTTAGTCACGTGAAGCACAAGTTCTTCAAAGTCGCCCGGGTTGCCTACGCAATCAATATCGTCCGTGTTAACGATTAATAACGGGCTCTTGGTGTAGCGGAAGAAGTACTCCGTATACGCATGGTGGAGTGCAGCAAGAAAGCCATAGTCAATGCTAGCTTCATAGCTGCGTCCGCGCCGTCTAATCACCTCCAAGGAGCGCTCGACGCTTCCCTGAAGGAACACAACCAAGTCAGGGCGCGGCGTGCCAGGTTCCATCTGGGCGTAAAGCATTTCGTAAAGATCTAAGTCATTCCCTTCCAGGTTCAGCTCGGCAAAGACACGGTCCTTGTCAAATGCGTAATCGGCAACTATCCCTTGATGAAATAGGTCAAGCGATCGCATCGTTCGCTGCTGCCGATACCGGCTCGTCAGGAACACAATTTGCGCTTGGAAGGCCCACTTGGGTGGATCTCGGTAAAAACGCTCCAAGAACGGGTTCTCGTCGAAGCTCTCCAGGATGAGCCGCGCATTGAACCGCTTAGCCAACAGGTGCGCCAAAGCGGTTTTGCCCAGTCCCATCGCGCCCTCGACCGCCACGTATCGCAGCGATTCCGGAAGCGGGGTAAAGGCAGGCATTGCCTGTTCTTGTGCAGCGTCCTCAGTTATCAAAATAAGAAGGGTACGTCTCCTGCCAAGCTAGCGTTGTTTGCCGAATCGCCCCTGTATCTGTACAGCGTTTCAGCAAGTCGGAAACGGTCGCGAAAAACGGACTACCAATATAGTGATTAGGAGAAAGGTCGGCCCACGGCTGTAACACGAACCGGCGCATCGCCAAGCGAGGATGCGGAAGTTTGAGTCCGGGTACGCTGCACTGATAGGATCCCAGCGTCAAGAGGTCCAAATCCAGCGTCCGTGGGGCCCACGGCCGGTGACGAATTCGTCCCGCGAGCCGCTCCAGGTTACGACATACGGCCAGCACATCTACCGGCGCCAGCGTGGAGCTGACCTCAACTACCGCGTTAAGGTAGCATGACTGCCTTTCCAGCGGATCCAGCGTGTGCGCCGCCGTCTCGTATATTGGAGAGCACCTAAGTACGGTCATGCCGGGGGCTTCTTCCAGGCCAAACAGCGCTGTATGCAGGTGAAGAGCGCGGTCGCCCAGATTCGTGCCTAGCGCAATGTAGGCAAGCACGCCTTCCATGGTGGTACCCCCGCCAGGACTCGAACCTGGATTTACGGCTTAGGAGGCCGTCGCTCTATCCTGTTGAGCTACAGGGGCAGTCTCCGCGAGCAGCCTTGTAACGTTTGCGGCAATGTCTCCGCGAAATACCGCGCTGCCTGCAACCAGTACCGTCGCGCCTGCCTCCGCGGCGCCGGCCGCGTTGTGCGGCTTTACGCCTCCGTCTACTTCTAGCCAAGCGCGCGGCTGAACCTCGTCAAGCTTGCGTCGCAGCGCGCGAACTCGGTCGTTTGACTCAGGAAGATACACCTGCCCCGCGAATCCAGGAAAAACCGACATGATCATAGCCACATCCACATGCGGCAACACGGGATCCAGCCGATCCAAGGGCGTGTCGGGGTTGAGGGTGATACCAGGGCGCGCCCCATGCCGCCGAATACTCTGGACGGTCGCCACGGGATCGGGACACGTCTCTACATGGACTGTAATGATGTCACTGCCCGCTTCAGCGAAGGCCGCTACATAGTCGTCAGGACATGCAATCATCAGGTGCACATCAATAAGGGCACCGGTGCGCTGGCGAAGCGGCTGCAGCGCACGTACCACCAGTGGGCCCATGGTAATGTTGGGAACAAAGTGGCCATCCATAACATCCACGTGCAGCCACTCGGCCCCCGCCGCGAGCGCCTCCGCCGCCTGCGCCTCCAAGTGCGCAAAGTCCGCAGAAAGGATGGACGGGGAAAGAACCATAGGCTTACACTATCCTACAAACAGCACAACCACCACAGCAATCAGCAGTACGTTAACCAGCGCAACCGGCAGCATGAATTTCCAACCAATCTCCATGAGCTGATTGTATTTGAATCGCGGCAGTGTCCACCGGACCCATAAGAACAAAAACACGAAGAAGCTGACTTTCAGCAGCAGGCTCAGCACCTGGAGCAAACCAAGGGCAAAAGACCCTTCAAGTCCCGGAAAAGCGGCCAGAATCTGCGGCTCAAACGGCAGCAAGTATCCCCCGAAGAACAGCGTGGCAATGACAAATGAAGCCACGAACCAGTTCACGTATTCGGCCAGGAAGAACATGCCGAACTTCATGCCGCTGTACTCCGTGTGGTAACCGCCGACGAGTTCCTGCTCCGCCTCCGGCAGATCAAAGGGCGCCCGGTTGGTTTCCGCAAATGCCGTGATGATGAAAATCAGTGCTCCAAGCGGGTTGCGAAAGACGTTCCAACCGAAAATGGCGCCGCCTCCGGCCTGGTTCTCGACTATCTCTACTACGCTAAGCGAGCCTGCCAGAAGTACTACGGACACCACGGCCAGCCCCATCGAAAGCTCATACGAAATCATCTGCGCAGAGGAGCGAAGCCCACCCAGGAGTGAGAACTTGCTGTTGCTGCTCCACCCCGCCATGGTAACTCCGTACACTGAGACCGAAGTCAACGCCAAGATGATGAGCACCGTTACGCTGTTGTCCACGATGACAACGCCTCGAGCAAACGGAATCATGGCCGGCACGGTCATCGCAATCACCACCATGACTACCGGCGCCAGAGAGTGCACAAAAGACGAGGCTCCCTTAGGCGCGATATCCTCCTTGAACATCAGCTTGAACACATCCGCAAAGGGCTGCAGGAACCCTGCAGGACCTACACGATTGGGACCGGGCCGGTTCTGCATATAGGCCGAAACCTTGCGCTCCGCGTACACAAGTACAGAGGCGGACACCAACATGAAGTTGATAATTCCAAAGGCAATAATCGCCAGAAGCCACAGAGGAACGTCCATGCCGCGCTACAATTGGGGTAAACGTACGCCAGCGAGGCCCATGGCCTTGTAGGTTGCACCGCTTAGAGCCGGCACCGTTCTGGACAATTCCGCCATCACCTCCCGCGGGCCCCGGTAGTCCAACGTATGCCCTGCTGCGCGTGCCACTGCGGGCAGAAGCTCCCAGCTCGGCTTGCAGTTGATGAGGTGAGACTCGTTGTGCCAGCGATCAAAGGGAGTGGCATGCCGGTCTGCGCGGCTAAGCCCCATCTGCATCATGAGTGTGCGATGCGCTCCCCGAATGGCCTTGGCAGGCACGACACGCTGCGCGTGGCCGTCATGATTGACGTAGGTGCCAATAGTTTCCGCAACGGTGGCAGCAGGCAGCGCCACTGCTGCTGCCGGCAGTGATGCGTTAGTCGTATTGTAGTAGTGAAGAATCAGGGGCACGTTGCCCATCGCATCAACCGTCGCCAGCCCCGCTGCCACTGGATCGTCTTCCAGCACGTACAGTGCGGCCACCTCGCGGGCTTCAATCTTGGCAGCTAGCGCGCCCACGTCCACAGGCTTGAGCCCTAGCCGCCGGCACCCTTCGCCATTGGGTGCCCTGTCATCGGTTCGCAGCCAGCCATCGCCGTGTCCCGGCTGGGTGTGGGGAAGGTACCCAACGACTGAGCCACCCACCATGGACGCCAGCTTCATCAGAAGGTAGTTGTCCTCAACGGTTGCGTGGGAGGAAGCCAGAAAGGCCGCGCGGGGTCCGGCGCCTAAAAGTATGTCCGCCGCGCGGGCATGTGCCGCTTCCCAGGTGGTCCTCTGAAGCATACCATTCTCGCGGACCTCCGGGCCGTCCGGCCGATCTTCGTTAAAGCGCCGATAGGCCAGCCGATCTTCGTCCGGCAGCCAAAACTCGTTCACGTCCGGGTTTGCGCGCGGGGTGACACGCAGGACGAGGTTGTCCCGAACCCAGTAGAAGCAGTTAGAGCCCTTGGCGTTGCCGGTAGTGATAGACGGCGCCGAACTCATCTCCCAGATGCGCGCCTGAAACCTGAAATCTGCGGACGTCAAGGCACCTACCGGACATAGGTCGATGACGTTCATGGAGTACGGCTCGTCAAAGGTTATGCCTGGAGGTGTCATCGGGTAGTTCTTGACGCCACGCTCAATGATTGTGAGCTGGAAGCTCTTAGAGATCTCGTCCGTGAAACGTGTACAGCGCGTGCAGTTGATACAGCGCTCGGCATCTAATACTACACGCGGACCGAGCTTGACTTTTTTTGGCTTGTGCGTCTTCCGAAACTCAAACCGCGACCCCTCCGGCCCGTACTTGAATGCCTGAATCTGGAGCGGGCACATACCGGCCTGGTCACAGATCGGGCAGTCCAGCGGGTGGTTGATCAGCAGGAACTCGAGCGTATCCTGCTGCGCACGCGCAACCTTCTTGCTCGTCCGCTTGGTATGGATGACCTGGCCGTCGGCCAGCGTATGGCTGCAGCTGGTTTGCAGTTTCGGGAAATACCGGATCACCGGCTCGCCGCTGTCTGTCCGCTCGAGATCACCAGTGGCGCGATTGCGGACGGGGGCCCCTACATCGACCAGGCATTGCCGACAATTCGCCGGCACGGACATGCTGGGGTGATAGCAGAAGTGCGGCACTTCGATGTCCTGGTCCAGACAAAACTGGAGCAGCCGCGGGCGCCCCTCAAATTCGTACTTCCGGCCGTCGATTGTGACGCTCGGCATGCGCGGGTGTCTGTTTACTGAGGAGCTATCATCACACTTGTTGCGACCATCGAAAGGCTGGACTGGCCCATCGCCATGCCGGCATCTTCTCGATAGTGATGCTGCGTTGCTGCATCACTGTTGTCTTGTTGCAGGATCCCTCTTGCGATGGCATGCCGGCCACTGATATCCGTCGGAACAGTAAAGGCGTAGTCACCACTTTCGGTGCGCGCCACATCAACACGGATGCTCTCGCCCCCCAGCCCCTGCAGCGTCAGCCAACAGCCCTTCATCTGGCACACAGCATGCACGGTACCGGCCAGGCTGACCAATTCGCCTGTGTAGAGCGCACTATCGGCAACGACGGCCTCTACCGCTACGGCCGCGTGAACCATAGCGGACTCGCCGTAGACATCGAAGTTCTCGGGCGCTGTTTCCGTGCACGCCACAGGGATAAGCAGTAAAAGAAGAAATGCGTATCTCATGCAAATACAATGTTTTCGGCCGAAATAGACTGGCGGCATTTTGCCTCAAAGTCCTTACGGAACCGCTTGATGGTGTTGCGAACGGGCCAGGCAGCAGCGTCGGCCAGCGCGCACACGGTGCGCCCTTCCATCTGGTCACAGAGCTCCAGCAGCAAGTCGAGGTCGCGCGTATTGCCCTGGCCCTCGTCAAGGCGCGTCACCAAGTTTTCCATCCAACCCGTGCCTTCCCGGCACGGCGTGCACTGTCCGCAACTCTCATGGTGGTAGAAGCGCGTAACTCGTCGTAGGAAAGACACCATATCGGTGTCCTCGTCCAGGAACAGCATCCCAGCTGTGCCCAGCATGGAACCCGCCTGACGAAGGCTGTCCGCATCCATGGTAACCCCTTCGATCATGTCCGCCCGCAGGACGGGGACCGAAGCGCCACCGGGGACCACCGCCTTAAGCTTCTTGCCCCCGCGCATCCCGCCAGCGGTCTCAAGGAGATCCGTGATGAGCATGCCCGATGGATATTCGTAAACACCGGGACGGTTGACATGGCCCGAAATCCCGTACAGGATCGGTCCGGGATGGCTAGATGCGCCAATACCGGCAAACCACTCTGCGCCGCGATCAATGATCAGCGGCACGCACGCCAGAGTATCCGCGTTGTTGATGGTCGTGGGATAGCCCCAAATTCCGCTTTGTGCCGGAAAGGGTGGCTTGATGCGTGGGTAAGCACGCTTGCCCTCTAACGATTCCATGAGACTGGTCTCTTCGCCACAGATGTAGGCGCCCGCCCCCTTGTGCACGACAATATCTGACGAGAATCCTTGCCCCATAATGTTTTCGCCAACAAGATTGGCAGCGTAGGCTTTGGCCAATTCCTCTTCAATCAGTGTGATCCAGTCTGCAAACTCGCCGCGGATATAGAGGTAGCACGCTTTGGCTGAGATGGCGTAGTTCGCAATAAGGATTCCTTCCAGAATCTGGTGCGGGTTGAACTCCATCAGCTGCCGATCCTTATAGGTGCCCGGCTCGCTCTCGTCTCCGTTGCAGCACAGGAACCGCGGCACGGCCGAATCCACTGGCGGCATGAAGCTCCACTTGAGGCCCGTAGGAAAACCTGCCCCACCCCTTCCTTTTAGGCCGCTCTTCTTTACGATGGCGGTCACCTCCTGGGGGGTGTGATTCGTCAGCGCCTTGCGAAGGGCTTTGTAGTCCCCGTAGACCGACAGCTTGTGCAGGTCCCGAACAGGTGGTAAAAGCACCCGCTGGTAAGATTGCCAGTTGCCTGCTTTGGTGGCCATGCTTAGCGAGTCTGCTGCGCTGCGGGCAAGGTCGTATATGGCATGGTTCGCTCGACATCCGTACGCCGGTTGCCGCCCATCTCATCCTCATCCTGGGGCAAGGTAACGCTGGTAAAGTCAGGCAGTATGCCCGCTTTCAGCGCATCTAGCAGTGCATCAACTTTTGCGTGCGTCAGGCAATAGACATACGGACCGTTGGAGACCTGCAGCATGGGAGCTGAGCCGCAGGCTCCAAGACACTCGGCTTCCTGAATGGTAAAGCATCCGTCGGGGGTGGTTTCGCCAACGTGAATGCCTAGCTTGTCTTCCAGGTAGTGCAGGATGTCATAGCCTCCGGTAAACTGGCATGAAAAGCATGTGCAAACGTCGAGCACGAAGGTCCCCTTCTTCTTCTTGAAGTACTGCGTATAGAAGGTTGCTACGCCGTAGACCTGCGCGTATGGAATGCCCACCTCCGTTGCCACCAGGCGCATCACCTCCGGCGGCAGAAAGCTGAACTTCTCCTGAGCCAGCCACAGCGCCCACATCACCGCGCCGTCCGACGTCGGGTACTGGGCAACCCACCTGGCAATCCTGGCCTGTTCCTCTTCGGTAAAGACCAACTCTTCTGCTGTGAAGTGAGGCGCCGGGTTGCGATCCGGCAACGCTACCACCGGGTTCTTAATAAAGTCTACCATACAGCTACTTGTCCGCTTCGCCCATGACCGGGTCTATTGAGCCAATAAGAACAACGATGTCGGCAATGGGGTGCCCCTCCATCATGGCTTCCAGCCCCTGCAGGTTGGAAAACGACGGAGCGTTGATGCGCGCGCGCCAGGGATTTCCCGTGCCGTCGCTCTCCAGGTAGAATCCCAACTCTCCCTTGGGTGACTCGATCGCATGGTAGGCAGCAGCACCCTTTGGAGGCACCACCCCTGTCTCCGTGTACATGAAATCATGGATCATGCCTTCCATAGCGTAATACACCTCGCTTTTGGAGGGGTACGCTGCCTTGGCATCACCGGACCGGATGGGCCCTTGTGGTAGTCGGTCAAGGCACTGGTCTATGATCTTGAGGCTTTCGACCATCTCTTCCATCCTGACATGGTATCGCGCGAGGCAGTCCCCCTCATCGCGCAGCGGAACGACAAAATCCACTTCATCGTATTTCAGGTACGGTTCAAATACCCGGATGTCATAGGGTACGCCACTGGCGCGAAGGTTGGGGCCGGTCAACCCCAATTCCAGCGCCTCTTCCCTGGAAGCGATGCCGACGTTGCGGATACGCTCTATCCAGATCCGATTCCTGTTGAGCAGCTTCCGCCATCCCTGGATGATGTCCTTGTAGCGGGCACTGAAGCTTTTGATCATCTCTTCGGCTCGCGGACTCAGGTCCGTGGCCAAACCCCCTATGCGACTGTGTGATACGGTAAACCGTGCGCCGGAGACTTCGTCAAAAATGCTGTAAAGGTCTTCTCGCCCCTGAAAGGTCCACAAAAATACCGACACGGCACCTGCGTCCATCAAACCTACACCGAGCCACAGCATGTGGCTGGAGAGCCGCGCGAGCTCGCACATGATCATGCGAATCCACTGGGCCCGCTCGGGCACTTCTATGGCAGCTAGTTTTTCTACCGCCATGCACCAGGCAACGTTGTTGGCATAGGGCGCCAGGTAGTCCATGCGGTCGGTATAAGGCATGAATTCCTGGTATGTCTTGCTTTCGGCCAGCTTTTCAATGCCGCGATGCAAGTACCCTATGTCGAGGACGGCTTTATCGATGCGCTCTCCGTCCAGCTTGACGAGGCACCTTAAGACGCCGTGCGTAGCCGGGTGCTGCGGCCCGATGTTCAGCGTCATCTGGTGCTCAAGGGCATCGCCCGAATCTGCTTTCGGTGCGAAGCCGCGGCGACGCTCAAGCCAGGCGTCTTTGCTTTCCAGCCTCTTGGCCACCGCCGCATTGTGGCGTGGCCAAAAGGAGAAAACGTCCTTTTCTGTACCTGAGTCGGAAAGCGTAGGCATCCTATTCGGTTAGGCGGGGTTCCTCGAAGCACGATGCGGGCTTGCTCCCATGGGCCGCAGCGTACGGGTCCATCGTGAGCGGGCCATCCGGAGTCTGGGGCGGAAGCGGCAAAGAGCCCGGAATACCCAGCAGAGGAAACTCCTTTCGCTGCGGATGATACGCAAAGTCTTCCGGCATATACATCCGGCGCAGGTCCTCGTGGCCTGTGAAGGTGATACCGAGCATGTCATAGCATTCACGCTCATTCCAGTCTGCCGCCTTATATACGCCCATGACCGACGGCACCGTGGCCACCTCTTCTTCGACGCGCACCTTCAGGCGAATGCGGCGCTGACGCTCGACGTTGACCAGGCTGTAGTACACTTCGAAGCGACCCTCCTCGGTGAAGCGATCTACGCCGCCCAGATCAACCAGGTACGTGAAGCCCAGGGTATCCTTAAGGTACCGGCACACCTCCACGATGCGCCCGGTCTCGACAAAGACCGTGAACTCACCAGCGTAAACGACTTCCTCTTGCACGGCGCTGCCAAATGCCTCTCGCAGCGCCGCCACCGTGTCCCCTACATCAGTAGAAGCTTTGGCGTGCGGATTCGCCTCGCCACCACAGGGAGTCTCGGCCGGCGTAAAGTGGAACTTCAGTGCCATCCTAGGGCCGCTACAGGGTGTTGTTGGCCAAAACGTCCGGCTTGGGCCCCGAGGTGCCACTCGGAGTCATCATCATTGGCGCTGCTTTCGCTGCAGCCGCGCGCGGCCGGCCGAATTCATAATCCTGTGTGATGGAATACTCGTTGCGGATCTTCTCCTGGATGTCCATGAGCGCATGGATGACTGCATCCGGTCGCGGCGGACAGCCCGGGATGTACACGTCCACGGGCAGGAAATTGTCAATGCCCTGTACCACGCCGTAGCAACGGTGCATGCCGCCGGATGAAGCGCACGCGCCCATAGCTATACACCATTTGGGGTCTGCCATCTGGTCCCAAACGCGCCGGATAGCGTGCGCCATCTTGTAGCTGCACCAGCCGGCCACTATCATCAGGTCGGCCTGCCGCGGCGAAAACCGCATCGCCTCACTGCCAAACCGCGCCACGTCGTACTTTGGGCCGGCAAACGCCATCATCTCTATGGCGCAACAAGCCAAGCCCATAGGCAAGGGCATGAGCGAGTTTGACCGGGCCCAGTTGACTACCGCATCAACAGTCGTCGTGAGGTAACCGCTGTTTGGATCCATGTGGCAAGGCGAGTTGGCCGCTTTAAATGAGATAGCGCACAGGCTGTTTCCCTAGTCGAACTCCAAGCCGCCCTTCTTGATATCGTACAGCAACCCCACCGCGAGTATCAGGACAAAGATCGAAACCACGACCAGGACCCCTACGCCCACGCCTGCCGCCAAAAACTCCTGAAAGCTCACCGCCCACGGGTACAGGAATACCACCTCCACATCAAAGATGATAAAAATCATCGCCACGAGGTAGAACTTCACCGAATACCGCTGGCGTGCGGTTCCGATGGGGTCCATGCCGCTTTCGTACGCGCCCACCTTGATGGGATTTGCGCGTCGTGGACCCAGGTACTTGGCTGCCAATAGCAGCGTCAGCGCCAAGCCGGTGGCCAGCGCCAACGCGAGCAGGAGTGGAACGAAATCCGTTGGCATAGACGGCTACACAATGAAATAAAGCGCTTACCACCCGGTGGTATAGAGCAGGCGCAAAGTTCCTACACGCCCAATCTTTGGGGCGCCGATGAATTCGCGATGCAGGTTATCGGTAACGTTTGCCACATTCAGATCCGCTCTCAGGCCCCTACCAATGTCATACCCTACCCCCAGGTCTACCAGGAAGTACGGATCCACATCTCCGATGTATTGTCCACTCACCATCGTGAAGCCGTCTACGTAGCGGCCGGATGCGATGACGGAGAGGCCGTTGTCCAGCCTGTAGGCGCCGCCCAGCTTGAACTTTAGTGCAGGGGCATTCAGTGCCAGGGTGGCGGTCGGTTCGTCCTCACCCGTTTCGGTGTTGTCAAAGAAGTCATCGCTGACCCATGACATGTTCGCAAATAGCGAGAGCTCTTCTGAAGCGAGTACCTGAATCGCCACATCCGCTCCGTAGTAGCTGATGTGACCAAAGTTTGGATACGTTACCAGAAGCTCAGGTAGATTCCCGATGCCTGCATGATTCTCGTTTGGCTGTACCACGCCGATCGGCGTGGACGCGCTGGGCAGATCGCTTCCGGCAATGCCGACTAGTATCGCGGCTGCAGTTTCCGGTGACATGTCCAAGCCCGCCAGCGCTCCCAAGAGGTTCAAAATCGCAACCAGGTCCGAGTTTCCGGCAATGCCAGCCGCCAGATCCCGTGTGAGATCCTGCGATAGCGTAGGCACCAGCACGAATGGCGTCTTCATCCGCAGGGAGCCAACAAAGTTCTCTTTTTCGGTGTAATATGCGTCAATAGCCAACAGAACTCTGTTGTTGATAATACCCTTGTAGCCAGCCTCGATCGTCATAGACTCCTTGGGCTTGAGACTCGGGATGGGCGACAGGTCGTTGGGAATGGGGTCTATCTGCCGCGAGGAAAGGTTAAGCAGTCCCAGCTGACCTGCACTGAATCCCTCAACCTGCGTCTCGCTGGGATGCAAAAGCTGCTTTACGGTTCCCAGCTGAGAAGACAACAGGGCCCGCAGCGCAGGGTCAAGCCCTAGAGCCTCGATCAGCAGATCCGCCAAATCATCGTTAGGGAGGTCACTGAGGCCTTGGTACATGAGGCCGTAGACCAGGCCGGTCGGGAGGCCGACTGGCGCGTCCGCCCCCACCATCCCCGGAATAAGACTGGATGCTACGAGATCCGTAGGCGCCCCAATCTGCAGGTAGGCAGCATTGCGGTCCCAAGTGTATCCATTGATTGCGCCACGCCCGCGAATACCCAAGGAGTCGCCACCCCCAATTGGGAGCTGCGCCGCAATGAGGTCCAAAAACATCGACGTCGCAGACGGATTGACCACGGTGCTGTTGAAAGTCAACCTAAAGCTGTTGGCCGTAGACGGCTTAAATACGATAGCTGCTCGTGGTGACAGCCGAACTTTTTCAAAAACGCTATGGTAATCAGCACGCATGGCGACGACCAGATCCAGCTTGGGATTAATCTGGGTCTTTGACTGTACATATGCGCCCAGCTCCTGAATGTCATCGCTGTCTTCGTTGCGACCATAGACCGTTCCGTTGGAGTTGGGAGAGAGGAATTCGAGGTCAATACCCATGACCAACTCCTCCCTTTCTCCACCAATATGGAAATCATACTGGGCCTGAATGTTAGCCTGACTGGAATACTCAATCACGGGGTCTCCGTTGTAGACATAGGACTCACCCGAGTCGTTCTTATTGAGGTACGCTTGCGCAAAGAACGGGCCGCTGTTGAAGCGAATCTGCCCATATTTGGCCTTGTAACCGACACCTTGGATAGTGCCGATGCCGCTTAGCACTGTGTTGGTCACTGCGCCGATACCTGCATTGAGTATGAGCGATCTGTTTTCTCTAAAACGGTATTCCGCAGATCCCGAGAACTGCGCCTTTCTGAACGTGTTGTCGCGAGGTCCATCTATGAACAGTTGCTGCGCGTCCAGTGCGTCTGGACACTCACCAAATCGCTGCGCATTCACAAGGTCCGCGGAGCAGTTTTCGAGCTCGAAGTCGTTGGCCCGCCCAAGGCTGCCCGTAATCTTCAGGCCAAGCTTCTGGCCAACCACGCGCGCGACACGGCCTTGGAAATTCAGCAGAGATCGCTGCCCGCCTCCGGCCGCAACTGTGACACCCGGATGAGAAAAGGCATCCTTGGTTATGTAGTGAATCACACCTGAGTCCACGCCCGGGCCATAGAGTGCCGCACCGGGGCCGCGCACCACCTCGACGCGGTCAATGTCGATGGGGAGGCTCGGCATGATGTTATGAATATTGATACCAATAACGGCCTGGCCCGCCTGCCTGTAGTCGGTCAGAATGTACGTAGCCCCACTGAAAACATTGTTGAAGCCTCGAAGCACGACCTCATGGCGGTCAATGCCCGTCTGGGCCATGTCAAGCCCGGCAACGTTGCGCAGTGCTCTGATCGCCGTCTGTGGCGCCTCGAGTTCGATCTCACGGCCGCTGATAACACTGATGGATGCGGGCGCTTCCAGAACTTTTTCCTGTTTTCGGCCTGCCGTCACCTGAACTGGATCCAGCTCAATTCCTGGCTTGAGTGCAACATCCGCCGGAGTGATTTCCCCCGCAACGATGGTCACCGTGAGCTCAATATTCTGGTACCCGGTATAGGTGACCAGCACCGCATGCTCTCCAGGAATCAACCCTGCAATCGTGTACTTGCCATCTATGTCGGTGGCTCCCCCCGAGGTTGTGCCTGCAATGATTATGTTGGCACCTGGTAGGGCCTCGCCGGTGGCGGCATCGGTCACCGTTCCCGCAATGGTACCGGTCTGCGCCCAAAGCGGTGCGGCAAACAGCAAGAGGGTTGTGATAGAAAGGGCAAATCTCATGACAATTCTCCGTAATGAGGAACTTGGCTGTTCTGGCCCGACAAAGAAAAGATACGAATCGCACAGGGCATACGCTACGCTATACCAGCGCGCGTATATATGGCATCAACGCGCCGCAGGTGGTATTCATCATCAAAGGCATCGTGAATTTCTTCGGGCGACAGATACGACTTGATTGCGGGATCGCCAAGCACCAGCGCTTTGAATGACTTTTCTTCTTTCCATGCCTGCATCGCACGGGGCTGCACCAGGTCGTATGCCGTTTCGCGGCTTAGACCCTGTTCAATTAGCTTTAGCAGCAGGCGCTGGCTATTATACAGGCCGTAGGTGCGCCCCATGTTGCGGCGCATGTTTTCCGGAAACACTACCAGGTCACGCACAATGCGGCACATGCGGTGCAAGGCATAGTGAACGATGGTGGTGGCGTCCGGCAGGAGCACGCGCTCTGCACTTGAGTGGGAAATGTCGCGCTCGTGCCACAAGGCAACGTTTTCATAGGCCGTCACCATGTACCCGCGCAGCAGGCGTGCGCAGCCGGTGATATTCTCTGAGCCTATCGGGTTGCGCTTGTGAGGCATGGCCGACGATCCCTTTTGTCCGGGCCTGAACGCCTCTTCCGCTTCGCGTACTTCGCTGCGCTGCAGATGGCGGATTTCAACAGCAATCCTTTCCATTGTAGCACCCACAAGGGCCAGCGTAGCTACGTAGCATGCGTGCCGATCCCGCTGGAGAACCTGCGTAGAAATGGGAGCCGGTGTAAGGCCTAGCTCTTCACACACGAATTGCTCCACCTCCGGCGGAGTGTGTGCAAACGTCCCTACCGCACCGGACAGCTTTCCGACCGCAACAGCATGGGCAGCGGCGACGAACCGCTCCTTGTTGCGTTGCATCTCTTTATAGAACAACGCCATCTTGAGTCCCAAGGTAGTCGGCTCTGCATGCACGCCATGCGTACGACCCATCATAAGGGTTCGCTTGTGCTCCAGTGCCCTTGCGCGCAGCACTGCCAAGAGAGCATCGATGCCACCGAGAATCAGCGTACTGGCCTTCTTCAGCCGAATACCCCAAGCGGTATCGACCACATCGGATGAAGTAAGCCCGTAATGAATCCACTTTTTTTCCGGCCCCAGTGATTCGCTCACGGCGCGCGTGAAAGCAACTACATCGTGGCGTGTTGACTCCTCTATCTCGCGGATCCGGTTAAGGTCAAAGGTGGCAGCCGCGCGAAGCTTGGCTACGTCATCGCGGGGTATGACTCCGATTTTGGCCCACGCTTCACAAGCCGCCAATTCCACTTCAAGCCAGGCTTCGAATTGCGCCTGGTCACTCCAGAGGGACTTCATTTCGGGACGCGTGTAACGGTCTATCACGACGGTATCAGATGGCTACTTTATGGGAACGGTCCGCTACAGGATTTCTCGCTTACTGCGCAGGTATTTGTAGAGCAACTTGCGGGCGCGAAAAATATGTGCCTTAACCGTCCCAAGCGGGATGTCAAGCTCCTGCGCGATTTCTTCATACGTCTTCTCCTCTTGATGGCGCAACACGATTACGCGATGATACTTCGGTGGGAGTCGGTCGATGGCAATCTGAATCAACTCGCGGCGCTGATCCCTGACGATATGCTTGTCGGGTCGGTACTCCTCATCTCGCAATTCAATTTGCGCCGGCCCTTCTCCCGGTTGTGCTGGCTTGTCCAGCGAAACCGTGGGCAGCCTTTTCTTGCGAAGAAAATCTATTGCGTGATTCGTCGCGATCTTGTACAGCCATGTCGAGAACGCAAATCCGCTGGAGTACGAACCCAGGGCGTTGAATGCCTTGATGAAGCTCTCCTGGACTAGGTCGTCTACGTCGCCCGGCTTGTGAACGGTGCGCGCGATGTGGTGGCGCAGCGCATTCGAGTATTTTTGCATGAGCGCCGCGTAGGCGCTCTGGTCTCCCGCAAGGGCAGCTGCAACCAGGGCGCGGTCCTGCTCACTTGATGCAGAATGAGAAGGTGCCACGGGGTTTGGCATGCAGCGGTCGTAGAATAGCGGTCGTCATTTATGACTCAGCAATGCTACCGCTTCGAAAACGCCTGGCCGGTTCTGGCTCGGGCACCACGGTAAGGCACTGGGATTCTTTGTACGAATTCAGCACGATGCTGGTGTGAGTATTCGTAACGCCTGGCAAGGCTTGAATCCGCGAGAGGAAAACCTCCAGGGACTCAGTATTGCGGGTGCGCACCTTGAGAATATGCGATCCCTCACCCGTAACGGAGTGGGTTTCCAGGATCTCGTCGCAGGCGCAAAGCTGCATTAGCGTCGACTCATGCCGGCTTGGCGCGTCTACCGACACCCGGATGAATGCTGTGATGTCATAGTGCAGCATTCTAGCGTCCAGGACTGCGTGGTAACCCGTTATGACGCCGCGCTCTTCCAGCTTGCGCACCCGATCGCTTACGGCCGGAACAGATAGCCCCACGAGCTCCGCTATCGCGTTGCACTTCATTCGCCCCTTCTCCTGCAGCAACCGCAGGATGGTAGCATTAATGTGGTCGATGCGCTTCATGGAAGCACTCCCGTTCAAAATCGTTGAGTCTTTGGAACATTCTCACAAGGTCACCGGATCCCAAACCGTAGAAATAGCACGCCGCGCCGCTGTATGCGACCGTCTTGCACCGCAACCTAGGACGCAGAGTAAATTGCTTCAGCCCAGCAGCGCTGTTCACGACACAACGTGCAAACGTAATCCTGAAGGGCCTGAGTGTGTCGCAGGCATTCCACTAGGCCTTTTTGGGTCGGTTGTCACGGACGGGGCTGGCTGGAATGAAATCCAGTTCCTACCACCGGATCTACTTTTCCTCAGCCGGTTCTTCATAAATGGCCTGATACGCGTGAATCGGTGGAAAGCATGCAGTCTGCCGTTCGGACACCAAGCGCAGCAATCCGCCCAGCTTACCTGGCGTAAACTGTAAAACAGGTAGGCCGCTTCAGGTGAATAGCCGCCTCTCAGACTGTGCTCCTGCGAGTCTTGGAAAATCTCGGCGAGGCTGGACTAGTCGGCTGCTAAAGTTGCGGTATTCCGCCAGTTGGAAGGTAATTCGAATACCTACGGCAGCTGGGCCTAGGAGCAGGAGCTCGGTCTATTCAGCGCTCACCATGCCCGAATTGCACTTCACGGTGTCAGCGGGGCACACCAATCAGCTCAGATCCAACTCCATGCCATAGTCCGGGCAATGAACTGGATCTATGCACTGCAGCTGCATTTGATTCGTGTGGGCGCCAAGTAGGCCAACAGGATGCCATTGCTTTAAGTGCTGATCACAAACTGGAAGCCTCTGACCGGAAAGCCTGTGCCAGCACCCATCCGCAGGAGGTCGTACGCTGCGCTGAAGGCCAGCTCCTTGCGTCAATTCACTAATGCAACCATACGCAATGGACCGCCGCTGCCGCCCTTGATCTTCATGGGCAGAGCGATGATCACGAAGCCCTCGGCCGAGAGGCTATCGAGGTTGGCTACATTCTCGAATACGGGTATGTTGCCTGCAAACAGTGTTTGATGGGCTTCAAACGACGTGGACTGGCCATAGTCTATGCTGGGAGTATCGATGCCAATCGCACTGATAGAGCGCTCAGCTACCAGCCAGTGTGCCGCCGCGGGGGCCAATCCCGGAAAATGCAGCTCCGCAATTCCTTCCGGGCCGCGCCGATCAGTCCCCATGTACAGGGTACGATCCGGCCAGAATTGACCATAGCCTGTTTTCAGGAGCACAATCACCTTTTCTGGCAGTGGTCCATGCTGGGCCTCCCAGTCCATAAAGTCCTGCACGGTAACGAGATAGTCCCGATCTGCCAGCGCAATTTTGGAGACATCGACCACTACGGCGGGGCCCATAAGGCGTTCAAGTGGGATTTCGTCCGTGCTCCACTGTCCTTCCGAGAAGTGTATGGGCGCATCAAGATGCGTACCGCCATGTTCTGCAGCCTGAAAGGCATTGGCCTCATAGTAATACCCGGCTTCCTGCCAACCTTTGGTCCCTTCGGTTAGGACGAAGCCGTCAGCCGTTGGCCAATAGATGGTGGTCTCGTCAAAGCTGTATGTAAGATCGATAATCGTGCCCTGCGGCCACGAAAAGGCGCCAACCGTGGTGATCTCCTCCTCTTTCTCAACGCACGCTGCTATCGCCAGGGCACATACAATCACTAGCACTGCGTATTTCATAGCTCCTGAATTAAGGATGATGGAACAGCATTTGGAATTGGACCCGCCTTCGGCTGAAGGCGTTTACCGCGCTGTACCGGGCCCATAGCTCAGTCGGTTAGAGCAGCGGACTCATAATCCGTAGGTCGGGGGTTCAAGTCCCTCTGGGCCCACGAACAGCGCGAGCCGCCTCTTGGAGAATATTACGAACGAATCCCATGCCTTTTCCAGTTGGCGTTTGATGCCTACCTGCCGGCCATCCAGCTGAAAAAAACGGCATGTTTACAAGCTGTTGAACCTTGCATATTCTGCCGCGGACCAAGCGAAGCGCCACCTACGACGGCCGCCGGGTCGGATGCGCGTTGCAGCACCGGGAGCGGCGATGGGGCTTGTTGTGCGTTACGTGCCATCATGCCCAAGGGTATGGGTACCATAAGCGCTATCTGGCGCTGCCCAACAGGCGATCGCAGGGCTAAGGCAGTGCCGAATAGCCAGCACAAATATGGCACTGCCATAAACTTCACGGTATTCTACAAGGGCCAACAATGGCCGGTAGGCTCACGGTGGCTATCAGTTCTTGGACGAAGCGCGCAGGCCGAGTTTTGCCAAAAAGTAGCGACGTTGGAACGAACGTTCATCTGGCCGGACGATCGAAAAGACCAACCCAATGAAGAACTCCATCTGAACGCAGACGCTTTGCCGGTTGCTGACGATGCCTGTCTTGGCACTGGAGCCGGCCAAGGCGTTGTCCAAGCCCGCGCAGTTACATCGTAAACCCAAAGCCGCAATATCCGCCAGATCCCGAACGCATTTGATACTGTCCAGCTGGAGTACAAAGATGCGGCGCTTAGTCCACGACGACACGCGCCCGGATTCGTAGAGGACACTTCTGTTCGGTTTGTGATGAGGCTTGTGACACTGACCAGTACGGCGCATGGGCGGTTGGCAAGCCTCATGATGCAGCCTGCGCATGCAGCACTCCAGACGGCTGGGCCGGGGCTACACGACCGCGGTGATCGCATGCAAGGCCGAGTAGACCATCCCGGTGCCGCTACAAGCCACCGGCTACGTGTAAGTACCAATTGACGCCTTGCACTTTTCTGGCCCCACCATCGCAGCACCAGCTATCTCATGCGCTGAAAATGACGTAATCTGGGCAAGTGCTTTGAGGAGATGCAGGCTGCGTCTGCGGAAGAACCGGATAGGCGACAGCGCAATGGCGCACTTGCAGGCGCTTGTGCGCAAGCACCTGTCCAGGCCCCTTGCAGACTACGGGCGAAAGTATGCCGGCTTATTCAATGACTACGAAGCCGCCGACCTGGCCCACGGGCTGGACTGAGGAATTCAGGACCCTGACTTACGAACGTCTGGAAGCCATTGACCCGGACAATTGCGACTGGCAACGTGAAGACATCCTGCAGCGCCTTCCGGGGGGGATCTCATCATTGCCTGTAGCCGAACCAATTCGCTCTGCGAATGAATAGCCTTCAGCTGCCGGTTTGCCGTCCTGTGCTCAACTGGCGCCTTGTCTATTTCTTGCGCCACGTTGGACCGTTACATGGGCTTTATGCTACGTGAACCCCAGCAGCCGCCCGCCTTGGTACACCAAAAGAGAAGCCAGGTAGGCCAGCCCGGTCATGTAGCACCACATCACCACTGGCCATAGCCAAGTGCCTGTTTCGCGGCGCGCGATTGCCAGCGTGCTCATACATTGGAGCGCGAATACAAAGAACACCAGTAGGCTGACGGCGACCAGGGGCGTGAATACCGGCCGCCCGTCCGGATACGTATCTGCTTTGAGCTGATCACGCAGGGCAGGGCTCGCCTCATCCGATTCCTCACCGACGCTGTAGATAATGCCAAACGTGCTAATGATCACCTCCCGCGCCGCAAAGGCGGTGACGAGGCCGGCGCTTATCTTCCAGTCAAAGCCAAGCGGCGCCATCACTGGCTCCAGAGCCCGCCCCATCATACCGATGAAGCTGCCGCGTATCCTCATGGCTTGTGCCGCATTGGCCGAATCGGCGACCACCCCTTCTGCAAACTGGGGCGCGCGCTCGTCCGAAGTTTGGGCCTTAGGAAAGCTCGCCAAAAACCACAGCACTACGCTGCAGGCAAAGATGATTTTGCCGGCGCGTACTGCAAACACCTGCGATCGCTGTACCATGCGCCGCAGCACCTGGCGCATCCGGGGCCGTCGATACGGTGGAAGCTCCATCACGAAGTAGCCTTGGGACCCCTTGAACACGAATCGTTTGAGTACCCAGGCCGCTACTAGGGCCATCACCGTACCCATTAGGTACATCGAAAACATCGCCAGCCCCTGGTAGCCCACAAAGCCAAAGAGCTGACCGGCCGGAATGAATGCTGCAATAAACAGAGTGTAGACCGGCAGCCTTGCAGAGCAGCTCATGAGCGGTGCCACCATGATAGTCAAGAGCCGATCACGCTCATTGTCGAGCGTACGCGCAGCCATGATCCCGGGAATGGCGCACGCAAATGAGCTGAGCAAGGGCAGCACCGACCCGCCGCTCAGCCCCACGCGCTTCATTACCTTGTCCATGATGAAGGCAGTTCGAGCCATATAGCCGGTGTCCTCCATCAAGCCCAAGAAGAAAAAGAGCAGCAAAATCTGGGGCAGGAATACGACGACGTTGCCTACGCCCGCGATCACCCCATCCACCGCAAGATCCGTCGCCCATCCGGCCGGCAGTTGCGTGCGCACGAGCCTGCCCAACCCGCCGATGCCCGCCTCAATAAGGTCCATCGCAGGCACCGCCCAGGAAAACACAGCCTGGAACACCACCGCCAATAGTGCCACAAAGATGATGGGACCGAACACGCGGTGGGTCAGGACCCTGTCGATTCTATCGGTCAAAGACGCTGCGCCCGCAGCACGCTGCACACGCGTTACCTGATGCACAATCGGCCCAATCCATTGGTAGCGCCCGGCCACCTCAGCATGCCGGTACGCCACGCTGCGACCTTGCAGGATGCGCCTAGCCTCCGTGACAGCGACAACGAAATTGGGCGCACTGTCGGTCCACCGCTCAAGCGCTGCGTCCTCGCATAGCGCTCGTAGCGACTCCATGCGCCTGTGCGATTCCGGTAGTGGGCCTGCCTCCTTTTCCAGCGCCGCTGAAAGCGCTGGCAAAGAAGCCTCTACCACTGGCATCAACGGCCAGCGCCATGCTTCAGGCACACCGGGTGGGTTCATGATGTGCGCTCTGAGCTCCTGTAGCCCTTCACCGCGCCGCGCCACCATCGGAACCACCGGAACGCCAAGCGCTGTGCTTAGCCACGCCACGTCAATGGTCTTGCCTGCTTGCGCTGCCGCATCAACCATGTTGAGCGCAACCACAACCGGCAGTCCCAAGTCAGTCACCTGAGTCACCAGAAAAAGGTTGCGCTCAAGGTTGGACGCGTCCACGATGCACACTACGACATCAGGCGCACGCTCCAGCCTGCCGACAAGCATGTCAAAGGCGATCTGCTCATCAATCGACTTGGGTGCCAAGCTATACGTGCCCGGCAGGTCGATTACTTCCACGTGCGGCGCATCCACGAGTTGTCCGCTTTTGCGCTCAACCGTGACGCCTGGGTAGTTCGCTATGCGCTGTTTGAGGCCCGTCAGTAGGTTGAAGACGGTGGTCTTCCCTACGTTCGGGTTTCCAGCGAGCGCCACTCGGCGCGACGAATGTGTCCGATCCGTAGTGGGCTGCGCCACGAGCTACGACCTGGACCGTTCAATGGTTATCCGTGCAGCTTCGGCTCTTCGAATGGAGAGGCGATAGCCACGGACCCTGAGGTCTAAGGGGTCCCCCAACGGAGCCAGACGCAACACCTCGACCATCGTCCCCGGCAAAAGGCCCATCTCCAATAGGCGTGACGGTGTATTCCCCTCCACTATGCCGGTGATCGTCCCGCGCTCTCCCGGCTTCAGGTCGCTCAGCGTCATTCCGCTATCGACGTGCCGAGAATTCTACGCGCCATCTCCTGGCGCAGGCAGACACGGGCCCCAGCGACACGAACAATCACGTCGCCCTTGTTTCTGAGCATATTTACCAGCACCCCTTCCCGGACGCCAACGTCGCGAAGTCGATCCGCTGCCTCCCCCTGAACGGCCTGGACCAGAAAGCACTCCCCGTCCCTGCAGGCTGACAGGGCAAGCTCCGGGTTGCAGTATCGGCAGCGGGTGTCCATCGCGGATAATTATATCTATTTAGATTGAATAAAAATAGTGCATTGGCGGGGCAATTTGCCGTGCGGCGACATAAAAAAGCATTGCTGGTATGAATTGCCGTGGAATTGCGCCCCGGATATGCCCGCAACCGTGCAAGTTGCGGCTAACTTCGCTCCTTCACCCAGTCGGACTAATTGTGCGCTTATCATCTTTTTTCGGCCAGACGCTGCGCGAAATACCTACTGAGGCGGATACGACCTCGTACGAGATGCTTCTGCGAGCGGGCTACATCCGCCAATTGGCGGCCGGGCTGTTTTCGTACCTCCCCGCGGCATGGCGCTCGCTACGCAAGATTGAACAAATCCTCCGTGAGGAGATGGACGCCATCGGCGGACAGGAGATGTGCATGCCCGTAGTGCACCCCGCGGAGCTTTGGCAAGAAAGCGGGCGCTGGTATGAGATTGGCGACCCCATGGCACGCTTTAAAGACCGCCGCGGGAGAGACCTGGTCCTTGCGATGACTCATGAGGAAGTGGTTGCCAGCCTCTGCAAAACCGAAATCCGCTCCTACCGGCAACTCCCGCAGATGGTCTACCACATGCAGACGAAATTCCGCGATGAGCCGCGGGCGCGGGGAGGACTGATCCGCGTGCGAGAGTTTGTCATGAAGGATTCGTACACGCTAGACCTCGACTATGCTGGCCTGCAAACCCAATACGAGCGGCATTTCGACGCCTACTATCGTATCGGCGCGCGCTGCGGTTTGCCGTTGGTGGCCGTGCAGAGCGACCCCGGCATGATGGGCGGCAAGATGGCACACGAGTTTATGTACGTGAGCCCAATTGGGGAGGATGCGCTGGCAATCTGCGAAAAGACAGGCTACGCCTCCAACCTGGAGATTGCCGAGTTCCGCAAGGATCCCGACGACAACGGACCGCCGCAGCCGCTTGAAAAAGTCCACACGCCGGGCACGGCTACAATTGAAGAGTTGGCAGCGTTCCTGGGCATTTCTAAGCGCCAGACCGGTAAGATGGTGTTCTTCGTGGGTGACTTCGGCCCCAATGAACCCGAAAAACTTGTGGTGGGCCTTGTCCGTGGCGACATGGATATCAGTGAAGTGAAACTCCGCCATAGTGCAGGCGCCCGCGGGCTGCGCCCGGCAGAGCCGGAGGAGATCGCTGACGTGGGCGCCGTCCCGGGCTACGCGTCGCCGCGAGCCCTCGACCGATCCAAGGCGGTAATTGTGACCGATGACCTCGTGGCCGCTTCCACCAACCTGGTCGTAGGCGCAAACGAAGCGGACCACCACTACACCGGTGCCAACTACGGACGGGACTTTGATGGCGACATCGTGGCCCCAATCGCAGCCGCCTATGAAGGTGCGCCCGATCCCATCGCCGGCTCACCAATCAGTGTAACGCGCGGCGTTGAGGTTGGCAACATCTTTCAACTGGGTACACGATATAGCGGATCGCTGGGCGCCACGTACACGGACATTGACGGCATTGAGCATCCCATCATCATGGGGTCTTATGGGATTGGCGTAGGCCGGATGCTGGCCTGCGTCGCACAGGAACACAGTGATGACTACGGCTTGGACCTGCCGGTTTCCATCGCCCCATGGCATGTGATCCTGGTGTCGCTGGCACGAAAGGGCGCCACTAAAGACAAAGCCGAGGCGCTCTACCTGTCGCTTCTCGACGCGGGCGTAGAGGTTGTCTACGATGATCGAAGCGTAAGCCCCGGTGTTAAATTCGCCGATGCGGACCTGCGCGGAATGCCATTCCGGATAACGATTTCCGAGCGTTCCATCAAGCGTGGGGGCGTTGAATTCGGGCGACGACGCGCCAAGAGCGTCGAGATCGTACCGCTGGATCAGGCGGTGGCACGCGTGCAACAAGCCATCCAGGATGCTTTTAGGGAGCTCGCTCGTTCGCTGGAAGGGCTGCCTACGTGGGATACCCGCAAGACGGGCACCTGAGCGAGAATGATAGCTGATGCGGGGCACCTGGAGCTATGCGGCAGACCGGCTTAGATATGGCCGCATTCACGTTGGACACCGGCTACTCGAACTCACTTTGACCGTAGGCCTCGCCAATCTCAAACATGGCGTCAAGGTCGTCCTGTGCTGCCGCTCCTCTGCCTTGGAATAGTCCTCCGGTGGGCCGCGCCCACTCTTATTGGCCATCACGACATAGAACCTGCGCGGTGGGACCCCGGCTCGGCTGCCTTGCAGCTCAAGCAGAGCGATATGCTTCAACTGAGAGCGATGCCCTGACTCTGGTTGTTCAAAGCGCCCAGTCTGGCTTGCGCGTTTACGAGGCGGCGTAGCGTACCTGTACGGCTTGATGGCATTCGCAAAATCCGCGTTCACAGTCTTGCCGAGGCGATATAGCTCCTCTAGATGGAACTGGGCGCCGGTGCTTTGTCAATTGGCAGCACGGCTATACCAATGTGGCGTCTCCTCCTTGGCCCATTCGAAGCCTTCTGCAGTCTTGAGCATGCATCGCTCCGAGTATTGGGCCTCATATAGCATCGTCTATGAGTGCTTGATCAGCTGGCTCAAGGTGCACTTGGATTTGCGATGCATTCATCGGGGGCTCGTGTGGCAACTAGCCGCTTTGGTTTCGGACAACCTGTCTTAGCAGGCACGACCACTTGCGGCACCGCGCCGAAGAACTCGAAGGCGCGCCCCGATCCGTTTGTGCAACTACTGGTCTGCGGTGGCTTCAACATACGGGTAGCTGGAGTAGCCCAGTGTGTCCGCGAAAACTTGGGCACGCGCCTCCTCGCCCGTGTCTGAATCAATGATGGCAACGCTCCTCACGGGTAGTCCTCGTACAGCGCCTTACCGGCCTTGTGCTGCAGGCGCATGACCACTGCCGAAATCTTGTGCCACGCTTTGAATAGCTCGAAAGAGCGATCGCAGTTGCAGCCTTGCGGCTCACTCTTGCGGTACGTCTCCCATACTTTGCACAACGTGGCACCCTTGGGGCACCCTTTGCCTTACCCTCGCCCAGTCGGGTCTGGGCCGCGTTGCAGCCTCCTGCGGATTCGGGAAAAGCCGCCTGTGCAACACCTCATCGGTCAATTCCTCCTGCAGGCCACCCCAACTCGGCCTCGGCTGAGCGGCTGATATTGCCGCTTACCACACTGACAGAGATATCCAGAAGGTGCGGCGTCGCACGCGCGCTGTTAACGGTTTCAATGGAGCCTGCCTAGATCAATACCATTCATCTTGCTTTGAGGCCGGACTTCCCTGTTTTGATTGCCATCGCCGTGGGATTTTGGCAAACTAAAACTAACTGGCTCACACCTGTGGTCTAAAATCACTTGACATCGGCGCCCTTCAGGAGGAGAGGCTTGCCCGAATTGAGGGCTGGAGTCTCGGGCCTCAAGGAATCAAACCGCATACCCGTGAGGAGCCGGAAAGACCGGTATCAGTCTGACAATGAATTTCAAATTCACCCCAGTAGTCAATAGGTTTGGCGCCACTCGCCGTTTTAGTGTCTTGCGTAGCCAAGACACGTAAGGCGCAGCATGTAATCATCCGGGGTGCCATTGCTATTCAGTATGAGCAGCTTGCCCGCGACGCACCACGCAGATGTGTAGGGACAAAATGCCTCCCGCGGGGGCAGTTCCTCTCCAGGCAGCAATTTAGGGTATGAGTCCAGGCAGGGCTTTGTGGGCGGCTCGCTCGATTCGAACAGCTTGCGCACATAGTCCTCCCCGCCTGCCCTGATGACGACGCGCAGGGCCCTACTGGCCTGGCGGCTAGTGCGGCCTTCAAATGATTCATAGAACCGTATAGCGGCATCAACTGCACCGACATACGGGGTGCCGCCTTCGTAGTCCTTTTTCGCTGCTATTATCAAGGCTACCGTGGCCTCAACCCATTGGGCCTCTGTCCCTTCGCGAGCGAGCCGCATGAGTTGGTCGGCGAACGCGTCCAGCTCCGAAGCCGAACGGGCGTCAAACGTCTGTCGCAATACGGCCACAGCGGCGTTCATGCTCATGCCCCCTGGCATCATTATATCACGCAGCGCCGTCTCCGGAGTCGGCTTCCGCCAGGTGCCGTTCTCCATAACCATGCCTTCCTTGTATTGTACTTTGGCCTCCTGCGCTGCCGCAACCGCCGGAAGCATGAGAACCAACAGTGAAAGCACCAGCTTTTTCATTCTTGCCTCTTTCGGTATGCGCCAACAAGAATGAGACAAGTTCGGCTCGGAACTCGTGACGCGGGTGGAACTCATGCTACTTGATCCTGGTCGGGCTTTAGTGCGAAGCTATGGAAATGCCGGCCGGCCATTGTGGCTACGACTGTCTCTTCAGCTTGAATATCGTCCGGCTTATAGATCCAAGCTCTCCGCGGTCGCATGAGCCCCTCGGGAATACCCCGTGGGAAGCGTTCACGGGTTTCTGCATACGTCGCTTCCAGTACGCTCTGCTGCTGGGCTTGTGCCGAACGAGTCTGGCCAAAGTGAACCGTAGGCGGAAACGTTGCCTGGACCGCGCGACTGTTGAGTGCGAATTGAGGCCACCAGTCTTGGCAGAAGAAGAGTACGACGCGCGCACGTTATTCGCGGATGTGCATTGCGCGCGTTGAGACATGGAGAATCGGCTCAGAAAGCAGCAGCTTACTCTTTTCACCGACCGAGCCTCCACGTCTACGATGGAGAGTAACCAGCTGCGCCCGTACATCTCTACGGCTGCCAGTGTCCTGATGGCCATCACCAAGATCTGTGACTTGCGGGCCGCAGCCATAGCTTAGGCGCAGTGCGGAACTATCTGAGTGCAGCTGCTGAAGGACGAAACAATTACCACCACCGGCTATAACATTGCCCAGATTCACGACGACGGAAGCATGACCATTGGCACCATGCGACCCTGACGAGGACAGCTAGTCAAAACCCCTTGTCACAATGAAACGGTTCTTTATTCCATTCCTCCTTGTTGTGTTTGCCGCTTTCGATTCTTCTGTGAAGGAAAGCCCGGACGGCGCTTCCGAAATAGAACAGCTGGTAAACTCCCAGCGGGGAAAACTCCGGGCCGTGCTTATCACCAAGGCCCCTGAATACCATGCCCTATTCGAATTTGAAGAAACGGGTCGCCTTTCAGACGGCCGCCTTTGGGGCGCTGCTGACGCTGGAGAGTTCCTATTACACTTCACGATAATGCAGATCAAAACCACTGCGAAGCACAATCGCGATGACTCTTTCGGCGTTTTTACTGTTGTTGACTGCACAATGAAAAAGGGGGCGTGGCTTGCAGGTCTTGGCGACTTCGCTAGTTGTTTGCGTGACGTGTCAGAGCACTGCAACACTGGCATATATACTGACAGCGAGGACGGCTACAGTTTGGAGGCTCACGGAGGTAACGTGACGTACAACTCGGATGGCACCGCAACGGTTGTTCCCTGTCGTCCCCCGGATCCCTGGAAGGGCTAGGCCTGCCGTTTACCCAAGTTTCCCCCTTGACATTCTGATTTATGCCGCATAGATTGGCGGCATGTTCCAGCAGAACCAGATTCTTCGTACGCTGACCGAGGCGCAATCCCAGGCGTCTCTGGACGGCATCTTGGCTGATGAGAGTCTGAAGAATCGCACCGCCATCGCCCGGCGTGTGTGTGCGGCCTTCGACTTTGTCGACGCACGCGGGCAGTCGCAGGTAGCCAGTTGCGTCAAGGCGCTCTCGAAGCTGTCCGACCGCGGCCGTATTGCACTGCCGGCGCCTATGAACGACCACGCTGCCGGCGCGTCCCCCCGGCTGCTGAAGGAGGGCGTGCCCATGCCGAGTGCTCTTCCGGACTCCGTCCGTGAAGTGAAGGATCTGTCGCTGGTCATGGTCACGGACGACGACCAGCGCGCCGTATGGAACACCCTATTGGACCAGGAGCATCCGCGGGGCACTACGACGTTCTTCGGCGCGCAGGTGCGCTACCTGGTGCATAGCGCACAGGGCTATCTGGGCGCGCTGGGCTTTTCGGCCTCGGCCCTGCGTCTGGCCGCACGGGAGCGATGGATGGCCTGGAGCGATGCGCAGCGCCAGACCCACCTGCATCATGTGGTGTGTTTGAGCCGCTTTTTAATTCGGGGACCCTGCACGCACCTGGCGAGCCATGTCCTGGGCCTTGCGCTCAGGCAGCTGCCCGATGATTTTGAAGAGCGTTACAGATACCGCCCTTGGGTTGTGGAGACCTATGTGGATCCGAGCTGGAAGGGCACATGCTTCCAGGCGGCAAACTTTCTGCACATTGGTTATACTGCCGGCGGCAAACGACAGGCCGACGATGAACCCGAGCCGCCCAAGGCGCTATATGTGTACGAACTGGACCGCGGTTGGCGCCAGACACTCGGCGTGCCGGCGGTGGAGCTCCATCCCGTGAGAGCACCCCACGAGGCGTTGGACCGTGACCAATGGGCGGAAGCCGAGTTCGGGGGCGCTCCACTGGGCAATCGGCTGCGATCCACGCGTCTGGTACGAAGTGCGACGATGCTGGCTTCGGTGATGGGCCAGTCCATTACGGGGAATACGGACTACGATCGTGCGGCGGTCAAGGCGCATTACCGGTTGCTGGAGAGCGACCCGGCGTCCAAGGTCACTCCGGAGAACATATTGGCGCCGCATCGTGCGCGCACGATCGAGCGCATGCGCAGCCAGAAGGTGGTGCTCTGCATCCAGGATGGCAGCAGACTGCGCTATGCCACGCGTCCGGCCTGCACGGATCTGCAGGTCACCGGCCGCAATCAGACCACGGCGCAAACGCGTGGGATGCATGTGCATGCGACGCTGGCAACCACCTCCGACGGTCTGCCACTGGGCGTGTTGCGCTGCAGCTACCGGGATCCTTCGTACGGTCCCCTGAAGCCGAAGGCCCAACGCTGGCTGGACGCCTATCTGGACATCTGTGCGGCGGCCGATCAGATCTCCCGCAAGATTCGCGTGATCTGCGTTATGGACCGGGAGGGTGACAGTTTTGCGCTCTTTGACGCCCAGCGTCGTCAGGGCCGCGTGGAGATGCTGGTCAGAGCGCGGATGGATCGCAGGCTGGCAACCGGCAGGAAGCTGTTTGAGACCCTCGCGAGCGGCCCGGCGGCCGGCAGCGTGCGGATCGAGATCAAGAAAGTCACCGCGCGTCCGAAGTCGCAGGGCAAGCAGGCCCGCCCCGGGCGCAGCTATCGCATAGCGGACGCCGAGGTGCGGTTCCGTCGGGTGACGCTGCCGGCCACGGTCCAGGAGGCAGATCAGGTGACGATGTACGGGGTTCACATCCGGGAGCAGGCCCCGCCGGAAGGCGAAGAGGCCATAACATGGTATCTGCTTACCAGTGTGGCGGTGCACACGCTGGAGGAGGCCCTGCAGGTGCTGGATCACTACGTGAAGCGGTGGCGCATTGAGGACTTCTTCCGGGTGCTTAAGAGCGGCTGCAAGGTGGAGCGTCTGGCGCTGCGCACGGCGCTGCGTCTGGAGCGGGCGATCGCGATCTACTGCGTCATTGCCTGGCGCCTGATGGTGCTGACGCTGTTGGGGCGAACCGTGCCAGAGTTGGACTCGGAGGTCTTCTTCACGGAGTTGGAGCTTCGTTTTTTGAAGGGCTATGCCAGCCGTGTGAGGCTGCCCCGGCCCGGCACGCTGCAAGAGGCCATCCTGCTGGTGGCCGTACTCGGGGGGTACCAGAATCGCACTCGCGACGGGCCGCCCGGTCACCAGATCATGTGGCGCGGGCTGGAGCGATTGGCGCTGGCCACACTGGGGTACGAGGTCCGGGACGTCGAGTAACGGCGGCCCTGCGCTGCGATAACCCGTGGACTGTGATCCTGTCACAAGGCAGGATCCCTATACCCTGCCGGGGCTTTATGTCCACGGTAAGCAAGGCCTCCGCCCGCAAAGCAGGCGTAGACCGCGTTGAGCTGAACGAAGCGTCCCTGCACGACCAAGCCTTGACTCTACTTCGCCATTTTATGACTCAAACAGTATAGGTGGACACATTCTCCACATATAAGAAAAGGGTGTACTCCCGCCTGGCTGGCACTACTTTTCTAACGCCGTGCGCCTGCCTTAGTCCTGGCGCACGTAGCGTTGCCGATGCAGGCTGGGCGTGACGCCGCAGATGCGCGCTATCTGAGCCAGCTCTGCCCTTGGGCGCTCGTCCTGCACGTTGACAATCACCTGGCCCTGGGTGTCCTTTACGGTTGTCATCACCCGTTGCCAGGCGCTCAGCTTCTGGCGAAGCGTCTTCCAGCTGGTGTGGATGTCTTGCGCCTTCAATCGGGTCCGGATCAGGTGCACGGCGTGATAGGCATACACAGCTATACTGATGTGCGCTGCGATGCGTGCGTCCTTGCTGTGGTAAAGCGGCCGCATCCCCAGTTCCGACTTCAACGAGCGGAAGGTGGCCTCCACCTCGGACAGCCGCCAATACGTGGCTACAATGTGCTTAAGGTCCCATCCCGTCTGACTGGTGCGCAGCACGTAGCCCCCCAGGGCCTCATCGGCCTCTTCCCACTGCGTCTTGCGTGCAAACTTCACGGCCTTGGCGTTGGGGCCACTCCCTTCTACAACCGTCACTTCGTACTGATGAGATACGCGGGCATATCGCTCTTTTATGCGTCCGACCTGCTCTACGACCTTCTTGAGCCGCTTGGTATGGTAGGGCTTCTGCAGCCCTTCGTGCAGCGAGGTGAGGGCTGCTTCCAGTAGCGTGCGCCGGCGCTGGAGGATCTGCTCTTCCTTGTGCTTTCTGGCTTCGCTGACGGCATAGAGCAGCATCTCCTGCTTCTTTTGCTGCAACTGCCACACGCGTACGGCGTGTCCAGCCTGCGTGGTCAGCGTACTGTCGGGCTCCCGCTCTGGCGGCAGGGGCCGCTTACCCCGGTGTACGCAGATCCAGTCGTAGCCCTGTTCTGCCAGCCAGGACACGTTTGCTTCCGTAGCGATCCCTGCATCCATGACCACCGTCGGCTTCTGGCCGTCCACGCTGGCGTTCAGACGCTCGATAGCGTCCTGCAGCGTGCCGGGCTCCGAGACGTTGCCGGGCAAGATCTCGCAGGTGCGCGGGAAGCCCGCGCCATCGAGCACCAGCCCGAGCGTCACCAGCGGACAATCGGAACGCTTTTGCTTCGAACGTCCATAGGCCAGGTACTCGCCGTGCTGTCGGCCATGGTAATGGGTGTTGGTCAGGTCATAAAAAACAACGGTCTCCGGCAGGCTCAAGAGCGTCCGCTCCTTTTGGAAGAGCGCTTGCTGAATCGCCTGGTTGTGCTCCCAGAGCAGGTCCCCAATGCGATACAGCTTCGCTAACGACACTTTCCTGCCGGGGCGCAGTCCCAGCAGGTCCAGCGTCGTCGACCTGCTTTGCAACCACTGAAGCGTAGCCCGTTCGCTGTTGGGATGCAGCATGCGTGCGACCACCAGGGCTACGGCCAGACGCGCGTCGCGCTCCTTGGCGCCGGCCTGGATCAGCGTGTCTTTCAGTCCCAGATCCTCGAGCGCCTGAAGGCAGACACGCTCTGCGCCCACGCTGCGGGCATGCTCCGGGTGCTCAAGGGAGTCCATGTCCACCGTCATGACGCTGTCAGGCTCACCCTCCGGCTTCGCGTGTGCACCTATGCCGCGTGCGCGCAGCTGCGCGACAATGGCTTCGGCCGTGTGCTGCAGGTCGGGATCGAACACGAGTGTCGGCTGCCCCTGCAACAAATTCTCTATGTGAAGCACCAAGGTCCCCCACTGCTCACGGGGCGTGTCAAAGTGGACGCCCAGGTTCAGCAGGGTCGACTGGCGCACCTTCCCGCCGATGCGGTCGCTGCGTACCAGGCGGTAGCTGTGTCGCGCTTCGCCTTTCTTTGCGTGGGTCTTGGTCGCCCGTATGTACATGGTGTCTGCAGTTCAATGCCGACTCCAAGATAGTGCATGGGCGCACCTGTAGCAAGTCCCCACCAACAATCCTGGCACTACAATGGCCTTTTTCAGCCGAATACGCTAAACTTCACGCATTCTTCACCATATAGCCGAGAAATACGGCTGAAAAGGGGCTGAAAAGGGCGAAAAGTGGGCTGGGAGTACCTGGTTTAGCCCCCCTTCGGCCACGGTTGGTTCCCAAAATGGCGAAGTCGGGTTGAGTCCACAGCCAAGACCCCTGTGCCACATGGACACCCCCCGTGTCGCTCGGCAACGACTGGACATGCTTCTGATGCCCTCAAGTGCGTTAGTCTACCAGCTTACTTGGGCAAACGGCAGGGCTAGTCCGCCGCGAGTCCGTGCCCGCTTTCCTTTTGGACAAGGTCGAGAAATGCCGCCACCGGCATCGCCCCCAGATCATCCCCGGAGCGATGTCGGACGCGAACTGTTTCACTCTCAAGCTCCTTGGCGCCCACGACGAGCATGTACGGGATCTTCTGGGCTTGCGCCTCGCGGATTTTGTAGCCCACCTTTTCGCTGCGCACATCCAGCTGCGCACGCAAGCCGTGGCCCAGGAGCTGCTGGTACGTACCGGTGGCATAGGCCTCAAACCGCTTGGAAATGGACAGCACCCGGACCTGCTCCGGTGCAAGCCATAGCGGGAAAGCACCACCGCAATGCTCAATGAGCACGGCCACGAAGCGCTCCAAAGATCCAAAAGGCGCCCGGTGGATCATCGCCGGACGATGCCGGCGGTCGTCTGAACCCACATACGTGAGATCAAAGCGCTCCGGAAGACTGTAGTCCAGCTGCACCGTGCCCAGCTGCCATTGGCGCTTCAGCGCGTCGCGAACCATGAAGTCCACCTTCGGCCCGTAAAAGGCCGCTTCGCCCGGGACCTCCATATAGCGCAGGTTCAATTCGGTCAGGGCTTCCTTGATGGCCGCCTCTGCCTCATCCCATAACGCAACGCTACCGGTGTACTTCTCTTGATCGTTTCGATCGCGCAGCGACAACTGTACGCTGAAGTCCTCAAAGCTCAGCCTGCTGAGAACCTTCAGCGTCAGATCTATCGTGTCCTTGATTTCCGCCTTCACCTGGCTGTGCCTGCAGAAGATGTGAGCATCATCTACTGTGAATCCGCGCACGCGCGTCAGGCCGCCCAGCTCGCCAGTCTGCTCGTAGCGATAGACCTGTCCGAATTCGGCCAGTCGCATTGGTAACTCGCGATAGCTCCTGCGCCGATGGGCATACACCTGGATGTGGTGTGGACAATTCATAGGCCTGAGCAGGTATCCTTCCCCGTCCGACACCTCCATGGCCGGAAACTGGCTATCCTTGTAATAAGGGTAGTGCCCGCTGGTGCGGTACAATTCCAGTCGCCCGATGTGCGGCGTTATCACCGGCTGGTAGTTGCGCCGCAGCTGCTCCTTCTTAAGGAACGTCACCAGGGTATCTCGAAGCACGGCGCCCTTGGGCAGCCAAAGTGGCAGCCCCGAGCCCACCTTGTCACTAAAGGTGAATAGTTCCAGCTGCCTGCCGAGCGTACGATGGTCACGTTTGCGCGCCTCTTCGAGTCGTGCCAGATAGGCATCCAACTCCGTCCGGTTTTTCCACGCCGTGCCGTAAATGCGAGTTAGCGATTGTCGTGAGGCATCGCCGCGCCAGTACGCACCCGCGGTCGCCAGTAGCTTGACGCCATTGGCCTTGATATAGCCAGTATGCGGGACATGGGGACCTCGACATAGGTCGACAAACGTGTCGTGCTGGTAAACGGTAAGCTTGGGCACATCCGTTTCACCCTCGAGTAGCTCGTTGATGAGCTCAATCTTGTACGGGTTGTCTTTAAAGAGCACCCTCGCTTCCTCTGCCGAGATCTCCCGCACCGAAAACTCGTGCCGCCCCTTGATGATTTCCTTCATTCGTTGCTCAACCCACACCAAGTCGGCCTCCTTCGGCGGACGAGGCAAGTCAAAGTCGTAGTAGAAACGATCCTCGATAGGGGGCCCGATGGTCGGCTTGGCGCCCGGAAAACGCTCCAATACCGCCTGCGCCATGATGTGCGCGGCGGAGTGCCGGATCTTGAAAAGACGCGGGTCGTAGCCCTCGGGTATATGTTCCTCGGCTTGCGTGATCAATTCCGCTTGCATTTAAACGGCAGCTGGCGATTATAGGTGTCCAAATGTATGAATGGCAGTCCATGCACGTGAGGCCCTACCAACGCGGGGCGGCATCAGGTGTTTTCCGCGGTGGACCGCACAAATCTGCTGCCTTGTGCAACCACATCAATGCCAAAGGCCCTTTTCTTTGAGGCTTGGGTTGCGTACTGTAGCCGCGAGAAAAGTCCTAAGCCACGACGACTGTGCCCAATAGCACTCGGGAATCCTTCAAGTCGGTTCTTTCCATTCAGTCGAAGCTTGCAGCCCTCGGCAACGCCATCATTGCTGCACATTCGCAGCGATTTTTCAAGACCGGGCCAGGGCAGTACGGGGAAGGAGACGTGTTTAGAGGAATCCGCGTGCCTGTGCTGCGGCGGGTGGCCAAAGCCAACAGGGCTCTGCCACTTAACGCAACGCTCCGCCTCCTCCAGTCAGAATTCCACGAAGACCGCTTCGTGGCGCTGTGTATCCTGGTAAGTGGCTATGTGACGGGGGACGAAGCCGACAAAGCCGCCATCTACGAGGCCTACCTGGCACATACGCGATGGATTAACAGCTGGGACCTCGTCGACGCCAGCGCACACAAGATCGTTGGACCCCACCTCGAGCATCGCAGCAGGGCCGTTCTCTTCGAACTTGCTGCGTCCAGTGACCTTTGGGAGCGCCGAATCGCAATTGTCACCACGCTGCGCTTTATTGGGGTGGGAGACTTTGGTGATACGCTCAAAATCGCGGAACTCCTACTGGATGACCCGCATGACCTCATTCATAAGGCCGTCGGCTGGATGCTTCGCGAGGTTGGCAAAAAGGAATTCAGCATACAGGACGCCTTTATGCACGTGCACTACAGGACAATGCCTCGCACCATGCTTCGCTATGCGATAGAGCGCTTCCCTGAGGCGTTGCGACAAGCCTACCTCAAGGGCACCGTTCAGTAGGTCCTCCTATTTACAGCCCGGTGGAACTCTTCCATACCTCTTGTGCAGCGCTGCGCACCCAAAGCAGGCAGTCCGCAATTTCCACCATTCGCCGCGTAATAATGCAAGTCTTCTCAGCCGGAGCTGCCTTCCTTGCGGCGCTTCGCCGAGCCTGCCTCTGCTTGCTTCTATGCCTTCCTTCTGGGCCCTTGGAGGCCTCACCCAGGGCCGCAACCGATCATGACTGACGCTCTGAGCGAGGTTCTGGCCGCCGAGTCACGCCTGAGACCTTTTGTAAATAAGACGCCCGCACGCTTCTCGTCCGTACTAAGCGAAATGGCCGGCTGTGAGGCCTATCTGAAGCTTGAGCACCTACAGGTCACGGGCTCCTTTAAGGTTCGCGGCGCACTAAACAAGCTGCTACAGATTCGAGATACCCGTCAGCGTGTCGTGGCCGCGTCCACTGGTAACCATGCCTTGGCGGTCGCGTATGCCTGCACCACGCTTGGGCTAGACTGCACGCTGTACCTACCTGCATCCGCCAAGAAGCATAAGGTCGAGGCGCTCCGGCGGTACCGCGCGGAACTACGCTTCACCGAGGGCGATGCGGTGGACGCGGAATACGAAGCGCGTCGTGTGGCGGAGGCGCAGCAGTATCTGTTCGTGTCACCGTACAACGATCCTGCCGTTATCGGTGGCCAAGGTACCGTGGGCACAGAACTATTGGCGCAAGTTCCTCCCCTGGATTGCGTCTTAGCCTCGGTGGGAGGTGGCGGCCTTATTAGTGGCATTGCGGCCGTGTTCAAGGCGCAGAGTCCAGGCACCTGCATCATTGGATGCTCGCCAGCAGCTTCTCCCGTGATGCACGAATCCGTTCGTGCAGGGCGCATCGTTGCAATACCCACTGAACCTACCATGTCCGACGGCACGGCCGGCGGAGTTGAGCTTGGCGCCATCACCTTCCCACTTTGCCAGACCTTGGTAGATGACTGGCTGCTGGTCAGTGAGCACCAGATCACATGCGCCATGCAGCTCTTGCGCGAACAGGAGTCACTTGCGGTGGAAGGCGCGGCCGCTGTTGCAGTGGCCGCACTACTGAAACATGCACCGCGCTTTGCCAATCGCCGCGTGGCCGTCGTGCTGTGCGGGGGCAACGTCGGCCAAGAGTTTGCCTGAACGGTTTGAGCGGACCACAGTGAGCGCATGCGCTGGGACCGGCCCCCTTCATGTCTCACTGCTGCTGCTGAGTGGCCGATTCTCGCCTCCCATGCGGAACGACGCCTCAGTTGCTGTTTCACAAAAGCCTCCAGAGAAGGCGGCCAACGCATGCACCTCTACGCCTACCAAGAGCTGGGGGGCACTGGGTCTGAATGGCACGTGCTCCCGATCCGAGAACTGGCGGAATAGATCGGGTTTGAGTCGAACGACTGGCCAATGCTTCGCAAAGCACTGTTGGATCTGGCGAAAATCCATGTGTCATTGGACCTAACTGGCGAGAAGAGTGGGCACCTACAGGGATGCATGGGCTACATGCCGCAAGCCATCATTGAGCACAGCTCGGGCCTCTGCCGGTACAGCTACCCCCGCCTGGCTGACAGCTGGACTCGTGACTGCATTGTCAGCGCCCCGCATTTGGAGCACCCGGATATTCCACCGTATTCATCATTGAGCCGTCGGACCGACCTTCGCACGTTGGCCGTCTAATCCTATAGACATTGACCAGAGCGAACTCGCACCCGCATACCAAGCAGAAGCCACCTCTTAGTAATACCTAATCGCTGGAGTAGATACGCGCACATCCAGTATCTGTCCACCAGCCATCAAAAATGATACAGAGTTGACAGGCCCCAAGTCCATTTCAAGGAACTCCTCCACACTCTCCAGCCTACTGTACTCGAACCGGACATCCCGTCCATCCAAATACTTGGCGGTATAACCTCCGCAGTAGATTTGTGTGTACTCCTAGAGAAGGTCCCAGTAGGCATTGAGTGAGACCAGTTCGCTCACCATGCATGCCGGACACCCACGGGTATCCAGGCTGACTACAACGGAAAACGGTCCCTCGGAATCGACTGGTTCGAATAACTCCTGGTTCAAAGACTCTTCCAGGGCGTATACGATGGTACTTTCAACGGTGACCAGCCTCTCCTTCACCTCTGCCTCCAAACTGCGGCTCCGGTGGAGCTGTACGTACAGCAAAGGCAATCCAGTACAGCGTCCTCATTCTGGTTGGGACTTGCTCCGTCACTGCCTTGCCTACCGGTCTCGTAGTACGTTGTCGTAAAGCTTAACGTATCTGTCACTCTCATCGGTCTCCGGGTTGCGATCCGCCTGCAGCATAAGCAGGTGCTCGGCGTCCACCGCAAAGTCCATCGGTGGCCGGGTAACACCGTAGCTCTTGATATACTCGCCGGTGGCTGCATCGTACACGTCCAGGTAGCGCAAAGTTACGCCGTCGTCATCGGATGCGGGCTGAACCAGGCAGTAATTGCCATATACCTGTATGTTGAGTGAAGCATACAGGGCATGCGGTGAGAAGCTCATGACTCTGCTGGTTTCCCCCACGGTTTCAACGTAGTTGATCTCACCCGGATGGTTGTCGATCGTCGACACAGAGAACAGCAGCGTACCATCCAGAGTGTACTTCTTGATCAGTGACTCGGAGTAACCAGCATAGTAAATATGACCGTTGTGATACTCTAGAAAACCCGAGTAGCGAGCGGTATGTGCCAACAAAAATAAGACAAGTTCGCCTCGGAATTAGTGTAGCAGGTGGAACTCATGCTGGTAGTAACTGGTCGCGTGTGAGTACGAAGTTGCGGGACTGGCGACCGTTGCTCTTGGCTACGAGCTTCACCGCAGCCTGGGGATCGTCTGGCGGGTTGATCCATACCTTCCGCGGTGGCATGGGTACCTTGGGAGTCCCCCGAATGAACCGCTCCGGTTCTCGCGTATAGGCTTCCTGCATGACGCGCTGTCGCGCCTTCCATACCTCGCGCGTCTTGCCGTAATGGATCGTCGAGGGATGCATCAGCGCAATCCCCGTGTGGTAGAATTCGTTGTTGTACCAATGGAAGAACTGCCGCGCCCAGCTCCGGGCGTCCTCCAGGGAGCCGAAGCGCACCTCGTACGTCCGGTGGTACTTCGCCGTGCGGAAGTGCGCCTCCGAATAGGGATTGTCGTTCGAGCGATACGGACGGCTGTAGGAACCTTCCACTCCCAGCTCTGCCAACAGCTGCACATACGTCTTGCTTGTCATGACCGGGCCGCGATCCGAATGGAGGACCAGCTGGTCTCTTCTGACGTTTTGACGCGCGCATGTGGCCAGGACGAGATCCTTGGCCAGCGCGGCAGACTCAAACGAGGCAAGGGTCCATCCCACCACGTAGCGGCTGAAGACATCCAGTAGCACGTAGAGCTTGAAGTGCAGGCCCTTGACCGGGCCCCGAAGCGTGGTGATGTCCCACGTCCAAAGCTCGTTCGGGGCTTGGGCCAACAGCTCCGGCTTCGTGTACGGAGGATGTACGCGCTGATTCCTGCGCTCGCGTATCTCCTTGTTTTCACTAAGGATACGGTACATGGTGCGCCAGTGGCACAGGTAGGTGCCCTCATCCAGGAGCGTCGCCCAGATCTGCCGTGGCGGCAGGTCCACAAACCGCTTTGCGTTCAATATCGCACGAATCTCCGCCCGGCGAGCTTCCGACAACCGTCGGCTGCTCTGGCGACGCCGCTTCGGCTGCTGCGGCGCCGCACGCTGACTCCTGTAATAGGAGGCGCGAGAGATCCCCACGTGGCGGCAGGCCGCCACCGTACCCAGAACCGGACGCAGTGCCTTGACCATCTCCCTCATGGCTGCCCGGCCTCGCTCTCGCTGCTGATGCCAAAGAGCGTGCAGACTTTTTTTTTGGACCTCTATGATGGCCTCGGCCTTCTGAAGCTGCTGCCGGGACTGACTGAGCGCCTTGCGCAGCCGCCGAATCTCCTCGTCCTTGGCCAACAGTTCCTTCCCGGACTGGGTCGAACCATAAAGCGCTCCATATTCGCGCTGCTTGCGCCACTGGGCCAGATAAGACGAATAAAGGCCTTCCCGACGCAAAAGCGCACCGACCTCTCCAGGCTTACTGCAGAGTTCGGCCTCCTCCAGAATGCGCATCTTCTAACTGGCAGTGAACCTGCGGCGCTTGGCCCTGGGAACCACCTCAGTCGGCGGGACCTCTGCAGTACCGGTCGTGTTGGAAGGGTAATCGGATTCTATGATTGAATAGGGGAAAATGATGGATTGGTTAAGCAAAATCGCCTGACCAGCCCTGCCGCTTGAACCCCAACGCGGCTACACTAGTAATGTATTAAACTGTCTCGCGAGCCTTTTGCAAAATCCACTTCAGCCCTTGATTTGGGAGTAGGAGCTTCGTCAAGCCAGTGTGATTCTGCACGTATCAACTTGTTCGACCTTTGCATTGCGGAAGTCTTGCTCGAATGGGGGTGACGAACTGCGCAGGGAGGCATGACACGGCATAGCTGACCCGGCCCGCGCTGATGGCGAGACGGGCCCTACGTGAGGGTACGGGTGCGCTTAGAGCACCAGGCGCATCAACTGGTCGACGGTCAGCGCCAGGATGCCGAACATCAGGTGGCAGTAGACCTTGCTATGCCCGCGTACCCGCACATACCGTCCGCCGAACTCGTCTTTGAGTCGTCCATTGACCCGCTCCACCGTCGAGCGCTCTCTGAAGCGTCTCCTCTCTGGCGTAACGTGTCCGATGCTGCGTTGCGCCCGCGCCTCGCGCTTCAGCTCCTCATTGCCACGCGGGTTGATATCAATGATCGGCACATGCCCCAGCGATCTGCTATGCTCTCGGATTTCCTTAGCATCGTACGCACTGTCCATCAAGTCGTACAGACTTTGTACCCGAGCGGCCGTCATCACTGCCAGCGGGATCGCCACCTGGCTGTCATGGACCGAAGCCGATGTTAGCGCAGCGCTGATCGGAATCCCCCCGTCAATCACATCCAAGTGCAGCTTGAAGCCGACCCAGCAGTGCCCGTGACCCTTCGAATTGCGTTTGGTCCCGACATTGCAGTCCTTCGGCAGTTCTTCCAGCATATCATCCAGCTCCATGGAGCGTTGACGCTGCAGGCGGGTAGGGGTTTTCGGTTGTTTGCCGTCGTTGGCCTTGGGCACAGACCGCTTCGGCTTCTCGCGTGCCGGAATCGCGGTCGCGTCCCGCGAAACGTGCCCGGCCAGATGATCCTCCAGCGCGCACTCCAGCAGCACTGCGTGCAGCCGCCCCGGCAGGTCACTGTTGGCAAATTCCGCGAACGCCCGCGAAAACGACGATTCGCTCGGTACCATGTACGACCACTCCCAGCCGCATAGCTGGTGCAGTACCGGATCGCTCTTTAGTCGCTCCACCAACGCCCGCGTGGTCGGGATATCGAATACGGACTTAGCCAAAAAAGCCCGCGCCAGCGCAGCCCGGTTCGCCTTCGGACGGCCTGGACCCTTGGACTCGCACCCCGACAACAGCTCCTCCACGCGCACTAATTCCACCACAGAAACGAATCGTCTGTGCTGTTCACTGAGCTCGCCAATAGTGAGCTCCAGCAATGGAAACAATCTGAGCTGGAATGTGGACCAGTACCTGGACAACTCTGATCGCAATCGCATCTGCACGTTTATTATATACATTTATGATTCTCACGTGTTCCAGTATACGACTCACGACGCACTTAATCCGCATTATTCTCACCCACGCCCTAACTTTCTACGCCCGGTTTCGCGCTCGCAACCTATTTTTGCAAAAGGCTCAGACTGCACATTTACCTGATGTGCCTTGCCATTAACAGTTAAGTCGTAGATAGCCATAGCAAGCGTACTTGGTCGTTCACGTGATAGATACGGAATGTGTTATGGCTAATGGCAGAGCAACTGGCCGCATCGCCGGCCTGTTGCGCTTCGTCGCGGCCGGTGCAACGAGCTTCGATGCTACGCAAGTACATTCAGCCAGTCCAGACCGGTTTTTCTGAATACTGAAGGTACAATTCAAGCATTGCGCAGTCAAGCCAACGAAGTCATTCCATCGCTAAGGGGGAAGAAGCACCACATCCGCATAGCATGACCAATTCTGTCGAAATGTGTTACCACATTGGATCAAAAAGCACGTAGAAGTTCAGGCTATAACGCAGTCTCAGGGCTCATTTTGCATGCACAAGAACGCCGACATGCACTGCAACACCTTCCGGTGATTGGACGTGGACTCGGTACATATAATGACCCGAGGCCAATGCAGCACCGTCTAGACGAATAGACCGCCCCCAGCCTGCAGCCATATCTTGGTATGGAAGCGCCAGTACACGGCGACCCAATACGTCTGTCACATCCACGCGCACGTTAGCGGGCCAGGGCAAATCAAACGAAATGTTCGTGGCCTCCTGAAAAGGGTTAGGATAGTTGCCGCGCAAGGCAAATGTGAACGGCAAAGTTTCCTGCTGAGCGTCCACGGGAGAAAACACCTTAATGCTAAACAACAAGCTATCGGTCGATCCATTCACACCAGTGCCCGTGTACGTATATAGTGTGGAATCCGTGACCACCGTCGGCGTCCCGCTGATAGTGCGCGTGGTGTCGCTAAAGGTCAATCCTACCGGCAGCCTGGGAGTAAGCGTGTAGTCAATCGGTGTTACTCCCCCCGTGGCTTCGGGCAATACGAGTGGTGTAATAGGTTGCGCGCGCGGGAATGGTTGATCTGCAACCCAAGCCGCGAACGAAACGGCTTGTACAACCTCGATGTTAAACACGAGGCTCGTGGCGGATCCGGCATCATCCGTGACAGCATACGTGTATACGGTAGAGGGTGCTACTGCGGCTGGTGTACCGCTTATCGTATGTGTGTTTGCATTAAAGTCCAACCCTGCCGGCGGCCCCGGGGTCAGCGTGTAGGTGTGCGGGGCTATGCCACCGGTCGCTTCGGGGAGTTCCAGCGGTGCAATTTCTGCGCCTACCGTGAATGTCTGATGTTCCACGCTATCCGCAAAACTGACTGGCAGCACTACTACTTCACCAAGTGGGACCGTCCAAATGCCACGGCCATGAGTAGCCGCGACAATCTGATCATCGCGCACCAGGAGTTGCCACACAGAGGCCGCCGGAATCCCGTTATTGGCATATTGCCAATTCTGCCCGCTGCTGTTTGATGCGAATATGCCGATTTCCGTGGCGGCCCACATCAAGTCAGTGTTGTATGGCATTACGAGGAGATCATACACGGCCACGTCGGGGAATCCGTTCGTACTCTGCCCATTGTAGAAGTTGGACAAGTCCGTCCATGTCTGCCCAAGGTCCTTGGTCTCCCATACTTTGGGCCTACCAAAATATGAGAACAACGCATAGGCAGTGCTGTCTTCTTCTGGATGCGTGTTGAGCCCTGAGAGTTTGTAACTCTGTAAACCATGGTTGGGAGCTACAATAGGGTGGAACGACTGTCCCCCATCGGTGGATACGTGAAGTGTAACTCTTGAATCCATCCTGTTGCCAGCCCAAACAATGTCGGGGTCGGCTTTTGAGGCCCGAACTTTGCCAGGATTATAACCCCATTTATCGGAAATGGCCGACACCGTCCACGAGCCCCCAAAGTCCTCCGAACGCCAAACGCCGGACGCTCCTATAGCAAATACCCTATCGGGTGCCTTGTCCGAATAACCGAGCGAAGTTATGAATTGGCTTCCTGCCCATCCGGCGTCCGTCAGTCCATTTCTCGCACTTTCCCAAGAGACACCGCCGTTGAGAGACCGAAAAAGCCAATTGGCATATAGGGATCCGATCAGCTTCTTGTCATCCGTTGCGTGCCAGATGGCGTCGAATCCGTCACCACTTAACTCCCAGCTCCATTTTTCACTATCATCTGGATTAAGCCCGCTAAGCCATGTGCCATTATCCTTTGTGCCTCCAATGTACTGATTTGTCCCCGGGCGCTTGGCGATGCCATAGAATTGTGACGTAATGTAGTTTGACGAAGACCGGTCTGTTTCCTCGAAGCTCATGCCACCGTCCTTCGAAAACGCTACGCCTCCATCGTTCGCATTGATCACCCAAAACTCGTTCGTAGCTTCATCCCTGGGGATGACCGTTATGTTATGATGATCCACATGTACGTGTTTACTTGGGTCCAGACCTTGGTCGACAATTCTTTCTCTCTCTTGGCTTCTTTCATAGGTGATGCGTAAAGCTGTGTTTGGTAGACTGGCAGGGTCCCAGAGGACACTGGCATCATCTATCAAGTGCGGCCACATTAGATAGAGTTGCCCATTACCAACGCCTCCCTCCTGCGCAATATCGTCGTCTGGGTGGTCGCGATAATCTTGCCGGTGCAGGAATACATGCTCTCGACTTTGGTCGTCTCGCGCGCCCTGCGTCGAAAAGCGTATCAGGTCAAAATTCCCGTCATCGGCCTGGTCGCGGAAGGAGACCATCAGTTGTCGGTTGTTGCCCGTGTCCCATACCTGGAATGGTACCTCGACATAGTCCTGATACGAGTACTCACCGTATGGAATACCTTCACCTCCATCACCGTTGGTTCCCCCTGTCTCCAGAACGGTAAACCGGTGTGCGAACTGCGACCCTTGGCCAAATCTCCATTCAATGGACACATAGTCCGTCTCTTCGACATTTGTAACATCTGCTTGGTCAATGCCTAAGGCAAGTACGCCGCCAAACTGCGTGCCGGCAGGGTGTGCTGCCAGGTCCATGAACAAGTCTGTCGTACCGTAGTCAATCGCTGAGGGCCCTGACATGGGCGGCGGCCCTACAACTATTCTCCACAGAAAGATGCCACCCACAAACACCGTATCTGGAGAATACGGGTGCACGGCAATAGTCTGGTCGTACCAGCCTTGACTTCCTAGCCAGCTGACGGGGTCTTCACCGGCATCCTTCGTCAATGCCCAAGTGGCACCGGCGTCGTCACTTCGTGCCAAATCACTAGAAGGGGGGTACAAATCGATTGATGCGTACACCACGTCAGGGCTCGAATGAGACCACGCAACTTCCATGCGGACCGCATCACTCGGTTCATAGGCACGCTCCCATGTCTTGCCTCCATCAGCTGAGCGAATTATGGCCGAAGGAGACGGTGTCCACTGGCAGTTCAACGTTGCGACCTGGATACCAAAATTGGCCGGCTGTGCCTGCAAATCCTGGACACGACCCGCATACGAATAATTACCGCAGCCAAATGTCAACGCGTCCGTCCAACTCATCCCACCATTCTCCGTCCGGAAAATGCCGGAATTTGTAGCAGCCACAACTACATTGGCATTGCCGGGATCAACGGCTAGGCGGTTGACCCACCGGAAATCTGGATCCGTAGCCGTGGCCATAAGTTGTTGCCAAGTCGCACCACGATCGGTGGACTTGAATACGCCAGCGCCCGACACGGCGGACGTGTTTTGAAATCCTTCTCCTGTACCCATGTACATAATGTCGTGATCGCTCCCGGCCATGGCGAGAGCGCTGACGGCTAGATTTGGCAAGTCATCGGTGAGGGACGTCCATTTTCTTCCACCGTCGGTGGTTCTCCAAAGGCCGCCGCTTACTGCACCCGCATACCACGTCATCCGGTCCGGATCATCAGGATCAACGACAATCGGCCGCGTTCGGCCCCCGACATTACCCGGTCCGCGCGAAACCCAGCCAATACGAATTCCAGGGTGCTTGAGAGCGCGTAGCGCTTTGTAATACTCTGTAAGCTGGTAATTGGGCGGGTACTGATCGCCGAGTGCCGAACCGCGGATTTGCGCATGATACTCTACAAAGCGGCCTGGATACCCGTAAGGATGTTGCAAACGCTTCGACCTCTGCGACTCAATGGTAGTCGGATCGACGGAGGTTTCCGGGGGTTCTAGCACGCTCGTCAATATGGCCAGCAAGAGGAGTACGAGAACGAGCAGAGCTTTCTTCATGGATTCCGGTGAAATTCGAAGCTGCGCCAACGTTTTGTAGGGATACCCCAACGAAGCTAGGAATTTACAAACTACGATTCAAAACTGTCACTAAGGTGTGACCGCAGAGCGTGAGACTGGGCGCCAATTGCCGTGGATATGTTGTGCCTTCCCTAACAGAATGGAGGCACAGAACCATAGCAGCACACCGCATACCAATGCACAGAGTCAAGCATATCATCTCACTTCGCTACGAGCAGGGCTACTTCGAGCGGCGTATCGCCCAGCAAGTGGGAGTCAACCGCAGCACGGTGTCTCGTACGGAGGCGCGCCACCGCTCTGCAGACAAGGCCTTCAGGCTTTGGCCACCTTGGAGGTACTGCTCTACCAGCGACAACATTTCCTCCGTCGTACGTTTCCGCTGTCGGATAGTCGTGCGCGTGTCGTAAGGTTTGGAGCACAGGTTTTGACCTTCCATGGCCTTCCCGAAAGGTGCACTTCATCGGCCACTTACCCTGAAGTAGCGGGTTCAGGAACCACCGCAGCCGCGTTACCGCGGTTTGTTTACGAATCCGATGCGCACCGCGAAGACGTGGTCCTCCACGCCCTGCAGCCAGGAGCCCTTCGCGATACGGTGGGCCGCCTACCCTATCCATGGTCTCCTCCCGGTAACGGATCGACAGGGCCACAATGTTCTATGACCCCTACCATCGGTCGTAGCAGCCAAACCTGCAATAGTGGTCCGGTCCCATCGCCTGGCTGGTCCAGTACGCCTATATCCTGAAGGATCTGCATACGTCGGTGCCTTTTGTGTGCGGGCTCAGCCAGCATACCAACGGCGATGGCGGTTCCGCGGCACGGTAATTGCATCTAAAAGCACCGGTGGCCACTAACGGCGCAGGTGGACAGGGTAGGAGTCATAACGCGTGCTGATTTAGGCCGACGGACCAATGCGGCGAAACGTGAATGCTTGACAGCCCGTGTATGCAAGCGCCACGCCGGTGCTTGGCAGTGCGCTTCAGCCGCATGCGGTACTTCAGGTACGCGGTTGTAGGGACCCTTTTCCTCACTGCCGGCTGGAGCGCGATGGCGCAGAGTTTCGCAGTGAGCGGCTACGTTGAGGATGCAGAGAGCGGTGAGCGGATTCCCGGCGCAAACCTGCATCTCGTCCGCGAGAGGGCGGGCACGAGCTCAAACCAGTTTGGTTTCTTCAGCCTCAGCGTTGGTCCGCGCCCCTTCAAGCTGTCGGTAACGCACGTTGCCTACTTCCCGCAGGTCGTCGAGTGGTCGGTACAGGCCGACACATCACTGGTATTTCTCCTGCAGCCGCGCGTTATGACGCTTGATGCCATCGTGGTTACGGGCGAATCCCGTGCGCGGCAAATCCAGATGAGCCAGCACAGCTTGCCAGTCGAGCAGGTGGAGTCGCTGCCCGTATTGCTTGGCGAAACGGATGTGCTCAAAACGCTGCAGCTGCTGCCCGGCATCCAGTCGGGCCGCGAAGGCTTCAGCGGCATCTACGTTCGCGGCGGGCGTGCGGACCAGAACCTGATCTTGCTGGATGGTCTGCCACTGTACAACCCGAGCCATGTGCTTGGCCTTTTCAGCGTCTTTAATCCGTCTGCGATGAAGCAGGTGGAATTGATCAAGGGGGGCTTTCCGGCCCGTTACGGGGGGCGCCTGTCGTCAGTGGTGAGCCTAACCATGAAGGAGGGCAACCTGAAGCACTTTGGCGGCGAAAGGAAGCTGGGGCTGATTACGTCGCGCCTGATGTTTGAAGGGCCCATAGTGCGTGAGCGGGCGTCCTTTATCGTTTCTGGACGGCGCACCTTTCTCGACCAGATTCTGCGGTGGTTTCAGCCAAAGGGCCGGCGGGTTGCGGCGCACTTTCAGGACCTGAATTTCAAGGCGAACTACATCATTTCGGGACGAGATCGGATATACCTCAGCGGCTACATGGGTAAGGATGCCTTCGCGTTCAGGCAGCGCAAAACGGCGAATAATCCGACGCGAACGGAGATGGACTTGGAGCTCGGCTGGCAGAACCGACTGGCTTCGATCCGCTGGAATCACCTGTTTGGCGAGCGCTTGTTTGCCAACCTCACCGCTGGCGTAGTCGGCTATCGAATAGCGTCCGAAGTTGCCACGCGCGATTCCGGCCCTGAGGATCAGCCAGAGACTTATCGGCAGATTTGGCGGTCGTCCGTGTTGGACTACATGGCGCGCCTCGATATGGAGTATGCGGCTGGACTCAGGCATTACATGCGTTTCGGTATGGAATTCTCCGCCCGCCATTTCACGCCGTCTGCCGTACGGACGCGCTACAGCGGTCACGGCGATGCAGACCTGGATTTGCGGCAGCACCAGGCTGGCGGCATAGCTTCGCAGGAGTTGGCCCTCTACGTAGAGGATGATGTGCAGCTACTGTCCTTTGGCGCGCGCGCAAACCTTGGGTTGCGCCTTTCCGGCGCCGGCAGTCAGGGACGTGTTGCACGCGCGCTGGAGCCGCGCGCAAGCGTGAACATCCCGCTGAGTGCAGACTTGGCAGCCAAGGTGTCCTATGCGTTCATGCAGCAGTACATGCACCTGATGGCGGGAACCGGAAGTGAGCTCTCACGGGAAGTGTGGATTCCGTTCATGCGCGCATTAAGTCCCCAGCGCAGCTCACAGGTGGCGGTCGGCCTCGTGCGCAGCTTCCTGGGATATGGTGTGGATGTTTCGCTTGAAAGCTACTACAAGCGCATGAACGGGCAGCTGGAGTACAAGGCAAACGCCAGACCCTATCAGGCGAGTACTTTGGGATGGCCGTCTTTGGTGGAGCGCGGACGCGGCACCAGCTACGGGGCCGAATTGTTCGTTGAGCGACAGCGACGGCGCCTGAGCGGGTGGCTTAGCTACACATGGGCACGGACCACACGAAGGTTCACGCGGCTTAATGCAGGTGTGCCATTCCCTGATGGCTATGACCGGCGGCACGATGTGTCCGTGGTCGGCCAGTACCGCCTGACGGACCATACCATGCTTGCAGCGTCGTGGGTGTACGGGAGTGGTTATCCGATCTGGCTGCCATCCGGCAGATATCAGGATCGCCTGAGGCTCTCCTATGAGGGTGACTTTCTCGACTATGGCCCAATCAATTCTGCCCGCGTGCCCTCGGCCCATCGGCTCGACGTAAGTGCGCATTTCACCAGGCAGATTGACTGGGGCGAGCGCACCTTCATCCTTGGCCTGTACAATGCCTACAATCGAAGGAATCCTTTGTACGTGTACCCGGAACTCGATAAGCCAGGAGTGATTCGCTGGAAGCAGCTGAGCCTGTTGCAGCTGATTCCGGCAGTGTCCTACCAATTGCGATTTTAACTATGCGGTGGCTGAGCGTAATTATCGTGCTCATGGGGCTGCAGTGTAAGTCACCCGTGGACTTGGAATTCCCGACGGGCTACGAGCCAAAAGTGGTCGTCAGCGCGGAGTTTTCGCCGGACAGCGTCTGGGCGGTCCTGCTCCACCGTAGCGTGCCGTACGCCGACAGCGTTGACTGGCAAGACCATGTGACTACCGACGCATCGGTTTCTATTCAGGGCGGCGATGGCCTGCTGGAGCGACTCATCCATACCGGCCACGGCGCCTTCAGGTCTGCCGCGGAGCTGCATCCAAAGAGCGATATGCCCTACGTGCTGACCGTCACTGTTCCCGGGCTCCCGGTGGCGGTGGCGGCATCCAGCGCCCCTGCCATTGCTGCGGGGTTCATAGCGATTGAAGAAGTGGCTCCGCCATCTGGCGCAAATAAGGGATCGTACGAGGTGCGTTTCCAGGTAGACGATCAGCCGGGGCATGACCGCTACAGCATTCAGGTAGAGCAGTTGGAGCCCGTCTGTCGAGATGAGAAAGGTGGCGTCCGAATTGACGAGACCGGCGGCGGCGCCACAGTGTACAGAGGGATGTATTTCGACAGCGCCTTTCCTGAGCTGCGGGAATGGCTGCCGCAGGTCAACGACCCGTCTTTGCCTTATGTACCGGAAGACCACTTTCCTTACGAAGGGTATTTTTCGGACCGGCTGTTTCAGGGCGCGACCAAGGAGATCGAGCTGACGGTCTTCGCAGAACACCACGACGCCTTTGCGCCACACTTCAGGCTGATAGTAACGAACTGGAGCCAGGAGCTTTGGTCTTACCACGAGTCATTCGCACTGGTTGATCCGTTCTATCCAGATTACTTCGGAGACGAGCTTGCGATTTTGTACACAAACGTTGAGGGTGGCCTGGGCATATTTGGCGGTGCGTCAAATCAGGTTTTCCGCGTTGATGCCGCAGGCAACTCATGGAATGAGGACACCTTGAAGGTAGGCTTGCGTCATCTGATGCCCTGCGACCGATGAGGCCGGTGCTGCCTCAATCGCGCTGGCCCAGGGGAGCTTGCAGAATCTTTGACTTCCACCAGTGCCTCGTTGGCCGATCGTGGTTCCTGGCGATTGTGCGCAGCCCGGTGCATTGCTGCGCCGTACCGAAAACATCCTTTTGATCCATGGTTGCGCTGCTGACACTCTTTTGGGGAATCTGGCAAGTGAGTCAGGGATGCCAACCGGACTGCGCCGTGCAGGCAGCAGCAGCGACGACCCTGATTCGAGTTGATGGTGTGCTGGACGAAGCGGACTGGGCAACTGCAATTCCAGCTGCCGACTTCCTGCAGACTACACCTGATGAAGGGAAACCGGCCACCTTTGTGTCCGAGGTCCACATCTTGCACGATGAGCGCACGCTCTACATTGGGGCCGTTCTGCATGACTCACAGCCGGATCAGATCAGGCGCACGTTGGGCAGGCGTGACAGATTCAATTCGGCTGATTGGTTTGCCGTTGCCCTGGACACGTACAACGACGGCAAGACAGCGTTCAACTTCGCGGTCAATGCATCGGGCGTGCGAGTGGAGGGCATGCTGGTTGACGGAGCATATCCAAGTGAGACTGCAGTGGAGGACATATTCAGGGATGCCGTCTTCAGCTTTGACACGTCATGGGACGCCGAATGGGAGGCTCGCGTACGGATAGATAGTACCGGTTGGACGGCGGAGTTGGCCATCCCGCTTTCCGCCCTGGAGATTGCCAGTACCCGGGGTATGAGTTGGGGGATAAACTTTCGCCGCATGATTGCGCGCAAGGCCGAGGTGGACGAATGGGCCCTGGTGCCCACGCGGGAACGAAACGGCGGCACTGTATCACGCTTTGGAACACTGCATCTGGAGCACCGCATTCGCCCTGCCGTCCACCGCTGGGTGACTCCCCACGTCAATGGGATTGCGGTAGATGTGTTGACGGAAGACCGAGCGATTTTGCCTGCTCCCGGTGTTGAGGCCGAATTGGCCTTGGCGCCCGGCGTTGTCATTCAGGCGGCGGCTATGCCGGAATTCCTGCCCGAGGATTTCCACGAATATCTCAGAAAGCCACTGATAAATGGCCGAAACAGCATCGAGTACGGCAGACTCTTTCCGGCCAGTCGGCAGCTGATAGCCTTCACGGCCGCCGGCGCAAACACATTGTTTCGCGATCTGGCATCCGTCAATACGGCACCTTTAATTCTGGGTGCGTCATCGCTGCACGGGCGATTGCCGCTGGGGCTCACTTTTGCCGGAGTAGGGACCGTGGCGCTGGGGAATTCATTATCCGATTTCCCACTAGGGTTTGTGGCGCGGTTGCAGCAAGACGTTGGCAAGTTGTCGCGCGTCGGACTTACGGGCACATCAGGCCCGGTTGGTGAATACGTAAGCACAACTATTACGGACACGTTGTTAGGCCCGGTGGGCAAATACGTAGTCACAACTATTACGGAAACCGCTGAACTGGCAGCAGCGTCCCAATTGGACTGGGATTTACGTATCGGGCAGAATACCGGGCGCGTAGCTGGCCAGGTGGCTGTCTCTCGAGTACGCGAGCTGATCGTTGCCCAGAATGTTTCCTGTAAGGTAGGCTGCGACCCCAAGTTGGAAAGAGTCAGACGTGTCACCGGTCGCCGCACTGGCATTGCGGCGCGACTGGAGTACGGGCAGCTGGGTAAGGCGTGGAATTGGTTCGCCCGTGCTGAGGTGACGCATCCGGATTTCGCTGTAGGGCCAGCCGGCATCGTGCGTGCGGCTGATCAAGTAGCGATTGCTGCGGGTGTACGCCATTCCGATTCCGTTGGCAACAGGTTCATGAAGAAAGGTAAGTTTGCCGTAGCGGCCAGCCAGTGGTATTCCTATATGGACCTGCACGTACAGGAAACTGCACTAACCGGTCACGCTGCCTTGCTGACTCCATGGTACAACGAGGTATCTGTATCGGCAGGAGGTGGCCTACTCTCGTCAAACGAATGGCGATTCAGCGCCGATGTAACGGTCGCGAGCGACACCAGACGCTCTTGGACGCTTGCACCTGGGTTTGGCACCACGGTGATCACGGATGGTGTACGCAATTCGTACGCATGGTTGCGGGTGGACGGCCGCGCCGGGTCAAGGATCACCCTTAATGCGCTCGTTGGCATGGCAGGCACGAGGCAGGCCACGAATGCTTTAGGGACCAAGGTGCGAGCGGCGGCAGCTCACTCGCTGGCAAGAGCAACATCCGGCCGCGCTGCGGTACTCGGTCACTTCGTTGCGGTACGCCAGTGCGCATACGGATATGCTGTGGCGTCCAATACAGCCAGATCCGCAAGGTGCGTCTTCGGACACGTCACCACTCTGACGGCCATTACGCGGCACATAGATCTTGAGCTTGGGTCTTCCGTTCAGGCAACGGGGTACGAGCAAGGGCAGGGCACGACGGCTGCGCCTCGGAGGGTGTCTGACAACCGCGTTGACTTTTTTGCCGGGCTCAGGTGGGAATACAAGCGAGGCTCTGTCATGAGCCTTGGCGCTTACCACACACGGACGCTGGAACAATTCCCGCGTCAAGCCTGGCGCAGCACTTGGGATCTGGCTACCCTTCCATTTGATGGGCAAAGAGAATGGCTTTTTGTCTTCCGCATAACGCGAAAGGTGTGGCGTTAAGTGCGATTGCTGCGCGCCGCGCGACTGCAGACTTCTATAGTCTCAAGGTGCCGCGAATGGCACCTGCAATGCGCGCAATTGTGTAGGCTAAGCGTTGAAGCTGCTGATAGAGAGGACAGGATGCAGCCAGGGCTGAAGGCGCGCGTGGAGGTTGAGCCGTAGGAGAGACCACTCATAACAGATGAAGGAGGCAGTGAATACGGTTTGGGTTCGGGAAGGAGTTGCGGACAGCAGCCTTTCGACGTGCTGAGCGCACCAACGGAACACAAAACGAGTAATTCTGGAAATTCCAGTCCAGGCGGTACGCCAAAGCTAGTTGCCAGGCGGCAGTTGCAACAGAATGGAGACCATAACCGAGAAATTAACCCACCTTAATGCGTTTATAAGGCAGTGTGTAGCTTCGGAATATGCTGCACATGGGGAATCCGATGCAGAGTTCGAAGGGACAGAATGGTTGCCAGGATCATACACGGGTGAGCCTGATCCGAGTGCAGCGAGTGTTTTGCGCTGTGTAGAGTCGGCGGGAGGCGCACCTGCCTTAGGATCCGGTGGCAATTGCGTCGCGTTCGCTCCGGGTCCCAGCCCGGCTGCCACACCCGTGCTTCCTCCCGGCGCTCTTCGAGCCGGGCATGCGGTTTTCCCGCTCCCGGCTCTCCAGGTGGATCATGAAGCTCGCACGAGGAACGCTGATCCTGCCGCATCGGGCTTCCATCACGCAGAGAATGGAACATGCCCTGCAGCCACCCAGCAATTCGGAACACGCGTTGGCAGGCCTGTTTACGTCCTGGTAACCCCGTAAGCCAGCATCGTACAGAAGGCGAACGGCCTACGACTCCTTCACTTTCGCAACAATCAGGATGCAAGTCGCAGACCACGCACCGCTGTAGAGGGGATTGAAGCGCTGCCAAGGTTGCCACCGGTACAGTCAACCCGCCTTGCTTTTCAATTTGGTCGGTGCATACTGCGATCGTGTGCGCCACTGAATTCGCCCCGTGAGTGTCACCAGTGCCGGAACAAGAAAGCTCCGGGGTCCGTGCGAAAAGTGACCAGGGCGGCACTTGCCGCGCCTACTGTTACGGGTCCAAGGGTGGCAATCAGCATTCGTGCTACCGGACTGTAACCCTTCGGCACAAGACGCCCAGAATCATGGCGATTCAAAAACCTAGCGCGATCTGCAGGCTATAAGGCCGGAAAACTACTGGATCAGATCATGACCGCTACATCAAGCACCATTCGGGCCAGACAGATCGCAGTCGTGTTGCTTTTGGGGTGCTTCGCTACAGGTGCAGCTGCCCAAGACGCCGAATCAGAGGTCCGCTCATTTCTTGGGCAGCGCGACAGGGACATCAAGGCGGCCATCGCCAAGCTCGAAAGCGATCCCTCACAGGAAGAACACGTCCGCTCGCTCGTCAACGACGGGATCGACTTTAGGGAAATGGGCCGCCTCGCGCTCGGTGATTTTGACGCTGAATTGACCGAGGAACAGCGTACAAAGTATGTGGATACCTTCGGCTCTATCGTTCGTGCACAATCACTCTCGGACCTGACCGTATATAACGCAAGAGTGACTTTTGGCAAGGTTGTAGTTAAGGGAAACAAGGCCCATGTCTACACGCGCGCAGAAGTCGATGGGAAGCAGTTGCCTGTAGAATACCTGCTCCACACGCAGGATGGCGCCTGGTGGCTCTACGACATTATCCTGGACGGCGTTGGAACGGTTGAAGGCTACGCGGTCTCCTTCCAGAGCGTGATTCGCAAGCGGGGCTTTGACCGGCTTATGGCCAGCCTGGAAAAGAAGCGCGCGCGCTTGGAAGCACCGTCCGGTACGTAAGGTGGCAAGGTTCCGGGCCGGCCTATGGCAAGCCCGATCTCATAGGTGTATCTTGCGGCAACTCATCAGCGCGCCGCGTGCCGGTCGAAGGCTACGTACTCCATACCTACGGCAAGGAAAAGTATGTGCGCCATGCCGTGGCTTCGCTCGTAACGCTGCGGCGACACGACAAAGTGCGGCCGATAGCGCTGTATTGCCCGGAATCTCACCGCAATGAGCTAGCGAAGCACAACCTCACGCATCTTTTTAGCCGCATTGAGCTTTTACCCGAAGCGCACCAGTCTATCGTGGGATTCAAGCTGCACCTGGATCGATTCAAGCCGTTTGACCGTACCCTTTATGTGGATGCGGACATGGTTTGGTGTCGCGCGCCGGACAAGCTATGGGCGCAGCTGTCGGTATATCCCTTCACGGCGACGGGCCTCGAGCGCGCGGATCCGTACTTCGGTGGGCCCAAGAGCCTGGGCGTAATCTGGGAGTTTCTGCGTGACCGTCGCCGCAAGACTCTGAAGCGATTCGAATTAACCTACCTGCCAAGGGTGCAGGCGGGGATGATCTATGCCAGTGATCCTGACGTGACACGCGAGGTCTGCAAAACTGCTGCTGCCTTTCTAGCACGAAGTGGCGAGACACATTTTAGGACGCGCTTCCTTGAGGGACGTGCCGAAGAATCTTGTGAGTGGAGCCTTGCCATGGCCATGAGCAAGCTTAAGTTGCCGGTTTATCCGTGGCTGCTGAACTACGACAGCCCGCAGCTTGATTACATCAAGGAGCTGACAACGCATACGGATGATTTTGAGGAGGTAGTATGCAAGTACTACTGCGATCGATTTGTTTACGACATCCGAGGGCTGCCCAACCCCAAGACGAGAGATCTCTGCTTTTGGCTTGCCACCACGCTCTTGCGCAGGCAGGACTACCTTCTGGCGACGCCGTTTACGCTGCACTTCAGTTGGCTGCACGAGAAGGCACCTTTTAACGACTTTGCGGACCGGACTTGGGAGCGACTCTCGCGAGAGGCGGCAGTGTCTGCTATGTCCGAGTAGCCAAATGCCAGAAGAATTCCAGGCTATTGGGCAAGTCGGGATATAGCGAGATCGCCGTGCTGGCTATGCCGGCAACCAGCAGTATGAGGGTACCGCAGAAATAGGCGATAGTACGCAAGCAATGCCGCGGGTCCAGCAACGCCAAGTCAATCATGACGCGTATCGTTGCCGTGCCAGCCGCAAGAAGCCACACACAGAAGAGCACCAGTACCGTGTTTAACGCCAGATGCGTCGGAAGCGCGGGTACGGTCATCGCAACAAAGGCAAGCGGAATTACATGCCAGTTTGGCCAGACAACTATCATGTAGGCTTTCACGACACTGAGTCGGCGATTCCAAAAATAAATCAGTCTTAACAAGAGAGGGATGCAAAGCATCAATGCAGCATACATTGTAGCCAAGCTACCTATCAGCAACCACTGCTTTGAAAGCACATTGGTCGTCTTTTGGGCCAGATCCTCTGAAAACAAGCCGACGGCATACCGGAATGCGGCGTGGTGCTGCACCGATTCAACGGTCGTTCCCAGAAGTACCCCGATGCATAGAGCCTGGACCACGATCAAGGTGGCAGTAGACGAACGCAACACCCCGCGCCGGTCCCGAATGGACTCCACGTAGAAGCTGTGCGAGGTGAAGTATCTCCTCAAGGCATGCCTGAATCGTGGCCCGGAGTAATAGACCAGGCCGAGCACGCCAAAGGCCAACCAGCCCAGGACCATGTGCCAAGGAAACGCGGCGCGTTGTGGCGTACCTCTGGGAAATGCAAAGGCGCGCTGCGTCCCGCCATAGATGCCACGAACCACACTATAGGAAAGCCGCTTTGTGCCCGCACCACTTATGAGGCCATAGTTGTTATGCAAACGCTCGCTACGAGGTGCGTCACGCCACCGGTATACGAAAATGACTATGGATTCACTGCTTAGCAGCGCGTTGAGGTGCGTTTCCAGGTAGCGGGCCTGCGACTCCGAAGAGTGAGGATGAAGAAGCCCGGTGGCATCAGCTGTTACGTGCCGCCCGACAGCTCCCAGGCCAGCTGGTGCAGCATGCGTCCATCGGCGGAGGATGTGAACTGGATCTTCTGGGACGCGCGCGTCAAGAAGCACAAAATCTACAGCGCTTGAGCACTGATCATCTTCTATGAAGGCGCTACGGTAGTATGTCTGTGCGCCGGGCAGGCGCCGAATCACTGTAGTCAGTGTCTCAAAAAAGGTGCACGCCTCCGGGTCGCTGGTGTCGCTTGCGCCGGCCAGCCCAAAGTGGCGTGCGGACCGATGTGGTCTGCCGCGCCGCACAGCGTCCTGCAGTATCCGCTGCGCATAGGCCAGCGTGTCAAGCAGCGAGGAAGCGGAGAGGTTTGTGATCGGTATTTCTTGAAATAATTCAAGCCCGAATGAATCTGCGATAGTCAGTATGCGCTCATCCTGAATCAGCCCGGTTTGCACGGCACTCATACGCATATCACGCATCGCTGTGAGGTCGGAAAGGATGTCGGCGATGTCGGAGGGCGGCGCCCATACCACACCTTTCAGCGGTGGGTCTTGCGCCCGGGCACCCGTAGCCGACAAGAGTAGAAGTCCAGCCGCAAAAACGATCTGGAGGCGGACGGCGTTGTGCTGCCACCAGGCGTATACACACGGGCGGTTGCTGCGCGGAAGCACGGCGCCCTTAGTAGTTGCTGGGCGAGCGCTGGCCGACCAGGAACACGGCATTGGCTAGAAGCAGGCGGCCATTGTGCCAGAAGCCTCTGAAGATTGGGTCATCCAGGAGGTAAACGACCTCGCCTCGCCCCATGGGCTGAACGCCGAAAAGAAGAGAGTTGTCTAGGGGCTCGCTGGCCTCGGAGCCCACAAAACCACTGACGTGCGCGTCTTCATCCAGAATGCCGACGTTCCAGTCGTCTTCCAGCAGCTGGAATGCTTCACTGCTCCGCTTCAGTGTGAAATAAGGCCCTTCATACCCAAATGCCAGTGGGTGCGTTGTGTCCATGTTCACCCGGAAAACCGCACCGGAGATGCTCTCGGAAATGCTATAACGGTCTCGCTCCCCGTAGAGGCGCCGCTCCGGCGCCTCTTCTTCCTTCTTTTCGTCGTCATCCTCCTCCTTGTCCTCCTCCTTTTGTTTCAAGCTGAACCCATCCTTTTCGGCCAGAAAACGTGCGGCGCCTTCCAGCGCAACTAGGCGGCCTCCGTCATTGATCCAGGACTTCAGGCGCTCAAGTACGGCGCTGGACAGTGTACGGGCATACGAGCCGTTGGGCAAAATCACCACATCAAAGTCGTACAAGTGTATACCCCCAAAGTCGCCAGTGTTCACGATAGTAACGGGGTAGCCCAACTGCTGGTCAAAGAAGTGCCAGAGCTCGCCCAGTCCGTACGAGCTCGTACCTTGTCCGCCTACGATGGCGATGCGCGGCTTTTTCAGATAGGGTACATCTGCAGATCCGAAATCAACGCCTTGGGTCACCAGGGTACTTTGGGCCGGGTGCAAGGGCTGCTGTGTCAATTCTCCTACTGCCAGGACGGCCTGATCAAAGGCGTCGCCCAGATGGCCATTGGTCCCGCGCGTTACGATCAGTGTGCCACGGCCAAATTGGCGGTTGGCAATTGCAAAGGGCTTCTCCGAAAAGCGCACGTTCACCCCGTTCTGCAATAGCGCCGCAAGGAGCTGCGCATCTGCAAAGCTTCGCCACTCCGCCAGATAGGCCGCCGGCCGGGTCGCTGGCTTCATGGCTGCGCCTTCGGTGGGGCTCCATGCGGCGTCCGGCAGCATGGCTTTCGGAAGGGCATATGCATCTGCGCCAAAGACATAGGGCAGCGCCCACGCAGTGATGTCGTAGCTCAATGAGTCGTCCAAGACAGACGTCGGTTCAAACAGGACGCGCGTCAGCACATGCTTCGGCTGCTGGGTACTGATGACCATATCACCAGGAACGATGGTAACACGGCCTGATTCCCCTGAGTTATAGGAGAACCCCTGTCCCTGCCGCGGGCTCGAAACACTGCCAAAAGTGATGCCTTGCATGGTGAGGTGTCGCGCCAGAGCTTGGGCTTTGTCCGCATTGGTCCCCTTTACCACGTACGTGCCATAGGGCCCGGCCGGAGCATTGCCAAAGAAAGCCGCAAACTCTTCAACGATTCGCGCCCGGTGCTTGGCAGCGGCTTCTACGGTGGACAGGCTGGTAGTATAGTGGTGGTCGATGCGGTCGCGCAGGGTAAGTGTGTCGCCCTCGGCGGTAAGAATACCTAGGCCTGCACGCCCGGAGCCGCCCTGCTCATATGTCATGCCGATGGCACCATTGAAGATCGGCCACGTGTCGCCATACCCGGGATAGAACAAGTCAAAGACCTGTCGCGTGAAGTACAGCCACCCCTGTGCATCAAAATACTTGGCGTGATTGCGACCGATATGTTCCTGGAGCTCTCGCTGCCAGGGTGTGATCGCTTCGTGATACGGCTCTGCCGCAGGTGCGAAGTAGTACGGCTCGTTGACGCCCTGCTCATGAAAATCAACGTGGATGTGTGGCATCCACTCTTGGTATTGTGGGAGGCGCTGCTGGGTTTCGGCTTGCGTACCCCAGGCCCAGTCGCGATTCAGGTCGAAATAGTAGTGATTAGTGCGCCCCCCCGGCCACGGCTCGCTGTGTTCGCGAGCCTCTGGAAGGTAGTTCGGGAAGCGGCCGCGGGTGCGCCTGTAGAAGTTCACGTAGCGGTCACGCCCGTCTGGATTGATGCACGGATCAATGATGACGACGGCTTCTTTGAGCCAGGCTTGTGTCGGCCCATTGTCCGAATCTGCCAAGGCGTAGATGGTTGCCATTGCCGCCTCGGTGCTGACCGACTCATTGCCATGCACGTTGTAGCTCAGCCACACGATAGCGGGCGCGGCACCTGTGGGCTCCCCTTCCATCAGCCCTATGCGTTGCAGGTTGCTGGTCCGTATATCTTCCAGCTGGTCCATGTTCTGGGACGACGACACGACGGCATAAAGCAACGGCCGGCCTTCATAGGTGGCGCCGTAGCGTACCAGGGAGACCTGCGGGCTCGCTGCCGCCACATGCTCAAAATAGTCCACTACGCGAAAGTGGGGCGTGAAGGCATCACCGAGCGCGTAGCCCAGAAAGTCCTTGGGCGAGTGCAGTTGCGCGGCGGCCATGCTGGGCCCCACGCATAGAATGACGCAAAGAATACGCAAAGTAGTCATGGGTCAACGCGATGTGGCGGGCGGAGGTCTTTGGCGTTTAGTTGAGTCGTGGTTGTGCCTTGGAAGCGATTCTGCTCGATGGCAAAGAGCATGTCAAATGATTGCCCATTGGTAAGGTCATTGTACATATGACCAAGGTTGAAGGCAATGACCTTATGCACTGCACTTCTCCGGTCATCTGCTTGCCGTGCAGCAAATCGCAAGTGCCCGTTTTTAAGCTTGTTCACGGAGGTGGCTACCAAGTCGTGGCCTACAAACAGGGGCGCCTCATTGCCCATTCCGCATGGCTGAAGGTGCTGAACAACGTATTCGAAATGACTGTCAATGTCACTGAGCGACAGCACGGCGTCAAAGTGAATTCTTGCCTCAAAATCTTCGGGGGTTAGCCGATCCTTGACATACTTGCTCAGCCGCTGGCGCAGCGCTGCGATGTTGTCTATGTGCAGGCGCAGGCCTGCGGCCGCGGCATGGCCGCCGAATCCGATGAGCAGATCGCTGCACTCGGTCAGCGCATCGTGAATATCGATGCTACCAAAGGTGCGAGCAGACCCCGACGCTGTCTCGCCAGTGACCGTCAGGGCTATCGCAGGGCGCAGAAACTCCCTTGCGATGCGGCTGGCCGCAAGGCCCAGGATACCGGCATGCCATTCATAGTCATGGAGCACCAGCGCCCCGTCATGCTGACCTGAGACTTGGATGCTCGCCTGCTTTTTGGCGGCGACGTACAGCTCGTCCGTGCGGGCGCGGCGCGTCTGGTTAAGGCGCTCCAGCTTGGTGGCGAGCTTCCTTGCTTCGTAGGGGTCGTCTGCCAATAGCAGGTCGATGGCCAGGGATGCGTCTTCCATCCGTCCCGCTGCGTTAAGGCGCGGGGCGAGCCTCCAGGCTATGTCACTGGCTTTGGCGTGCTGAAGATCAATTTTTGCGACCGACGCCAGTGCTCTGAGCCCCGGGTGCCGAGTCGCTCGAATCACATCGAGGCCTGCCCGCACGAGGACGCGATTCTCTTCCCGCAGCGGCACCATGTCGGCCACCGTGGAGAGTGCGACGAAAGCAAGCAGATCGCTCAGCGCGCCGGGGTATTCGCCCAACTCCGCAGCAGTGGCCTGTGCCAGTTTGAAGGCGATACCGCAAGCGGACAGCTCCTTGAATGGGTACGGACACAGGGCGATCTTTGGATCAATGACCGCAACTGCGTCCGGCAAGTCGCTGCTCGGCAGATGGTGATCGCAAATGATGAGGTCCAGGCCTTGTGCCTTGGCATCTGCGGCTTCCATTATCCCCGTAATTCCACAGTCCACGGCTACCAGGACCGAGGCACCTTGCTCTGCGGCGAATGTGATGCCGCGCGGCCCCAGCCCGTAGCCATCCTTGAACCGGTTTGGGACGAAGTATTCAGACCTTGCGTGGTACTTGTCCAGAAACGTCTTCAGAAGCGCGACAGAAGACATGCCATCCACATCGAAGTCTCCGTATACCACTACGAACTCTCCGGCTCTGACGGCGCGTGCCAAGCGCTTGGCGCCGGTTTCCATGTCATGCATTAGCAAAGGATCCGGGAGGTCTGCCAGCTTTTCCAGTTTTTCGCGAAAGAAGCGCGTTGCCTTCTCCTTGGAGTCTATGCCACGCAGCGCCAGCACACGTGCTAAGGCGGGGTGCAGGTTCTTGCCCTGCTGCATCAGCGTGTGTACTACCGACTCGTCTGCCAAAGGATACTGGATCCACTTCATACTGGAGGTGCGTTAAGAGTCTTACATCCTATCGAGGCCTAAAGGTAAGAAGGCAGGCGTTGGCGTTTGGGAGTGCCCCGAGGGCTGTTTGAGCGGCGCCGATGCTGTACCTTACGCACATCAGTGTATGCGTTCGTGTTGATATGTACGGAGCGACCGTGGTACGAACGTGCCAAGACAAGACTGCGGCGACTAGGAGTTTTTAGGCGGGTAGCCCCTTAATTGCGCGTCATGAGTGTCAGCAGCTGCCATGAGGGAGCGTGCCCAATATGACACTGTCATGGGCGAATCCCAAGAGGCCTCGCCGGGCTATTGTGGTTCTGGCGCCGCTGTGGCTCATACTCTTTGTGTCGAGCGTGCAACAGGTCATCGTGGCACCGAATCTGCCGAGGATTGGTGAAGAGCTTCAGCTGGGTGCCGATTCCGAGCCCATTCTGGGGCTGATTGGCACCTCATTTTCGCTCACGCTCATGCTATTCGCACTGATTGCCGGAGCGGTGTCGGACAAGCTCGGACGCAGAAAGATCATCCTTATTGGCAGCAGTGCGTTGGCCCTAACGTTGATCTTGCATGCATTTGCGGTAACGCTCGGGTTGTTGATCCTGCTGCGTGGCCTCTCTGGAGCGGCTGCGGGCATTCTGACCGGGTCATTTGCGGCATACATTGGCGATTACTTTCCATATGAGAAGCGGGGAGCGGCGCTGGGTTGGGTCATCAGTGGCTTTGCGGCCGGCTGGATCATTGGGATCCCGGCGGGCACCATTTTGGCCGACCGCATGGGGTATACGGCACCCTTTGTGGCCTTTGGATGGATCATGGTGGTGACCTTCGGGCTGGTGCTGTTTTTGTTGCCCCAGCCGGAGGTGAAGCTGGACGAGGCACCCTTGTCCATTGGGCGCGCTTTAAGCAAGTACTGGCGGCTGGCACGCGGACGCTTGCCGGGCACAATGGTCGTGTGCTACTTCCTGATGTATTCCTGTGTGGGACTGTTCATATTCTTCTTGCCTACATGGCTTGAGCAGGAGGTGGCGCTAACCAGCACGCAGGTGGCTTCGCTGTTTCTGGTGGCGGGCATAACCCAGGTTGTGGCGAGCCCTGTAGCCGGAAAGCTGTCTGACCGTACGGGGCGCAAGGTGTTGATAGTAACAGCCAGCCTTTGTTCCTGCGCAATCGTGGGCTCGGTAACGCTGTTTGTCACAGGGCTGGTGACGGCGACGATATTCTTTTGCCTGGCCACGACATTCGAGTCTTTCCGTGCGGCACCCATGCAGGCGCTCATGTCGTCCATGGTGTCCAGCGATCAGAGGGGTGCATTCTTCAGCCTATGCAACGCGGTAGGGCAGTTCGGATTTGGGTGCGGCAGCGCGCTGGCGGGCTTGTTGTACTTAAAGGCCGGCTATGTCAGCAACAGCATCGCCGGCGCGGCCTGCATGGGCCTGGTGGCTATCGCGATATGGGTCATGATTGCGGATCCGGGGCGAAAGCCGTCCGGGTTGGCTCCAGCGCCCCAGGCATGAGCCGTGCGTCTGGCACCTTGGTTTGACGACTCGCGTGCATTAAGTGGTCAGCAATGCTTGCCCCACGGGCACTGGTAGGTCAGACTGTGTCCGGTCCTTCGCTTGGCAAGCTATGGCGTACTCGTTGCTGCCGGCAATTCACGGAGCCGCGCCCAAGTATTCAGCATCGCGTATGGCTGCGAGTGGTCCCAGGCAAACGGCAGCGCTAGACGGGTCAGATCAATGCGAATGAGACGCCCAGCGATATCAACTCCCTCATCTGAACAGACTTGGCGACATCCCGATCGAGCTTGGCGACGTACTCCAGGTTGACGTGCAGCCAGCGGTTTACGGTCATCTTGATGAGCGTCTCGGAAAGCAAGTCCGGCTTCTCAGGCCGATTGAAGGAGGCAAACAGCCGCACTGTGTGGTTAAGATGCACGTTAGTAAAGAGGTCGCGATCCAGCTTGATGAGCGCGGAGAGCCCAAGCTCACTGCGAACGGAGCGATCCCGCTGAACCTTGTATCGTGGCCGCAATGGCGGGTCCTTGACGAGGGTCTGCTTTGCCGCCACGCCAAACTTTATGCTGGCGTACGGCACTGGACCATAGTTGATGCCGAGTGTCTCCAACAGTGTTGCGGGCGCCAACCAGCCGGAGATGCGTGGCGGACCCTGCAGCGAATCCTGCTTGGCGTAGTCGTATCCTGGAGCGAACTGGCTCCTGATACTCACCGCAATGGTCGGCTCCAGAATCCCAAAGAACACGAGGCCCGGGTTGGTAAAGGCGAGGTGCACATGGATAGCGTCTTCGGCCTTGCGCACTTCTAAGCTATTCTGCTTCACCAAGCCATAGGCCAGGTGGACTTCGTGCTCTTGGCTCCAGCGAGGCCCCGCGCGTTCCGCCTTGCCGGTCATGCCAACGCTCAGTGCGAGCGAGCTGACGCCTCCGTCATGCCAACGATAAAAGCCAGCCTGCGTGAACGATACCTTTCCCTGTGCGCTCTTTTCCCACACCGAAGGCGCTTGAGCAGTCGCAACCGCCGCTGTGAGGAGGAGCAGCGCTAAGACTGCCGCCTTGCGCCATTGAGGAGTCTGCACCACAGCAAACTTATGGGAGTCTCGTCCTCCGCCCAGACTCGGTGTTACACGAAGTGTAGGTGCCAATACAGAAGACAAGCCCCACAAAACGACTCGTCGCGCGCAGACTGCGGACGGTACCCTCCACTCAGGCGGCATTGGCGGTGTTATGGCGCGGACTCCTGGGCCGGCGGGCGCTGATCAGCAGGCTCCGTGCGGATCTCTGCGCGCAATTTTCCCTCAGCTGTGGCGTCCATCCTAACCTGGTGTGACTTGCCAACACGGCCGATGCCTATGCGTGCACGGTTGCGTGCGCGCTCAAGGGCACGTTCAGCGCGGGCGCGATCGAGTTCTTCGCTGGCTTCCGCAAGGCGCGCCCGCGCGCGTGCTTCTGCTGCGCGGGCCCGGTCCACATCGATCTCTGAGGCAGGCTCAACGGACTCTCCCAGAATCGTTACCACGTCACCCAGTACCTCGACAAAGCCTCCGCTGGTGGCATAGGTCAGCTGCTCGGCCTCAGGAAGAGAAATGACGACTGCACCCGTCGCCATGGATGCGATCATGGGTGCGTGGCGCCGGAGAATCTCAAGGCGGCCCGCTGCGCTTGGCACCTTGACACGCAATGCTCTGCCTTCGAACACGCTCCCGTCGGGTGACACGATTGAGACTTGCAAGGTACGCGCCATCTGAACTAAGCCTCTTCCGCAGCAAGCATTGCCTCGCCGGTCTCAACAACCTCTTCGATGACACCCTTGTAAGTGAAGGCGCTCTCAGGCAGATGATCCAACTCACCAGCCAATATCATCTTGAAGCCGCGAATTGTATCAGCGATCTTGACATATTTGCCAGGGCCGCCCGTGAACTGTTCCGCAACGAAGAAGGGCTGACTCATATACCGCTCTGCACGCCGCGCACGCTGCACCACAAGCTTGTCCTCGTCCGAAAGTTCATCCATCCCCAGGATGGCTATAATATCTTGCAACTCCTTGTAGCGCTGCAAGAGCTGCTTGACGTCCTGGGCCGTCTGGTAGTGCTCATCGCCAACCACGCGTGGCGTCAGGATGGTGGAGTTGGAATCCAGCGGATCGATTGCCGGATAGAGGCCGAGCGACGCGATGCGACGCGAAAGCACCGTGGTTGCGTCCAGATGTGCAAAAGCGGTCGCCGGCGCAGGGTCCGTAAGGTCGTCCGCCGGCACATAGATCGCCTGAACCGATGTGATGGACCCGTTGCGCGTGGAGGTGATGCGCTCCTGCAATTCACCCATTTCGGTGGCAAGCGTCGGCTGGTATCCCACCGCACTGGGCATGCGTCCCATAAGGGCCGACACCTCCGAGCCTGCCTGTGTGAAGCGGAATATGTTGTCGATAAAGAATAGCACATCCCGTCCACCAAGGTCGCGGAAGTACTCTGCGAGAGTGAGCCCTGAAAGCCCAACGCGTGCACGCGCACCCGGCGGCTCGTTCATCTGGCCGAACACCAAACTTATACTGCTGTCCTTGATGAGGTCCATGTCCACTTTGGACAGGTCCCATTCGCCTTCTTCCAAGGCCTCACGGAAGGCATCGCCGTACTGCATGACGCCGCTCTGGATCATCTCACGGAGCAGGTCATTGCCTTCACGCGTGCGCTCGCCGACGCCAGCAAAAACCGAAAGCCCTTCGTGCGCCTTTGCGATGTTGTTGATGAGCTCCATAATCAGCACCGTCTTGCCGACGCCCGCACCTCCGAAGAGCCCAATCTTGCCACCACGCGAGTAGGGCTGGATGAGGTCCACGACCTTGATGCCCGTTTCCAGCATTTCCACGCTGGTGGACAGGTCCGAAAACGCCGGTGGCTGGCGGTGGATGGGGAGGTGGCCTTCAGCCATGGGCTGCGGCAGACCGTCAATAGCTTTGCCGACGACATTGAACAGGCGGCCTCGAATGTCGGGACCAGTCGGCATAGCAATGGGTTGTCCGGTGCTGATGACTTTGTCGCCACGCGTGAGTCCGTCGGTGGAATCCATCGCCACCGTGCGCACGCGGCCTTCACCGATGTGTTGCTGAACCTCAAGAACAAGTGTACCCAACTCGCCGCGTTCGACCTCCAGGGCATTCAGGATGTCTGGAACCTCGTTGGCAGAAAACGCTACGTCAACCACAGGGCCGACAACCTGAACGACATGACCCGTTGAATTCATGAATCGAAGACTTGTGTAGGAGATACAGTGCAGTGTAGGCTACAAGTCAACGCGTTTGTGATCCTAGGGTTGTATCCTTCATGGCGGCTGCTCCGGCAGAGTAGCAAAGAATTGGGGAATTTGTTTGTTGCCCGGACGACGCACCGTCATGGTGCCGCCCCGGCACTTAAGGCAGGGGCCGTCGCAGTCCGCCTTCCTACGATTTAGCCCACTTCCGATCAGACTCATGCGCACGACACTTGCTCTTGTACTGGCAATTTTGGTGGCCTGGCCGCTTAGCGGGCAGGACCTGCCTTCCATCGCTGAAAAGACGAAGAACCTGGAAAAAAAGGAAGGCTTCATCCCCGTGTACTGGGATCCCGCTGGCGGCAAGGTATACCTTGAGGTATCGCGCCTTGAGGAGGAGTTTATCTACTTGACCTCGCTGCCAGCAGGCCTAGGATCTAATGACATCGGGCTGGATCGAAGCCAGTTGGGCCAAACCAGGCTCGTGCGCTTTGAGCGGGCTGGGCCCAAGGTTTTGCTGGTCATGCCCAACCTGCGTTTCCGCGCCGACAGTGATGACGCCAAGGAGCGGTCATCGGTAAGCGAAGCCTTTGCAGAAGGCATCATATGGGGCTTTACGGCCATAGCCGAATCTGACGGAGCGGTACTTGTTGACGCAACTGCCTTCATCGTGCGTGACAGCCACGCCATTGTGCAGACGCTTGCCCGCAGAAACCAGGGAGCATTCAAGCTGGATGCCAGCCGCAGTGCACCCGTACCGGCCATGCTCAAGGCGTTTCCGGACAACACGGAGCTGGAGGCGCGCGTGACTTTTACTTCGGACCGGCCGGGTGCATGGGTGCGCGATGTCGCGGCGGATCCGGCGTCGGTGACGCTGCGCGTTCGTCACTCACTGGTACGGCTACCTGACGACAACTATGCGCCCCGCACATTCCATCCGGGGTCGGGCTATGGTGCCTTTTCGTATCGCAATTACGCGGCGCCGATCGGGCACGACATGGTACAGCGCTTTATTAGGCGTCACAGGCTCCAGAAACAGGATCCCTCGGCAGAGGTCAGCGATGCCGTGGAACCCATTGTTTACTACCTCGACCCAGGTACGCCGGAACCCGTGCGTGGCGCACTCCTAGACGGTGCCCGATGGTGGGCGGAGGCCTTTGAGGCGGCGGGCTTCACGAATGCCTATCGGGTGGAGCTCTTGCCGGCGGATGCAGACCCCATGGATGTGCGCTACAACACGATTCAGTGGGTTCACCGGTCGACCCGGGGGTGGAGCTATGGCTCAAGCGTTACCGACCCGCGTTCCGGCGAGATTATCAAAGGGCACGTGTCACTTGGCTCGCTCAGGGTGAGGCAGGACTACCTGATAGCGGAAGGGCTACTGTCGCCCTATGCAGATTCGGTCAATGCCGACTCAATGACATCCGATCCTATGCTGGCTATGGCACTCGCCCGCATCCGGCAGTTGTCCGCCCATGAGGTGGGGCATACGTTGGGCCTGTCGCACAACTTCGCCTCGTCTACGACAGGTCGCGCCTCGGTGATGGACTACCCGGCACCGCTCGCGACTCTTACTGACAATGGCGTCATTGATCTCACCAATGCCTATGCAACGGGTATTGGTGAATGGGACAAGGTCGCGATAGCCTACGGCTATTCTGAATTCATCCCGGGTACGCGCGAGAAGCCTGTGCTGGAGCAGATCTTGGCTGAGGCCTCTGAGCGCGGGCTGTACTACGTAACGGATGCGGATGCCAGGGGCCCGGCTGCGGCGCAGCCCATCGCCAACCTCTGGGACAACGGGGAGGAAATGGTGGCCTCGCTTGAAAACGAGATGCGCGTACGAGCTGCGGCGCTTGAGCGATTTGGAGTGTCCGCGGTCCGCAGCGGAAGACCGCTGGCAACCCTTGAAGAGGTGTTGGTGCCGCTTTACCTGCGGCACCGCTACCAGGTAGAGGCAACTGTAAAGCTCTTGGGCGGCGTTTATTACACCTATGCTGTACGCGGAGATCATCTGCCGCTTCCAGAGGCTGTACCGGGTGCCATACAGCGCGCTGCTACCACGGCATTGGCGCAGATCCTCCAGCCTGCCGCGCTCCAGTTGCCAACCCACCTTCGAACCCAGATCCCGCCGCGTCCACCCGGGTTCGGAGAGCACCGTGAGCTTTTTGACGGCCATACGGGGCGCGTATTTGATCCCTACGCACCTGCGGCAACGGCCGCGCACATGGTGATATCGCTTGTCACGAATCCTGCGCGAGCAGCGCGTCTGACGTACCAGAATGACTTTGACGCCATGCTGCCGGACTTCGAGGAAGTGATGGAAATCGTCAGTGATGCTACGTGGGGCATGCCGGTGCCCGAAGCCCGCTACGCGGCAGAGTTGCAGCGTGTGGTACAGCAGGTTTGGATAGACGCGCTCGAGACACTCGCATCGAACGAGAGTGCCGCACCTGCGGTGCGCGCCATGACGACGCACAAACTCCGCGAGATTCACGAATGGCTGGTGGAAAACCCCGGCGGCGCTCGTGACGAGTCAACGCGGGCGCACCGCGGCCAGGTGCTGGACCAGATTGATCGCTACCTGCTTAGAGACTACCAGCCTGGAGAAGGGAATGAGGCGCTTACTACGCCGCCGGGCTCCCCGATCGGTGCAATGCAGCGGAGCGCTGCGCGGCAGGCTGTGCTGGATGGATTGGATATGAACTTCTGTACGCACAGCTACTAAGCCAGGGAGCTATTGCAAGGCACGCGAAGCCAGGCGTTGGTGCCAAGCGCGCTATATAGGCTTTGACGGGAGGCGGGGGCACGACAGCTAAGACTGCTGCGGGCCACCGGCAGTCGGAATGGATAGCGGGATTCCATACAGCGCTTGCAGGGTGCTTGGCGAACAACGCTCCCTTGAGCGAAGACACGAATGTAAGCGCACGTGTGAAGTACGCCGGGCCGTACCAATGTAGCAGGCCTCTGAGCGGAATAAACCCAAGCCACGATCGCTGCCTCTTCTGGAGCGTTGGCCACTCGGTTGTTCTGTTCCCCGTGTGCCAATCAACCGCAAGAGTGCGCAGGAATTCTGTCGGTGTGATCGGGCTAAAAGCCAGCCCGGCCTGATCGTCGCCATAGAAGAGAGAGGCTAGAAGGTCGGGTGGCGCGCTCGGATTCTCGGTAAGTATTTGCCGATTGCTTAGCCTGTGGGCGAGATTCCGCAGCATGTCGGCGGGCGTGTGAGTACTGCCTGAAAGAGAGTAGCCCAGCTCCACGTTGCGTCCGCCAGCAATCGTGCGCAGGAGGTCCTGCGGTAACACTCGGGCTTCTGGCGAATGCTGCGCGCACACCAGGGAATGGTCACTGGCGAGCGTGTACAATTGGGTCGATGGGCGCATGCGGATTTCCAGCCAGCGACTCCCTCACGTGCATGTTCTTGTCGTTGGCCAGTGCGTAGAGGACACTGGTCGGCGCCCCGGGGTTCTTGGCCACAGCGGCGCGTTCCGGAAGAGGTGACTGTCGGCAAGCAAAGAAATGCTGCCAACGGGCGTATTCGGATCGAATCAGACAGCGGGAACATGCCCGTAACGCGGCCTTGCCGCTAACAGCTGGCAGGGTTTCTCAAAAGCCCTATCCCTGCAGGACACTGGCAGCGCCTGGCATCGAAGTCTTCTTGCAGATCTTCCACCTGCCCAAGCGCGCGATGATACCACGCCCAAGAGTCTTCAGGGCATACCCTGCGGACACGTACGCAACCAATACACGAATCCAACGTGCGATGAAAATGGGACCCAAAATTGGATACTAGTCCCAGGACATGCCTCGTTGTCCGCAACACTTGGAAGAGTCCGTCCATTTTGGCGGCAGCGGTGTTTCTATGGTGCAGACTCCGAGGTGCCAGTTTTAGAAACTACGGGTTTGAGCAGAAAGGGTCGCGTGTCATCGTTCCCCGGCTCAATCTCATAAAACACGCCCTTTTCCTCAAGCATCATGTCGCCGGAGACTTCCTCTCGGGCCATAAATACTCCTGTATACGAATACAGACTCCGCATCCACGTTCCGCGTATCCTGGATCCTACGGCAATGTATTCGTCAAGCAAGAACAAGTCCAACTCCATCTCAGTCTTGCCAGCGGCACTCGAAATGGCATTCACGTCCAGCGAGTTGGCATGCTCCGCGATGCTGCCAGAATCGTGAATCAGGTCGAAAGACGATACCCTTCCATCTTGCAAGTCGTACCTCCAAACCTTGTGCGAAAAGGGCAGCAGAAAGTACAGCCCGCCGTCTTTCTCTTTGATCTGCTTCAACCTTCCTCCAAGGCTGACGGGCGCCATCAGGAGATCTGCATCGAGATCGGCCTTTTGCAGATCCAGAGGCACGAGCTCACCTGCTACGCTTAGCCTGTACAACAACACAGTCTGGGGATCGAGCGTTGTGGTGTAGCTGGTCCTGGTGAAATAGAACCACGAGCCGGCCCTAACCGTTGCCGAAAAACGGGACAGGTCCGGCGAGACATACTCACTCAGGCATGTGCCATCTCTGACGGAATAGCCAAGCAGTTTGCCACGTCGGCGATCCAGAACGAAGACTGTGTCCCCGACGACTGTGTAGGTGGTCACATCCTGATACTCACACGGCCCTTCACCCAAGGTGCCCACGAGTCTTGTTCGGCGATCGGAAACAAGAAGAAAGATGTGGTCACGGTTGTCAACAACTAGCGCTGAGTCGCCGCGAAGCGGCGTATAACTGTTTATGGCCGAAATTGGCGGAACTCCGTCATCAAAAATATGCCGTTCAACGGCATCGGATACCACCGGGCCTGTATTGGACGCTTCGTTGCGGCAGGATGCAGCCATCAGTAGCGACAGCGCCACGCACCAAGGCCCAAGAGGCAACAACCGCCTACTGTGGTGGCGCGAAACACATGACACGGCTCTGCGCCGGAATCCGAAAAAGTAGCTAGGGCGCAGAGTGCGGCAGCCCTGCAAGTTCGGCAACGCCATAGAAGGCTCCACTGGAATTCATCTATGAGTAAGGACACATTGACTAAGTCTAAGTTGCCCCCATCGCTCCATTTGAATTCTCAATTTCCCCGAGACCACCATATTCTGATGCCAGCATGCCGATGCTGAAGCAAACATGGCTGCGCATGGATAGCATAGCCGTGGCGTCTGCCGCCTCGAGCCGAATTCTGCTGCGTTGCAACCCCGCGGCGCGGAGGTTGCAGCCCTGCCAGACACCATAGTCTGTACCAGTTCGGGGGCGCTTCTGCAGTTCAGGCCACAAGACAATGCTGTTTTGGAGCTTTTAGGATGTGCTTCGCCCGACAGCCGCTCAGGCATCTATGGTCATGCTGTGGAAGAGCTCTTGCGCAACGAACAGCGGCTGGACACGGAAGCCGTCCGCCCAGCTCGAACAGAGGCAAGATGAGGGTGTGGCAAAGGGCCAAAGGGAGAGTGCGTGCCTGGACGGTAGCGCGCATGAGGAAGGCAGATGTCGCAGCGAAAACGGGCCGCGGCACGGGTAGCAGGGCTCGTTGACGAGTCTTTTGGTCACAGCGGCCGCACGGCCTGAACCCGCAGCCTGGTCGAATTGCGACAGGCCGGGCGCTGGAGTTTTTCATCCATGACCGGCTGACTACGTTCGCAGTGCCAACGCCGGACGCGTGGCACTGGCTTGAATGCCGGAAGACTGGGGCCCTGCCCTCCGTACTGTTGTAGGCGCGGCAGCTGGATTCTTGCCTGGCATTGACTTATGCATTGGCGGGACTTGGCAACTTTATGGAAATAGAATTCGTAGTCTAAATAACATATCGTGGTATCTCTATCCGTCGGCATAGCCCAGCTCTGATGCGGAATCCCTTCACTTGCATACCGGCTCTGATCCTTCTCCTATCTCCGGTTGTGGCAAACGCGCAGGTCCACCTCAGCGGCACACTGCTGGGTGCAAGCGGCAGGCCCATGGCGATGGCCAACTTGGTGATCCAAGACGGCCCTGGCGACACGACGGTTGTTGTGCCAGTCGATGCTACAGGGCAGTTTGCATTCACGCTGAACGAACCGGGCGGCTATGGGATGTATGCGACCGGCGTGCACCATGAGACCCAAGAAATGCCACTTATCCTGACTAAGCCCGGGCAGGTTAAGCTTCATATTCGGCTCGCTACAAATCGATCTTTCTTGGCACCGGATCCGCTTTACGTAGTCGTGGCATCGTCTGAGGAAGCCGTGGAGATGCAGCGCCGTCCAGATGGGAGACTAAGTGCTCGTGTTCAAGCGTACGCAGACACCCTTGCGTACCGAATTCGCCATGGAGGAGAGGCATCCGAATTCAGCAGCGACAAGCTGACAGCCGGTACGAGCCATGACCGCTTGGTCTTTGACGAATCTGGGCCCCTCTGGGACTACGAGGGCGACTACTTCAGTGTTCTCGACGCCGCTGACAAACCATTTGTGGATATAATCTACGATGCCTCGGTGCTTCCGCGACACGTGGCCGATCCGGCCGTTGGTTCAGACCCTCCCTTGATCGCCAACATTGCAGCAGTCTATGTTGACGTGGAGCAAAGGGTACGGCGATTCAGTCAAGCTGGCAATTTTATCCAGCACTTCTGGCTTGCAAGACAAGAACGAGCCCCGATCAAGCAGCGGCTGGCAAGAGAGCGAGATACTCTCCTCCGACAGTGGCTCATACTTCGTTATTTCGATGAGCTTGGGCCCCTTTCGAATAGAAGGAACAGGCGATTGGCCCGTGAGGCCTTCGAAACAATCCCGCCTGATTCGCCGCTCTGGTCCTACGAAGCCTGGAGTAGCGTCGGCGCCTCGAATCTCATGTACGCACTTGCGCGAGTGGCAAAGGATCCGGGATTGGCCAATGATTACGCAAAGCAGGTAATTGACAGCCATCCAGATCCGGATGTGCGTGCCCAGTTTCTCAAGTACGGAGTTTACACTGCAGACAGGGAAGGGGACGAGAAAACGAAATGGCTGTACTATTCCATGCTCCAGTCATCGCATGCTGGTACGTGGCAAGCGGAAAGTGCTCGACGGGATTTTGACCCGGACAGAAGGCTGCAGGCTGGCAATCCCATACCCCAATTCTCCTTCATCTCATTCGATGACTCCTCTGAAACGATCACCGACAGTGGCCTTCGAGGCCGTACGTACCTGCTTGACTTTTGGGGCACCTGGTGCGCACCCTGCATCGAGGAGATACCGTCATTGGAAGAGGCGTACGACCGGTACCAGGAGTCCGGGTTCGAAATCCTTAGTGTTGCATTTTTGGATGATCCTGCGGACATCGAGAGCTTCCGAATAGACCGATACCCCATGCCTTGGCTGCACACGCGGGTCGGGCGGGAGGATGACGCATCCGTGAGAGAAATGTTTGAGATCACTAGTTTTCCAAGACCCATACTAGTAGACGAAGATGGCATTGTAAATGCTATTGATGACGATCTTAGAGACGGCAAGATCTTGGATGTCGTAAGCGCCGTGTTCGATGGCACGGAATAGGCACGAACGATAGGGCATTTAGGTAGCCTTGAGCGCCACAGGCAGCTCTAGGATCAAATGGTCACTTTATGTGCCACCGGCGACAGGAAGACGGAGGATAGGGGTCTACGTGATGGCCATTGCATGGGTTAGTCCTGCGGTCGCAGCAGACTGCAGCGCCATTCGCACGTTCCGTGACTGTTGATGTCCGATAGCGGCGGCGCCTAACTGAGGGATTGGCAGGCGGGGACACTTGGTATGTTCGAAACACACCGGGGCTGTTTTAAACTACACCAACTCAACCCGGCTTTCGAGCGACACGTCCCCGGCGGACTGTGCGAAGATTCCACACTCGATGTACGATCTGAGCCTCGTCATTCTGTCGCATGGAGCAGCCATGAGAAGTTTGCTCGCTAGTACACGCCACCGTTTTAAACACCTTTCCGCAAGCAACGCATAGTCGTGCCGCGAACTACTGATCCGTAGGTGGAATGAACCGATAGCGGACAACAATAGGGTTGGTGACTTCGCCGCCAGGTTGGTCTTCCGGATCACTCGCGAAGTAAAGCATCCCATTAGTGGCGGCTTCTGGAAACTTCGAAAAAAGCGTGCTGACACCAGGAAAACGGCCTTCGTGACTGGCGACAACTGCGCCTGTGCTAAGCTCCTTATTGTCGGTATTGATATTGCCGTATACGATCAAACGAGTCTCGTTGTCAAGCGCGAACATTCCGCGCACGGACGATGCTTCCGCTTCGGCTTTGCTAAGCATGGCGCCAACTCTCTGCCAATTGGACTGATCCACTAGAGGAGGTAATTCGGGGTAGTCCTCTTTCCGTTCTACATAGAAATCCGGTCTGAATTGGGTAAGTCCTGTGTGGCGCAAACGGGGGGCTGCGTCGAAACTCTCTCCGTAAACCCACCAAACGTCATCATTAAAGCACGCCATTGTGCGCCCAGCGTATGGGAGCATTACGGCCGCCCGGCGGAAGAATTTCGGCGCAGCGAGCTGAAATTGACCAATAAGAGTAAAGTCTGGACCGTAGGCTCTTATGTAGGTGCTGTCCCTGACGGCGCGTGGCATGGCAAAAGTGGTGTCCCCCCGCGAGCAAATTGCCCATGTGTTTGTCGCAAGGTCCGCGTCTGTGATGGCCTGGACGCATTTTCCTGCCTGATCGAATATGATCACCCCCTTACTGTGCAATACCGCAACGCGTCCATCGCCTAGAAACGAAGACTGTGTGCCGAATCCTAAAGTTGCCTCCGGATTGCAATCGGTGATCGCCATCGTTCGCACGAGTGCGCCAGCCGGGGAGAAGACATACACACCTCCGCTCTGGTTGTCGTGCACCAGGAGCTCGCCTTGCGAATTCACATCAAGCGACCAGCTACCGCCGATAAGTAGCGAATTGTCAAGGCGGATCGTATCCTCCAGCGCAAATAGCTCGCCAAAGTCCACGTGAACAGGTGTCAAGACTTGATCGATTGCCAATTCGGAATTGCAGGCGCCAACTACACACGCCAATAAACCAGCCAAAGCAGTTGCGCGCCATGTATAATTGGTCGAACTCATATGATTGGAAATGTAGGCGAACTGATTCATTTTCAAACGCAACGCCTAGGCCTGAAGTTGCCAACTGCGGGTGCGCAATCCCCCGCGTTGCTACCCTGCCCGGAAGGCTCGCCCGGCACTGCCCCCAGAATACGGTGTAGCCGCGGCGTCGCGTGGATAGCACCGGGGAGAGGGAGTTCCTGCCCACTTCCTCACTCAAGGAGGGCGCCTGCGGGTCGGTAGGACGCCTACGGTGCGGTCGCATCCGAAGAGGCCGTCGCTTCCTACAAGCAGCTGGCGGTAGTGGAAAAGGCCTTCCGCAGCCTCAAGTCCGTTGATCTGAAGGTGCGCCTCACCTACCACCATTGGGCCCGCCGCATCAAGCGTCACATCTTCCTGTGTATGCTGGCCTACTACGTACACTGGCACATGCAGGGCAAGCTGCCCCCCATGCTGTTTGCGGAGGAGGACCCGCGCCAGCGCGGTGGCACAGGCACACCCCTCCCCCAAAAACACAAAGCAAGGCGCGTACCATAAAGACCAGCGACGGCGCTCGCGCCACCACCTTCCAGTAGCTGATGAGCCACTTGGCTCAGCTGGGCAAGTTCAAGCTGGTAGAGAAAAACATGCCCGAGAAGACGGTCAGGATGGTGCTGCAGGCGCTAAGCCTCAAGCAGAAAAAGGCCTTCAGCCTGCTTGGCGTAAACCACCTCCAGGCTGGCGCAACCGGTCGCGCCACAGCAGCTGCAGACTCCCCAGATAGCAAGCGCCTTATCGGCTCCCGAGACCGCTAAAGTACTAGGAAATTTGGTGTCGTAGAGCAATAAGCCGTTGCGGTCCCACTTCAGGAGCTCAATGTGCATTCGCCGCCGATTGATCAACACGAATACCTCCCCGGAGAGCAAGTCTCGGTTCAGGCCCGAGCGCACCAGACCGCAGAGCCCGCAAAATCTCCTGCGCATGTCAGTGGGCGCGCGAAAGTGGCGGAAGTGGTGATGGGGACCCATCAGCATCATGCCTGCGCCACCGCTCCCTGCAGCATAGGCTAAAGAAACGAAGGAGGGCCGGCTCGAAAAGACCCTGACGCACCCCACCAGGAAAGACCAATTCCACTACCGCGCGGTCGCCCGCAGCAGGTGCGCGAATCTCCAGGATTGCCGCGCCTTGCGAGGTTACACCCTTACGTGAACACTTGCCCTGCCAGTAGTACAGCTGATTCGCGGATATCCCGTGTACTGAACAGAAGGCCATCCAGCTTTGGCCATATTGAAGGTATTGCACTACCAGCGGAATCATCTCCGCTGCCACCCGTTTTGGCTTACACAGAGGTCGTACTTGAGTCCTTAAGTGTGGACCACAAGTCCAACCTGAATATGCTTCCACGCAAGGCGTACTCTACCGGACGCTTACGCCACAGACACTTTTAACCCAGGCAATACTCTGTCTTGGATTCGTCGGAAATCTGTCCAGCAATAGCGGCACACCAAAAACTGCACCGCAAACCACAAAATGTGGCGAATGCGGCTATTTGCCTGTGTTCCCTGGCTGGATGAAGCGGTAGCGAATGATTACGGGGTTACCGTAGTCGCCATTGGGCAACTGCTCATTGTCGCCGGCAGCATAAAAGTATCCATTGCCAGCCGCTCGAGGCGGTATGGGTGATATTGTGCTCCGGCCCGGAAAACGTCCTGTGTTACTGGCTATGCTCAACCCTAACGATGAAGTTGCTTCCGAGCTGTCCAGACGCCACTTCTCATCCAGATTAGTGGTTACGACCATTCGCGTTGATTCATCCAGCGCAAAAATAGAAATGGATAATGGATAGTCTCTCGTCTGCGTCGATAGTTCGCTGAAGTCAGTCTCCTTGGACAAATCGTCCGGTCGAAATTCGAAGAATTCTGGCTGGTATTGCGTAATGGAAGACCCGATACGGGCGGCAAGACCGTCCATGCTTTCAGGGTACACGTAATAGGGCCCGTCTGCAAAACAAGCGACCCCGGTGCCCATAAGTCCCGAATAGAACTGGTTCAGGCGAACGAGACGTGGCGGCTCTATCTCCAGGTCGTCAATCGCCTCCAGTGCCGGGGAGTAGACGCCCATAGTTGCATTGCCCTCTACATAGACTCTATGTACATAAATGGAACCCTGGTATTCACAAAACGCCTTGGAGAAGGCTTCCAGCCGCCTGGTAGCTTCAACACAGTTGCCATTTGCGTCAAAGATGACGGCAGCGCCCCCAAATTTCATGGTCATTATGCCTCCGTTCCTAAGGAGGCGGGAACTCATTGGTATGAAATTCGCCTCGTCAGGCAAACAATCAGGCACTGAATAGGACCGCACATGGCTCCCGGACGGAGAAAAACGATGTAAGCCACGCCCTACGTGATCGCTCACCAAGAACTCGCCCTGCGCGTTGACGTCAAGGAAACCAATACTTCCGATGGTCACTGACGGGTCCAGACGAACGGTGTCGGCGACTGTGAACAATTCGTCGAAAGGCACCACCGGCGAGCGAATGATGCGATTCTCCTGTTCTTTTGGCCCACATCCCGCAGCAACGATGATCAGCAGGATGAGCAGCCTGCTCGCGGAGGCGAGTCTTGCCAAAGCAGACAGTACGTGTCTAATCATAATACAAGTAGAACCCACCCTCCTCAGCACGTACGTCGCAGGATGGCCCCCATGGATAGATGCAATAACACCACGACCCCCCTCTTCAAGAGGCATTAACATACCCAACTAGCGCGGTATGCGTCAACGAGTTGCGGCAGTTTTTGAAATAAATTAGGGGCTCTACCCCTCTTTTAGTGGGTAAGCTCACCTGCGGACGCTTTCGGGGTATAGATCTAGGCCTCCGAGGTGAAAGTAAATGGCGTTAGCAAACCGCCGTTTGTTGCGGAAGCCCCTACTGCGCACTTTGATTGTTTTGATCCGGCTGTTTATGCCTTCCGCAGGGCCATTGCTCACCTTCAGGATGATCGCATTGAGGATACCCCACAGGTGTGTTTTGATGGTTCTGGCGGCTGCCTTGACCGGGTCCAGCCGACACCGCATGGCCCACGACAACCATCGCTCCCAACCCTTACGCGCCCATGTGCGGTGGACATAGTGCCACAACTGCAGGGCCATTTCCTTGATAGCCCACGCGCGGGCCGTCTTCAACGTGCTGGTACGCAACTGCTGGAAGCGCGCCTTCTGCTTAGCAGACATGTTGGCCGGGTGAGTCAACCAATCATACTTGGTTCCCTTGAGGTCTTCCAGGCCTTCCTTCATCAATGCCCGGTGCTCCTGGCGCCGAACCTTGTCCACGGCAGTTCCCAGACACTTCACTACGTGGAATTTGTCAAAGGCCACCTTCCGTTGCGCCTCTGGCACATGCTCCAGCGTGGCGTTGATGTAGGCCGGCCACATGTCCATGCTGACACTCTCGATGCCCTCCAGTTGCTCCAAAGTGAGCCCAGCATACCAACGCGTAAGTGTTTCTTTCTTACGGTCTTCGCCCACATGCAGCACCGTACCAGCCTTTGCATCCGAAACAATGGTGACATACGCATGGCGCTTGCGAAAAGAGGTCTCATCCACGCCAATATGGGCTACATTCCGTTCCTTCCTCCGCGCAAGGCCGCGTTGCACCGCGCGCTGCATGATCCCGTCTATCGCATTCCAGCTCACCCCCATCAGACGGGACACCGCCGATACACTCGCCTCCTGCAGCCAATCAATCACCAGCGTCTCAAACCCTGCAGTGAACCGTGACATAGGTTCCGCCCACGGAACCGACACGTTGCGCACTCCATGCTCTGGACATTCCACGCGGGGAAGTTCCGCAACCACCATGGTGCGATACTCGCACAAATCCAGGTGACGCCATTGCCGACGACGGTGGTCGTAGCCCGGAGACGCCGAGCCGCACTCCGGGCAAGGCAGCTGATGGCCGTCCTCGCAATCTACATGTATCCGGACTTCATGCGCCTCATGCGCAAACGTCACCTCGGAAACCTTCCAAGGAGCCTGGATGCCCAAGAGGCAACCGATATCAGTCTTTAGTTGTGACATATCGCTGCTGGGGTTAGAGAACGTGTGCGCCATCGTGTTGATGGCCTTGAAACAGACAAGAAGCGGGTATGAATCCGCATCATCTCATTTCGTTTCCCGTTGAATACAACATCGCACCCATCTGATTAGGGGAAGAGCCAAATTAGGGAGCAATTGGGGCTTTGCAGGTCTAACCTGGACTCCTGTGGTTGTAAGCGTCCGGTTTCTATTCCGAATTGAAACGTTTGCCGTCGGTAAGCGCCTGGATCCGGTGGTTTGTTGATCCAGACATGCTTTGGCGGCATGCCCACCTTCGGCACCCCGCGTACGAACCGCTCCGGATGCTGTGCATAGGCCTCCTGTAGCACCTGTTGCCGCGCGGCCTGGACGGCTTTCTCCTGGCCAGCGTGCACCACGGCGAGCACCAATAGCGCGAGTCCCGTGTGGTAGTGGGTGTGGTTGTACCAGTGTAAGAAGCGCCCTGTCCAGGCTTTGGCATCTTCCAGCGAGCGGAAACGGCCCGGGTACGTCGGCCGGAGCTTCATCGTTTTGAATTGCGCTTCCGAAAAGGGTTGTCATTGGAGTAACAGGGCCGCGTGAGCGATTTCTTGCCGCCGAATTCCGCCGTCAGCTGGGCGAGCGTCTTTGTCGTCGTACCACTGCCCCGGTCGCTGTGGTTGGTAAGCTGGTGGTGCGCAATGCCCTGACAGCGGCAGCTCGTCTGAATCAGCCTCCGGGCAAGGGTGGAGTACTTCCTTGGAGCAATGGTCCAGCCCATCACGCAACGGCTGTTGACCTCCATGATGACTTGATGCGAGTAGTGCGTCCACTTCTACGGCGCGCGAAGCTCGGCAATGTTCCAGCGCCATAGCTGGCTGGGACGCGATGGCAAGCGTTCCGGCATATGCTTGCGCTGATTGCGCCGTGCGCGGACCTGTGCGCTCTACTTCGCCGATGTAGCATTCCCTGGATCGCTTCTTGCGCTGGTGCGGCGGCGCTATCGAACCGTTGTACCACATGCGGGGCGTCCCCATCAAACGACAAGCTTGCGTCTTTTCAAGGGTGGAGGAACCGCATGGTAAGCTCCTATACCATCACTACTCCCTGTGCGCGGTCTTGTCCAAATAGCACGCAGAGTTTTTTTTGAACCTCAATGACCGACTCCGCCTTCGTCAGCGTCCGCTTCAACCGCGCGATTTCCTGCCGCTGGGTCGTCTCCGCCGGGACGAAACAGGCTTGCGACTACGACACGGCGCCGTGCAGTTTGCGGTTTTCGCTACAATCCGCCGCTTGTAAGCGGCCGTGAATTGCCTGCGCTTCGCGCGGTGCTCGACCTCAGTAGGAGGAACGTCAGCGAGACTGGTCTGGTATGTATTGGCAGGGGTGTTTATTGGGCTAACGGTTGATCGCCAAGACTGAACCGCCCAAAGCGGATGCGAGTGGCGGATCCGACATTGCTCCCTGATTCCAAAAACGTTTAACGTGCGCTATTGGCACACAGAGGCAATAGCTCGTTCTGGATACAATCGACCAGCACAAGGTGGGCCGAAGCAATGAAGACGATAGACGCGCACGGCCGTCCAGTTGACTGCCGCTACGTAATGGAGGACAAAATGAGAATCCTATTCCTTTTCCTCGCACTCACCATTCCCGCTACTGCGTCAGCGCAGTATAAGCAAGGCATGATATGGGTCAACGGCGTGTGGGAGGAGCCCACGCCACAAGCCGCTCTGGACGCGCTCTTGGCTGCAGAGGGTGGGATTGCACATTTTTAAGTTGGGTTTCGGCAGCTTCTGCCGAGATGGGCCCTCAAAGTAGATATCTTTTGGCAATGGATTGGGCTTCGGGTCGAGAGTGTGGGTGCAAATGGGACGGTGCATGCCAATGTGGGCCCAATTGCGTGCTCACACGCGGATTTTCGGGCGTAGGCAGGCTCGTGGAGTGACTTTCCGGGCACGATATCCCGCAGGTATCCTCTGATCGCACGCGTAAGCGGCGATCTTGGCACGGTGCAGCGCCTCAGAGCGTCCAGGCAGCTGCGGGTTTTGCGTTATGCCAGCGTCAGCAGCGCACTACTGCGCTGGGGCATCCAGCGGCAGGTGTTGCCTTTGCAGCCCCCTGGGGCTGGCAGACCGAATCCCCACTAACCCATCGACCCCCGGAGGTGCTCAGGACCTGGGTCAGCTCCTTCATGTCCTCCCGGCGTATCGGCTTCAGATTCGACTCGTACTGCATGAATATCGCCCCGCACCAGCGCTGACGCATCCCCGATGATCCCCAGCGCTTCACGTTCCGTGATCGGTTCGCAATAATGCTGTTGAGGTTCTCGATGATGTTTGTCGTCTTCAGACTGTCTCTGACAGCCTGGTTCCGCACCCCCAACCGGTGAAGCGCCAGCGTATCCTCCATACCCTCCTCCAGACTGCGTGCGGCTTTCGGGCACGACCGCTGCAGCGCTTCATGCAGCGACACAAGCGCCGCCCGTGCCTCTGCGTACGTGGGCAGTTCCCAAGCCGCCTGAAGCCGACGCTTCATTTGCGTGGCCGCTGGCTCGCTCTTGATGTGACGCGTCACATTGGTACGCTTGTGCCACTGGCAGCGCTGGAACACGACCGCATCCCCAAACACCGCGCTGATCCCCTTGCGAAGCCCGCGGCTGCCGTCCACCTGCACCAACAGCTTGTCGGTATGGGTGAAGCCCCGACGCAACAGATCCTGCAGCAGCGACTCCACCTGCGCACTGTTCTCGGTACGGCTTTCCGCAAAGCCCAGTACGACCTTCTCGCCCTCGGTCGTGATGCCCATCGCTACGGTCATCTGCATACCAGCCAAATACTTGCCATCAAGCAGGAGCACCGCAAAGGTGTGCTGATCGAATCGGCGCGTCTCAAATGCCTTCAGTAGCGCTGCCGTCTGCGTAATGAAGGCGTTGCCAATGCTGCTGGCGCTCAACCCCAGACTATCGGTGAAGACTTGGGCCGCCTGCCTGTAATTGCGCCGCGACAGTCCACACAGCAACCTTCTTACCACGCTTTCCCGGTCCATAAGCCCACGCTCGCGCAAGAGGCGGTACGTTTGCAGAGGACGCTCCCTTCGGGTTCGTACATTCCGTACGCGCGGAACGCGGACCGCAATGCGCTCCAAACCGACGCGGATGGAACCCGGATTCGTCCCCCAGCGCTGAAAGCCTGTCTTATGGTGCTTCCCACGTGCGCCGCATATGAAGTGGGCCTCGGCCTCCATGACCCATGTGGCCATCTTGGTAAGAAGATCATCGAGATATCCAAGGCAGCTGGCCAGGCCGATGAAGTTCCTTTGCGCAAGCCCCCGAAGGTCCTCGATGAGTGATTGATCCAGCATAGGGGTATGGGTCATCATACGGCGTTGAGGTTGATGAGAATCTCACGAAGTTGTGGCAGATAGGCCGCATGGGCCACACGGCGCAGCTGAGCCTCGTGTTCCAACAGTGCCAGTGCCATCTGTTCGCGTCGCTGGAAAACGGCGCTGGCCGGGGTCTGCAACCTGCGACCGATGGCATTCATGAAGCGCATCACGCGCAGCCCCCGGTCGAGCTTGAGCAGCATGCCCGTGCGTTGAATCGTCAGAGATTGCTCCAGGCCCTCCCATAAAACCTTCGCTGCGGACCGATTGACGCGCGTCAAGTCCTGGTGAATACGGGTGAGTGCGCGTTCAGCTTCCCGGGCATCGAACCCATTCCATGCCTGGCGGAGGCGATTGCGATACACAGGAACAAGGTTTTCCGGAAGACCACAGGTGACTTGATCCAACAGCGAATTGAGACAGCGCTGTATAGCGACCTTGGCGCCGAACACCTGGCGCACCGCCGATTGAAGTCCCGTACTGCTGGGCAGCACACAGAGCAGCCCATCGGCGGCCGAAAGACCACGATCGGACAGCGACTGCACAAAGGACGTAAGAGCAGAGACGTTTTCAGGGTAGCACGCTACAAGGCCAAGTATGCGGCGATAGCCCGTGATGGTCAGACCCGCTCCAAGAACGATGTTAACGCCGCGTGGGCACAGCCCGCGCAGCCAGATCGCAACGATCGGGTCGTCTTGCAGACTGCGCGAATGCAACAGCTGCCACGCTTCATTCAACTGCGCCGAGTCCGGCTTTGTGTCCTGGGCCGCAGCAGAAGCCTTGATCACTACGGGCGGTGGCGCCGGCTGCTGCTGCGCTGCCGGAATGGGCCAGTCGGTGGTCAATTGTTGCAGTATGTGCGTGCAGAGCTTCATCAGAAGCCGCCGCGAGTCACCGGAGGGATTGATCTGGGCGTCTAAAGGTGCCTTAGCCCTCCCCAAAACAGGCTGTGAGGGGTTCATATGATTGGAAAGGAATGGTGGAGACTAGGGTCCACCTCCACAGCAACTCTCCAATTCCCAACTTGAATTTGTGCGATCCCGAGAGGGTGCCACGCGTGCCCCCGCTCTCGACGTGTTGCGACAGATAATTGGCAAGCACTCGGCTGCAGAGTTGGACGCTTTTGCAGACGAATTGGGGAGGCTGTTCCGTGAAGGCAGCTGGGCGGAATCGTATCGTGCTGCAGGTGCCCTCGAGCTCTCAGCAATGGAAGACTATCCAGAGGGGGTACCTTACACCAGGGCCAAGGACATTTTCATAGAAGCCTACGAGTCCCTAGTATCCGTCGACTTTAGCAGGGCGCGAAGTGCGCTCTACAGCGTTTTGCGTACGGGTGGTGAGGATTACGTATGGCAGGTGTTCAACGCAAGCGAGCCGCCCGAAAAGCCGTGTTGGGATGCTGGGCGAGCGATCCCGGTCCCCCGTGGCATGCAAAGGCCGCCAACGCCAACGCCACCGAAGGAGCAGTGGTGCCCCTACAAAAAGTCGACGTGGTGTGCCGCGGGTGACTTGCTTGTACTGTTCGGAGAGAATAAACCTGATCCGGATAAGGTCGTGCCCGTCTGCTTTAGTGCCATTAAGAGAAACGGAAAGTGGGTTAAGATCATATAGAGGGGAAAGTTGGCCGAATCTGGACCTAACATGGGATCAATGGCCGTCATATTTCATGCGCGAGGAAGACGGCAGTTAGGTACTTGCCAGGCCGGACCACACAGACAACTAAATGGTCCATGGTTTTCAGGGACTACGTGGAGCTCCCTGAACTCCCAATTCCGGCTGCGCTTCAGACGCAAGGCCAAAAGCGGCAACAGGCGTAGGATCGGAGCACGGTGTCGTAGTGTGAGCAGGAAAGTTTCAGGTTCCCAGGCCTTTACTCTCCGTCGTGACTGAGCGGTATTCGAGCTCCACGACGCGAATCACAGGTCTGACTCGTCGATCTATGATATAGAAGCGATCCTGGTCATCCTTCCACACAATGTCCAGAAACAGGCTGGCTATTCCCTGGGACGTTAGCGGCACTGACTCAATGGCGCCGTAACCAGTTAACTGTCCGTCCTCATCAAACAATTCCAGGCCAAAAACACGCTCTCTTCCGAACTCGGAGAATGTAAAGTGGACAACCTGGTGGTTTTGGAGGCGAAAAAGTCCAAAGCTTCTATTGTGCAACCGCGCGCCTTCTTTTGTCCCTGAATAATGGATCAAGACGTCAACATTCTCGTAAATGACAGGGCGATCTACCTTCGTATAGGCCCTCTTTTCTACGAGTCCGCCTAGCTGCCTCGTCTGATTCCATTGGCCCTGTTCATCGGTGTACATGTAGAGCTTACCGCCATAAAGGTACGGTGCATACAACACGCCGTCACCCGTGACAACAAAGGAGCCTGGACTACTGCTCAGCATGCTGCTCTCAATCATATCATGTGGGTCGATGATTTCATCAGTGCTGCCAAACGCCAAGGAGTCTTTCTCCAGACTAGGACCATAGCTTTGGAATAGGTGGTCGAGGTCGCCTACTCCCTCTATTTGGTTGTTCAGGAAGAGGTACCCTTTCCGAAATGAGTGTATTTGGGTCGTTGCCCACCTGCGCCAAGGACGTGTTGAGAGAAGTTGGCCTTCACTTGTGAAGCGTGAAATCCGTGCATTTATTCTGTCTAGCGCGATGATTTCATTCTCTGGGTTGATTGTTAGTCCTCGGAAGCTCCGGAATTCCATAGGGGCCTGACCGCGCTGACCAAGGGTGCGGATGTACTGGCCAGTGGCATCATATACACGAATATTCATGACTGACTCGTCGGCCACGTAAATATGGCCCTGGCCGTCGGTAACAACAAACTTAGGTGACCCGAATAGATATTCGGACGAAGCGGAGTCATCTTCCCCCAGAAGCAAAACTTCACGCAACTGCACATCCAACTCCTGGATGTTGCGGGACTTTGGGCCGGACTCACCGCCCGAGCACGCTGCTACGAGGGTGCATGCTAAGAACAGGGCAAGACCTGTGCCTACGACATTGCACTTGACACAGATCGATGACTCCGTATTATTGCGACTCTCTGCCGGCATCGGGACGTGTGGGGAACTTGGAATCATGTGTACAGCCGCCTGCGTGCGGACTGGCTGGGGAATGTACTGAACAGGCAAAGGATCCGTTAGCTTCCGGTCCACGAGAGGATAGACTGGCGAGAAACAAGCCCCGCCCCATTGAACACGACGCCCCGCATACTAGTGCCGCTGGATCGTCTCCGCTTGCGACCGCGACCGGGTGCCGCGCCCCCACCGCACGCAGATCAATGCGGTGATGGTCACTAACGTTCCACGCGGCCATCCATGGTTCGTTGTAGAATCCGGTGCCTGTCTTTCAGACACCATTGGCCGTAGGTGGGAAATTATTGCTCACTAGTAACGTGGAGACAGATGCTGCGCTACCGTTCAACCGCATACACGGCAACCGTAGAATCGCGCCGGTCGTATACGCGCCCATTCATCATTCTGCTTCCACCACCAAACGGCAAGCGAATAGACGACCGGTAGTCCCCCGTCTTTGCTGCGTACAGGTCAACTACCAAGGACGAGTCCGGGCGCGTGTAGACATAGATATTGTCTTTATCAATTGCGATCCGGGAATTGAGAAGATCGGCAACGACTGTGCGGACGCCTGGTGTAGTCTCTATTCGCGGAGGCTCTCCCTTTCCAAGGTCTAGTGTCGATCGGGCATAAACAACCTCCCCACGCTCGTTAAACCGAATAATCACCGGGAAATACGCTGGCACGTAGATGAGGTCTTCGCCATAAGCGTTAATCCACCCATCAAGCAGCATAGGACTATTCTCTGCTTGATCCTCCTGAAGAGAGCCCCCGAATTGCTGTGTCTCCGCTCCGTAGCTGGTTGAAAAGACAGCCTGCTCGCCGCTGGTGGGCATCATTGAGTACGTCCGCCCCCTAAACGTTACTACGTACCTGTAAACTCTTTCCTTCGTTGATACATCGTCTAGCAACATGCCGTCACTCGAAAAGAACGATATTTTGCGCTGCCTATTGTCAACAAGAAAGACTACCGAGTCCCCTATTGTGCCTGAGTTTACAATATTCATCAATTCTCCGGGTCCCGATCCTACGTCGTAACCGTAGGTAGCTACATGCCGTCCCTGCGGTCCAAATCGCTTCACCTTCATGTCGCCGTAGTCCACGATGTAGACATGCCCGTCTTCACTCGCCCTTATCCGCGTAGGCCGAATCAGGAAGACTTCCGGCTCTGTCGGCAGCTCGTGGAGCTTGTGGAATGAGACATTTTCCCATACCCGTGTTGATATCCTCTGCCCTTCGAAGGACAGTGATAGCCCCTCAACCGACTTGGGCTCGATTGGCGCTCCGCACGCCCACGAGAGAGCAGTAAGCAGAAGCACCGTTCCAGTGACACAGTGCCACATTGCACTCGATGATTCCATATTCGGCCGCAGGCTAGAGACAGCTAGCGGACTACGCCATAGTGGCATTCAAGTTCTGCGCTAAAGGAACCCTCAAGTACCTACGTGTCGCCATTCCACACGGCATCTCGCGGCCAGAACCGCACGCAGTCAGGTCCTGATCGTATTGCAAATGGGGCCTTGACATCTGCCCACTCATGCTGTTCGAGTCATAGAACGACGAAGCTCGGCCAAGATCCTAGCCCGGGGTAACGTCTGCAAGCCGCCGACCAGCATAGTGACCTCAATGCGCTCCCTCGGCCGCGCCATCATTTAGATCTGTGACTTACACGACACGGACCCTTTGTCCTGCCCAAGACCTTGAGGCCAGAATCCGTCCACCTAGGCGGCTTCTGGCGTGAACCGGGTTCTGGAGCTCGCAGACGCCAGGCTCCAGCCTCGCTCCCTGACGACGCAGGATGTCTCCGAGATCACGCGAAAAGCACTGCGACGTGCGCGGACGGCAGCCACCCACAGGGCGTATGCCCTTTGTGTCCGGGTCTGCTGAGCATGGGGGGACGCGGACGGGTTGAACACAGGCCCGATTGACGTCGTAAAGTATCTGGCGGGTCGGGGGAGCGAAAAGCCACAGCTGGCGCGCGCCGCAAACCCATCTCGCATACCGCCAGCGGGCGTGGCTCAGCGTATGCGCCGTAACGCTAAGCACATCAATGGCCTCGTTTGAGCCAACGGTGGTGCTGCAGGTTCGCATATCGGCTCACTGGCAACACCACCGAGTCTGCATAGCTGACTGAAGCGGATGCCCACTCGACATAGCGAGCCCATCAGAACATGGGCCGAAGTTGCCTTGCGGACGCGTCCGGATAAGGTCAGCAAATACATCCTCACCCTTGCGCCGCCGCCATCAGGCCCGCGAGCAGGCGAGGCCTACCGTGCCGCCACCGCTACTGCAGGCATTGCCTGCCGCGCGCTGGAGATCCATTGAGGACAATGGTCTCAAACGGTCTGCGGTGGAGTGTCTCTGTTAGCGGAGCGTTGCGCGCAAGCCCAGATTAAAGGAGCGAGGCAGGCCAAGGAATACCTCAGCATCGTCTGCGGCGTTGGCGCCTGTACCATTGCCCCGGTACGCGTTGAAGCGTGAGTTGTTGGTGGCGTCCTGGATGAAGATCTGATCGAAGACGTTGAAGACGTTCGCGAAGACTCGCAAGTTGGTTCTGGCAAGCCTGCGCGGAATATCGTATCCCGCGCTAATGTCGAATACGGAATAGCCTGGTGCTTCCCACACATTCTTACCTGCCTGTGACAATACGGTCCGGCCTGTCGGGTCAAAATCCGCGAAGTGATTGCCGTAGCTGCGCCCGATCACCTTCGCGTAGATACCGCGAGTCGGGTAAAAGGTGAGCGCGTAGGCCGCTTGCGTCTGCGGAGCGTCGCCGACCTTGACACTCTTCACATAGAGGGACAGCTGTTCTTGTGTGGCGGGATCGGACTGATCCGGCGTATAAAGGACCCTTACGTCGTCCAGGTATTGCCAGTCGCCCACGCCAAAAGCCATATCCACACGTGCAAAATCGATGGGCTGCCACGCTAACTCCGCTTCCAGGCCTCGGTGCAGCGCATCAAGCCCTCTAATGTTGATAAGCCCGTCATCACCATTTTCCTGGACGATGCTGCGCGTAATAGTTCGGTCTTTCCACGTAGTGTGATACACGCTTACTTTACCTGCGAACTTGCGATCCGGCGAGCGGAACGAGGAACCCGCTTCAAGTGACAGAAAGCGCTCGTTTCTTGGATCTGGGTTGAGGACGCCCTGGACGTCGTCAATCGCGCCGTCGAAGATCGGCACTTTGGATACTATGCCGGCACTCGCGAACAACGACAGGTTATCGTTGAGGGCGAACGATGCGCCGCCCTTGACCTGAGCGCCTCCGATTCGGTCCGTGGCGGTCGTGAACGGCTGCCCGGCACCGTCGTCCCGAAAGTGATCCATATAGGAGTACTTGATTGCGGAATACCCGACCATGCCGTAGAAGAATCCGGGCCCATGCTCGTACCCTCCCTGCAGGAATCCACCCAGCCAGTCAACGGTGTTGCTGTTATAATAGTCGAAGCGATCCCCAGGTTGGAGCACCCTGCCATCTTCGCCCCAAAAGTCACTGTCATAGCGCTGATAACCGGCGCCACCCAGCAGATCGCGAACAGTTCGATAGTGCTCGATTTGTGCCTTGCGCCAGTCGACTCCCGCTTCGACTGTCAGGCTCGGGTTGACGTTGTGCGTTACCTTGGAGATGGCACCGATGGTCCATTGCACGTTGTGGCTGTTACGCAGAACCCCGAGCGACGTCCCATTCTCCATGTTGGCCGCAATGGTGGCGTCATAGTTCACCACGCGTGAGGGACCGGAGTAGTCCCACTCCATCCGACCCTTGGTACCCGTGCCACCGCCCTTGCCGCCAGAGTAGTAAACTACTGTGGACAGCAAGGCCTGGTCCGTCAGCTGCGCGAAGTGATTAAGATTGATCTGCGGCTTGTGGAAAAAGTTCTCGCGTTCGTTGATGCGGTCGCTGACGACGCGGCGCACGTTGCCAAAGCCATCGTGCTGCTGGCTACTGTAGCTGGAGCCAACTGCCGAAACGTTCTGATTCCACCGCCGGCCGCCTTCCGGAAACTGCTCCAGAATGTCAGCGATGGTGGTGGATTCCAGGCCCTCCTTTTCAAAGAGTTTCCGCGCGTAGTCGTGGTTGTAGGCGGCAATGTTTTGCCGGTACAGATTCTGCCCGTGACGCTGCGGCGCCCCTACCGCATACAAATCGACGCGGTGGCGGTCATTAACGTTCCACGCGGCCGCCGCGTAGTAGGCCCATGCGTCCGTCCACGTGCCATCGTAGTAACCGTTTCCTGTCTTTCGGACGCCACTGGCCGTAAATGCGAATTTGTTGTTTACGAGCCCCGTGGATACGGATGCTGTGGACTTGAAGAACCCGTCATTGCCGAATTCCTGCTTCACAAGGACTTGTCGCGCATTGTTGGCCGGATCCGTGATGATGTTCAGCGTGCCGCCGATTGATGGCGTGGCCAGGTTAACCGCGGAGAGGCCGCGCTGCAGCTGAATCGAAGTCGTGGCGTCTCCAACGCCGTCCCAATTTGACCAGTACACCCAGCCATTTTCCATGTCATTGACCGGAACGCCGTTGATCATGATGGCTACGTTGCGCTGATTGAAGCCGCGGACGTTTACGCGCGCATCGCCTGCCCCGCCCCCCTGGGCGGTGCTGTATACCGATGGTGTGGTGTTGAGCACAAGCGGAACGTCGCGTGACCCAAGCTCCCGCTCGACGGCAACCTTGTCGATGTTCGTGAACGCGACGGGCGTGCGCCGGTCGATTGCGCGGGAGGCAAAGACCTCCATGGCTTCCAGCGCAGAGCTTGTAAAGGCCAGGCTGAAGTTGGCTTCTATGTCGGATCCGCGAATCGTCACGATTCGCGTAGCTTCGTAGTAGCCGATGTAAGACACGGTGAGCGTGTGTGTGCCAGGCGGTAACCCATCAAGGACATAGCGCCCGCTATCATCGGTTATCGTGCCCGTGGTTGTGCCCGCCACGAGGACAGTTGCACTGGGCAGGGGCTCTCCAGAGTCTGCATCTTTAACGGTGCCGGATACGCTGCTTTGCGCACTGACGGTGACCGTCAGAAGCATAGAAAAGAGCAATACAAAGGTGCTTTTCATGGCTGCGAGGTGGCTGGTTGGGACGCGGTAAATCTAATGCCTTGCATTCGCAGAGCGTGTTACATCATGGTTACATAATCAACAAGCGGTCATTCCCAAGGGCCGGTTTCCTGGGTGAACCCACGTTTGGCGCCTGCCGGATCACGTGCAGATCCCGCGTGCCTGCGAACAAAGCCCCGACCCGGGAGCGGATACAGGGAAGCTGCCTATAGCAAAGGTACGGTTCGAAGCGCATCCGCGCCGGATTGACTAGGGCTATACCAACGTAACGGTGGAGGCAGGAAGCTCAACGGCATTCATCCATCGCCTGGAGCGGCGTAGAGTCTACGAGGTTGTCAGGCGAGCTCTGCGGCCTCGATGGTTTGGGGGGACTCCCTACCGTTTATCCAAGAATGGAGAAAAAACAATAACCGAATAGACCGGGAAAAACGGCGCATCCGCACGTTCGGTGATAGTGAGACCAATGCGCCGGTACATGAGTTAGGCTTGTAAAGCCAGCCGTGATTTTCCCGGGATTGAGCGCGAGGTGCGTCCGCTGGAGCAGTGCGCGCTGTGATTCGCGTATCGGGTAACCACGCCCGCGGCAAGTGCGTCAGGAGTCTTGAGCCCCCCGATCAAGTGCGTGTCGTGGCGGCATTGCGGCTGCCAGCAAGGTTCATTAGGGGGAAGCAAATCGAGGTGCTGAGGGGCATGCGGGGCGCATCGAGGCCAAAGCCGCACGGGCACGAGTGGGCTTGCAGAAGAGGGCCGCACGGGCAATAGTGGACAGAGGTCATTTTTCCCTGCCGTTCCAGCCTATTCTGACTATCAAGTCGAAGCTGAATGTGTGCACAAGTTGATCGCGGTAAAGAGAAATCCCAAGTCCAAAGAATCTCAATGGCATGACGCACACTCTGGCCTTGAAGTCTACGCGCCCAGCCGAAGTCAGACCAAACCGGGGTAGACAAGAAAGCGCCGGCCGAGACTCCTTTGAAGTGAAACCTCCCAATGCTTCCAATGCCAATGTCACACTTCGAATACGCACCGATTGACACACGATGAAAAGGCCTCAGATTTTGCAGCAGCGTGCGGTTTGGGTTTAGTATGACAAGCTGCGCATGCAACAGTACGTCATAACAGTGCCTACGACTAATAAAATATCCTGGGTACTCGTACTCCTTCCAACTCATGCCTAGGCCCACGTCAAGGCTTGGCATGAGTATCCGACTTTGCCCGTTAGCAGCGAGAGGAACTAGCAGGCAGATCAGGAAGACCCATCTTGTCAGCATACGCATCTGGGCACGTTGCTATTTCACCAGTAGCATGGAATGCGTTTCGACGCGATCCTCCGCCAGTATGGAGTAGAAATATTTCCCCGGCAGGCCAGTGACGAGACGTTAGAGATGGCACTTTGCGCGCCTGCTTCAAAAAGACGATCAGCCAGCGAAGTCATCTTGTGCCCGGTCGTGTCGTAGACCTTTAGCGTTACTGCCCTAGTCGCCGGCAGCGAAAAGCGAATCACCGTTGACAATTTGACCGGGTTCGAATAGTTGCATACCACAATTCGGGCAGCATCCTCATCCACCCTCAACAATCACCCGCATAGTATCTATGGCAGAGGTCAAGCCACGCCCTCAACGGTCTACAACAGTTACGCTGATCATGCGTGATGAATATCCGTAGTCATTCCCGGTTTGCGACAATTAAATGTATAGGTTTGTTGAGGGAAGGAGGGGGACGCGCGTCTGGAGCCGGCCGGCCCCAGACGCGCATGAGATTCTTTGCGATAGGGCTTCCTTCGCGATCTTCAGGCTCCGCGATTGGCACGGGCCCACGCCAGGTGACCGAGCAGCCGTGCAAACACGGACTATGGGTTACAGGGCAGGGCTAACTGCTTTCAGCAGCACTTGAAAAGGGGCATTGCGTTGGTTAACATTGCAGGCCAGCGTGGCCGTACCGATCTATCCGGCAGAATGACCGAGCAGTGCTGGCTTTGCCGTGGCTGGTATCGGATGCCGCTCTTCGGTTCACAAAGATGTATATGAACGATCATTTAGATTTGCGGCGATTCCTTGTCGCGCTGGCCATAGTGCCTTGTATCCTGGCCCCGGCCTCGGCCCAGGAGCTGTCCTTCACGCTCATAGAGCAGTTGGTCTTAGGGGATGACGAGGAGGCGTCCGCCGAATACCTCCTCACTTTCCCCGAACGGGTCCGGACGGACTCGAAGGGCCGAATCTATGTGAAGGATCGGAGGCGGGCGGACGTTCGGGTATTCGATGCAAGTGGGCAGTACGTCACCACGGTCGGAAGCAGAGGCGAAGGCCCGGGGGAAATGCAGGACATCATTGGCATTCATGTCGATGATCAGGATCGGCTGATCGTCGCCGATCGAATCAGTGCACGGTTCACGATCTTCACGGAGCTCGGCAATAGCCACGAAACAAAAGCCTTCGAGGTAGAGCGGACCATCCATCCAACTCCAATCCTATCACTTGAAGATGACTTTGTACTCAAGTACGTGAAATCGAGAGACGGCCCTGCTGGGAAACGCTCGATGCTGCATCTGCACGACACCGAGTTGAATTGGCTCGGGTCGTTTGCGCAGCTGGGGAACCTGTTTAACCTTGACATACCCTTCCAAAGGGAACAGTCCCGTGTGTCAGCTGCATTGAAGGTCGCAACGAACGGCTCGGATACAATAGTCTTGGCCCATGAGGTTTACGGTGGATACGTCTACCGATACACACGGTCGAATGACACCTGGGTTATGGACAAGCTGCAAGGCGGACCAGCTCCCAGAATACCATATATCCTCGTGAGCGAGCGCGACTTTGAGGCGAACCTGAATTATCGCAGGTCTGCTATTGTATCATCTGGCCCGACGGGAATCTTCCGTGCGAAAATCTTGAACTGGAGTCTGGGCCTCGTAATTCTGGCCAATGGCGAGATTGTCAACTTTACGAAGCAGACCCCGCTCGGTGACACTGGGTATACCAGCGCGGAAATGTTCAGCCAAGACGGCACCCTTTTGGGGTATGGGCCGCTGCAGTTAGATGATCCCGAATTGGATGGCAACAAGAGGGTCAAGATCTCCATTTCCATCCTGTGGCAGGATGCGGAAGGCCGCATATACCTTCGGCGGGAAAATGAAAGTGGCTTCTATGTGCTCAGTGTTGCCGAGCTAGTGGTCAGCCCTCTATGAACCGTGCGGAGTACGTAGTACACGAACGGCGCTCATGGCTGACGCGTGTTTGGCATTGTTTACCAGTGCCGGAGCGCGTGCTGGAGGCCGACTCGCGGGCGCAGGTGGCTCACGATAGAGCACGGACGGACCTTGGAAAGGGGCCAGGATCGGAATCTGAGCCGCTGATGATGAATGTCAATAGTCTTCCCCGGTTTGCGACGATTAAATGTATCGGTTTGTTGAGGGGATGAGGGGGACGCGCGTCTGGGGCTGGCCGGCTCCAGGGGTGCGTTCCGGAAACCACCTGAACCTTCATTCGAGTCTGAGCGGCAAGACCCGTTGAACTACATCGAAGGGTAAGCGTCCTGGTACGCGGCCGGTGCGCAACTGCCTGCGTAGCACATGACGGTCATTGCCACTACAACCGCAGAAGTACCAACAGTACCCTGCTGCGTGGGCTGAGGTCTGGTGCTCTGAAACTCAACGCCCCGATACTGTTATGTCGTATGCGATCACCAACGGAGCGCCATTTTCAGCCGCAACTGTACCGTATGCTCTATCACCACGGACAGCCTCAACATTTAATCCTGTTGGCAGCTCGAATCGCCCTACTTCCTGACTGGTCTGGTCCAGGACAACCCAAGTAGCATTCTGGGCACCAAAAGCGGTGCTAAGCTTCAGCCAGACACGCGCTTGATCATCTACAATGAGCTGATCGTATGCTGGCTTGTACCGGGGCAATGTGGCTGATTCCAAAGCCTTCCGTAGACTCGGAATCTCTCCTGTCCTCTTAAGGAAGTCCTCCCGGTCGGACCGGGTAACCGGCATTGGCGAGTGTTTCCAGACGATTGCTCCACGATCTAGGAAATCCAGTGACTTGATGCGAATATCCACCGAACCACTCATTCCATAGTACACAAGTCCGTCGTGCCCCACTTCAAACACCGGCCGCATGCCGAATGGCATAGGAAACCCGTATAAAGTTCCGGAAGACAACGGATAGTTCACGCGTTCCATGTCCGGCAGCACAACCAGCGGTCGAGCGTGCCGTTTGCCATCACCGAGGCTGAGTACGAATACGCTTTTAGAGCGTTCGGCACCTTCAAGGTCAAACAGCTCAGTGGAGCGGTGGTAACGAACAGCCATGCCTTGGCTTGTTACACCCAGCAGCTCTAAAGGGTAACTAAGTTCTTCAGACGATATCCTTAGAGTCCGTACGAATCGAAAATCATCTGGTGCAAACACCGTAACGCGTTGCAACTCATCATCCCAAACGTAAACGGAGTCCTTGGGTCCGTTGACTATGGATGATGTCCGCCTGAATTCTCCGGGTCCCTCGCCTTCCGTCCCGATAAGCCCCACCTCATTTCCGGTTGAAGACACTACGTTGACTGCATGCCCGTCAGCGATAAAGATTCTGCCCGCGGAATCCACCGAGATCTTTGGTATCCTGGCGAAAAACAAGCCGTCTGGAGCATCACCGATTCGAAATGCCTCTTCGAGCGTGATCCTATGCTGACCGCTGCTGAAGGGTACAGCAATCAGCATGCACAACCCAAATGCAAGAAGTCTTCTCATGAAATGTATCGTGTACGGTACAAGCATCATTCTACCCCACAATTCTAAGGGTCTGGCATATCCTCACTAGGATGCAATCGGCTCAGGCAGTGCGGTGCAAGTGCCTCCCTCCGAGGTCCAAGTGCAACCACAGCTCCTTGGGAGGATCTCTTCGCCCACCACGAGCTGACGGCAGGCCATCGCAACTGCTGTCGCAGCATGTGCCTCAGTAAGGAAAGGCCACCACAGGAGCCAGATGCCCAAGATCCGGGCGAGTACAGACAGAGAGCGTATCGGGTTCCTGTTCATGACTGACATGGGCTGGGCATGTTTGAGCATGCTCCCAGAGTACTACATGAACCCATTCGAGTAGAGTCGGCAAAGCATGGAGCCTACCTCGCCGAGTTGCAGCAGACCAAGTGCTATAAAGACCCCTTCGCGCACGCCCTGCCTACGCCTGTGCCGCCTGGACCGGGCATGGGGTAGTGGCCCGCTTCCTGGAAAACCAATGCGGGTGCGTCAGGCTAACTGACGCAAATACAGCGGGTGAAAGTCCCGTGTCATGAAAGTTTAACCAACTGCATGTCTCCGCGAGCCGTGCGTTGTCCCTCGTGAGGGTGACAGCGAAGCGTCGGTAGCGGCACGTGTGGCCAGGGCTAATGAGCACCGAAAAAGTTATCGTCCGGGATGCCGAGACTCTCCGTATGGTCGAAGGCAACATCAGCTCCACCGCTATGGTAAGGGGGAGCAGAGTCCCGCGGTGTCCGAGAACCCAGGGACGCACGCACGTATTGTGTCGGGACCTGAGAGGTCTCTCCATTGCCCAACCCCTCGGGGAGGGCCGCCAAAGCGTAGGCTAAATGCTGATCAGAGGATGTACGATGGAGAGAAATCAGACGCGATGATAGTAGCTAGTGATTGCCCGAAAAAGGCCTATTGGGAGCAATTTGCGGGCAGATTGTGGGTGGGCGGTAAGCCTGTAGTCGCGGTCAGGGGTGTGCGCAAGGCGCGCAGCCCCCGAATATGAGTGGATTTGGCACAAAGCCGCGGCCTTCAGCCAGCTTTTCATGCCATTGCACTACAAACACGATATAGGTTTGCGCTCTCCCCATTGCAAGGAGTCTGGCTTGCTCCCGTGGCGGCGCTGGTAGGGCCTTACTGCGCCCTACTGCGTGCCTGGTACCACTTTCGTCGGCGCGCTTCCTTCTGCTTCAGAACCTGACCTATGCGGTGCACATTGGTGGCCACCACTACCAGTGCCAGCGTCCTGTCGAAGCCGGCCTTGCCATGGGTGCGCACTAGTGACATCCCCCGGTGATCGAGATTATTGATCGCCGACTCTATGGCCGGATGTTGACGCCGGGCTGCCACGAAGTCCGGATGGGTCTCTCGTTCGCGGTCCGCTTTACGGAGCCGCCCCTTTCGAGGCATCACGTTCAGGTCCAACAACTTGTCAAGCTGCTCGCGATTCTCTGGCGTGTAAAACCCCTTGTCCATACTGCATGATGCCAGCGCCGGGTAGCGCCGCTTCGCCTCTGCAAGGAATGGTACGATCATGTCTTGGTCGCCGCCTTCGTGCTGCACATGGTGGCGCAGAATGAATTGGTGCTGATCCTCCAACACGCAGACCGGTACGCCCAACTCTGCCATCACGCCCGCCTTCCCTTTGTTGATCCAGCGCGTGTGGGGCTCATGCACGGAGAAGAGCTTCTGGCCGTGCGGAATCTTCTCGCCCTTGATCAAACGGCGCGATACCTGGTCTATCAGCTTGCCTCCAGTCCGCAAATACCACGACACCTCCGCGCTTTCAACATCGTTTTGCCTCAATATCGCTTGCGTAGCCGCTGCCTTCGACACGATAGTGCGGCAAAGTGCAAGGTAGTCTGCCACTTTCGATGCACTACGACACTGCCGGGAAGTGCGCACGCGATAAAAGGCGCGCTCTATTTTCTTGATCCAGGCCTGCGACTTGCGCCAGCCCGCTATCGCATGCTGCTGGCACAGACGCGCCAGCTTCCTGATCAGACGGCGCAGCGCATCCCACAGCAAACGGACATCAGTGGGCCACTCCACATGGGTCTTCGCAACCGCTGAGTCGGCCCGGCAGTGAAGCGGATCAGAGCTCTTGTGCTTCAACAGCTGATGCCCACGGGCCACCACCACCGCATTGATCTGCTGCAGCGCTTCCTCGGTAAGCAGACTCACGTTGTCAATAACGGTCTGCAGGCGATACTGGTGCTTATCTCCAAAATCTGCATGCCCCAGCATCTGGCGCAGCGCCGTGTGAAAGTTCGCCAATTCTACCAGACGGTCGAAATCGCAGTCGAGCGCCTTCTGCAGCGTGCCTAAAACGAAGATCCGCCACAGACACAGTCCCGGGCGACCACGCCGCAAATTGACCTTCGCGCCTAACTGCTCCCGCAGGATCGCGAACACCCGCTCGCGTGTCGCACGGTGCGTGAAGATGTCCTGCAGTCCACGGAGCGCAGCCGGAATATCGTCTCTGGACCGAGCGTCAAAGCTGATCTCTCCAATGGGCGTGTGCCCAAGCTCAAACTGTGACTCGAAGATCGCGCGCATGGCAGTAAATCGGGCGAATGTTGGGGCAGAAGCGTACTAATCACGCCAATAACGGTACTAAGATCGGAAAACGGCGCAACATTCGCTAAAACAACGCAGGCAGCCGTTGGGGAAACTGCCCCGAAAACAGCCGCCCGACACTCCAAAATGCCCGATTTTCCGCCGCACGGGCCCGTACATCTGCCCTATGCGCCCAAGACTGCCGGTCTGCAGAGCCGATCAGGCATTTTTCGGGCAAGCACTAGCTTTGAAGCCGGCGAACAAAGCGTGGGTGCCCACGTGGCGGAGCTGGTGGAGCGAAGCGTCGCGCCCAAGGGGAAACCGCGAAGCCCTGCACGTACCGGACGCTGAGCCGGATTCTGCGTGTCCCATGGGGTGGATCGGTTACGGCTGCGGGTCGGCTTGCCGGCTTGCTAACGTCATGCGCGACGGCGCGACCCAAGGGAGGAGCCGGATGCGCTAGCGCGCACGTCCGGATCTGTCCGGGGCCCCCGGGGAAACTCGGGGGCTACCGGGATGCTTGAGCGTCGCGCAGCCATTCTAAGTTGCCGACTACATTCACGTTGAGCGGACTCAAAAATTCGCGTCCACTATGCCTTCAAGCGAAACCTTGCCCACCAAATCATTTGGCAGAGTGTGCATCCTCTCTCGTCGCATGGACTACGCTGATTGAGTGTTCCGGGGAGGGAGCTACATCCCAGTGCCAAAGCGTGCAAGGCGCCTTCTCCACCAGTTTTCAAACCTGCGTGAACGCCTCGCGAAACACCCAGGCGCGAAGAGTCGAACGGTACCGCCACATATAGGAATCCTCGAACGAGCGCCACGTACGGTCGGGCACCTTTTGCAGCATGTGTATGGCCTGGTGCTGCCCGCGCACCTGCTCGCATATGAGCAAGTCAATGGAGTCCTTCCGCCAACGGCGGTAGGCGTCTTTCTGCGCGTAGCTTCTGACGGGGCGAAGCAGCTTAAGCAACGGAATATAGTTGCCGCAATTTAGGTACGACTATAGTAACTGATCGTACCGCTGTTCGAGCATATTTGGGCACCTAGCGTAACAATACGGTACGCCCCGTAACGCAGGTTCACTAAGTCACGAAGTGCTCCCACCCCTTGCGCTGTAGCATATCCACCCGCCCGTTGCGGCGCTTTACCACGACAGCGTCCGATGCAGCAGTAAAGCGCCCGATGGCCGTATAAGTTGACGGATCAAGCTTTCCCAGGTCTTTCTCTGTAGCAGCAAACACGAGCTCGTAGTCTTCACCCCAAAACAGTGCGTAGTCCAGGGCGTCTTCGCCAAGCAGTGTGGAGACCTCTACTGCAACCGCCGAAACCGGCAGCGTATCGGCGTCTACTATGGCGCCGCAGCGGCTGGCATCACAGAGGTGGTGGATTTCCGTGGCCAAGCCATCGGAAATGTCCGTCAGAGCATGCGGCCGAGCCCCGCGTGCGCGCCAGTCCAGAACGACATCCAGTCGCGCTGCCGGATCAAAATGGGCCTCGAGTGCCGCTTCACCAGCTGCCCGCTGCTCCGAGCTCTCTGCCAGCATCCACTGCAGCCCGGCGTGAGAGGCGCCAAGCGTGCCTGTGACGCACAGCACGTCGCCAGGCTGAGCGCCACTTCGCAGCACCACGTCCTGCTGCAGCGCTTCGCCTACCACTGTGACCGATATCGTGAGCAGGCGGGACCGCGTGGTGTCGCCACCAACGAGCGCAACGTTATACTCCTGCGCTCGCTCTTGCAGCCCCTGGTAAAGAGAGTCTATTGCCGCTACGCCCATGGTGCCAGGGGCGCTGAGGGAGACGACTGCGCACTGCGGCTGGCCATTCATGGCCACAATGTCGCTAACGCTGGACGCCATCGCCTTGCGCCCTATCAGGCGAAATGGCATACGGTCCGGCAAGAAGTGTTCGCCGGCTACCATAGTGTCGACCGTGACCAAAAGCGCGCGCCCGGAGCCCATGCCGTATACGGCAGCGTCATCCCCGATGCCCTTGATCACGCCCGGCATTGGGTCGACAAGTGCTTGAAGCCGCGCGATGAGGCCAGCCTCGCCAATGTCACCGAGCGTTTTCATCCGGGCAGGCATATCTTGCCTAAGATGGTTGGCCGGAGCGCTCCCGTGGCGCCGGGCATGTTTGTCGGCCGGCCGCTGATGGTTTCGTGAGCCAGCACGGCGAAGCAGAGTGCTTCCTTGGCATCGCTGTCGACCCCAAAAGCATCGGAAGGAGCAACCTCCACGGGCGCAAAGCAGTCCTGGAGCATGCGCATCAGTGTCTTGTTGCGCCGGCCGCCACCGGATACAATCAGAACATCCAGAAGGTTTGTACCCTGCACAAAGGCGCGGTAGGCTTGGCAAGCAGCGCGCGCGGTCAGCGCTGTCGCCGTCGCCAGGATGTCTTCCTTGGATAGTTCGCTGCAAGCGGCCAGAAAGCGGCGCACGTACGAGGGGCCGTAGCGCTCACGGCCGGTCGACTTGGGTGGGTGCATAAGGAAGTATGTATCCCTAAGTAATTCACTGAGCACCGCCTCGGACGGGCGGCCCAGCGCAGCGACCCGGCCATCGCGGTCAAATGGCATGCCGAGCAGCAGTTCTGCCAGCGCATCAAGGATCATGTTCCCGCACCCCGTATCGAAGCCGGAGACGTCCTTGCTGTTCCCGCCCGATGGCAGCACGGTCAGATTCGCGATGCCGCCCACGTTAAGCAGGCCACGCGTCTGGTTTTTATCGCCAAAGACAACGTAGTCGTAATATGGTACCAGCGGCGCACCCTGGCCGCCGAGCGCTATATCCGCCATCCGGAAGTCCCCAACTACCGGAACCCGCAAGAGGTTGGCGAGCACAGACGGATCTCCAATCTGCAGCGTAGATGCCACCTCCATTTCAGCGCAGGGCGCGGCATCCGGCACGTGCCGTATCGTCTGTCCGTGCGACCCGACCAGGTCCAACGCGTCAACGCCGGCCGCCTTCATCGCACTAAGGACGCAGCGGGCGTATTCGTGAGCAACGCGTACGTTGAGCTGCGACAGCATGGTGATCGAAAAGGCCTCGCTTGTTGTCGCCTCCATCAGCAGCGTGCGCAGCGAAGGGCAGTAGGGTGTGGTGGAAAAGCCTTTCTGCGAGACCTCTATGGAGGGGCCGTGCCCCGCAATGTGGGCAATCGCTACATCCACGCCGTCCAGGGAGGTCCCGCTCATGACCCCAGCAACCATCCATTCTCGCTGTGGACTGAGCGGGAGGCGCGTCATGCAGTGTCGCCCTCAGCCTGCTGCAGCAATTCTCGCGCCTTTTCCATGTAACGTTCTGCGCTATCCGGGTGCTTGCTTGCAAGCATTTGGTAAACCCTTGCGGCTTCTCCGTATTGCTGCTGCCCAGACAGGATTCGGGCCCACGTCTCTGTCACGACTTCGTTATCGCTCAGCGTGGGGTCCGGATCGTCAAACTGGGCAGCGGTGATTGGGCCGGACGACTGCCCGGTCTCCATATCCGAAAGAATCTGGTCAACATCAACCGGCGCGGTCCCCGCCCGGGCGAGGTTTGCGGCGGCCAGCCAAGTCTCCGCGGCTTCCGGCCACCGCTGCAGAATCTCCAGGGCGTGCCCAAGCGCGTACTGTGCTCCAAGGTGTCCAGGGTTGTCATGTGCCAGCATGCTCAGCGGATCTATGGCTTCATGAACGCGCCCCGCTTCTATGAGGGCCATGGCACTGGAGAGCGAGTGAGCAATCATAAATTCAGGCGGTTTGTGTGCGGGTGCGACGGGCCTGCAGCACGTTCCAGAAGGTTACAAATGAGAACGCAAGTGCAAACACCGCCTGAAAAGGCAGTGCCGCCCACGCGCCCTGTAAAGCTAACACGACCAGACCAGCAATGGAATAGGCCGCCAGTAGTGCCTCGCCAAACATTACAGGGTTTACGGAGCGCTGCGCGTAGCGAGACGTCCACCAGGGCCTGTCGGTGTGCTTCGGGGTCCGCTCAAATGGTGTCCGATGCTGGCGGGCGGCCTGCCAGATCGCGCGCGTGTTGGATAGCGCCATTCCCATCGTGCCAGCCATCACCATAGGAAAGAACATCATACGCCGGCCCCAATCCGGGTACAGCGAGCGCTGCGCAAACAACTGTGCCAAAAAGAACCCCAAGAGTCCGACAAGGCTGAGACCCATGAGTGTAAAATACCATTGGCCGGGCCCAATGCCCGCGTGTTCCATAATCAGCAGCGGCGCATGCAGCAGCGTCGCCACCGCCAGGAACGGAAACACTATATGCGCCGTCAGGTGCAGTGTGCCCTCGACCTTGATCGGTGCGGTCTGCGTGGAGCGCCACAGGCGTCCCAGGAGCTTGATGGCGGTCTCTGCGGTGCCCTTCGTCCAACGAAATTGCTGTGCCCGCCACGCATTCATGTCTTGTGGCAACTCTGCGGGGACTGCCAGGTCAGCCATGAAGCGAAACCGCCATCCTTTAAGCTGTGCCCGGTAACTCAGGTCGAGGTCTTCAGTCAGCGTAGTACTCTGCCAGCCGCCGGCCTCCTCAATGCACGTGCGACGCCATACGCCTGCGGTGCCGTTGAAGTTCATAAAGTGACCGCTGGCATGTCGCGCCGCCTGTTCCAGCGCAAAGTGCCCATCCAGCGCAAAGGCCTGGAGCCGGGTCAGCCAGGACACGTTCGCATTAAGGTGGCTCCAGCGTGCCTGGACCATGCCAATCGTCGGGTCATTGAATGCTGGCACAATGCGCCTCAGGAAGTCCGGCTGCGGCACGAAGTCCGCGTCGAACATGGCAATGAACGCTGCCTGGCTCAGGGTCATCCCGTTTGCAAGGGCCCCGGCCTTGTAGCCGTCGCGACAGGTGCGCCGGATGTGCGTGATGTTGATGCCACGGGCGAACCAATGCCGGACGCGGCGCGCTATGATGGCAGTGGAGTCGTCCGTGGAGTCGTCCAGGATCTGGACCTCGAGTTGATCGCGCGGATAGTCAAGGCGAGCGACCGCGTCAATGACGCGCTGCGCCACCAGCGCCTCGTTATAAAGCGGCACCTGGACGGTAACGGCTGGCCATACGGTCCCATTGCACGCTAGCGTAGCGCCTTGGGCCCGGCCTTGGCGCGTCTTGTCGTGCCGTACGAAGATGAGCGCCAAAAACAGCAGATTAACCCCGTACAGCACCAGCACGATCATCGCGAACGCATACAGGAAGGCGATCATGGCACGCTACCAGTTTGAGGTCGCCGCCGTGAAGAGGTCGTCAGCGATGTTCTCCAATGCGGCAAGGGCTGCAGATTCCTCAGCCTCCAGGCCGCCGGCAAGCGGATCGTAGTCGTCGAAGTTGCTGAGGCTGCGCTCCAATGCCTCGTCATCGACCCTATTGTAGTACCGCGCAAAAACCGAGAGCGACACCCTGTTGAACTGCGCACGTTCCTGCCCGGTAACGGAGGTGGGGGCATTGGAGTATCGATCTATCCGCACTGTGAGTAGCACGTCAGCTTCGGCTTCATCCTCGACCAAGGTGAGGCGGGTTTGGCGCACGAAGCGGTCTATGAGGAGTTCTGTCAGCGCTTCGTCAAGCACTGTCAGCGGGCTTATGCTGTTGTCCTCTGCTAGCGGGATAGCGATGGTTGAGAGGTGCGGCGGGATGGACGCGCCGCTGAAGCTGTAGTACGCGCATCCCGAAAGGAGCCACACCGGCAACAGGCACCAAGCCGAACGCATCATGTCAGGAAGCCGCTCCTTCAGCCTCCTTGATCCTGCGGTACAGCGATCGCTCGCTGATGCCCAACGCCTTGGCTGCCTGGCGCCGGTTGCCGCCAAAGTGCTTCAGCGCCCGGGCTATGAGCGCGCGCTCTGCAGTAATCAGGCTCGGGATGGTGTCTTCGCCACCTTCTCTTGCCGCTTTTTCGTCTTCCTGGGCCTCCTCGTACTCGATGAATTCAGACCCGTTGGAATCCGTGTGCACGGGCAGCATGGGCAGGTTCCGTGGGGATTCCGCGATCTGCACTATACGCCCACTACCGCGCAGGTGGGCAGCCACTTCTTCCAGTCCGGTGCGCAACTTGCGCATCTCGTCGTGCAATTCCCCCAGGCTTGCCTGCTGGCTCACCAGCGCGCGGTATATCAGAGCTTGCTCCGGGAAAACCGTCTCCTCGCGGGTGACGGGGACGAGTGCTGTAGTACGCTGATGCGTCACGCCGCGCAAGAGCGGGCGCAGCATGTCGACATTGACCGTGGCCTCGGTATTGGTGATCGTTGCGGCTTCCGCCACGTTGCGGAGCTCGCGAACGTTACCGGGCCATCTGTACTGCTTGAGCAGCGCGACGGCGTCTTCCGTCAGGCGGCGCAGTGAAGCGTTGTACTTTTGGGAGAATTCGTGCAGGAACCGCTGAAAGAGGGGATAGATGTCTTCCCTGCGCTCCTTTAGCGGCGGTACACGTATGATAACCGTGCTGATCCGGTAGTACAGATCTTCGCGAAAGCGCCCGGCCTTCACCTCGCGGGCCAGATCCTTGTTGGTGGCGGCGATCACGCGTGCATCCGTTGTGCGCATCATCGAAGACCCGACGCGACTGAACGACCCGGATTCCAGCACGCGGAGCAGGCGCACCTGGGCCGCCGGAGGCATTTCGCCGATCTCGTCCAGGAATATGGTGCCGCCGTCCGCCTTCTCGAAGTAGCCGATGCGTTTTTCCACCGAGCTGGAATAGGCGCCCTTCTCGGCGCCAAAGAGCTCCGCTTCGATCAGACCCTCGGGGATGGCACCCATGTTGATGACCTGGAGCGGTCCGTGCCGGCGCAGGCTGAGGCCGTGGATCGCGTTGGCAATGAGCTCCTTGCCTACGCCACTCTCGCCTTCAATGAGTACCGTGACGTTGGTACGGGCCACCAGGCGTGTCCGGTCAACGGCATGGCGGAGCGCAGCAGAGGTGCCGATGATGCCAAAGCGCTCTTGTACAGCCTGACGATCCATGCGTATTAGTCAGCTGGCCTATAGATAAAGGTATCCGCTAGTGCTTTCATGGTGCCCCGGGATCGTGTAGCTTCAGGCCGGCCCGATGGCCTTGCCCAAGAGGGTGGCCGAGGTGCAGCTGGTGACTGATACGTTCACATATTGCCCCCTGGCGTAGTCCTGCCGGTCAAAGACTGCCATCTTGTTGGCGTCGGTGCGGCCGCGAAGCTGCGCGGTGCTGCGGCGGCTGTCGCCTTCGATCAGGACAGTGTGAATACGGCCAATTTCGGCTTGATTGTTCTCGAGAGCGATGCTGTTTTGCAGCTGGATCACCTCGGTCAGTCGCCGCTTTTTGATGGCTGCTGGGATGTCGTCTTGGTACTTTCGCGCCGCGTAGGTGTCTGGCCGCTCCGAATACATGAACATGTATGCGTGGTCATAACGCACGGCCTCCAGGAGGGCGAGTGTGTCTGTGTGCTCAGCTTCGGTTTCTCCGCAGAACCCTGTGATGATGTCCGTGGAGAGCGACACGCCCGGGCACACCCTGCGTGCCCGTTCAATGAGGCCCAGGTAGTGCTCGGCCGTGTATCCTCGGCGCATGCGCCGCAGAACGTCCGTGTTGCCGTGCTGCACGGGCAGGTGGATGTAGTCACACACGTTCGCGCGCTCCCGATGGACATGCAGCAACTCGTCGGTGCAGTCCTTGGGGTGACTCGTGGAGTAGCGGATGCGGAGGTCGGGAGAAAGCATGCTGACCCGAAAAAGCAGCTCAGCAAAGCTTACGGCTCCGTCGCGATACGAGTTGACGTTCTGCCCGAGTAGCGTGACCTCCTTGTAGCCTTCGTCGATCAGCTGCTGGCATTCATCTACGATGGTGGCTACGGACCGGCTGCGCTCGCGTCCGCGCGTAAACGGTACCACGCAAAAGGCGCACATGTTGTCACAGCCCCGCATAATGGATACGAACGCCGTAACCCCGTTGGAGTCCACCCGCACGGGAGCGATGTCGGCGTAGGTCTCTTCGCGCGACAGCTGAACGTTTATGGCGGCCTGCCCGGTCTCATGGGTCTCCTGGAGCAGGCGCGGCAGGTCGCGGTAGGCGTCGGGTCCGGCGACGAGGTCAACAAGCTTTTCCTGCTCGAGCAGCTTATGACGCAGCCGCTCAGCCATGCACCCGAGCACGCCGATCTTCAGCGTTCTCCGGGCTTTGCGCTTTTGTGCACGGAAATGGCCCAACCGGTGCCGCACCTTTTGCTCCGCGTTTTCGCGGATGGCGCACGTGTTGAGCAGGATGACATCCGCGCTCTTGGCATCACGTGTCAGGCCATAGCCCCCCTCGCGCAGCACTGCCGCGACGATTTCGGAATCTGACACGTTCATCTGGCACCCGTAGGTCTCCAGATACACCTGACGCGCCCCGTCCGCTTCGGTGTAGGCGAGCTTGCGGGTGTCAACGTCTTCCAGTATGGAGATCTCGTGGAGCACCGGGTTTTCGGCGAATTAGCACATAAATACGCCAGAGACAGCTTCATTGTTCGCTCTCGGTACCAGGGTAACATGCGCACCTCGGGAAATCCTGGCTGCAGTGCGAGCGCAAGTACATCCCCCTACCTGCACAAATGCCGGCGAAGCGCTATCTTTGCACGGCTACAACAACGCCTTACCTAACCAGTCTGCTGATCCCATGCGCCGCCTTTTAATCCTCCCCACAATTGCGCTTTTGACGCTACCGATCTATGCTCAGCCCGATCCGCAGAAGCCCGAGGGCGAAAACATGGCTACGCCCCCGACCTGGGTAGTTCGCACGGACCAACCCATGCCGGACCTTACGGTGGGTTCCGCAAAGGACAGCGTAGACATCTGGTTTGTGAACATGACACCCGGATGGCACATCACGACGGGGCCTGCGGCTATATTCTACCATCCATACAGCATTGCGGATGGCCTTTATCGCATTGAAACGACGATCCACCTGTTTGACCCGGGCGAGCGCCGCGAAGCCTACGGCCTCTTCTTTGCTGGAAAGGACCTGGATACCGACGAAATTACGTACGACTATTTTCTGCTGCGCAACACCGGAGAGTTTCTGATCAAGCGGCGCGTGGGAGCAGAAACTGTGGTCATCAACAACTGGACTGCCCATGATGCCATAGCAACCTACGGGCCGGACAGCGAGAGCGCCGTAGAAAACCAACTCGCGGTTGTGAATGGACCCAACGATGTGATCTTCTGGGTCAACAATCAGCTGGTGGCACGTCTGCCGCACTCGGAGGTAAACACGCAGGGCACCTACGGGCTGCGAATCAATCATGCGCTAAACGTGCATGTCAGCGCTCTTAAGGCGATGCCAATGTAGCAGCACGAAAATTCGGGGGTGGCTGATTCGACGACTGCCAGGGAGACAGGTAGGTCTATTTCTTCGTCGTGGACAGGTATTGCACCACGTGTTTGCCTATCACATCGCACTCTACATTGACCAGCGCACCCTTCAGCCAGTAGCGCGCGGTCGTATGCTCGTGCGTAGTCGGGATGATAGCCACTGTAAATGAAGACGCGGCCTTGCGCGTGATGGTTAGGCTGATGCCATCCAGGGTTACGGACCCTTGGGAGATCAGATAGGGCTGCAGATCCGGCGGCGTATTGAAGGTGTAGAGGCGGTCGTGGTCCTCGTGCAGCACCGCGCTGATGCGGCAGGTGCCGTCGACATGTCCCTGAACGATGTGGCCTTCGAACCGCGCTGTGGCCAGCATCGCGCGCTCCAGGTTCACCAGTGAGTCAGGGCGAAGCAGGCCGAGCGTGGTTTTGCGAAGGGTTTCGCCGACGGCGGTAACGTCAAAGGCGTCCGGGTGTATGCCTGTCACCGTAAGGCAGGCGCCGTTGACGCACACGCTCTGACCCGGCACGAGCGTGTCGGAAAAAGTAGCTGCTATCTGCAGCAGGCACCCATCGGCGCGCTCGACTGTCCGAAGTATGCGCCCCACGTCCTCAATGATGCCTGTAAACATTAGCGACTCCCGTCTATACTGCGCGTAGGTACCCGCGGAGCAGTATGTCCCGCCCCACCAATTCCCAGCGATGCTCCGCGAAAGATAGTGCGTCATCCAGAGTATCGACCTTGAGCCCGTCAATGGCCGGCATTCCGCTCCCCAACATCTTTGGTGCGGAAAAGACAAACAGCCGATCTACCAGGTCTTGCCTCAACAGAGCGCTGGCGAGGCTTGGGCCGGCCTCAACCATGAGCGACTGCACCGCCAGTTGATCAAGCAGGGCCGCCAGGTCCAGGTGCCCGCCACGCTCTGGAGTGCGTATCACTGCGCCACCGCTTGCCAACAGCCGTGCTTCGTAGGCAGGTGTGGCCGAGGGCCCCAATACCACAGTCGTTGGCATGCCATCGGAAAAGAGCTTCAGGTCGGCGGGCAGGGTGCCTCGGCGGTCGAGTACAAAGCGTCGCGGATTGGGCCCCTGGGCATGCCGCACATTCAGCGATGGGTTGTCCGCCAGGGCCGTGCCGCTACCTACCAGGATGCCGTCTGAGTCGGCACGCCACTCATGCGCCAGGCGTCGCGCTTCGGGGCCGGTGATCCACTGGGAGTGGCCCGTTGAGGTGGCAACGCGGCCGTCAAGCGTCTGAGCGATCTTGAGGGTCACCAGTGGCCTTGAGCTGCGCAGGCCATGGAGGAAGGCCTCGTTTAGGCGCCGGCAGTCGTCTTCCAGGACGCCTACTGTGACCTCCACGCCTTGGGTACGCAGGAATTCTGCGCCGCCGCCGGCCTTGGGGTTCGGGTCCGCCATGCCCGCCACGACGTGCGGGATACCGTGCTGCAGGATTGACGCCGTGCAAGGCGGTGTTTTGCCAACGTGGCAGCACGGCTCCAGGTTTACGAAGAGCGTGGCGCTTTCAAGTGCGGCAGGGCCATGCCTTTCAAGGGCATCTCCCAGGGCGATGCGCTCGGCATGGTCACCACCGAATCTGGTGTGCCAACCTTCGCCTAGGTTCAAGCCATTCGGGCCCACCACTACCGCACCAACCCGTGGGTTGGGGCTCACAAGGCTATTGCCATGCGCGGCCAGCGTCAGACAGTACCGCATCCAGTTGGCGTGCAGCGGGTCTTCCATGTCACTGTGCGGAATTTGATGAGAATGAAACGCACTAGGCATTATATGCGTTTTTGGGGGCTAACGCGTTTAAAGTATCATGCAGCTGCATTCCAGGTTCGAGTCGGCCCTCACGTGGGTTGGGCTCGTATCGCTGATCCTGCTATGGGTACCCATGACGGCCCTTGCACGACTCTTTGATCGCGGGCCGGGCCTGTACCGTTGTGGCCGGGTGTTTCGGCGCCTGGGCAGCGCCATGGCAAAGGTTAACCGCGCCTGGCGTGTCGAGTTCGAAGGAACGCAGCTAGACAATCCCCGCAACCCCTACGTAGTTGTTTCAAACCATCTGTCGCTGGCAGACATTCCCATCATCAGCGGTGTGCCTTGGGAGATGAAGTGGGTGGCGAAGCAGGAGCTGCTGAAGACTCCGCTGATCGGCACGCTTATGCGGCTCGTTGGTGACATCACCGTGGATCGCGGCAACAAGGCCAGCGGCGCGCGCGCGCTGGTTGCAGCGCGAAAGTACCTTAAGCACAAGGTATCGGTGATATTTTTTCCGGAGGGGACGCGGTCGCCGGACGGCCGACTGTATGCGTTTAACGATGGAGCGTTTCGGCTGGCGATCAAGGCGCAGGTGCCGGTCCTTCCCATGGTCATTGACGGTTCGCAGGACGCGTTGCCGCGAGGCGAGTGGCGCTTTGGCGCAGCAAACGTCCGGGTGCGCGTGTTGCCGCCTGTGCCCACGGCGGGGCTTAGGGCGCAGGACACTGTAGTCCTTCGCCAGCGGGTTCGCAGCATTATGGCAGAGCAGCTTGCTGCGTGGCGAGGGGTGGCGAAGGAGCGCGTGGATGGGCTGGCGCAAGGAACCGAAGAGGTACCCCGGTATTAGACCGCTCTTTTGCCCTGTAGCTCAATTGGCAGAGCGCCTGGCTCTGGACCAGGAGGTTCCAGGTTCGAATCCTGGCGGGGCAACGCCAGCGCTCATTTTCGCGCAACCACCGCCAAGAACGTCGCGTACCGCGTCCTGGATCCACTCTCGCGCCCAATCACCGGCGCATATAGCGTAGAGATCGCCCCGTCAAGGTAAAGCGCGTTTTCGCACCGCAGTACCTGTTTGAACAGCATGGCAAAGTCGTAGAAATTCACAGCGCCATTGGAGATTGCCAGGTACACACGGCCCTGGGCATCCACTCCTATGCCGCTTCGCAGTCGGCAGTTGGTGGAGCCCCGCGTAAAGGCCGGGTGAATGGCGCCATCCAGCAAGAGGAGCGGCCCGGACTGCAGCGCATAGTCCGGCGCAGGGACAGAGGAATCGTACTCGGTGGCTTCAATGATGTGCGCACTGCCACCGGCTACCAGAAATACGCCATTCGGCTTGAGGTAGAAGTTGCCATATCCGTCTGCGTGGTTTAGCGCCACGAGTTCGTCACCGCCTTCGACGTACAGCCCCAGGGACGCATACTCGCGGGTGTAGATGCCGCCATTGGTCAAGGCTATTACGCTGTCGCCGCTCGCCTCAAGCATCGATCGCGCATTGGCGAGCGTCAGAAGCGGCTCGCCGCTGTCGTCTTTCCAGAGAAGCGTGATGGAATGCTGCGCCAGATCAATCGCGACGACATCGTACGGATTGCCCGCCTCTAGTCGGCATTCCTTGTTGGAGAGCGCCTGCTTCAACGAAGAGCAGGCGGACAGAGTGAGTGCCAAGGGCAGCAGCAGCCACAGCGAGCGAAGCGTTACGCGCATAGACGAGCATTCTGGCTAGCCATTTGCACAAACGCACGAGCCCGTCAATGGTGCTGAGCAGCAACGGTCATGGCCCCAGGCCTGCGCTGCAAGGGCATGCAGGCCCCCGAATTGCGCACGATGGGCGGGGCGCAAGCGAGGCCTGAGTTGCGTGATGTATGACAGCTGACTAGGAGCCTGCGCCACTGAAAATGTCGGGGACCTCTGCGCTCCACGCATACCCATCGTGCATCGACTTTTGGCAGCCGAATTGGGACGCAGGGCCGCCAGTACGCGCCGTAGCCCACAAAGTGAATGGGAGTCGTCTACTCAAGGGGTATCGGCATTCCTATGACACAGGCTCCTGGAGACGGTCCTGCAAAACTAATCACTCAGGATCGGAAGCGTTGGTGGATTGACTGCACCAGTAGCCAGCACCTATACGGGCGCAACCGTGCAGACACTGTGGTGCGATGCTGCGCGAGCGGGTCGGCAATCGGTTAGCACGAATACTCGCGAACCGTGTAAGCTGGCATTCGAGCGCAGCACGGAGCATCCGAGATCGGGTACTATGACCTTAAGCGTGGTCAGGCGCGCAGCTTGGATGTAGATCTGGCAGTGCCTCCACGATTTGGAGAGCACAAAGTCCGCTGTAAGTCCAATTTGGTCAGGGGTTTCTCGAAAGACGAGAGCCCCTTTCCGCAAGCTCTGAGAGGGAGGAGCGCATGTAGTTCGGGTTACACTCGTATGCGCCACGGATTGAATCACAGGGACGCTGCCACGGGTTACCTGGCCGGACAAACTTGCAAATACTTTCTTGCGGCTGTCTCTCACCTCGTATACGATCCACCTGAATTGCTGCATGCGGCCTGCGTCGCTCATGCCGCAGGCCGGCGCCGGCAAGGCCCTGGCTAACGCTTGTAGACCTGGATACGCCAGATTAGCGTTTTGGCGCTGTGGGCCTCGGAAAAACCCAAGGAGGCTAGTAAGCTGCGAATTCTGCTTGGGCGGTGGTAGTAAGTGCGAAACTTCTTTCGGCTCAGCCAGCAGAGCCCGTTAAAGAGGGAGATGCCCAGGCGCGACAGCGGTGAGCCCCGCGGATATACGAGGCCGTATAGGAGCTTGGATTTGGCCGCTGAGGCAGCGACGAGCCTCGCGGCATCTTCGTAGCAGCAAAGTACGCGGTCCAGCGTGACAATGTCCGCGCGCGCGATTTTGCCGGCCAGGTCTACAAAGTCGCCGTGGTACATGGATGTGTGCGTACGATTTCCCATCCGAAGCGCCTCCCTCTGGGCGGCGCGCATATACTCAACGGACGCATCGACGGACACCGCAGAGGCTGCACCCGCCTCGAATAGCGCGTGCTGGATTGCACCGACGCCGCCCCCGATATCCAGTAGCGTACATGCTTCTACGCCTTCCGCCACGAGTGCATCAATCAGCTTTCGTGAGGAGCGACGCGGTCCTCGGCGCCGGTACTTGCGCAGCTCCCGCGATGCCAGACGGTGGTTAAAGAATTCGGCTCTTCCCCTAATCAGATGGGTGCAATGTTGTATTCAACGGGAAACGATATGAGATGATGCGGATTCATACCCGCTTCTTGTCTGTTTCAAGGCCATCATCACGATGGCGCACACGTTTTCTAACCCCAGCAACGATATGTCGCAACTAAAGAAAGACATCGGTTGCCTCTTGGGCGTCCAGGCTCCCTGGAAGGTTTCCGAGGTGACGTTTGCGCATGAGGCGCAAGAAGTCCGGATTCATGTAGCTTGCGAGGACGGCCATCAGCTGTCTTGTCCGGAGTGCGGCTCGGCGTCTCCGGGCTACGACCACCGTCGCCGGCAATGGCGACACCTGGACCTGTGCGAGTATCGCACCATGGTGGTTGCGGAGCTCCCCCGCGTGGAATGTTCGGAGCATGGAGTGCGCACCGTGCCTGTTCCATGGGCGGAACCTATGTCACGGTTCACTGCAGGGTTTGAGACGCTGGTGATTGATTGGCTGCAGGAGGCGAGTGTGTCGGCGGTGTCTCGTCTGATGGGGGTGAGCTGGAATGCGATAGACGGGATCATGCAGCGTGCGGTGCAACGAGGCCTTGCGCGGAGGAAGGAACGGAATGTTGCCCATATTGGCGTGGATGAGACCTCTTTTCGCAAGCGCCATGCGTATGTCACCATTGTTTCGGATGCGAAGGCGGGTACGGTGCTGCATGTGGGCGAAGACCGTAAGAAAGAAACACTTACGCGTTGGTATGCTGGGCTCACTTTGGAGCAGCTGGAGGGCATCGAGAGTGTCAGCATGGACATGTGGCCGGCCTACATCAACGCCACGCTGGAGCATGTGCCAGAGGCGCAACGGAAGGTGGCCTTTGACAAATTCCACGTGGTGAAATGTCTGGGAACTGCCGTGGACAAGGTTCGGCGCCAGGAGCACCGGGCATTGATGAAGGAAGGCTTGGAAGACCTCAAGGGAACCAAGTATGATTGGTTGACTCACCCGGCCAACATGTCTGCTAAGCAGAAGGCGCGCTTCCAGCAGTTGCGTACCAGCACGTTGAAGACGGCCCGCGCGTGGGCTATCAAGGAAATGGCCCTGCAGTTGTGGCACTATGTCCACCGCACATGGGCGCGTAAGGGTTGGGAACGATGGTTGTCGTGGGCCATGCGGTGTCGGCTGGAACCGGTCAAGGCAGCCGCCAGAACCATCAAAACACACCTGTGGGGTATCCTCAATGCGATCATCCTGAAGGTGAGCAATGGCCCTGCGGAAGGCATCAACAGCCGGATCAAAACAATCAAAGTGCGCAGTAGGGGCTTCCGCAACAAACGGCGGTTTGCTAACGCCATTTACTTTCACCTCGGAGGCCTGGATCTTTACCCCGAAAGCGTCCGCAGGTGAGCTTACCCACTAAAAAAGGGGTAGAGCCAAGAATTCATCTGCGCCAGGGCAGCATGTCGTATGCATCGGGCGTAAGGGGCAGATTCGTGAAAGACGCAAAAGGTACTCAATGCGGCGCATTGCTGCGGGCGAATTCTTACCAGCAGTCCATATGGCCACATGCCTACCAGCAGGGAAGGCTGCCCATTCAACGCATGTGCTCCGCTGGCGTTCTTTGGCGGCACTACAGGTCAAATTCGGTGGCAAGCCGGAGATCTCTACAGTGCCACCTCGTTGCGAAGGTTGCCAGATTTGCGATGCAGCGCAGTCTGAGCTGGTTGTTGAGGCCACAGCACAAACCGGCCAGACCGCGAAGCATGGCTCGTAGCAACGTGGGCTATTCGACCCTTGACAGAATGGCTACGCGCCAGGCCGGCCGCTACCAGCTTTCTCCTCCATAAGCAGCGAGGGTCGGAAAAAAGGCGCCAGGGGCCCTGGTTTCCCACTTGAAGAAATCCTCCAGCGCTCCAACAGCCGCATGCGATTCGGGGGCGGAAGCAACCCGTAAATCATGGCCTTTATCAAAACGTCACAATTATTTCTACGACACATATAATAATCTCCTGCTCTTTCGTGTATACTGGTCAGTGCCCCATGGGTAGACACTATGATGGAATTGACTTTGTACGTGCCTGGCAATCGATCGGGCTGGCTATGGCGATGGCCAAGCCAATCGACGGCTTTGGGACCAATTGTGCCGCAACTCCGCCAGGGTCCCAGTGGCTGTCCAGCGAGGTGGCCAGCGAACCCAATGTCCCGTTCAGTGCGAGTTTCGCATGCGGCCCCAAGCGCGGCGCGTAGCGCCAACAGTAACGACACCAATTTGGACCCTGGCCTATGCCTGCATCCCCACCAGTGATACATGCCCTGCCATGTGCAGCGGAGCCGGAGAAGAGCACATCCGGCAGACTGGATCTGGCGAGCCTGTCGCACGACATGCGGTCGCCTCTCTGCGCCATAGAACTCTACAACGGCCTCTTGCGCGAGCTGGAGCCGGACTCCAAGGAGCGCGAGGCGTACCACGACGGCATCTCTGCACAGGTAAAGCGACTTGAAGAGCTTGCCTCGGTCCTGGTTGGCCATGCCAAGGGTCCCGAGATACAGCTGCGCCAGGAAGGCGTCAGCCTCCAGGCGCTCCTGGACGTCACGGTCCGTCTGCATGCAAGCCTGCACAGCCACCAGGGCTACAAATTCGATCTGGACGTTCCAAAGGCCTTGCCCTACATATTTGCTGACCGCACCGCGCTCGCTCGCGTCCTGGACAACTTGCTGGATAATGCGGTCAAATACAGTGAGCCGCACCGCATCCTGTTACGTGCTTTTGAGCACCGTCGCCATCATGGTACGTATGTCGTCCTGGAGGTACAGGACCAGGGACCGGGCATTGCGCCGCAGCACTGGCAGCGCCTCTTTGACCCCTACTACCGCGCGGGGCACGACGGCCCGGGCACGGGACTGGGCCTTTCTATCGCTCGAAAGATGGTGCACGCGCACAAGGGGCAAATAGAAGTAGACAGCACGCCTGGAGGCGGCACGACGTTTCGCGTGTTGCTTCCGGTCGAGCAGGCCTCCGACGGATTTTCACATACCATACCAGTAAAACGCCATGTATACCAACAGCACTAAGAATACCTCCCTATCGCCGCGTGTCCTCGTAGCCGACGACGAGTGGTACATGAGCAGGACGCTTGAGACCATCTACAAGCGCGAAGGCTACGAAGTAGTCCTATGCGAAGACGGCAGTGAGGCCGCGCACAAGCTGGTCCAATGCGGGCCCTTCGACCTGGTCGTGCTTGATGACGTGATGCCCAAGATGAGCGGTCTGGAGGTGCTGCGCCTAGCGCGCGACACCGGGATCACGGTGCCGGTAATCATCGTGTCTGGCCAGGTAAAGGAGTCGGACCGCGTAAAAGGACTGAATATGGGCGCTGACGACTATGTCGTCAAGCCATTCAGCAGCCGGGAACTCATGGCGCGCACCGCGGCGGTGCGCCGCCGCTCTGAAACAACACGCGCCCTGCCAAAGAGAATCAGGGTGGGCGATGTCGTCGCCGACTTCGAAAGCTATGAGGCCCGACGCGGCGATGAGGAAGTCCACTTTACGCCCATGGAATGGGGCGTGCTTCGGCATATGGCCTACAGAGAAGGCAGGGCCGTTTCGCGTCCGGAGTTCAACGTGCATGTCCTGAAGATTCCAGCCACCATCGAAACGCGCACGATAGACCGCCATGCGTATGCGCTTCGCTGCAAGATCGATGAGAATCCAAAGAAGCCACGGCACATCCTGGCGGTCAATGGTGTGGGGTATCGGCTGAACGAATTTGAGTTGCTGACGTGATACGCGTCGCCGGCGCTATTGCCACGGGTCTCTTGGTGCTGATGGCGGTCATGCATGTGGCGCCGTGGCGCAGCCTCAGGCTGCCGCTGCACTACAACCTCACCGCGTCGCTTCCGCGCGGTCTATATAGGGCCGAGATGCGGGAAGGCGTTCGGCGAGGCGACATCCTGCGCGTGTGCACCCCATGGCGCGCAGCGCCGTTGGCACGGGCGCGCGGCTATGTGGGTCCAGGCTCCTGCCCCGGAGGCACCGCGCCGATCGGGAAGATGGTGCTTGGGCTGCCAGGCGACACAGTGTTCGTGAGCAAGGAGGAGATTCGCATAGGGTCACGCACCATACTCAAGGATCCGCTCCAGGAACGCGATACCCGAGGGCGTTTGGTCCGAGCGGCGGAAGGCACGCATGTGCTCGCAGCGGGTGAGTGCTTCGTCCTCAGCACGTATAGCCCACGCAGCTATGACAGCCGCTATTTTGGCCCAGTGGAGTGCGCGCCGCCCTTTCTGGTGCTGACGCCGGTTTCTGATGCTGCGCGTCGGAGGCTGGCGCCCCTGCATTTGGCGCTTCAAGGCGATGAGTGACTACGCAGAGCGATTGGCGGAGCTCATGCGCCAGTTCCTGGGCGAAGCCATCCTAGAGGCACTCTATGACGATGACATTGAGGAGGTCTACGTCAACCCGGACATGGTCGTGCGCCAGGTCAGCCATACGCGCGGTCGCATCGAGACTCCGGTCCGCCTCCGCGCAGCGGATGTTGAGTCCTTTCTCAGGGCGGTGGCTACGCAAGCCGGGCTCAGCATCAGCGCAGAGCGACCATCGCTGGCTGCCGCTCTGCCACGTACCTTCGGCAAGTGCCGCATCCAAGGGTTTGTGCCGCCGATTACGGAAGGGCCAGCGCTCATCGTTCGCAAGCCGCCGGGTCGGCTGATTCCACTGGACGAATACGTTTCGCAAGGCGTGCTTTCAGCAGCAGGTCACGTGCTGCTCAAGCGGATCATAGCCCAGCGGCGCAACATCATCGTTGCGGGTCCGACCGCAAGTGGCAAGACCACGCTGTGCAACGCCATCCTGGCAGAGATCACCCGGCAGTTTCCCAGGGACCGCTTGCTGATCCTGGAGGACACGCCCGAGCTTCGCGTCACCGGGCGCGATCACCTGCGCCTCTACACCACCGATACGGTAACGATGCGACACCTCGTAAAGTACAGCCTGCGCTCTACGCCGAACAGGCTCATTATCGGCGAGGTCCGCGACGGTGCGGCCAAGGATCTGTTAGACGCGTGGATTACGGGCCATCCGGGCGGGTGCGGCACCGTCCACGGCGAGGACTGTGAACGGGCGCTGGAGCGTTTAGCGCGGCTGGCCCGCGAAGGAGCCGGGGGTGCGGACCAGCGCACGATGGTTTTGCAGGCCGTGCACTATGTCGTTCACATCAGCGGGTACGGCACGGCGCGCAAGGTCCAGGCCATCGGCCGCACAAGAGGCACGGGAGAAGGCGGATTTGCGCTAGCCTACTGTGACCTTTGATTTGGCTACCACATGCAATGGTGCCGAGCCGACGGTTTTGTCGCGCCTACAACAAGTATTTCGTGGCCTTGGAGCAACAGGTGTGCCGCCTGCCACTCCGGGGCAACCTGTCCTACTACCCGGGATAGCCTTGGGCAGCAGCAAAAAAGGTCAACGCTGTTTGACAGCGCTGACCTTTCAGTGAGGCAAGACTTGAATGACCGGCCGCCACCCGATTCAAATTGAGCTTCTACGTCCCCTTTTCTTATGTGGCCTTCTACCATTCACCGGAGCCTTCCAATTCTGCGGGCAAGCCCCCAGTCATTTAGTGTTTCTTGCCAATGATTTTCAACGCCTTAACGATGGCGACGACTTCCGGCTCGTCGGTCGATTCCTGCAGTCCTTCGCCCGGAAGATTGCAGCCCGCAAATTCCGCTATCTCCCCATGCTTGTTCAGGATATTGTTGTAGCCGTCTGCCCAGATCTCTGACCCGTCGTCCGTCATATAAATCCAAACGCCATCGCAATCAGCCTGCAACTTCTTTACACACTTCATGAGGCCGTCCGCGGAGCCCCCTTCGCAGTCTGCATGAGTCTCATGCACGACATCGGGAATCGACTTATCGTCACTGCCAAATAAGCCTACCGCAAACCAAACGGCAAATGCTTCCTTGGGCGTCAAAAGGCTCCAGTCGTCCCCTGAATTCAGCGTCCCGCGATTCTCGTACTCCAACTCTGTCCAGCTTTTGCCCGTATTCTCGTCGCGCGTTGTCCAGAGCAGTTGCGAGGGGCTTTCCACCTGCCTGATCAGGGCGAGCAAATCATCGTCAGGGGTCACAGCGGCCGGCTTCACGGACGTGTCGAAGCCCCATATCAATAGAACGGCCAAGGTCAGTCCGGCCAACGTAGCGCCTTTGCGGCTGTGTATTTTCTTGTTCATTGTCCGGTCAGATTGGGTTAGGATGACGAACACTCCAACTCCAGCAAACAGCGTACATTCCTAACAAGTGAAAATGCGGTGCGTTCCCGCAACACGTTTTGCTCCCCTGTCCCTTGCGGACTCCCCTGCTCTCGCGGGTCGCAGGATACGGTGGGTAACTTGTCAGAAACTTCCGCTCGCCACTCTTCTAGGGAGATGCGACTAGAAGAGCCCTTGCCCTCGTCACCGAGAATTCGTACGGAAAGGAGCGCGTAGCCGTGCCCCTTGACGCCTTGGAAGAGAGCGAAGAATTCGATCCCGCACTCTCCGACCTGCGGTATGTGCCAACAAGAATGAAAAGATTTGTCTCGGAGTTAGTGTAGCGGGTGGAGCTCATGCTGGCAGTAAACCTGCGGCGCTTGGCCTTGGGAACCACCTTAGTCGGTGGGACCTCTGCATTTCCGATGGTGTTGGCAGGGCAGTCGGATTCCATGATTGACTAGGGCAGAATGATGGACTGGTTAAGCTAAATCGCCTGACCAGCCCTGCCGCTTGAACCCCAACGCGGCTACACTATTAATGTATTGAACTGTCTCACTTCTTATTGGCACATAGGGAAGACCGTTCGCTGTTGAGCACGGCGCGGATCTGCGCGCGCTCCGCTTCGCCGACGTAGCGTCCCCTGGGTCGCTTCTTGCGCTGATGCGGCTGCGCCTTCGGCGCCATAGCACGGTAGTACCACATGCGGGACACGCCCATCAATCGGCAAGCTTGCGCCTTCTTCAGGGCGACAGGCCGCATGGTAAGCTCCTTCACCATAGCTACTCTCCCTGCGCGGTCTCGTCTGCCCCAAATAGCACGCAGAGTTTTTTTTGAACCTCAATGACCGTCTCTGCCTTCGTCAGCTTGCGCTTCAGCCGCGCGTTCTCCTGTCGCAGCCGCTGGATCGTCTCCGATTGCGACGAAGCAGGCTTGCGACCACGACCCGGCGCGCTGGCCAAAGCCTGCTGCTGCCCACGCCATCTCGACAACGTAGAGCTATAGAGGCCCTCGCGGCGCAGCAGCGCACCGATCTGCCCAGGCGCCGTACAAGCCTTGGCTTCTGCTACAATCCGCCGCTTGTACGCGGCCTTGAATTGCCTACGCTTCGCGCGAGGCTCGACCTCAATAGTAGGAACTTCAGGGAGGCTGTTCTGGAACGTATTGGTAAGGTTGTCCATTGGGCTAACGGTTGATCAGGAAAGCTGAATCGCCCAAATCGGATGCCAACGGCGAATCCGAAATTGCTCCCTAATTTCTGAAGCAAAAGTGTATCGTACATTATAGGCACGCAGGGCAGCTAGCTCGCCAACCCAGCGCGCGTTCCTGCTGGACCTAAGCAAGCCTTCAATTCCTGCACGGATGTCGGGTGACAGTACAGCTCTGGTCGAATTACCCGACTCCCACCGCAATCGCAGCGCCCTGTTCGTACTCAAGTGCCTGCTGAACCAAATCCAGCGCATAGTCTGATCCTTCGCGTTTGCTGTGTCTCAATAGAATAGTTCCAAGAACCCTTTGCTTCTGGCCAGACGGCACTTTGCATGCTCCATGCGGATCCTGAATTTCTGAATCGGGTATGTTCAGGTAAATGTAGAGACGGGATTCCGTTGGGACAATGTTGGTGAAGTTCGCATCCTTGCTGTACGCTATGCACTCCTCTAGCACATCTTCCGATACATGGGAGTCCAGTCTGAGCACTTTTCTCCTGAATTCACGGAAGAGTGGGCCCATGGGTGAATCAAGAAGCTCGGGGAAGTGCCGGTTTAGAGATTGTGTATCCAAGGGCGAGAGCACATCGGCAACCACATACTCCTTGAATTCGTCTACACTCGTAAAGTACCGAAAACCATTGTCGTTGGCTATCTGGTGTGTAGCAGCGTTTTCATTTAGGAGTACGGCCACAGGCTGAGTAAACCCCTGCTGAAGGCCATCAGGCCATGCAAGGTCAAACACTGCAAGCGGCAGGCTAGTCTGCGGGTTAATGAGTTCCCACTGCAGTTCTCCACGCTGTAAACCGTTGGCTGCTACCCATTCATCAAGGTCGTAGGCCGTAATCCACTCTGCTTCGTCGCGTATGCCACTGGTCAGTCCTTTGAAGGTTGGTTCTGGAAGGCCACCCTCTGCGAGTACTTTAAGAAATCTATTCGCTGCCGCAGCAAGAAGTTCGCGCCGTGCTTGCAAAAACTGCTCGTAATTCTTGACTCGCCACAGTGCACGATCTTGCGGTATCCACTGGGAGCTAAGTGCTTTGGAACTGACTTCCGTCAAGTAATCTTGCGGCGAACTGGAGCCGACCATAGTGCTGTAACTCTTAGGGAGGAAGCACCAGTTTGCGATAGTGTTGGAAGATGCGGCGCTGTAGCCGCCTTTGGACAAAAGCTGCTTTGGAAAAATTGAGTGGAGCTCAATCGAATCCACCTTACGTGACTTAATGTGAAAAAGGGGCACGTCATACTCGAAATCCAGTGCCCCATCCACCAATGCCATGGTGTACATCATCGGGTAGCCACGTGCGCCAAATCCCCTGCCTTCGAAATGATCCGGCTTAATCGTAAGGTCGCCGCCATAAGCAAGCGAATCTTCTAGCAGCTTGATAAGTGCGTAAATGCCACCATCTTCTGCTTCGAGAGCCTTGTAGTCCTTGTTCAGGCGTCCTTCGCCTGGGCCGGTGTACCGACCCCAGAGTCCGCAGTTCAAGTACCAGCTGAGCAGCAAGTCGCGCCCATTGCTCGGGCCCCAATTTCCCTTTTGCAGATATAGCCAGCGAGCTAGGACCGTAATTGCGTAACGACCAAACAAGACCCGATCGTTATCAAGTCCTAGGCGGCTTGAGATGGCTTCAAGTGCCTTACTAACGTATTCGCCCGCAAGATCGAGACCTGCTTGTAAGACCTCAGCATCATTCTTATGCAAATGTTTCCAAGTAGCTACTCCGTTGACTATCGCGTTCACCGTGCGAAGAAGAAAATCTCCAGTAAACCGATAGCCCTGGTCGGACCAGCCATCCAAAAGCATGCGCATTTTATTGCGGTATCCTGGCCACGTTGAGCACACTTTCGCCAGTGCAAGGTCCGCATGCGACAGCTTCGTCCCACTTCCATTCACGCGGTTGAAGATATCAACGACGACATCAATCGTATTCTCGGGGCCCGTGACCTTTTCGATGTAAAAGGCCTTATCTTGAATCTTGCAAACCCGAGCTAGTCGGTTGATGATCTGGGGGTACTGCGGATGTCCGATAAACGGGTTAGCCGACGGCCCCACGCCTTCCTTTATTAGCTTCGTCACGCTAATCCACAACGGGTTTTTAGCCCGTGCCGCAGTGTAAAAGGCGAATTCCTCAGTTTCCACGTTAAAGTGGAGTCCCGTCAATGCCCGTGCGTCCCCATCGAAGAACTTGGGTGGCTCCCCTCGGATGATACCATAAAGCGAGGTGATTCGCTGCTGACCATCCAAGAGTAAATCAACTGGGACCGATTCGCGTGTGCCGTCGTCGCCGCGCGTCCCAGGTCCCAACATTGTTGACCAAATGAGCAGGCTGCCGACTGGATGGCCCATGTACAGCGATTCCATCAAGCTGCGGACTTGGCTCCTATTCCAGACGTAGCCCCGCTGAAATACCGGGAGACCAATCACTCCACGATCGATTTCGTCCAGAATCTTCTTGACTTCCATGATAGTGTGGGATTCAGAAAGTAGGGCGTCACAATTGTATTGGCCTGAAGATAGCCAGCATGCGCTAGATTCCCACCTCTTGGGTCCGCCGACTGGATTATTTTGGCTGCCCGCTCGATGAGTTCTCGCTTGGCATTTCCGTCAGGACCGCAAAAACTCAGATGACACGGCAAAGGGCGCCTTTGCATTCGCAAGTCCTAATCATGGTTTGTCCAGCAAGAACTGTCGGTACTAACAACGATGAGGTGATTGCACGCAAATTCCGAATGCTCTCTAATTCCGTCCGCGTCCGCGGTGTCAGACGAACCCTGGCAGGCCGCCCGGTCGGGCCCTACTTCAGTCGCTGGTACTTCAATACATACTCCTGTGCGCGCTCCCGGTCGCCGCTTCGCCGGAATAGCTCCACGAGGTGCCGCTGCAAGGCCTTTTGCTCATCTGCACGCAGCTGCGCCATCGCGGCTTCGGCGCGCAGCCCGGCGTCAAGGGCCGCTGCGATGTCATTGGAAAGCAGCAGCGACACCTCCAGCGCGGCGCGGGCGGACTGGCTGAAACCGGTTGCTTCGCTCTGCATCAGGTATCCAAGCGCGGCGCGCAGGTCACCCTCAGCCCGGCGTGCTATGCCGATATTGAAGGCCATGATGCCATAGTCTTCGCGAATGCGCGAATGACGAGCCGTGTCAGCCGACGCATCACCCTGCACGGTGGCCCAAAGTGACTGGAGGCTTTTCACAGCCTCTTCCACGTGCCCTATGCGGTAGCGGAGCAGCGCGAGTTCATGTTGGACCTCCAAGTGCGCGCCATCACTCTGCACCTTTTCACTTAGAGCCTCCAGGCCAAACGCGGCCTTTTCCTGGTCAGAAGCGGCAAGCGTGAGCAGCGCGTCAAATCGAACCCGGGTCTGGAGATTGCCCTCGTCCCACATGATCCATTGCCGCTCGGCATTCACGTATGCTTGGTCGTTTCTAAGAGTCGTCCACGCCGTTGCAGATTCCAAGGCCTCCAGGGCCAAATCGCTTAGCCCGGCTTGCACGAAGGCGCGGCTGCTTCGCGCAATGTGCGTGAACGCTGCAGCGGAGTCTATGGTAATACGCTCATCGAGATCCAATACAGCGTCGTCTATCGTTGCCTGCGCGGCTCGCTGCCAGAGCGCCCCTGCGGCTAGAGCGGACGCGGGCGTGCCTTGCCGTTCATGGGCTTCGGCAAGGAGCGCAATGTAGCCCGGGCGGTGGCCCTGGGGATTGCACATTTTTAAGTTGGGTTTCGGCAGCTTCTGCCGAGATGGGCCCTCAAAGTAGATATCTTTTGGCAATGGATTGGGCTTCGGGTCGAGAGTGTGGGTGCAAATGGGACGGTGCATGCCAATGCGGGCCCAATTGCGTGCTCACACGCGGATTTTCGGGCGTAGGCAGGCTCGTGGAGTGACTTTCCGGGCACGATATCCCGCAGGTATCCTCTGATCGCACGCGTAAGCGGCGATCTTGGCACGGTGCAGCGCCTCAGAGCGTCCAGGCAGCTGCGGGTTTTGCGTTATGCCAGCGTCAGCAGCGCACTACTGCGCTGTGGCATCCAGCGGCAGGTGTTGCCTTTGCAGCCCCTTGGGGCTGGCAGACCGAATCCCCACTAACCCATTGACCCCCGGAGGTGGTCAGGACCTGGGTCAGCTCCTTCATGTCCTCCCGGCGTATCGGCTTCAGATTCGACTCGTACTGCATGAATATCGCCCCGCACCAGCGCTGACGCATCCCCGATGATCCCCAGCGCTTCACGTTCCGTGATCGGTTCGCAATAATGCTGTTGAGGTTCTCGATGATGTTTGTCGTCTTCAGACTGTCTCTGACAGCCTGGTTCCGCACCCCCAACCGGTGAAGCGCCAGCGTATCCTCCATACCCTCCTCCAGACTGCGTGCGGCTTTCGGGCACGACCGCTGCAGTGCTTCATGCAGCGACACAAGCGCCGCCCGTGCCTCTGCGTACGTGGGCAGTTCCCAAGCCGCCTGAAGCCGACGCTTCATTTGCGTGGCCGCTGGCTCGCTCTTGATGTGACGCGTCACATTGGTACGCTTGTGCCATTGGCAGCGCTGGAATACGACCGCATCCCCAAACACCGCACTGATTCCCTTGCGAAGCCCGCGGCTGCCGTCCACCTGTACCAACAGCTTGTCGGTATGGGTGAAGCCCCGACGCAACAGATCCTGCAGCAGCGACTCCACCTGCGCACTGTTCTCGGTACGGCTTTCCGCAAAGCCCAGTACGACCTTCTCGCCCTCGGTCGTGATGCCCATCGCTACGATCATCTGCATACCAGCCAAATACTTGCCATCAAGCAGGAGCACCGCAAAGGTGTGCTGATCGAAGCGGCGCGTCTCAAATGCCTTCAGTAGCGCTGCCGTCTGCGTAATGAAGGCGTTGCCAATGCTGCTGGCACTCAACCCCAGACTATCGGTGAAGACTTGGGCCGCCTGCCTGTAATTGCGCCGCGAGAGTCCACACAGCAACCCTCGTGTCACGCTTTCCCGGTCCATAAGCCCACGCTCGCGCAAGAGGCGGTACGTTTGCAGAGGACGCTCCTTTCGGGTTCGTACATTCCGCACGCGCGGAACGCGGACCGCAATGCGCTCCAAACCGACGCGGATGGAACCCGGATTCGCCCCCCAGCGCTGAAAGCCGGTCTTATGGTGCTTCCCACGTGCGCCGCATATGAAGTGGACCTCGGCTTCCATGACCCATGTGGCCATCTTGGTAAGAAGATGATCAAGACACCCAAGGCAGCTGGCCAGGCCGATGAAGTTCCTTTGCGCAAGCCCCCGAAAGTCCTCGATGAGTGATTGATCCAGCATAGGGGTATGGGGCATCAGACGGCGTTAAGGTTGATGAGACTCTCACGAAGTTGTGGCAGATAGGCCGCATGGGCCACACGGCGCAGCTGAGCCTCGTGTTCCAACAGTGCCAGTGCCATCTGTTCGCGTTGCTGGAAAACGGCGCTGGCCGGGGTCTGCAACCTGCGACTGATGGCATCCATGAAGCGCATCACGCGCAGCCCCCGGTCGAGCTTGAGCAGCATGCCCGTGCGCTGAATCGTCAGAGATTGCTCCAGGCCCTCCCATAAAACCTTCGCTGCGGACCGATTGACGCGCGTCAAGTCCTGGTGAATACGGGTGAGTGCGCGTTCAGCTTCCCGGGCATCGAACCCATTCCATGCCTGGCGGAGGCGATTGCGATACACAGGAACAAGGTCTTCCGGAAGACCACAGGTGACTTGATCCAGTAGCGTATTGAGACAGCGCTGTATAGCGACCCTGGGGCCGAACACCTGGCGCACCGCCGATTGAAGTCCCGTACTGCTGGGCAGCACACAGAGCAGCCCATCGGCGGCCGAAAGACCACGGTCGGACAGCGACTGCACAAAGGACGTAAGAGCAGAGACGTTCTCAGGGTAGCACGCTACCAGGCCAAGTATGCGGCGATAGCCCGTGATGGTCAGACCCGCTCCAAGAACGATGTTAACGCCGCGTGGGCACAGCCCGCGCAGCCAGATCGCAACGATCGGGTCGTCTTGCAGACTACGCGAATGCAACAGCTGCCACGCTTCATTCAACTGCGCCGAGTCTGGCTTTGTGTCCTGGGCCGCAGCAGAAGCCTTGATCACTACGGGCGGTGGCGCCGGCTGCTGCTGCGCTGCCGGAATGGGCCAGTCGGTGGTCAATTGTTGAAGTATGTGCGTGCAGAGCTTCATCAGAAGCCGCCGCGAGTCACCGGAGGGATTGATCTGGGCGTCTAAAGGTGCCTCAGCCCTCCCCAAAACAGGCTGTGAGGGGTTCATATGATTGGAAAGGAATGGTGGAGACTAGGGTCCACCTCCACAGCAACTCTCCAATTCCCAACTTGAATTTGTGCGATCCCTGGCCCTGCATCGAGACGAGCTTTTGCAGGACAGCTATCGCTGCATCAATGGCGCCCGCCTGCCCCAATGCATCAGCTTGCAGCTCATACACACGCGCAAGCCAGAAGTGTGCGTCCTCATCGAAGGGGTTGGCCTTCAGCGCCGCAGAAAAGCGCGCCGCTGCCTTGTCCAGCAGGGCGGCAGAGTGTGAACTGTCCGCCTCATCTGCGAATGCGGTGAGTGCCTGAGCGCCGTCATTGAAGGCGGTGATCGCAGCCTGCCGCTGTACGACATCGGCAGTCTCGTTGTCCGCCGGCGTCGCAAAGAAGACCTGGGTTCCAAGTAGGCTGTCGGCGAGGTGTGCCATCTCCAGTGCTGCACGCGTTTCCCGAATGCCTTCCTCGCGGGCTGGCATGCTGATAAGAGCAGCCTGAGCCAGCGTGTCCGCGGCCAGCGCCACGGTGCTGTCAACTCCCGGCCAATACGGCAGGGTCTCGGCTTCAGGCGGCGGGCCAGGATCGACGGTGACATGGTGCGTGTGCTGGCATGCAGTGCAGCCAAGCACTACAAGTGCCAGAAAGGAGTATTGAACTATGCGATGCATCATCACTGTAGTTTGAGCCGCTCTGCGTCCCACCAGGAGAGAAACACGCGGTAGAAATGCTGCGCCTCGGCACTTGCCGCCGCACGCTCCTCCGACACGATGCCAGTGATCACTCCGTCACTGCGGCGCACCGTTCCTGTGCGAAAGCTCCGGCCTTCCCGCTGGAAGCTGCGGTCAATGAGGTAGTACGATGTCTCCCCCGCCACCAGGACGACATGCAGCTCACGCAGTGCCAGTCGTGCCATGAGATACAGTTCATACGTCGCGCCGTCATGATCCAGCGTCGCTACGGATGTCAAGCTGCCATCTGTATGCTCAATGTGTCGTCTGATGCCGGGCGGAAGTTCCGCTGGCTGCAGGCGCATCCACTGAGTGATGGCGACCGTGTTCAGCTCTTCCGCTTCTGCTTTGAGTTCCGGCATGGATGCCGGCTCCGTCTTTGTAGTCGTGCGCTCTTTCAATTGGGGTAGCGGCAATACCGTCCGCGGCTTGACATGCGGCGCGTCCGCAGCCTTCTGCGTCAAGGCAAGCCCGCCCTGCGCCTGCGGCCGAGTGCGTGGCACGAGGAGCCGCCGGCCGCTTGGCACCCGCCTGCTGCGCGTGGACTCTACTCCACGCTGAAGCGTCAGCGGCGTGCTTGTCCGAAGCGGGGCGGTGCCCGGCCATTCCAAAGTCGGCTTACTGCTTCGGACTGTGGGGATTCGCCCAGCGTCGATCGTCACGCGGCGTGGGCCACCCACTGTCACGGGTGCTGGCGAGGTCAGAGGCGCCGGGGGTGCGCTGTAGCCATGCGCAAAAGCCAGCGCAACATGTGCTGGCTGCGCGCGGCGCGTCCGGTAGTTGCCAGCCAGGACAACGAGCAGCAATAGCAGCAGGGCCGTAAGCGCGGCCGCGATGAGGCGCTCTCGTGCCTTGCGCTTCATGGCGTCGGGGCAACAGAGCACAAAAGGCGCTCCAAGTGGCAGATGTCCATCACCTGCACCAGGCGCTGAACCGTAGCGGTCCCCATAGGGGACAGCAGAAATGGCGCAGGTGCATCCCTAAGCGTTCGAAGGCAGGTGGCCAGGTCTTCCAGTGAGCTGACCTGGCATAGCGCGGTACCTGCGGGCTCCCGCCGCACCGCGGCGCTGGTAGCGTCAAACTGAATGCGGTAGGCCCGCGTGGTGGCCGCCGTGCCGGAGCCATGCGGCAACGGCACCTGGATCTTTGGTGCTAGGTCCGCAGTGGCCAGAAAGGCCATAAGCAGTAGTAGGCCCAGGTCAATGAAGCGGATAAGAATGCCGTATGCCGTGCGCATGACGTGTCAGGGGTTTTGGTTTATGCGTTCTGCGAGGAATGCTGCGGGCACGCCTTGGGCCTCGAGCGCCTGGTGCAGTGACAAGAGCAGCTGGGCGGGGGCCCGATGGTCTGCGATGACTTCGATGCCCCCTTCGGTGCCCATCAGCCTGACTGCTGCCTCCTCTGCAGAGTGCGCCTCGGGCTGGCCCGCCTCGTCAAGGATCTGGATAGTCCCTTCGGCCGTGATGGCAACCTGCAGTGGCTGCAGCATCACGCCCCGCTCCTCGATGGCCTCGCTGCGCGGCGGCTCCACGGCGAAGGGATCGATGCTGGCGATCGCCATCAGGCTGAGCAGGAGTAACAATGTGATGTCGACCAGGCGTACGATGAGTGTGTGTTGCATGGCGGCTACGGCGCATCTGGTGGCGTGGCCTTTAGTGCCAACAGGCGATACCGCACGGCGGCAGCCCACTCTTCGGCACGCTCCATATAGCGGCTGGCCCAGCTGTGGACTAGCGCCTCGAGCAGCTCCAGGATGATCGAAACCACAATCCCCAACAGCGTCGACACAATCGCGATCGCGATTCCGGCAAAGATCGTTTGCGCGTCGCGCGTCTCCGCTGAAAAGAGTGCGTAGATCCCTACCAGCGTGCCCAGTAGTCCCAGCCCGCCCGCGGTGCTGGAGAAGAAGCCCACCATGCGCTGCGTGCGCCCATAGGCTGCGCGAGCCGCCTCGAGCACCGTGCCGGACTCTTGTCCCAATGCCGCAGGATCGGGTGCGTTGCGCCACACCTGTAGCATGCCTGCCAGGAGCCGCCGATAAAGGCTGTCGTCACTTCCGCGCATTGTGGCGTCGAGGTCCATGGCCTCTGCGGCATGGACGCGCAAGCCCCGCACCTTTCGAGCGGCATAGTGGTCCGAAAAGAGGCGCACCCCGGCCAACGTCAGCGTCATAAGTCCGGCCAGTAGCACTGCCAGGATGGGCCACTGGAATCCGCCGGCCTGAGTGAAGAGGTCCAGCAGCGAGCCGTCGTGTCCAACAGGCACAAGGGTCGTGTCGGTTGCCACTTGCAATTGCGTCATCATGGAGTAGGTACGGTTTAGAAACAGTGATATCTGATCTGCACGGTGCCCCGATAGTGTCCCGGGGGCGCGGATGGGGAGACAGCCAAGCGACCACCAAGGCGCAATTCCAACATGCCCTGTGAGCCCGGCTTCAGGGTAGTGCTGCCGGACCCTGTAAGTGCTGACATATAGGGCCCGCCGCCTCGCTGGCGCCAGGCCAAAGAGCTGGCAAAGTCCACGGCGCCGGCCGGGCCTTGAAGCAGGTCGGGTGCCGCTACCGCGATCAGCACATGGCGTGCGCTGGTGGCGATGCGTGCAGTGGGCATGCTGTAGCTGGACCCGTGCGCGCTCTGGTGGCCACCAGCAAAGCTGCGCGAGCCGAGTGCGGGGTCCAGTGTCATGGTCCCGACCTGCCCGGCGCTAGCGCTCCCAAAATGCAGCAATCCCTCCTGGGTGAGGGTGCAAGCTGGAGCGGCCTCGCGGACGCTCAGCGAGACGGGCACCTCCAAACGCTCTTCTCCTTCAGGCCCCTGAACGACAACAGTGACAAAGCCTCGGTATTCGCCGGGTGGCGTGTGCCTCGTAGTAGCCACTGCTCCACCCAGCCCCCAGCGCAGGCGGTCGTTGGCGCCGCTGGCCGTACAGGACGGTCCGGCGCTTTCCTCTGCGCCGAGGCACGTCACGACAGGCGCAAAGGCGAGTGACGTCTGGCCAGCGCGGAGCGGGAGGGCTGAGACGCTAGCCACGTACAGAGCGCCGGCCGAATGGCTGCCGGTGCGCATCGCCTCACCGCAGCGGGCCGCGTCGCAGCGGACCGTCTGCCCTGGCTCAGCTGCACCAAGGTCAATGGGGCGCCGGACCACAAGCTGCGCGGCAGTCACCTGCGGGATGCATAGCAAGAGCAGTGGTAGGATCCAGTGCATGGGGGTCACTCTTTGACCAGTTCCACGTCCATGACGCGGGTGCCGGCAGGAACGACCAGAGGCTGTTGCAAGAGCAGCGTTTCTTCAACGGCATCCTCAAGTCGCAAGACGTAGGTGCCCTGTGCGAGGCGTAGCGCAAATCCGCCATCTCGATACACCTCGGCGGTGGCGACCGGCATTCCATCCATCAGGGCACGGACCCGAAGGCGCGAAGCCGGACGCTCAAAAGACCGCACGAGGCCCCGTACCAGCGGGACGCGCTGCAGGGGGATGTCCACGACCTTGGTGCGTCCGGGGTCAGCGATGAAGCTGAAGGAATAGCCTGTGGTAGGGCGCAGCCAAGGGTCGCGGATAGACTGCTCGATGATCTGGACCTGGTAGGCCGCGTAGGGCTCCAGGTACAAGGCGCGGAGTGCGCCACTGGAGGTGCGCTGCAAGGTCGCATGAAAGAGCTGGACGTCGACTTCCGGCAGTAGCGGCTCGCCTGGATCCAGCCTACCGTTGCCGCTCAGGTCCTCGAAAGGGCGCAGAAGCGCTGCCGTTTCATCCCGCAGTGCACGCGTCAGGCGCACGTCAGGCCCCACGTTGATGCTGCCATAAGCGCTGTGTGTGTGCGTGCCGTCGGTGTTGGCGCGCGAAGCGATGCCCAATGCGCTCGTGCGCACCTGAACCGTAACCTGCCCTGAAAGGCGCCGCGGTGTCGGGTCATAGGCCGCCGTAAGGCCCAAGGAGAGGTGGCGTGTAGTAAGGAGGGCCTCAATGCCGCCGCTACGAACGATGCGCGTGCCGCGCGCAAAGAGGCCGAGCTGCAGCCCGCCCCTTCGCGCCGCAAGGGTCTTACTGGCTGCAGCGTTCCAGAGCGTTGTACCGAGCCCGCCATAGCGGGCCGCTTGTACCTGAAAGCGCGCCGCCATTCCGCCGCGCGCGTGATAGGACAACGAAGGCGCAAGGCGCAGTGCGGCCCAGCCGCCCCTGGATCGGGACGCCGAGCCGGTCAGCTGCACGCTGAGGCGTTGCCACTGCCCGGCAACCACCAGGTGGCCCTGCGCATGGCCTTTTTCGCTGGTAAAGGCGGCCTCTGTGCTCAGATGCCGGTGCCACAGATGAGCGCTGGCTTGCACCAGCCGCAATGGCCAGGCCACATCGGCAGACAGCACCACAAAGGGCACGGGGCTGGCCGCGACGCCGGTCCGGAAGTCTCCTCGGTGTTGACCGGAAATCCGCGCAGTCAGGCGCGGCAAGATTCCGTAGCGCGCGTGGAGCGCGCCGCCCGCGCCGATGACGGCGTCGTAGTACAGACGACCGGGCGGCGCCAGCGAAGGAGTCGCCAGAAAGTAGTGCCGCTCCTCATAGGGCTGCGCCCCGCCCAGCGGGTGCACCCTGACGATCGATTCGGTGGTTCCGTAGTACGCCGGCACGCGAAGGCGGTACCGCCCACTCTTGCCGACCTGGGTGCGGTCAACGACGTGGCCGCCGGTCACCACCTCTACCATTGCGTGCGGCTCTGCCCGGCCCTGCAGCGTAGCGGTGCGCTGAAGGTGCAGAGAGGACAGGGGAAGGTTGGACACTCGCACGGCATCCACATGCTGGTGACCTGCGGAGGCAATGCGCCCGACTTCCAGGCGCGTCAGACGGGTGCGGCCCGGCCGGTCAAAGAGGTAGGTGGCCTCGGGATTGTTTCCCAGGGAGCCGCGCACCGAGCCGCCCAGCATGCTCGTTGCGAAATGGACGTTGCCGTCCGTGTAGTTCGCGCGCCCCGTGTGCCACTGCCTCGTGGCGTACCAGGATGCCACCACGCCGCCCAAGAGGTGGCGCTGACGTCCAAAGCGCAAGGGCCCCGGCACCTCGCTGCCCATATAGGCCCGTGGGCCGAGGGCATATGTGTCAAAGCTCTCTGCCACGGTCGACAGCTGCAGGCTGAGGCGGGCCTCGTCAAAGAAGATATCCGAGTGGAAGAGGCGCTCCAGCGCTTCTATTGCCAGGACGTAGCGTTCGTTGCTGTGGTTTGCGTCCCCATCCAGCGACACCGTTGTGCCATCCGCGCGCGTTGCCTCTTGTAGTGCGAAGTCCAGCGCAAAGCGCCTGTCGACATCCGAGGCCACTAACTGTAGCCCTTGCCGCTCTACGGTATAGCCCAAGCGTTCAAACAGGAGCGCCGCATCGACAAAGAAGCGTTCACCATCGTGGTAGGCCCGCACGACAGAGTGAAATCCCGGAGCCTGCACCATCAGTGGTACTTCCAGGTACACCTTCCCATCAGGGACCTGGGCCCTGCACGGGAGGCAGCACAAGGCAAATGCCAAGACAAGCGTCGCTACGCGTACCATTCGCTAGAATTGGAGCTCGACTGGTGAGGGCACAAGGAGGTATCGCCGCGTAGCGGCGGGCACCCCGGGGTATTCGCCGTCAAAGCGGAGCGTAAAGCGGCCCGGAGTTAGGGGTGCCGTGAGGGCGATGTCGACGCGGCGCTGCGTATACACCGCCGTGACCGTACGGCCCAGCACGTGTCCATCGCGCTCGACGGACACGCCCCCAGCAAAGGGGAAGGCGGCGCCGTTGACGAGCATTAGCGCGAGCGCGCCTTCACTGACCCCCAGGACCTTTGCGCTCAGGCGCGCCGCACCCGGGCCGCTGATCACCACCAGCGGTGTCACCAGGCTGTATTCGATGCTGATCGCGGTTGCGATCGCCGGGATGGCGTGCTTGCTGACCGCAGCGCGCTCCTGCATACGGTAGTGCATCAGCACGATGTGTCCGCCGCGCTGCAGCGCGTCCGCTCCTTCGACGAGGTAGCGCACTACGCGCTCCTGGCCCGGGTCCAGAATCAGCCGCCCCGGAAAGAACGTCAGTCTGCTGGTCAGATCGCCCAGCCTGCCGGCGGTGCCCAAGATCACGCCGGTGGCACTACCCGTGCTGTCAGACTCTATGACGCCGTATTCGGCTGTGACGATGACTTCCAGCGACTGCGTGCCCTCGTTGCGAAGTCGAAAAGCCCCGTGCGGCGCTTCGGTCGTGATATAGGTATAGGCCGGTGTGACGCTCAGCGTAGCCTGCCCAAAGGCGGGCAGGCCGCCAATGAGCAGTAGTGCCGTTGCCAGAGACAAGCGATTCATAGAGCGACAATGCGGACTTGGAGGCTGCCCTCGTAGTGGCCCTCCGTTGCGCCAGCCAGCGCAATAGTGCCTCCAAATCGCAGGGCGCTGCAGCCGCTTTGGCCCACGAGGCCTGTCACCGCCAAAGGACTCGCGATGGCGTGATAGGCGCTGCCGGAACAGTCCGCGCTTTGGGCCCACCGCAGGCCGAAGTCGATCCGGTGCTGGCTGCTGTGCAGGTAGGGGGCAGACGCTACGGCGATGGCATACGCCGCACCGGCCCGCCCGGTCACCAGGAGCTGCCCGACCTGGTGAAGCCCCGCCGCCTTGCGGGAAATCTCTCCGGTCGCCGGGTCGAGCTCCACGCGGCCCGCATTGGCGCGCTGCTGCCCAAAGTCTACCCGCGCCGAGGTGACGGTCACGCGCAGTGCAGGCGGTAACACCTCCAGGCGAATGCCAAGGTGACCTGAATTCTGGGCGTGCACCGGCGCCACAAGCCAGGCGCACGCGAGTGCCATGAATAGGCGCATCAGTTGCAGGTTGCGCTGGTGGTGATGGAGCCCGTATAGTCTCCGTTGGTATCGGACCACGTGATGCCGCTGACCTCGCCGCCGAAGCGGAAGTAGCGCGAAAACGAGGAGCCCAGGCCCCCTGCGGTGCCGGAATAGCTGCTTGCGCTAATGGAGGAGTAGCCGCTGTTGGCGCTCGTGGACTGGGCCCACGCGCCGTCAAAGCTCAACGACTCGCTGCTTTGCGTCAGCGAGCTCGGAAAGGTCCGCGACACCGAGTAGCTAGCGACGTGCTGCCCTAAGAGGCGCACCTGTCCAACCGTGCCGGACCCGGTCAACACAGCCCCCGATGCGCTCCGCGACCCGTTTCGCGCGTTGATGGTAACGGACCCCGACCCCGTGGTGGGCTTTTCTACTCCACCAAAGTCGAGATCGCTGTTCACGGTAAACGTACACGAGGCGCCGGGCGCCTCGAGCGTCACTTCGACATCCACGTTAGCGGACTGGGCCAGCGCAGGAAGCGCCGCGAAGAGGCAGGCAAGCGTCAGAAAAACGGATTTCATGGGCATAGGGGTAGGGTGTTATAGGTTGGGGCAGGCGCTTGTGATGACATGGCCGCCTTCCTGGCGCGCCTCAATGCACGTACCGGGTTCACTAAAGGCCACGACAAAGCGTGGCTCCGCAAAGTGGAATTGCTGCGCGGACGTGGGCAGACAGGCCGGTGCCGCGGGCTTCGGTCGATATCGCATGGCCTCGGGGTCGTAGTTCCACATCTCCAGGCGCAGCCCGTCTTCAGCGCGCGCGAGGCGCAGGTCGATATCGGTGCCGTCGTAGTACTCTGCTATGGCGCTCACTACCGCGCCGCTGATCGCGCCGCGCGGATCTTGGTGGCGATGAGCCTCGGCCTCGACGGTTTGGCTCTCGTCGAGCGTCGCGTCCAAGCGGTAGTCGGCCTCCAGCTCCCACGTCTTCATGATGTCCTGCAGGGCGCGCGGAACATCGGCGCTGATAGGGTAGGCCGTCTGCGACGGGTACAGGATGACCATGTCGTCTGGCCCGTACCCGTTGCCGGTAAGGTCCACGACGTCCAGGCGACTGACCGAGTCCGGCGGCGGGATGAGGAGCTCCGCCAGGAACGTGTCGATCTGGGTTGGGCGCACCAGCGTTGCCACCGGGCGCGTGAGCTGGTCAAATGACTGCGCCTGCGCAAGCGAGGGCACTAGTAGCAGCAAGAGGCAGGGTACGCGGTTGGGGCTATTCATGGAAAAAGCGGTCAAAGTCTTCTGTAGGATGCACGAGCGTGAGACGCAGCGGCATGGCGCTAAGGCGCTGGCCCTTCCATTGCACAGGCGTGCGCAGTGGCACCTCGTAGGTCACTGTGTAGGAGAAGCAGTGCGCCGGCGCTTGGTGGAATAGCTGCACCGGGTGCACGGTGCGCAGCGACCGCTCCAGCGGATTTTGCACTGCGCTCAGGGCGGCGTTGTAGCGATCGTAGTGGGCCGCAATGGTGTCGCAGGGAGCTACATGGTCCAGCCGCACACGCAGGTTGCGCGAAAGCAGGTCCGCCACCAGGTGCCGCACCAGCGGGCTCGCCGCGCTGTCAGCAAAGGCCAGCGGCGTGGCCGCCGCCGTGTCAAAGCCGGGTCGCAGGTAAATGGCACCGGCTTTGGGTAGTGGACGATGACTCTGGAGCATCCATACGGCGGCAAGGGTGGCAAGGAGCCCAGCACCTATACAGACTATGAGCGTTATTTTGCGTGACAAGTGCTTAGAGTGAGTTCGCTAGCGATAGTACCGCGCATTCATGCGCAAGAGACGCGCAGGATTTAACGATGCGGACAAGGTGTACTTAGCCGCTGAAGTAGGGATTGGGGTCGAAACGTCCCCGAAAGAATGCGTCCTGGTAGTAGCGGATCTTGGTTGCCACCACGGGCTGGTAGGGCCGTACCAGAAGCAGTTGTCGATTCGGGTGGAGGCGGCGCAGCTCTTCAGGCCTTAAGAGGGGCCTGCTGTCCTCATCATAGTCGCGAAGGAGGCGGCTACCCTCCCGCCGGCTGGACTTGCGCGTGCGGCGCTGCCAGACCGTTGTCTGGCCGAGCATCTGGGCAACCTTTTCGCTGGTGAAGGGGTCCTGGATGGCAAACGCCTGGATGACGTCGCTGTTGGCGATGAAGCTCTCCCACTCGTCGCGGTATTCGCGCTTCAGCTGCGCCATATCCTGCAGGATGAGCCACATAGTCACGCCATACCCGGCGCCCAGCGACACCGCTTCCTTGATGTTGGACATATAGCCCAGGTTGGCAAACTCGTCCAGGAGAAACAGTATGCGCTCCCGGGACCGTTCGCGGCCGAGCAGCGAATGGGTGCAGACGTAGTAGCAGCACGACACCATCAGCCGAAGCCACGGAGCAAAGGCCGTCAGGTGTTCGCGTGGAAGGATGAGGTACAGGCTCAGCCGGTCTTTGGTCAGATCCTCCAGCGCAAAGTCGGTTGAGGTCAGCACATGCCGCATGCGCGGGCTGGACAGAAAGTGCGTGTAGCTCTGCGCTGTGGAAAACACGCCGCTCCGCTCCCGGTCCGACTTTTGCAGGATGCGCCCGGCGCCTTCGCAGACCTGCTCCACGTCGCTTTGGAGCATCAGTTCGAGCGCTTTCTTGAGCTCACTCGGCCTGAGCGTAAGCAGACGGCGCACCTCGATGAGGTTGCGCCGCTCGCGGTCACTGCTGGCCGCGGCATGCAGGATGAATGTATAGAGCAGGGCCTTGCCTTCCATGGTCCAGTGTGGTTCGCTGGAGGAGCCATGACGTGCGATGATCATGTCCGCCAGGATCATGGCGGTTTCGACGTAGTCTTCGCTCTCGAGGTCGATGAGGTCCATAGGGTTAAAGCCCAGCGTTGCGGCCGGTGTCAGGCCGAAGGGGTCCATGGCTACGACCTCGTGGCGCAGCACCTCGCGCCGGTAGCGCGCGCTGACGTAGTAGTTCTCCCCTTTGGGGTCGGTCACCACCAGGCTGCCCGGATGGTTCAGGAGGTTGGGCACGATGGAGCCCACGCCTTTCCCACTCCGCGTGGCGGCAATGGTGAGCAGGTGCCCGCTGCCGTCGTAGCGCAGCATCTTGTTGCCGACCGTGCCCAGAAGGAGTCCTTTTGAAGCATGCTGGAGCGCTTCCGCGCGGCCCCAGTGCGTGGAGCCGCGCACCGCACTCTTGGGCAGTCGCAAGTGGCTGAGCAGACTATGGGCAAGGAGTCCAGCCAGCGCGGTCCCTCCCGCCAGACAAGTGACGACGGTCGTGACTTGGTGGCCTTGGCCAGCTTTCAGGACACGCGTCAGCGTGCGCATGAAGTGCAGCGGGCTATAGAGCGGAGCCAGCGCCAACACCAGAAGCACGGCCATGCCCCAGGCGGCGGGTACCCGCCAGCGCGGTTTGACCATGCAGACGCCAAGTGCTGCCATGCCCATCAAGCTTGCCAGGCGCGAATGACTCGACGCGACCATGGGCTCTGTTGACGGCGGGCCCCAGAAGAGCGTCAAGAGCGCGGTAGCCACCACCAGGGCTAATGCGCTGCCAATGAGGAAGGCACCCAGCAGGCCGTAGGCGCTGACGTTCAGTGGCGATTGCCACCCATAGAGCGGGCTATTGGTACGGTGCATCAAAGTGCAGGTCCTCCGAGACGTAGATGAGGAAGCGATAACCGGGGCGGACGGTGACCGTCGGGGCCCGTCCCATATTCTGTTGGAGCACACCGCCTGCGGTGCGAGAAAGCTCCATGGCCAGCGACGCCCCGGCAAGGCTGCCGGCTGCACCGGTCTGTGCCGTCGCATAGGTGGTGGATCCGCCCAGGAGGGCAAGCAGCGCAGCGCTGCCGAAGGTGCGTGCCCGGTGGCGGTTGACCTGGTCTCTAAGGCCATGCTCGCCAGAGGACTCTATGGCTGGCAGGGCTGGCAGCGCCTTGGTGCGCCCGTCCGGAAACTCCATCCGCGTCCACGCGACCACTACACGTCCGCTACCGCCTGACACCACCTGCTGCATGGACCCAGTCAGCTTGGTGCCAGCGGGAATCAGGATGCGGTTTAGATGCTCGCTGTCCCGCACGGGGCGTACCACGCGTGCCAGGACCGGCCCTGGGCGTTTGGAGTGCAGAGCGGTTTCCAGGGCGGCCTCAATGACGGTGGACTCGCGGACTGTGAAGGTGCCCTTGGCGGGCTCAGCAGCATCTTCGTCCAGTGCCCCATCGGAGATGTGTAGCAGGGGCCGGGCTCGGCGCGCCTCATCATAGCGGACCCTCTGGCGCTCGCCCCTGATCTGGCGCGCCGATGGCTGCGCGGGCGCGCTGCTCCAGGTTCCAGGAGCTGGCGTGGCCTCTGGGGCAGGAATCGCCAAGTCCGGCGTTCCAATGGTGATCGGCGCCAGGCTGCCATAGCTTGGGGCCTCGGGGACCCGCTCCGCGCTGCGGGGCGCTGGAGAGCGGCGGCTGCTGAAGAAAAGTGCCAGGATAACCCCGACCACCGTTAGAACCAGGCCGAGGATGTTCTTGCGCGAGAGGCGGACGCTCGGCGCCGGATCGACAAAGTCCTCGGCGCCCGGGGCTTCGTTGGGCGTGGCGGCCATGGGACTTACCTCTGCGGAAAGATGTGAAGGGACCGCTGTACCTGGCGCGCCTTGCGAAATACTCGCCTCGGCGCCGTTCGACTCACTACGAGGCGAGCATAGTCAAAGAGCCCGTCCACGACGAAGAAGCCGTGCCGAAAGGTGTAGTTGACCACGCGCTCCTCGCCCTTCTTGCCCACGGTTAGCAGGGGCTGGTCGGAGTTTTCGGCCATCGCCGGTGGCTTGATGAATACGCGTGTGCCGTCGTCAAAGACGGCCAGCGGCTCCCACGGAAAGCCTTTTTCGCGACGCCACTCGTAGTCGTAGCTGAGGTCGCCGAGCCCTATGCCCATAGCGGTCATGTCGTAGGAGTTTGGAGTATCACCTGGGCCGACGGCGCGCACGCCAGCTTCGGGGTAGTAGAATTTGATGTGCCGCGTGTAGTGGCTGAGCGGGTTGAGTCCACCTCGGCTCTTCCCCCTGGGCGGGCTGTCTAGGGTGATGTGGTACACGCGCCGGTTCGTGGACAGGACGAGGTTCGTGGTGATGTCGTAGCTCGTTGGCTTGACGGACACCAGCGGCGTGTTGCCGCCCTGGCCGGTAGCCGTCGGATCGATGAGCCAGCGCTGGTCATCGCCCGCGATCATGCTTATGAGCTTCTCACCTGGCTCCAGCTCTACGATGCAGGCGCGCAGCACGGTGCAGGTCAGCACTGGCTGGTAGATGCCAAACGGATAGATCAGCATGTCGGAGAGGCGCAGCACTTCGGGGCGTCCACCGTCCTTGAAGACTTGTACTTGCGCGTCAATCGCCTGCTGTACAGGCTCGTTGATCTCAATGACGTGCTCTTGGACTGGCTGTTGTGCCAGCGCGGCCGGTGCGCACAGCAGCACCAGAACAGGGAAGGGGATTCGCATCACGGCGACTTGACGGTTGGTTGTGCGAATGAGGATACGTGCGCCATGCCCGCCGCGGTGGTTCTTCCATCCTACGGTTCGCGAAAGAATGGCACTCCAGCGCTTAAGCCTGGCGGCACGTGGCTTGCCGGCGGCGACGGTAATAGCATTCGCCCGCTATGGCAAGCCGGTGGTTTCCGACCATGAATAGTCAGCTACGAAACGGCCACTGAACGCGAACTCCAATCCTTCCATCGATTCCCCGTTCGGACCTGTTCTTGCGACAATCTCGACGGTGTATGAGCGCCGATGCAACAACTACAAGGTCCGCGGTGCCTTTCGTTGCCATTGCCACCCTCACGTCATACCTTCCCCAGATTCCTACCGAAAGACCGGCGGCCTACGAATTGTTCATGGCGTCACGCCATGAGCTGCATCCAATGTTTTTGCAGGCCTTGTGGCGTTTTGCTCGGTACCAGATAATGCCCGTCCGCCAGATAGTCCGCTGGTTTGTGCCAGCATCATTTACGGTGGCTCTATGATTACGCACGCTACAATCACCCGCATTCTTCGAGGCCGAAGTGCTCAGTCCATGTTGGTCCTGGCCGCACTCCTCACCATGCCTGCCACTACGCTCGCTGTTCAGATAGTCGTCGAGAGCGAAGCCCCCCGCGACCCTGACCTGGTCCTGGCAGACGAGCCGCTGGTGCGTATAGGCATGCTAGATGGCCCGCCGGAGTACCTTTTCGGCAACGTGACTGGCGCGATTCGGTTGGAGGACGGGAGCGTAGTCATAGCGGACGAGCAGAGCCACGAAGTCCGGATGTACAACGCCAGCGGGGGGCACGTGTGGACGAGTGGGCAAGCGGGCGAGGGACCGGTCGATTTCGGTGGGCTTCGGCTGCTGCGGGGCTGCCCAGGAGCGGCGATCACGGTGTTTGACTGGCAACTTGACCGGATCACCGAACTTGACCTGGTAGGCAACGTGGCCGGCACACGCGCGCTCAGCATGATCGGGGTGGTTCCGTACCAGAGCCCCGCCTGCACGGCTGGCGGCGATCTGGTCTTTGCTCCGTGGCCGGACTACGAGTCGGTACGGGAGGGCTTGAACTTGGCCGAGGGCGATAGCTACCGCTGGAGAATGTCGCTGAATTGGGTGCGGGGTGACAGCATCGTCCCCCTGCGCACGGCGATCCCAGGGGCTGACCGCACGTTCTACGGCCGCAGTGACGGTCCCAGAACGTGGGGTCGAAGCATGGTGTTCGCCGTCACGCCCACCGGCGTGTGGTACGGTTCGGCCGACGACTACGAACTCGAACATGTGGACTGGACCGGTCGCATTGCACGCACTGCCCGCTGGAGCGGACCAGACCTAAGGGTCACTCGAGAACACCTGGACAGATACCGAGACGTCAGGCTGGCCCGATACAACGTCCCCGAGGAACGCCAGCGATTTTTGAGTGAATGGTGGCCGGACATTCTGGATGGGCTGCCGGAGCGCTTTCCCGCCTACGAGGCTCTCGTGTCGTTGCCGGACGGTAGCGTATGGGTCACGACCTTCGGCTGGCGGGCACCGCAACGGGAAGTGCACCTCCTGGGGGCGGATGGCACTTGGATTCGCCGTCTAACCATTCCCGCGGGTGCGGTCCTTCTTGACGCGGGTCTGGACTGGGTGCTCCTGCGCCAGCGCGGCGAGCTGGATGCGCCAACCGTGGCTGCGTATCGGCTGGTCGAAAGCGACTAGTCGTCTTCCAGCTCGAGATGACGTTAGGCACAGAGAATGTGAGAGTAATGCAGGGGCTCGACTTGGCGCGGTTGTCGATGCATTCGGACTGTGATTCGACCTGTCCGGCAGCCTTTGTGGAGTCGGCTCGGGCGACGTAGCATCATCGGCCTCCGGTATCCCGGCCGAAGCCGAACAGATAGAGTTTCCGCCGCTCAACGTAGACGGCCGCTATGGGCCCTGTGCGCCTCCTGCGCTACACCTGTTTTCAGCCAAAGCGCAGAGAGTCGCCTTAAATACCGCCCTCACGGGCACGAATGGCGCCGGCTTTAGGACGCCGCGCGCGTCAGAATCGCCACAAATCGTGTCTGATCGTGCATTTAACCCGACTTGCGGCGATTCTCGCGACCTGGCGGCCGCTAAACGCCAGCGGCCGCGGGGGTCATCATTGCCTTCATGGCAGTTACGTCTGTTAACAGCCACTTGCAGCGCAGGCTCTTTAACCTCCGGCGCTACCGACGTTGAGGGCTTACCCCCCAGGCAAGGATTGAATTCGCAGCCTTCAGGCAGGCGGCAGGGGCAGCCGTGGGGCTTTCCATGGTCCGCAGCATCGTTTCCAGTGCGGCCCTGCTATGCTCCCGGGCAGTCTGCGCCAGCTCGAATTGGTCATTGATCTTAGCACCCGCGCCATTGCGGCTCTTCGATCCCTTGGGACGCCCTGCGCCAGGGCGTATACCTCCGCGGGGCATTCGTTCGCCTCTTTGGCTTTTCGCCCACCGGCGGCAGCCCTGCTGCTACGCTGCGGCTTTGTCGGACCGAGCAGCCTCCTGTCTTGCGTGCTCCTTCTTCCAGTAGCGGTGAAGAGCCCAGCAACCCCCCCGCCGAGCAGGCATGCCAGCAGTAAGAGAGAATGGTTACTGGCGTAATCGAAGAGTGTCAGAGGTCCAGCTTGAGCTCCGCCATAGAACCCCAGGATGGTTGCGAATAGACCAAGGCCCACAATAAGCGGTAGCGCGTGGGTCGCAAACTTTTTCGTGGATGGCACGGAAAAATGGGGGACGATTGGGGGGAAAAGCATCAGGACCGGGCAGATTGGTACAAGTAGGGTTATCGGCGGCGCTGGAAGATTCGTGGTACTTACACAAGAGCAGCAAGTTACGTAGCTTCACACGATGGGCAAGCTGTTCGGCACAAGAGTAACGCTGTTGGCGATGCTCCTCGCTTCGGCGGGGGGCTGTCGTCAATCTCCTGAATTCGTGCGAGTCATAGAGTCGGAGATCATCGATTCTCTGCTGGCTGCTGCACCTCAAACGGTGATAGATGTGGATGCCTTACCCGAACAGGTGTGGCGTCCCAATCTGGAGTTGGGGCAGATGCGGGACTCCCTGGTGCTAGGCAACCTATTTAGGTTCACCATCGTGCAGGACAGCGTCTACGTGGCTGACGCTCAGGCAAACGCCATTTTTGTGAGTGGACTGGACGGCTTGCTGCACAGGAGGGTCGGCCGAGAGGGAAAGGGTCCTCTCGAGTTCGATGGACTGTCCAGGCTAGTTTATGCTGAGCCGTACTTTTTTGCAGGCGAAACATCTCGCCTGCAGGTCTTATCCACTCGTCTTGAGTATGTGGCCACAGCGCCATCCCGTTTTTCGGTTTCCGCCGCGTTTGGCGAGGGCCTGTCAGCAAGTGCCACGTACTTATATGCTCCGTGTCCAATGGGGCATGAGGCTCTGGTTTGCCCACGAGAAACAGAGGCGCCCTATGAAGAAACCAAGCCATTTCTACCTTCACTGGGCATCACACAACCGCCGATGGATCTCGTTGCGGTTGGGGCTACGCCAGAGGATCAATTTGTACTTGCAGCCTACGTAGGCTTACCCTACATCTTTGTATTCGACGACAATCATCAGCATGTTCATACTATAATATTCACTGGTACTTCGGTGAAGGAGCATGCAGGAAATTACAAAATGGAGCAGCCTGGCATCCCTGGGGTGGGGTTACGCCATTTAATTCCGGTTTTTCATGTGCTGAATAACGAGTACATAGCTGTGCCGGTCAGCCCTAACAGCGGACGATGGTACTTCATCCGGATCAGTGGTAACGACCGCTACAAGCAAGTGGGCACGGTTCTTCTGAGCACAACCATGGATACATCGGACAACGACAACATCCTCATGAGATCCACCAGGGCAATGGTCCATGACCGCCACCTGTACGTATCGTCCCGTCGCCATCCGTACATACTGCGCTATGAGTTTCCGTACTAGGCGGCTTGGCCACCTGAATGCCGTGGGGTAGGAAACTGCCATTCTAGGGACCTAGAGAAGTGTTATGCCGCTCAACGAGTTTGGCACGGGAAGCCAACCGCTCGATGAAGAGGACTAAATCGAGCACATGGGCACACAAGACGTGGCCCTGACCGCCGAGGAGTGGTCCCGATTCGGACCATACGGACACCCTTCCGGCTTGAATGTTAGTAGCAAGGGCTTCGCCAGCGCTGTTCACATCTAGGGCAGGAAGAGCTCCCATTCCACGGCTTTCTATCCTTCCGTTAATTGCCGTAGGCGGCGCAGCTTGAAACGGAGGCTACCAAGCTTCGTAACAACAATTGTTCGCGGCCTTTGTGCGCCACATGACCCAGCATGCGTGCAACGAACTGGTCGGTCGCCGTCGTCACGCTACGTCTGCCGTCGGTGGCATTGACCGGAAGCTGTTTCGTGCTAGGTGTGGCAGCCGCATTCTTTGTATCAAACGGACAGTGACAAGCGAGAAGGCTTTGACTTCGCGGCTGTTTTGGCTGGCGTATTTCGATTCCTTGCTCTCGTTGCGACAACGTCGCAGGCGCAATCCCGAAGGAATTCCTCACAGGAAAAACAGATCTCAAGATGGCTCGTGTTTTTCGCGCAGCGTGTATCAGCCTGTGCAGCATCTGCCTTGTCAATTCCTCAAACGGACAAGTGGGATTCGGGGATGAGAACAACCCGCGCGTGGAGCTGGTTGAGCTGTTCCGGGTGGGTGACGAAAATAGCCCCGATAACATCATTCTTGACAGAATACAGGGTATTGCCGTCAATTCGGCTGGCGAGCTCTTTATTGCAGATACAGGAGAGCAGGCGGTTTTCGTTATTTCTGAAGCGGGCCGCCTGGTCGATCAATTTGGCGGCAAGGGAGAAGGGCCCGGTGAGTTTGCGAGTATCAGCAGCTTGTACATAGGCCCGGGAGACTCCATTTATGTACATGATTTTGAGCGCTATCGACTTACGGTGTTCGAACCTGAAGAACGCCATTATGCCTATAGCTTGAATATTGAGGATGCTGAGGACGAGCGGTACAATCCAGGCGGGCTGCTTGGAGTTGCCGCCAATGGGTATGTCTATAGATACGGGGAAGGTATCAGCTTTGACCCCGAAAGAAGTTGGAATGTGGATAAAAGAATGCTGAAAATTTACCGCGTGGGACGGGATGGGAATGCGGCACAGCTGATGCTAAGTATGCCAGACTCCGATGTGGTTGTCTTCTTCACCGCCGAACGCGAGCCGGGAATCTCGCCCTTACCGTTTGCTCGGAACGCACATGCTCGTTTCGGCCCCAACGGGCGAGTCTTTGCGGGAAGGAATGACTCCCTGAATATTTCAATTACAAATGCTAGTGGTGAACTGGAAGGGTCAATCCGTCTGCAGCTTCCACTAGAGTCTGTTACCCGGGCGGAAATCCAGGAGCATTTGGCCGTAAAATCCGCTAGTATTCAACGACAAACTCGAGATTTCGGCATACCTGACACCAAGCGAGCCTACAGCACCTTTACGGTGGATGATCAGGGACGTATATGGGTGAAGGGCCGTACCACGGAAGACCACACCTTCGCTCCCTGGTTGATTGTAGACCAAACCGGATCAGTAGTGGGGGAAGCTGTGCTGCCGTGGAACGTGAGTCTGATAGTCATTAAATCCGGCAAGGCTTATGCCACGTCCTCCGAGGAAAGCGGAGCGCCGATTGCGATTGTTTACGAAATCAGGTAAGACTAGGAATCTGCGCTGGCGCCTGTTCTTCGTGAGTGACCATGTGCAGACGGATGACGGAGGTGTAGGCAATCCTGCGGAGATATACGATACAGATTCAGGGCCGCCGAAGGCTAGTGCAGTTCGCGCAGCGATCCGTACAGCGCCGTGAGCATGGCGGCCACCTCGACAGGCTTCTTCCTTGGCCTCAACCGTCCGCGTGTTTGATCTATACGACTTGCACTGCGGATTTCCACTACAAAATCGTTTTGTAGCACTCTAGAACGCTGCCAAAGTCCGCCTTTCTATATTTCCGTTAATTACCATCCGCGGAAATTTAGCAGAGCTTCGCGCATCGGCACAATGAGAAGCCGCCTCAGATCAACGAAAGCGTTTTCATCGTGTAGCGTACCACGCCGGGAGAACGCATACGTGGGATAGCGGCCGGCGACAAAGAGGTACACGGTATTAGATGGAAGCCTAAGCGACAGCCTGGCTCGTGCGTCTCCGCGATGCAGTCGGTACCCGCACCCATCGACCAGGCAGCATGGCGCTGGAGTATGGCCCGTCAGATGGCGCACTCCCCAGCGGTGCCTCAGGGATCGCACAAATTCAAGTTGGGAATTGGAGAGTTGCTGTGGAGGTGGACCCTAGTCTCCACCATTCCTTTCCAATCATATGAACCCCTCACAGCCTGTTTTGGGGAGGGCTGAGGCGCCGGCAGACGCCCAGATCAATCCCTCGGGTGACTCGCGGCGGCTTCTGATGAAGCTCTGCACGCACATACTGCAACAATTGACCACCGACTGGCCCATTCCGGCAGCGCGTCAGCAGCCGGCGCCACCGCCCGTAGTGATCAAGGCTTCTGCTGCGGCCCAGGACACAAAGCCAGACTCGGCGCAGTTGAATGAAGCGTGGCAGCTGTTGCATTCGCGTAGTCTGCAAGACGACCCGATCGTTGCGATCTGGCTGCGCGGGCTGTGCCCACGCGGCGTTAGCATCGTTCTTGGAGCGGGTCTGACCATCACGGGCTATCGCCGCATACTTGGCCTTGTAGCGTGCTACCCTGAAAACGTCTCTGCTCTTACGTCCTTTGTGCAGTCGCTGTCCGATCGTGGTCTTTCGGCCGCCGCCGGGCTGCTCTGTGTGCTGCCCAGCAGTACGGGACTTCAATCGGCGGTGCGCCAGGTGTTCGGCCCCAAGGTCGCTATACAGCGCTGTCTCAATTCGCTGTTGGATCAAATCACCTGCGGTCTTCCGGAAGACCTTGTTCCTGTGTATCGCAATCGCCTCCGCCAGGCATGGAATGGGTTCGATGCCCGGGAAGCTGAACGCGCACTCACCCGTATTCACCAGGACTTGACGCGCGTCAATCGGTCCGCAGCGAAGGTTTTATGGGAGGGCCTGGAGCAATCTCTGACGATTCAACGTACGGGCATGCTGCTCAAGCTCGACCGGGGGCTACGCGTGATGCGCTTCATGGATGCCATCAGTCGCAGGTTGCAGACCCCGGCCAGCGCCGTTTTCCAGCAACGCGAACAGATGGCACTGGCACTGTTGGAACACGAGGCTCAGCTGCGCCGTGTGGCCCATGCGGCCTTTCTGCCACAACTTCGTGAGAGTCTCATCAACCTTAACGCCGTCTGATGCCCCATACCCCTATGCTGGATCAATCACTCATCGAGGACTTTCGGGGGCTTGCGCAAAGGAACTTCATCGGCCTGGCCAGCTGCCTTGGGTGTCTTGATCATCTTCTTACCAAGATGGCCACATGGGTCATGGAAGCCGAGGCCCACTTCATATGCGGCGCACGTGGGAAGCACCATAAGACCGGCTTTCAGCGCTGGGGGGCGAATCCGGGTTCCATCCGCGTCGGTTTGGAGCGCATTGCGGTCCGCGTTCCGCGCGTGCGGAATGTACGAACCCGAAAGGAGCGTCCTCTGCAAACGTACCGCCTCTTGCGCGAGCGTGGGCTTATGGACCGGGAAAGCGTGACACGAGGGTTGCTGTGTGGACTCTCGCGGCGCAATTACAGGCAGGCGGCCCAAGTCTTCACCGATAGTCTGGGGTTGAGTGCCAGCAGCATTGGCAACGCCTTCATTACGCAGACGGCAGCGCTACTGAAGGCATTTGAGACGCGCCGATTCGATCAGCACACCTTTGCGGTGCTCCTGCTTGATGGCAAGTATTTGGCTGGTATGCAGATGATCGTAGCGATGGGCATCACGACCGAGGGCGAGAAGGTCGTACTGGGCTTTGCGGAAAGCCGTACCGAGAACAGTGCGCAGGTGGAGTCGCTGCTGCAGGATCTGTTGCGTCGGGGCTTCACCCATACCGACAAGCTGTTGGTACAGGTGGACGGCAGCCGCGGGCTTCGCAAGGGAATCAGTGCGGTGTTTGGGGATGCGGTCGTATTCCAGCGCTGCCAATGGCACAAGCGTACCAATGTGACGCGTCACATCAAGAGCGAGCCAGCGGCCACGCAAATGAAGCGTCGGCTTCAGGCGGCTTGGGAACTGCCCACGTACGCAGAGGCACGGGCGGCGCTTGTGTCGCTGCATGAAGCGCTGCAGCGGTCGTGCCCGAAAGCCGCACGCAGTCTGGAGGAGGGTATGGAGGATACGCTGGCGCTTCACCGGTTGGGGGTGCGGAACCAGGCTGTCAGAGACAGTCTGAAGACGACAAACATCATCGAGAACCTCAACAGCATTATTGCGAACCGATCACGGAACGTGAAGCGCTGGGGATCATCGGGGATGCGTCAGCGCTGGTGCGGGGCGATATTCATGCAGTACGAGTCGAATCTGAAGCCGATACGCCGGGAGGACATGAAGGAGCTGACCCAGGTCCTGACCACCTCCGGGGGTCAATGGGTTAGTGGGGATTCGGTCTGCCAGCCCCAAGGGGCTGCAAAGGCAACACCTGCCGCTGGATGCCCCAGCGCAGTAGTGCGCTGCTGACGCTGGCATAACGCAAAACCCGCAGCTGCCTGGACGCTCTGAGGCGCTGCACCGTGCCAAGATCGCCGCTTACGCGTGCGATCAGAGGATACCTGCGGGATATCGTGCCCGGAAAGTCACTCCACGAGCCTGCCTACGCCCGAAAATCCGCGTGTGAGCACGCAATTGGGCCCACATTGGCATGCACCGTCCCATTTGCACCCACACTCTCGACCCGAAGCCCAATCCATTGCCAAAAGATATCTACTTTGAGGGCCCATCTCGGCAGAAGCTGCCGAAACCCAACTTAAAAATGTGCAATCCCGTGCCTCAACTGCGAAAAAAAGGGCAAGCCTAAGCTCCACGTCCCGCCCGGCCTACGAGGTACTCTCGGCGGGCCGGGGATGTACACCACCGCGCGCATGCAGATCAACGCCAGCAGCGCGAAACGCGTCATTGGGTTACGACCGACACGTAGAGAGGCACAAAATAGAACTACGCGGTTATGCCTGGTACCCATCTGCGGCAGACCTTCTGTTTGCGGGCATGAGAGTAGCACGCGACTGCGAGAACGAGCCGTAGTCAACGAGCGGAGTTCTTCCGAGGTAACGGCCTCGCAACGGCTAGCTGTGCACGGCACGACACCAATGTAGTATCTTGGATTTCGATCCGGCTCCGAGAGTGTGTCCGGGGCGATGGGAGATTGAATACAACAAAGAAAATGGCTAGCTATAAGGGTGCGAGTCCCACGAAGATCCTGCGTGCAGTGGCTTGCATGGTTGTGCTACTTGGCGATGACGGCATCAGAGGGCCCCGGTCAAGTCCTTACCGGGCCTAACGGCAGCGTCGAATTCATTGGGTTGCAGAATTGGAATGCTCAAGAGCTGTTCGATGCCATTCAAGAGTTGGATCCTGACCGTCCCTTCAGCGCATGTGCAGCCGTCATGAAGCTGGAACTCGGATTCGCCGATGCAGCTGCTTTCCTCTATTTTTCCGATCAACTGAATTCTAAAGATCAATCCAAAAGCCTGTACACGGTTGTGGTGGGTGTGGAAGACAGTACCCAGGTGCAGTACCGTCCGGCAGGAAATGAATCAGTCGTTTTGCCACAAATCTGGCAGGAGCTTCAGACAGCCGTCGTTGACGATAGGAATACGCGGATTGTAGCTGCCCGCATTTTCCACTTGCGGGCATTCTCGCACCAGCTTGCTGAATCCATGGGGGCCGATCCCGAGACGCTCAATAAGGTACGGGAACTGACTGAGCGCGCAGGCGGCAACGAGGATCTCCGCCTCGCCCACGAGGTGCTCACCGTGGATTCATCCTGGTCGGCACGGGCGGTCGCGACGCTCTTGCTCGGCAACTTCATCGATGACGGCACGGCCTGGCACGGTCTGGTAGGTTCTCTTATTGATTCCGATGCACGAGTCAGAACAGTCGCCTCGAGCATGCTCGATGGACTGATTACGCAAGAGAGGGGCTCCGTCGACTGGTCTGCGGCCCACGGTCCTCTGCGAGCGCTTTTCGGTGGCACGAATCCATTCGCGTTCGACGAGACCTTGGAAGTACTGGTAGCGACCGGCGTTGACCAGGAGTTTGGGCAGCAGTTGGCTCGCGAAAGACCCGACCTGCTACTTGCGTATGCAGGCGCCAAGCATGAGCGTACACGGGAGCCAGCCATAGCCTTCCTGAAAGCCGTAAGTGGCGAGGATTTCGGAACGGACCTCGAGGCCTGGACCGCATGGATCAACCGGTAGCTCCGGACTGACGCCAGTCTGGTCCTTCCGCTACTGACCATGCTGGCTCTGATGGCTTGCGACGTTCAGTCTGATCTGCTTAAGCATATGAGCCTAGTGGGCTGGGACAACGTCACCCTCTACGGTGAGTATGAGATACCCCGCGTTCTTGCGGACATACGGGGGCTGTAAGCGTAACCCTCACAGGATCTACCTATCGTATAGAATCGCAGACATTCGCTTGAAACTCCCTCAGGGTAGTGGGTAACCTGGGCGGAAGTGGTCGATGCGGCGAAGAACATAAGCGCGGTAGCCACGGGGATCCTGAGAGTCTTCGTTGATGGTCTATTCCCGGTAGAATAGCTGATCAATATGGCAGTTTCTCCAGATAGGGCCTTGGAGAAGATCGTCTTTTCCCCAACGTACGACCTGTCTTGGACCGAGGTTTGACGATCCAGACGGCTTCAAAGTCGCGGGTTGCCACCGAAAACGGCACCCTCCGGATGCTAGGGGAGCACGCCGACCAGACGTACGACCGCAACTCGCTGCAGGTCGGTGGAGTCCGTCACGACCCCGACCGCCAACGAATCGCTCAAGCGATACGCTGCGAACCCTTCTGGAAAAACAACTCTTTGGAAATGCGGGGTCCCCTCGCCCAAAGAGAAGGTTCGCCAGACCTTGCCGTAACCGAGTGGGTGGGACGAACCGTCGAACTCTTGAATCCATACCCGGTCAGCGGAGCAGCGCACGTCGACGCCGATCGGGGCTTCCGTTGACATTTGATCGCCAGCGCGAGCCAGCACATCATCGGCGGCACGGTGGATTTCGGCGTCGCTGATGTTGGAACCCTTCGTCTCGACGCGGATCGTTGCCCGGAGATAGGCCAGACGCTCCTCATGCGAGAATGGCTGCCCGGTCCAAGGCAGCGGAATCCGACGCTGTCCTTCAGAGCCGCCTGGAGCGTAGAGATGAAGACTCCGGTCCACCGGATCGAGGACGGCGACGCTTCCGTCAGGACAACGGTCCCATATGGGCACCGGGTCCAGAGCCATGGAGGGAATGCGGCTTGCAGCGCCAGGAAGGTCGGCGGCGAAATCCACGAGCACACGGGGCTCCGCCTCGCCGTTCGTGATAAGCAGAATTCTGCCGTTCCAGAAGTCGTCAGCCCGAGCAATCCCACCTGGATAGCTGGCCACCCAGAGTCCGTTGTCGTCCGCGGCGACTCGGAATGGATCTCCGAAGGTGACGCTCCTGATGTCGTTGCGAATCCCCTTCGGGGTGATAGGGGCGGGCGTTGATGCTGCAAAGTTTCCCGCCGCATCGAACACGAAACGGGTGCGGGCGCCGTAGTCCCAGACGATCACGTTCCCTGCGGGAGTCGCCGCGGAGAGGGTCCAGGGGTTGCGGAATTCCCCCGGCCCCGCGCCGGACGTGCCAAAGTCGGCGAGCATGTGGCCACCCCTGTGGTACGCCCGCAGAAAGGGCGGGGATTCGGTGAGCACCCAGATCACTTTGCCAGACTCGATGATGTCGCGCACTCCCCACAACTCCTCGCCCTGGTGGAAGGTAATGAGCGCCGTGGAGGGGACTTCCACCTGCGAAAGGTCAGGCGATCCCGGAGAACATGATCCCGCCGTGAGTGCTCCGATTGCGAGCAGCGGGAGGGCCGGAGAGCGCAACTTCGAGCCCCTGTGGAGGAGCAGGCTTACCAGGGCCGCCACGGAGGCGACTGCCAGGGCCAGGGCCGGCGTCGCGGCCGCACCGGTCACGGGAGGCTGGAGAACGGGGGTTCCACCCAGCAGGAGCAGGCCCGATCCCAGCGTCACCGTGCACACTAGGAAGCCCACAACCATGCCCAGACGTGTCCGCCAAACACCTGACAAGGATCCGCCTTCCACCTCATGTTGCAGACCCACCATGATTGTGCCCACACGGGATTTTGGAAGCGGCGAATCGGAGGCGCCGACCTGATGGATCGCAGTGATCATGCGCAGGACCTCGAGCGCATCCGGGTCGACGCTTTCGTTCGCCGGATCGGGTATGTGCGCGGACTCGCGCTCAAGAACAACCGAGACCAGTCGGTCGGTCGTCTCTGCGTCCATCTGGGCCCGCCCGCCGCGCGGCCGTCCCAGCAGCATTCGCATCTTACGTATCATCAGGGTTCTCCTTGGCTAGTTAATCTTCTCAGCGAGGCCGTCCATTTGACGCAGCTTCTTAAGGCCACGGTGGATTAGCGAACGCACCGATGCCTCCTTTGCCGCCAGGATGCGCGCCACTTCTGCTGTGCTCCGGCCTTCGAGAATCCGAAGCAGGATTGCATCACGCTCCCGCACGGTGAGCCTCTCAAGCGCGGCGTAGAGGGCTGCCGCCCGCTGCTGGCGCGTTCGCTGCTCAGCCGGCCCGGGACCGGGATCAGGTAGGTCACGGTGGTCGTCGAGACGGACCAGAGCGATGTGCTGCCGCTTGCGAGCTTCCATCTTGCAGAGGTTCCTGCAAACGGTCAGTGCCCACCCGAGGAAGGATCCAATTCCAGAGAAGCGGGCGCGCTTCCGATAGATGTGGATCCAGCAGGATTGCAGCAGGTCGGCTGCATGATCGTCATCCCGCGCGTAGCCGCGGATCACTCGAAGCATGCGCGGCGACATCTCACGCACCAGATGCCGAAACAGCGCGTGGTCCCCTGCACGAAAGCGCTCCCGGTCGAAGGCGGCACTGGCGTCGTGGGGCTTCATCGGACGGATCCGCGATCCGGACGGATAATGGCGAATAGGATTCCAGCCGAGACAAGTGGCAGGCACAGTGGGAGCAGCAAGAGCAGGTTTCCCCATGCTGCGTAGTACGCGACCAACTCGTTGGCCAGTTGTGCCGGGATCCAGAATGCGGCGACTAGTAGCCCCCCCGCGAGCCAGCGGGTCGCATAGCGGGGCCATGTGGTCATTTCACGGGTCAGTCGGCCCGTCAGATCACCCAGTACCGCCGCTACAATGACGAATGCCGCATTAGCAATCGGCACGTATAGCCGCACGAGATGGCGGGCCGCTCCACGCAAATGCCTAGCGGCCTCGCTGCCCGTGGCGGCCTCTGCAGCAGCGCGCGCGGACCTCGCGGAGCGGAGAAGCAAGGAAGGGAACGCCCAGTCCGAGGCAGTCCACTTGGCGAGCATAGGCTCCACAAGTGCCCCCAGAGTGTATGTCGCCAGAGACAGCATTACGAGGAGGATCCAGTAGCGCCGCAGCGGTTCGGTACGATCCCCGCCTAAAAGGCCGCATCCGCTCAGAGCACCGGCAAACACCGCGGGCGGGAGGACGAGCGCTACGAGGCCAGGCAGATTCGTGGCCAGCATCGCAAGGAAACCCGCGACCGGATCCGGCCGTCCCCAGAAGTGGGTTGCAGAGTAGGCGAGATACACTGTAAGCAGGGCGACAGCCCAGCTGCCGACGCGTCTGGAGAATTCGGATTGGATCATCTGTGTGGTGTCGTGGCGAAAGTGGCCTATGTTGGGTGTGTGCTCGTGTCGCACGCGACTCCTTCTACACCATAGAGATGCCAAATAGGCGGTTTGCGTTGCAAGAGCGCGGGCAAGTGCCCACTGAAACAGGCCTTCAAGACGTGTGACACGGGGGATGGGTTTGGCATCCGTGTCTCCTATTCGCTGCAGGAGTTGCGCCCCACGAGCCTAAAACGCGCCCCCACTTGAATCCCACCGGATGAGCAGTTGGTGACCCTTGCCGATGGCGGCTCCCCAAGGGCGCTCTGTGGCGGTCGCTGTCCCTCCGGGTCGGCGCAGCAAGGGTCAAACTGGAGGCTGGCCGAAATGAAGTTGTGCTCGTAGTAGCTGGGGAACTCCGACGCATCAACTAAGCAAAATGGAAAAACATGAAATCGCGCGCTCTTTGGCTTGCATAATGCCCTGAGATACAGTCGGCGTAGGGTAGTCCCCAAGTCCCGTGCGTGTCCGTGATAGTGTGAGGTATACTGAAATATCTGCAAGCAATGCTGCCTCAGAGCACGGATCAACTAACGAAAGGATTGAATAGCCTCACTCATTGTCATGGCAGGCAGCGGCTATCGTGGGGCTGGTCGTCGAAGCCGAGTTGATGCCGAAAGAGGCCGCACACGGTTTCCAGGGACGGCCTTTTCCATAGCCTCCCGGAAGGCTTCCTTCACCTGAACGCACGCCCCTGTGTGCCACAGAAAGGTGGTACAGGCTTGCATGGATAGCGAATTCTCAAGGCCGAGGAATTTCTTGACAGGGTCTCCAGTATGTCCTGGTCGGCTAGGTACTGCTTGATGGTGTGGCGAAGGAGGTGCGGGTAGACCTTGTCTGCATTGCCGACTTCCTGCATGCTGAACCCGGAGTATTGCACTCTGCGCAGAGAGTGGAAGAAGAAGTCGTATTCCCATTCACTGAGGCGGAGCCTCAATTCGCTGGCGAGGCTGCGAAGGATCGGGATGTTGAGGGATTTGCCCCCCTTGTCGTTGGCACGGATCTCGAATTCGGCAAGGGAGATTGTCTGCGCGCGTTCGGCAGAGGGCGCCAACCCATTGCAGGCCTCGTCCCTTCGTAGCCCAGCGAGCTTCGGCACGACCGAGGAGCACCGCTTCTCCTTGCCGGCGAATCGGCGCTATGACTCGTTGCACCCCAAGCGTTATAAGGGTTCTATGAAGAGCCACTGGTTGTTCGAGGAAGGCGCGGGTCTGGTAAGGGAGGCTAGACCCGTTCGGTGCGAAGTGTCACTCCAGTGATCTCTTCGCCGCAAACTTCGGGAACGTCGGTCGGCTGCCAAATCGGACTTGCGTTCGGGCTCATTTGTCGATGGAAACTACTCACGGCAGCACGCCCCGCCAAAAGGTGTTATGTTGAGGCATGTCTTCCGTTTGCCATGCCACAGTTCTGCACCTGCGGTCACCGTCCTCGTGGTCCCCACGAAAGGGAGGGTGTAGGGGGCGGGCATGTTCCGGCAACATCTTTGTCGGCGTTTGCGGCCGTGGGTCTACTGATGAGGATTGATTATTCGAAAGTGTACCTTTGGGTGCGACAAGGCAGGTTTTCGCGCGACTACAAGTCTAACTTTTAGTCGCGATGAGTCTTCCTAGAGATTCACCCATGCGACTGGTGCACTACAGTGTGGCGATGAGCCTGGACGGCTATATCGCGGGCCCGAACGGAGAGTTCGACTGGATCCTGATGGACCCCGACATAGACTTCTCCGCATACGCGGCGCGGTTTGACACCTATCTCGTCGGCCGCAAGTCCTTCGAGGCGATGCAGCGGATGGGAGGCGCGCCGCTTGCTCGGTCGGGCGTACGCGAGATCGTTTTCTCGCGTACGCTGGCCCAGGCGGACCACCCTAAGATCACGCTGGAGACCGACGCCGTCTGCGTGGTGAAGAAGCTGCGCGAAGAGCCGGGGAAGGACATCTGCCTCTTCGGCGGCGGCGAGCTGTTCCGCAGTCTCTTGGCTGCCGGCCTCATCGACCGAGTTGAGGTGGCAATCATCCCAATCGTGCTCGGTGGTGGTATACCGCTGTTGCCGTCACCCGCCGACCGGGCGACGCTGAAGCTTCTCTCCCACACGGTGTACGAGAAGACTGGGACGGTAGGCCTAGAGTACGCGGTGACGCGCAACCGGGAATCAGCGCAGTAAACGGCTTGCGCGGATCCTCCGTCAATGGGAGGCACTCGAATTCGGACCTCAGTGAGATCTTGGTGTCGTATCCCTACCGCTCTGTCGCCTGGGCGTTGGTGGGGCGGCATGTCCCCGCCGCGGGCGTCCGCAACCCCAAGGCTGTACTGTGCTTCGGCGTTGCCCTACTCGGCGTCGGACATCATAGCTACAATGTCCTGAGTGTCATGCGCTCCAAGCGTGAGGGTCGCGAGGCTGCGGGCCACGGGGCCGGCTGCCGTGTGGCTCGCCGTGAGGGTACGCTTGGCGTACACGGTACCTGAAGCGTGCCTGGGGTCTGCGTTTTTGGGAGGCAGGCCGATCAGCGATTTCTGAAAGACGCCGGAGGTGCGCACTGGTCCGGCTCAAGCGCCTCGAGTCGAGGAGGAATACGCGGATGCAGATTTTGGCGGCTCACGACATCATTGACGGGGAGCTGTTCAATACCTCCAGTCGGGCCGTCATCGGGCCGGCTCAGAAGAGGATTGCTCGCCATTTATTCAAGCTCATAAGTTGTTGTCGCGGGTTGTCGGGGTTGCACGTGCGGGTCACCGAGTGACGGGTGTCCGCAGATTGGGTAAGGGGGTTTGTGGGTGCCGAGGTGTACGTGTCCATGTCTATTTCTAGCAAGAATCCAACCGTTGAGCGGGAAATTCGATTGATGATGTCAGGCGTCTGCGGTGCCCCCCAGTGGAGTCGTCCGAACTTGGCGAGTGGAAGAACCTTGTGCAATGCAAAAATGGCAGGCGGCATGTCGATGCAGGCACCTCACGGGAGGCTGCTGGTTTCCGACCACGTGTAGTCGGTCACAAAGATGCCGAGCGGATTGTCGAGGAGGATTTCGGGCGAATCCGGTGCGATGATACGCACCTTAAAGTGTCCTTCGTATCCGCGCGTAGCTTGTTCATGGTGGATGTTGTCCGTCTCGCGCCAGGCGACGCGGTACACGCCGGCTTCGCCCGGGACCTTGAGGATGCTGGAGATTTCGTCCACGTAGCGCGTCTCGCCGCGCCGCAGCATATGTTCCAGCTCCTCACTGTTGCCACGCACCTCGCGGGTGAAGGTGGTCAGTGCATGCCCGGCCACGAAAGCCTGCGCCCGTCCGAGTTGCACATTCAGTAGCCGCAGATCGCTGGGCACGGTGCGCAGGTTGTGCACGAATCGGCGTAGCGCAACCTGCGTTGTGCGCTCTGGCGGCTTGGCCTGCGCAAGCTTTGCGGACGCCCGAACCTCGCCGAGCGCATCCACCTCCACCACATACGGAACGATTGTGTGTGCGCGGGCCAGAACTATAAAGCCAATGGTCAGTGCCACATTGGCGGCCAGCGCGGTGATAGCTACGGCCTGCCAGTTGCGGCGGCTACGGGCAAGGTCTCCAAAGAGGCGCTCAAAGGCGTACCGGCCCTGCAGGTACGGATGACCTTCAGCTGGAGGTGCCGCGCTGGGGTGCCGTGCACGCACCAGCCGCTTCCAGGCTGCCGCAACCCTTTTCATAGGCGCTGAAGCACGCCCTTGAGGTTAAAGGACATGTTTCGGCTGATCTTTTCGGCGATACGCTCGGGGAGCGTGATGCCAAGGACGGCCAGAAGGATGGACACAGCCGTGATAGACCAAAGGAATCCCAGACGGGAAGTCACCGCCTGGGCCGCGCCGCGCGGATTAAGCTGAAAGAGATTCTCGATGACTTCCAGCCAGAGGTTATCATACCGCGACAAGAGAGTCACCATGTCATCGCCGATACTAGCGGAAACGCTGGCAACGAGGATCAGAAAGAAGAGCTTGACGCCGACATACACGATGTATTGCAGGTAGCCCTCACCCAAGGGAGCGGTTCCCCGAAAGGCCATAAATCCCACAAAGAAGAGGCCGCCCGTGACCACGATATAGCTTTCGACGAGCGTTACCAAAAGCAGCGCAGCCAGGATTACAAAGCACAGCAGGATTATGAGGGCTGGCACAAACGTCAGGACGACTATGATGTCCGACGTCAGCCCCAGGGCCTTCAGCGTGCTCAGAAAGATGTTCAGACCGACGTTTACCAGGTGTGTCGGCGAGAGCTGAGTTACGACGTCGCCGCCTATATGCATCGCGCCTTCGCCGAAGGCTTTGGGCACCAGTGGAAGCCAGTGGTGGTATGTAGACAGGAGGCCAAGCACGAACGCCAGGATGCCAAGCTTCAGCGCAAACTGCCCGATGAGGTCGTTCTCCTGCGGTCGCCGCGTCCAGTATATGTACCCTGTGACGACGATTTCGAGAATGGCCAGGCTTACAAAGAGCGTTTGCGCCGTGCCCAAAGCACGGTCGATCCACCCTTCCGTGGTCAGACGGAAAACCTCTTGGGCACAGTCGAAGAGCTGTGTCGGAGCGCAGTTTTGCATGGCGCTCTGCGGCGCCGTCTGGATTGGCGCAAGCGAGTAAAGGAGTAACAACATGGGCTACTCTCCAGGCATGCGCAAGAACGACCTGGCATCGTACTGACTCGGATCGCCGAGCCAGTTCGTCTGCCCCACGAAGGTGTTGTAGATGGCCCTGCGCTGTGCCTTTTCGTTGAGCTCATGCGCGGCGCGAATGGCTTCCATGTTCGTCAGGGTCATGAGCGCTTGCCTCGTGAGCAGCGCTTCGCGCGCCGCGAGCACCTGCAGGCTGGCTTGGACATCCATCATCTGCTGCGGCTCCGGGCTTTGAGCGATTTCGCGCTTGAACCGCTCAAGCTCCTGATGCGTGCGTCTCAGATTCTCCCCATGAACCGTGAGGGCCTGCATGGTGTGCGCGACCGTATTCATGGAGCGAGTGGTGACCTCGCGGTCGTACGCCAGTGGGTCTCTCGGCATTGCATACAGCACGAAGATGTCGTCCAACTCTTGGGGTTCCATGTAGCTCAGCGCACCAGAAAGCGCGGCTTCCACATCTTCGGCGATGCGGCCCAGGGGCAGCGATTCTACCACGCCGCGTTTTGTAAGCGCGCGCTGAAAGCGCATAAAGTGGTCCGTGGTAGTGGTGCGGATCTGTTTGGTCACTGCAAGGTCTTCAGTCAGGAGGCGCACCTGCTGCTTGAGTTCCGCAATCGTGGCCACGGCTTTCGCCACGACCGCAGCATCGAAGACAGGGAGCTGAGCACGCGCGGATGTGACCAGGAATAGGCAAGCAAGGGTCAGTGTGATTCTCATCGGGTCAGGTATCAAGGTGGTCAAGGAAAGAGTTTCCGTAGAGGTCCATGAGCGCGATAAGCGCTTTGGCGGACTCTTGGGTACTTCGCCCCGGCAGCGGCATCAGCAGCGCCTGGGCCTTGGGCCCAAGGTTGAGCTCGAAGAGGCGGCTCCCGCTGGGGCTCTTGTAGAAGTAATCGCGGCGGCGCTGCGCCGTGGCTATGATGTCGATTTCGCGGGTTCCGAGGTCCAGGAATCGGTAGACTTCGGCATGCTCGGGCACACGAGCCTCCGGGTTGGGCAGCAGGATCCTGGTAGGACAAGACTCGGTGACGTTGGAGGCATTGGGGAGGGCGCGCAGCTGCCCCGCCGAGTGTGCCACGATGACGACTGCGGCATTGCGCTTGCGCAGGGTGAGGAGCCACTGGCGTATTCGCGCACTGAAGGTCGACCGCATCAGTGCGGCCCACGCCTCTTCAATCACAATCAGGGTAGGAGTGCCGTCCAAGGACCTTTCGATCTGCCGGAAGAGAGCGAGTAGCACCGGTACCACGACGGTGTCTCCAAGCGGCAGGATGCCTGCGAGCTCAAACGTCGTGAGTTGCGTCGTTTCAGCCTCCTTCCCCATGCCATCCAGCAACCGGCCGTATGTGCCCTTGACCGTGTATGGCTCGATGGAGTCTTGGAGGTGACGTGGCAGGCACACGTAGAGGGCTGTCAGCGTGCGCTGGTTGGCTGGGCTCTGCGCCAGAAGGTCCAGCGCATTTCCTATGCCGAGTCGATCTTTGGGCGACAGTGCCGTGCCGGAGAGGTCGAAGATGGTTTCCAGCCAGGACAGTGACCACATCCGATCCTCGTCGTTATCCAGGTGTCTGAGCGGCTGGAGGGCCGGTGCAGCGTCGCTCCCCAGGTCATGGGTGCATGCCCAGCGCTGCGCGCGTGAGCACCTGATGTGAGCGGCCGATGTCGAAGACGAAGGCGCGGCTTTTGGCGTACCGTAAAAAGCTCAGCGTGACAAAGCCAACCAGGACACTTTTGCCCGCCCCCGTTGCCCCTACCACGAGTGTATGTCCCACATCGCCGTGGTGGAGGTTCACGCAGAACGGTGTAGCGCCGCACGCACGCGCGTAGAAGAGCGGAGGGCTGCCGGGTGGGAAGAGCGTGCTCGGACAGGTCCGTTCGCCAGGCCACGGCGTCGTGGTAGGAAAGAGGTGCGCCACGTTGTGGCTGGAGACCAGAGGCCGCCGCAAGTTGGCATAGCCATGCCCGGGCAGGCTGCCAATGAGGGCGTCGGTCGCGTTGATAGACTCCTGCGTACACGTAAATCCCTGATCGCGCAGCGTTTGGAGCATTGCCTGGGCACGCGCCCTGCCGCGGTGAGCGCTCTTATCACGCAGTACTATTGCACCTGTGAAGTACCCGAAACGGGCTTTGCCGCTAGTGGCCTCGGCGAGGGCGCTGGCGGTTTCGCGTTGCATCTCGACGGCATCCTGGTCTTCGATAGAGCTCTTTACCTCATAGGCGACCAGGGCTCGCAGGCCCCCGCGCTGGTGAAACCACCGGTTCTGCAGCTTCCGTATGCGGCGCTGCGCCTCGGCGCGGCTGAGCGAAACAAAGCGCATATGCCAGCGCGCCTCTTCGCGCAGGCCGTTGAAAAAATCCCCTTTGGCCACCTGGGTGAAGGCACCAAGTGACGTTATGGCCAGGATGAATACATGTTGATTCGCAATGAATGGCACGTAGCCGGTAGTGAAGTCGCTGGAAGCGAGCGCCTGGCTGAGGTAACTGCTTTGCGCCGCGACCGGGTCATGCACGCCAGTCAGGCACCGGTGACACTCAGTCAAGAGGTCCCGACTGCCAAGCGCGTCAACAAAAAAGGTCGCCCCCAGGTGCGACCGCACCTCCTGCAGCATGGTCTTGAAGCGCTCCAGGATTTGCGTGTAGTCGAGTCGCGACTGGCTACCACTCACGACCAGCCGCTCCCATCGGCGCAGGTTGTCTTTGGGAGGCGTATAGGAAAGGAGGATGGTGTTTTGTGATTCGTAGTGCTCGCCGGGTTTCAGGAACTGGTCGCGGCGTTCCATTTCGACCTGGCGCAGCGCCAGTGTAGGAAAGTGGCTCTGCGCTACCAGCGGGTATTGCTGCCGTTCGCGGCGGTGCACGTTCACTTCCAAGGCGTAGCCTTCCCCAAGGAGCGCTAATGCTTCGTGGGCAGCTTGCGCGGCCCGGTTGACTTCTTCGGCGGATGCGCTTTCCAGGTCCCTTCCGCGCAGCGTCATGCCGGCCAGGAAGGAGCCGTCCTTCATGAGCACCACGCCGTCGTCGATGAGAAAGGCCCATCCAAGCAGGTCGCCCAGGCCTTCGCGAGGTTCGCGGGGGATGCCCAAGCGCCGGGCCACCTGCCAGGCGCTGGCACCAAGCAGGGTGCCGCCCAAAAAGCTGAAAGGATCCATCAGGGGCGTCTCGTTTGCGGCTTTTACACGTCGCGCATTTTATGCACGAAACGCGCCGACCGTGACGCCTTTTACACTACGATCCCGGCAAGATGAGCTGATTCGGCCATGCAGTCAAGCCACGGGGTAGTCTGTTCCGCAGCATGGCGCGGACAAGACGTGTCTAATGCATTGGGCCATCGGTGATATCCCTGAGGCTGGCTAAGAGTCGGTTGTGACCACCGGTGCCTGCAGGCCTAAATGCCGGGCGCGCCTATAGTGTAGGTTGCACTGCTACTTGAGAAAGTGGGGAGCAACGTCGAATCTGCCGTCGGCAGCTGATTTAGGCGATTCACTTTTCCTGATCAGCCGTTTGTCCAGCGGAAAGCCCTCCATGTACGTTCCACAACAGTCATGCTGACCTTCCACCTATTGAGGTAGAACCTCGCCCCAAACGAAGACGACAAACGGCCGCGTAGAAGCATGCGTTGTAGCGAAAGCTTACGAAGGCGTTGACGGTCATTGAGGTTCAAAAATTTCTGCGTGCTACTTGAGACCGACGAGGCCGCACTGGGCGTGTAGCTATGATAGAGGAGCGTACTATGCGGTCCCTCGCCCTGAAGTAGGCGCAAGCTTGTCGGTTGATGGGAGTGTCCCGCACGTGGTATTATCGTACCATGGCGCCGACTGCGCAGCCGCGTCAGCGCAAGAAGCGACCCAGGGGGCGCTACCTCGGCGAAGCGGAGCGCATGCAGGTCCGCGCCGTGCTCAACAGCGAACGGTACTGCGCAATGTCTCCCCGTCAGACTCATGCCACGCTCGTTGACGGATACCGCTACGTGTGAAACTGGCGGACCGTATACCGTATTCTGGCTGAATATGACCAGATCCGCGAAGGGCGCAATCAGCACATGCATCCGCCGCATCGTATGCCGGAGTGCTTGGCCGTCGAAGAATCGCACTCGCGGCCTTGTAACTCCAATGATAACCGCTACTTGGAATCGCAATTCAATACGACGAACTACCGTCCGGCGTACGCAGGCCGCTCCTGCTTGCAGGAAGATGCCAAAGCCTGTTCCGGGCACTTCTTATACTGGTGCAACCACTGCCACTACCGCAGGGGAGTCGCGAATTTGGTGCCCGATGCGGCGCACGCTGGACTGGGGGAAGCCTTTCGACAGCAGGCGCTGGAAGAGGCCTGTGCACACCATCCGGAGCGCATCGTACGAGGCATGCCGAAGGTGGCCATGCCGCCAAAGCAGGTATGGATCAACAAACCACCGGACCCGTATGGTACCCGGCAGCCAACGAGCTCTTCTGAGGTTGGCGACGGGCTGCAGCCGCTGGGTCGAATTGGGACCTGCGAAGCCGAATATGCTCCCTAATATCATGGCAGCAACTGTCACACGAACGTTGGCACATACCTGGCCTAGCGCAATGCAGCCCCACCTCGCGGACGGCCTAAAACACCTTCAGATGCACCGCGGTCTCTTGCTAGTTGGTGCGATCCTATTGACGGCATTTATGGCGCCAGGCGTGCGTGCACAGCATACACCGATTGACGAATTGAAGTACTTCGAGAAGGTCAGAACTGTCCGGTTTGATGAACCGGATACGCTGCTGATAGGGACCATCGACCGGATTGATATAGATCCGGCTGGCCGGTGGCTTATAGTAGACCGACAGGGCGCACAAGTCTTGCTGTTTGACGCGACTGGCACGCTACTGGCTTCACTGGATCCACGAACCTGTCACCCGGGATTCACCTTTAGGCCAATGGGTGCTAAGTTCGGGAGCAACGAGTTCATTCTTGTACTCAATACAAATGCGGGGCAGTGGGGATATCGCTTCACGACAGAGGGAGCATGCCTGGGTAGCGCTGACAGTGAATTCGTTATGCCAGTCTCAACATTCCTCGACATTGATCCAACGGGCGCGCTCTATGGTGCTTATGTTTGGCCGGACCGAGTAATGCGGTACATGAGTGCCACTGGACAGACCCTTATGGAGTTTCCGCTGCCTCTGTCCAAGTATCCCAATGCTGATTTGCGGTTCAGCACCGGTGGTCTCATTGCCGATGGGGCGCACCTCTTCTACGCTTCGGCGCTAGGACCCGACATACTGAAGATCGCCTTGGACGGTACTCTTGTGGGCAGGATTTCGAAACGCAGCTCGTGGTTTCGATCGCCCCGCCGGGATCTGCCGTCTGATCTGCCGAGTGGTATTTCCCGGCAGGCTTTCAAAGTTGTGGGGGAATGGGTTGCTACGGCCACGCCCACATGGAGCATTTTTGAGCTTACTGACCAGACATTCATGGTTCAGTACATTAACGGAAGTCAGCGTGGGGGCGGGTACCAAGTCTTCACCAAAGACGGCAAACTGGTTGCTGAAGAACTAGGACTCCAGCCGTTATTCATTCACGGAGAAAACGGTTTGGTCTATCACGTGGTTCATCCAGGCATGGACAGTCAGGGCGAGTTGCCCAATCCTTATGTTGATGTCTACCAGTTTGTTGCGCCGTAGTGCAAGCGATCATGCCATCCCCTATAGGGTCTGAGATCGCACGCGACCTGATCCCGGCCATACTCATGGCACCGGGTGTCGGCTAGCTGTAGGAAAATTGACAGCGCAGAAGCGACGCGGTCATATGGCCTGCTTAGCCTGTTCGCAGACGCTGGTACCGTGGACCCACTAGAACTGGCACTTGAGGGGCGGGCCGTACCAGCCTTTCATGCCCGCCGCGCCGCAACAGGTCAGCGCAACAGCATTGATTTGGCCGCAGTCGGCCTGATCATCCCAAAACCAGGAAACGCCTGCGTTCAGAGGCAGGTTGGAGCATTGAAGAGGGTTCAGGCACTGCATTTCGTTGTCGGTTATGAGGTCCCCATGTGGGAATTTCTATTGTCTGATTGCGATGCGGAGGCCACCAGAGCGTGAATGCTCCTCATTCGCGAGGCAATACGCCCAAAGCGGCTGAGCGGGTGATCACTACCGCACACCTGACGCGGTTTGCAGAGCTGGCCAAAATACCGGCGGGGCAAAGATATGGATCTGGAGCTCTGAGCCAGGCTGGGTGCGTGGGGTGTTTTGGGTTCCTTAGGATTGCATTTGGCAACAAAATGTCTTCTTGTTGCCAACCGATTTCCCTCGCATGCACCAGGTTACAGAAGTAGCCATAGCCCCCTTCATTTGACCCCGAATGCGGACGATAACCTATTCGCCCAGGAAGGTGTGGACCAACCAGCTGGCGGCACTCAGGCCACCGGAACCCACGCGAGGACCAAGGCCGGCGAACACGCAATATCAGCTACAAACACGACCCGTTCCAGTCCGTATGAGCCCTGTGCGCAAAACTGAATGCCAGGCGAAACTGTCCTACTTATTGTTGGCGCTTCCCGCAGCGAGCCCGGTGGCTACACTTGTCGTACACACTGTCACGACTGCCGAGTATACCCTAGCGCTACCAGTTTTGCGACAAGGCGTCCTTGACGTGCGTCGGCAACTTGTAGCTGATCCCCGTTGAGTCGAATGAGGAAATCCCTAGCAGTTCCGTAAAGTTCTTACTCCTTCTGACTTGTGTGCCCTTGAGGATGCTCTCGAGAAATATGCCGACTCGGAACGAGAGGAGGGCGAAAAGGCCGTTGTAATTTGGGAAGTGAAAGGTATTTGCCAGCTTCCGACCAACAAGAATTCGCGACAGCGAGTACGCTAACCTGAGCAGTTCTTCCGCTTCCTCCTCACTTTGAGCACTGGTGACCCGTGGTACGGCATGAACTAACGCATTGGCGATAGCCGCTGAATCATCGTCGGGCGGTGGCTCGCATAACAAACCGATTTTGAAAATCCGCTTGGCGTCCTCCATCGTCTCGAACAACAAGGCGTCGGGTATGCCAAATAAAAACCCTACGTAGCGGTACACATCCATGACGCTATCTTGCTCTTCCCGGCTGAATCTTGCACCAAGCAGCTTGGCGAAATGCAAGACGCGCATGGAAAACACCGCATTGGCGAATCCTATATGAGCTGCACTCAACGGACAGCCCCAAGCTTCCGCATCCCAGTCATCGGAATGATTTAGCAAGTAGCGAACCTTGGCGTGGATAACGCGGATACGCAGTGTCATTTTCCATCCGTCGTTCTCCCGCAGCATGCCGTCGGGATAAAAGATCTCGAGCAGATGCCGAGTATTGTGGCCTAAGCGACGCTTGGTGTTGTCTGACCCGACACGACCCGTGATCCGGAAAGATTTTGCTATCAAGGTTGAAAACCCTTCCACAAGGGCACCGGAGACGAAACCTCCGAGCACCAGATTGGCGTTCTTGTAGACGGCGCGGCTCGCAGGCCGAAACAATTCGAAAGCGCCGCACTTGCCGCCAGGGGAGCGCAGCACTACTGGTGGCACGGGTTTGGGGATCCGAATTTGGATCAATTGGTGGATTCGGTCATCGCACGCAACTTGGACCTGCGTGTAGCTGTGGCTCGCGTGGCGGAACTACAAAGCCGATTCCGCATTGCTCGGGCCGAGCAGTTTCCTGAAGCGGCACTGGCGGCACAGCGCGATCAGCAGGATACACCCTCCAACACGGGCATAGGAGGACAGCTGGGAGACCGTATCAATATCCCGGGCCTACCTGTGTTTCCCGACCGATTCGAATTCACAACCTATAGCGCCTCGCTTGGGTTTTCGTATGAAATTGACTTTTGGGGACGAGTGCGGGGGACGAAGCAGGCAGCGCTACGGGAGTTTTTTGCTACGCAGTCTGACGCTCGTACGATACTCTTGGGCGTCATCGGCGAAACGGTTGCTACGTATTTTGAGATCGCCGCGCGTCAGCGCACCCTTGCACTGACACAGGAAAGCGTGAGTATCCTTTCAGAGCGTGCCAAGATCACGTCCGACCGCTACGAACGGGGCCTGACGACCTCCTTGGAATTCTACGCCGTTCAGCAGGAGCTCAACGCTGCCAAAGCGGACCTTCCCGTGCTCGAAAGCCAGCTGGAGGCAGCCCGAGGACGATTGTCCCTGCTTCTTGGGCGCTACCGGGCGCCCGAGGACACCTTGCTCGTGCCCGAGAGTGCCTACATGTATGCGTTGGAGGAAATACCGAGCGGCCTGCCTTCCGATTTACTGCAGGAGCGGCCGGATGTGGTAGCCGCATTTCAGCGCTTAGAAGCTGCCCGTGAGCGCATTGGAGTAGCACGCGCCGCCCAGTTTCCCAGTTTTTCGCTGACCGGGGCCGCCGGCACGCAAAGCAGCGTGCTGTCCGATATCGTGCAGACCAGTCAGAAGTTTTGGCTTTTTGGCACTAGTCTTACGGCCCCCATATTTAATGCCGGTAAGATCCAGGCCAATATCAAGGTTGCCTGGGCCCAGTACGAGCAGTTGGCTGCCCAATATGAAAAGACCGTGCTCATGGCACTCAGGGACGTGGAATCGGCGCTCGTTAACTACGGCAAGCTGAAGGAGCGGCATGCATTCCTTACAGCCTACCAAGCCGCGGCTCGGCAAGGGGCCCGTGTTCAGGAGCGTCGCTATATCCGCGGTACGGGCGACTACCTGGGATTTCTGGAGGCCCGGCGCAACCTGGCCCAATCGGAAATGGCACTAACGGAATCCCGCCGTGCACTGGCCGAAGCTCGCTTGGCGGTGCACAGGTCTCTAGGCGGAGCTTGGATAAACGAGGTGGCGAAAATCGAGCCTGGAGCCCCATAGATTTCTGCCAATGCCTTTGTTTGAGCACATGTAGCGGTCATGAAGCGAGGGACACTCGTACTTGTTGTAGGTGCTATCGCTGTCATTACAGGCATCATAGTCTTGCCGAGAATGCTATCGGGGCCGCGCTCCAGCGCTCCGGAAGCAACGTCGGAGCAGGTCTTTCCTGTCGTCATGACGGTTTCACCCGCGGCGCAAGCCGGGCGTGTCGTGATTCTCGGCAATGGGACTGTTCGGCCACTGCGTGAGGTGACCCTGGTAGCCGAAGTTGCGGGAAGGATCACCTGGGTTGCAGAAGAATTTGTTACCGGCGGTGCCTTCCGCCAGGGTGAAGAGATTCTCAGGATTGATTCGACCGACTACGTCAATGCGGTCACTGTTGCGCGGGCCGAGGTAACACAGCGGCAGTTCGATTTGCTGAGAGCTGAAAAGGAGATGGCCATTTCAAAGGAGGAATGGGCACTTCTGGAACACCGGACTGGCGTGCAGCGGCAGGTCGACAGCACTGTGCTCGGCAGTCTTGTTTTCAAGGAGCCGTAGTGGAAGGCTGCAGTCGCGCAGCTTCGAAGCGCGCAGGCGCGCCTGCGCGATGCCGAGGCGCGTCTCAGAAGGACGCGTATCACTGCCCCCTACAACGGGCGCTTGCGGAGCAAGAGCGCAGGACTTGAGCAATTTGTAGGGCCTGGGCACGTGATAGCCTCCTATTACGGGACGGACGAAGTCGAGATCAGCGTGCCCGTCGCAGGTCGCGACGTAACGCTGCTTGGTGACTTGCTGGCTCGTGGGAGGGAGTCTACACGCGCCAGACTTGTTGTCCGTTATGCGGGCGGGGAGCATGAATGGGAGGGTGTCGTGCATCGCACGGAAGGGATGCTAGCTGAGTCAACGCGAACCCTCAGTGCGGTAGTCCGTGTGCAGAGGCCCTATGAAAGTAAAGACGGGCGCCCGCCGCTTCTGGTAGGTACGTTCGTTACCGCATACCTGGAAGGCCGGCGTTTTGATCGATACTACACGCTGCCGCAGGAAGCCCTAAGGGAAGGCGGCGTGGTTTGGGTTGTCCGTGAAGGCCGCCTGTATGCACGACCCGTGGAGATCATTCAGGAAGTGGAGGAGACCCTCTATGTCCTGAGTGGAGTCACGGCAGAGGACTCGGTGGTAATCAATATGCTAAATGTCGTAACCGACGGCATGCGCGTACGGACTGGGGCGGACTAGCCAGAAGCAAGGAGCTTGCCGACATGAGGAAAGCCATTGCCTACATGGCGCAGAACAGCGTCGCGGCAAACCTGCTGATGCTGCTGATTCTGTTCCTCGGAATCCTCAACGTATCGAGAATCCCGCAGGAGGTCTTTCAGGAGGCCAGCCTTGATGCCGTCGAAATCCGAGCGGAATACCGTGGTGCTTCCCCCGAAGAAGTGGAAGACGGGGTTGTGCGGCGCATTGAGGAGGCCATTGAGGGAGTGGACGGCATTGATCAGATCTCGTCCGTTGCCGCAGAAAATGTCGGTGTCGTGACGGTGCGTCTGAAGCTGGGTACTGACGTTGATAAGGCACTCGATGACATCAAGAGCGGCGTGGATCGGATCAATACGTTTCCCGCCGAAGCGGAGCGACCGGTAGTGCGGGAGCTGACTAACCGCAGGAATGTGCTTCAGATTGCCATTTACGGGGATGCGAGTGAGCACACGCTCAAGGCGTTGGCGGAGCAGGTAAAGGATGACCTGACGGCGCTTGACGAAATCTCCTTCGTGCGCATGACGGGCGTGCGGGACTACGAGATATCGATTGAAGTTTCGGAGAGCGCGTTGGCCGCCTATGGATTGCGACTTGCCGACGTGGCGACAGCCGTGCGTCGCGGAAGCTTGGACCTGCCTGGCGGCACCCTGGAGACACGCAGTGAAGAGATTCTAGTTCGTTCCAAGGGCCAGAATTATACGGCAAGAGATTTTGAGGAAATTATCGTTTTGGCGAGCCCAGCAGGTGCCACCGTCCGCCTCGCCGATCTCGCCACCGTCACGGATGGCTTTAAGGATGACGACCTTGCTGCACGCTTTGGCGGGCAACCGGCGGTCCTGGTTTCCGTTTCCCGCACGGGTGACGAGCGCGTACTTGATATCGCTGAAGCCGCTGAAGAGTACCTGACAGGCTTCCGTACGCGGGTACCGGAGGGGATTTCCGTGGACACGTGGCGCAACGAGCACTACTACCTGAGAAGCCGCCTCAATCTTCTGATCAACAATGGAATAGCAGGATTCATCCTTGTTACCCTGGCCTTGGTCCTGTTCATGAACCTCCAGTTGGCGCTCTGGACTGCCCTGGGCCTCCTGCTGTCTTTTGTCGGCTCGTTTACGGTAATGGCGCTACTAGGAGTGTCCATAGACATGACTTCCCTGTTTGCCTTCGTCGTCGCCATTGGAATTGTGGTCGACGACGCAATAGTAATAGGTGAAAATATATACCGGGAGCAGGAGCGTGGCTTACCGCCCTTGCGTGCCGCAATTAAAGGAGCCACGCGCCTGTGCGTCCCTGTGTCCTTTGCTGTCTTTACGACCATTGCGGCATTTTCGCCGATGCTTTTTGTGCCGGGATCGATGGGCAAGTTGATGCGGTCCATCCCGACGGTTGCCATAACAGTTCTGGTATTTTCCCTGATAGAAGCGCTCTTCATCCTGCCGGCCCATCTGTCGCACATGAAGAGGAATCCAAACCCTGGTATGGTGGTGCGGCGGCTCGAATACATTCAGTCTGCTTCGACCCGGGCTCTGCAGCGCTTCAAACATGGCCCACTGGACCTCGTGTTGCGCTTCACCACGCGGCGTTACGTTCTTGTGCTGGCCAGCTCGGTGGTCCTGATCGCTTTGTCACTCGCACTCGTGGGTGGTGGATTGATTCAGTTCATTTTTGTCCCTGAAATCGAAGGCGAAGTAGTGTCTGCGCGCATCGAAATGCCGTTGGGCACAACCGCTGAAAGGACGCAGCAGATCACCGAATTCGTGGAAGCAAAGGGCCATGAAGCGGCCGCCGAACTACAAGCCGGCCTCCCAGAGAGTCATCCGCCTCTGGTGACGAACACGATGTCTATAGTCGGCGACCACCCCTCCCTCATGTTCGGACCGATGTCGGCCGACCAGCATCTCATTGTCCAGGCGCACCTGGGCGAGGTCAACTTTGAGCTGGTTAGCGCCGAAGTACGCAAGCTCCCTTCACTTAGGTTTGAGGAGATGTGGCGCGAAAAGGTTGGCGAGGTCCCTGGCGTAAGTTCCCTCGTTTTTCAGGCTGCACTGCTCGCTCTCGGAAGCAGTATTCGGGCAGAAATCACTGCGCCCACCGCACAGGCACTGGATGAAGCAGCGACACGCTTCCGGGACGAGCTCACGAGGATTGCGGGCGTTTCCAACATTGATGATGACCGCGCCGGGGGCAAACGCGAAGTTCAGTTGGAATTGCTTCCGGAATCACGTTCCCTTGGGCTGACTTTTGAAGACATGGCACAGCAGGTGCGCAGCGCTTTCTTTGGCGCTGAAGCCGTGCGGATTCAGCGGGGTAGGGACGATGTAAGGGTGATGGTCCGCCTGCCCAGGGATGAGCGCAATACTCCGGCGGATCTGCGACGGCTCCGAATACGGACCCCCGCCGGAGCCGAGGTTCCGCTGAGTGAAGTTGCCGAGGCACGCTTTGGTACCGGACCGTCCACCATAAACCGGCGCGACCGCCGCCGCGTGGTTACGGTCACCGCGGACGTCAATGAAGAGCAGAACACACTGAATGCGGTCATCGGCCGTCTGGAAGCGGGAATCATCCCGGCTATGCAGGTTGATATTCCAGGATTCCGCGTAAGCTTCGAAGGAGAGCAGCGACAGCAGGCTGATGCTGTTGGCGCACTCGCAAGAGGTTTCGCCATCGCCCTGCTTGTGATGTACGCACTTCTGGCCATTCCTTTTCGTTCGTATATCCAGCCGTTCATAATCTTGGCCGCGATCCCGTTTGGCTTTATTGGCGCGTTGGTTGGGCATATCGTCATGGGCCTGAGCCTGAGCATGCTCAGCCTGTTTGGCATAGTCGCGCTAAGCGGAATTATAATTAATGATTCGCTGGTGCTTATTGACTTCATCAACGAGAGGAGGCGGGCGGGGGTATCTATGGAAGAGGCCATCTGGGAAGGCGGAAAGGCGCGTTTTCGCGCAATCCTGCTCACGTCTCTTACCACGTTCCTAGGTGTGCTCCCCCTGATACTTGAGCGGAGCACGCAGGCACAGTTTCTCATTCCGATGGCGGTAAGCCTCGGTGTCGGAGTGCTGTTTGCCACGGCAATCTTGATGATGCTGGTGCCAGCGCTCATGATGCTGCACCATCGCTTGGATAGCCTGCTTCGCCGCGGGCTTTCTGGCCGATCTGCATAGGTGCTCAGCACTTGGCCACGGTTGAAAACTGTCCGCCGCTCCACCGCACATCGACTCAGTCGGCAGCGAGCGCGCCGGGCACTCGGTCCACTGCGCCAAGCGCGCGTTCGGAGCACTGGAATCGTGAATTGGCGGGCGGGTGGATGGTTACGGCCTCGATCGTGGTGGTATCGGACTGCGTAGCCGCTGGCCCCAAAACCAGCGCTTAGCTGAGCCCAACGAAACTCGCCGCTATAGCTACGATCCGAATTGTTCGCAGTGTTATGGTGACTCGGCTCATCGATTGTAGGTTACTTGGGTCTACGGGGACCAGTGCCTGCGTGGGTTCTTCTAATGCGGTGCAAGGCACTGGAGTCGAAGAATAGGTGCGTCTGGGGTGCCGGACGTATTAGCCGGAGCAGCCGCCGCATACCACCGGTCTTCACCGCCATGCGGGTCCCCGACACCGACGTCAGTAGTTCGCCGGCCGAACCACATCATCCGTCTCCTTTGATCTTCTCAGCGAGCAGTTCAACCCCAAATTGCCGGTGCAAGGCGCTCATTTCGGCAAAGTCGGTGTCTTGCAAGGTGTATCCAGAATGTGCGCGGACTTGGTAGTCGGCAGACAGGCAACGCACCTTCCGCCCTCCGATAGATCCCTCGGCTTTCAACTCCGATTCAGATATCACCCAATCGATTTCTCCGGGGCCATAGACAGCTACTTCTCCTTGCACAAGGTCTCCAACATGAAAGTCGATCCTTCCGTGGGATCGATGCGTCATCACGAAGTTGCGATCCTTGGGGTCATCGTCATAGATGTGAACGAAGCCACGCTCAAGCAGCGCCTCAGTCAGAACTCGTGAGTCTGCCCATGGAATCATGATGTCAAGATATTCGTGGCAACGGGTACAATCACCGAGCAGGGCGTCAACCCCCCACCCACCATCAATCCAGACTTTGATGCCGAGCTCATTGAATAAATCAAGAAACCAGTGAACGTTGCCGATGGTCATGGACCTCGTCGGACCTTTTACCTCCAGGCGTGCTCGTATGACGGCTCTGCGGTGTGCACCGTCCTTTGGCCCGTAACTCGAGCGCGATGGAAGCCTGGGTTCGCGAGCGCACGGGCTGAGTCGGCCAGTATGCGGGCCTTTGCGACGGCGCCCGATTCGGCCGCGTCATCGCGTTACGCATTGCTCAGGGAGCGAATCGCATCGGTATACGCAGAATCCATCTTTTCTGTGGTTCCGGCAACTTTGTCTTGTACCGCGCCGATCCTGGCGGCGGAGAGGCCCCGATGCTGCTCCAACTGGTCGAGATACGCCCTGGCCAGCGCGCACGTTGCGGGCCATCCGAATAGCGGCTGTCCCTGCGAATTTAGGTGCGTGAGTCGGGCCGAGTTGGCGGCGTAGGTAGGTCTCGTACGGCGGGACGACTTCGCTCGGGATCAACTCAAGTATGTCGAGGCCACGGACGATCTCGGAGTTGACGATGATCCCTTTTTAGCAGTTCACGGACCAGCTGCCACCCATCTGCATCCGGTCGGCATTCACGTGACCGCATTCGGGGTAGGCTCAGAATTTCATCAGAGTGTCCCGTTTTCCGCAAGTGCGTCCAACGTCAGGTCTATACTGGTCAGATGCAACCCGCAACAGAACCACACTAGTCCCGTTTTAAGAAGGGCGTCCTCACCGACAATCTGTGCCGGCCGTCCGATGCGCCTCACATTCTCATTCTTACTGGCACTCTTCCTCCTGCTACTCACAGCGGACACATTTGCGCAGGTAACAGTAACGGGAACCCTCTTGGGGTTAGGCGACGAGCCCATGGCAATGTCTCACTTGGTCGTCGAAGACGGGCCGACTTCCGATACGACGTTTGTTGTCACGGTTGATGCTTCCGGACGTTTCGCCTTTTCTCTAGATGAGACTGGCGGATACGGCATGTATGCGGTGGGCGTGCATCACGAGACCATCTTGATGCCGCTCATCCTCACCTCGGCCGGCAGCGTTGAACTCCACATCCGGCTTGCCGCAAGCCAGTTAGTCACAGCGATAGATTCTCTCTGGCTGGTTCCTGCGTCATCCGACCAAGGAATCTTTATGGCCCCGCGCCCAGACGGCACGTTTGGCGTGGTTGTAGAGGCCTCGGCAGATACTCTAGCCTACCGAATTGAAGGTATTCTTCTTGACCCATTTGGCTGGGACTACCTGTCGGCTGGAACAAGCCAAGACCGCTTTGCCTTCAATCAGAAGGGTCCGTTTTGGGACGGCGAAGGAGACTACCTGAGCGTCCTGGACGTGAAGGATGCGGCGACCGTAGAAGTAATTTTGGATCCGTCTGTGCTGCCAAGAGATTCGGCCGAAGCAACGATAAAGTCCAGCCCGTCGATAGTCGCCGACATCGCCTGCGTTTATCTCGACGTTGAAGAAAGAGAGCGGCGAATCGGGATGGCATTGGGACAGGGCATCGGGATCCGCGGGTCCGCACTACAGGAGGGAGCCCCCATTCGAGAACAAATCAGACGGGAACAGAATCCTCTCCTTCGTCAGTGGCTCATTCTACGCTACTTTGACGAGCTACATCCAGTTCGCGACGAGGACAGCCAGTTGCTCGCCCGTGAGACGCTAGAAAACCTCCCGCCAGACTCCCCGTTTTGGTCCTTCGAGGCCCGGAGCTCCGTGGGTGCTTCAAATCTCATGCTCCGACTTGCCCGAGCAGCAAAGAAGCCGGAATTGGCCAATGCGTACATCCAGCATGTTGTTGATGTACATCCGGATCCCGACGTGCGTGCACATTTTCTCTACAGCGGTATTAACGCTGCTCACGGCGCAGGAGACGAAGAGACGAAGTGGCGCTACTACACCCAGTTGCAAGCAGAACATCGCGGTACCAGTCAAGCCGAAAGGACGTTTCGGGACTTTGACCCGGATCGAGAGATGCAGGCAGGCAATCCTGTTCCTAAATTCTCGTTTTCGTCCCTTGACGACCCCAGTGTAACTATCACCAATGGCAGCCTGCGAGGCAGCACGTATCTCATTGATTTCTGGGGCACTTGGTGCGCGCCGTGTATTGAAGAGCTCCCGTCATTGCAGCAGGCTTACGACAGGTACCGTGAATCCGGTTTTGAAATACTGAGCATAGCCCTGCTTGATTCGCACGAAGATATCCAGGAATTTCGAAAAGACAGGTACCCCATGCCCTGGCTTCATACACTAGTGGCGCGCGAAGACGACAGGTCGGTACGGGCCATGTTCGAAATAACCGGCATTCCAAGGCCCATTCTGGTCAATGAAGAGGGCATCATCATAGCCATTGATGACGACCTGAGAGGCGGCAAGATTGCTGATGCCGTCCAGGCTGCGTTCGATGGCAGCGAATAGGTTGGAGCGTGTGGTTCCTGCGCAACCAGCTACCCCGAGCCAGGTGTCGGCATCTCGTAGCCACTACGGCCTCACGCTTTTTCTAATCCGTTGCGCCATTGTCCGTCAGGCTGAAAAGTGGGCTACGGCCACTATTGGTTGCCGTGCTGCAGGACAAGGCTAGTGGTCATTGAGTGCAAAGTTGCTAGGTCCCGGCGCCTTTGACTGTCGGTCGCGTCTTTTATAAGGGCCTATGAATTTAGCTGAAACTTGCCATGCCCAATTTGTGAGCCGGGGGCCTGCGCTCAACCCGTTTTCGATTTACAAAATCACCCGCGCCGCCTACAATACCGTTGGCCCGCAAAGCACGGGTTCGGATTCGGCGTACGGTTGTTGCGATCGAATTCCAACCTGCGCTATTCTTTCCTCTGTCTCATACGGCCATCGCGCATTTTCTTGTAGAGCGTGGCCACCAATTACGCCGTTAAGTCCTTGTACATAATCCGCTTACCGACTATGCAGGCCACTTCGTGCTACATTTGGTCGGGGATGTACACTTCCCGAACGTTGTGATTGCTCACGAACTAGTTCACGTATCGCAGCAAGTGCTTCCTGCTCATTTGATAGCGCGTGCCGTGATTCGCCTACTTGAGCATGGCCCAGAAAGAATTCAGCCTGTTGATGTGTGCCATGCCATACAATCACTCGCCTACGCCGCACTTGACCGTTACCAGTTCAGCGCCGATCATACCCTTGTAGGCAGTAGCCTCGTCCGTAAACTGATGCAGACCTCGCCTGCCAGCGTAGCCTCGGCCACCTCGCAAGCGTGATCCGGCTCCTCGGCCGTACAGTCACGAAAGCCCGACCGGAACCCGTGCAGTGCGGCGCGTTATTCAGCGTCCTGAGCAGGTCCGACATGGCCGAGTTGCATTCCGCCGTGTAGACTTGGGAACACGATCGGGCTGCCGCCGTGCCGGAGTGCCCACGCTTCCTCAACGATCCACCAAGCGAGACGACAGAGCGTGACCCGATGCTGGCGAAAATGGTGTAGTGGCTCTGGGTTGGAGTTCAAGGGTAGGGCAAGTGTGTACAAGCGTCGTCAGCGCGGTCCAGCTCAGTGACGCTTGGGTGGCTGGTGCATGTTGGTTGATCGTGCTGGTGGCAGCCATGGAAGGCGCCCTTACCTGGACGGCGGATACTCGGAGCTGTCAAGGTCTTGTAGCCTAGATCGCCATGCAAATCTAGCAGATGCCGATAGCGACCCGCCCTCAGCTGCGGCCCGGGATTCCAGCGTTTGGCCGCGCGACTATATGTCGCGCTTGCGTATGCTCAGGAATCCGGTCGCCAGGAAAATGGTTGCGTAGACCAGAGCTGCAAAGATCAAGATCTCCAAGTCCAGGAACTCCAGGGGCTCCTGGCCCTGTTTGGTGCGCATTGCGTTCTTGCTGGCGAGCACATTGGGGTAGTGGACCAGGGAATCAGCAAGAGCAACAAACACCGCGAACGGGAAGTACTCGGCAATCCTCTCCAGCAACTGGCTCGCATTCTCCAGCATTTCTCCAATGAATATCTCTATCAGCACGTAAACCAGGAGAACTCCCATCGCTGGCCCCGTGGACCTCACTAGGCACGCCAGCATGAGCGCAGCACTCCCCAACATCAGCAGGACCAGCCCGTAGCCGATCATATAGCTGAAGTCCGTTGGTCGCACAAGTGTTGACCCACTTTCGCTAGGGCTGACGACCGATCCGGCACCTCCAATCACTATGGGGAGCACTAGGAAGAGGACGACGAGCACGGCGGACAAAAGGAGCTTGCCAGCGTAAAAACGCTCCTTGCTGAGCCCGTCGATCACATTCTGGCGCCCGGTCCGCCAAGAGAACTCCGGCGCCACGAGCAGGATCAAAAGCATCCCAAGGAAGAAAGGCCCGAGGTTGGCCGGCATTTCGAGAATGTCCGACCAGGACTGCGGGAGCGCAAACGGAATGTTGGTACGCACAGTCGCGACCTGCACAGCGCTCCCGACGTCGATCACGATGATTGCCGCAAAAACCCCGATCGTCACCCAAAATGCGCGCCGTTTCACTGCCTTCTGCACCTCGATCCGGAGCAGCATGCTTGGGGTTTTCATGATGCGATCTCCGTCATCGAATCAAAGTCACCCTTGGTGAGGTCCATGAACACCTCCTCCAGGCTCTGCCGGTGCGGCGCCAGATGCGACAGATAGATTCCCTGCGCGGCCAAGTGTCGGTTCACGCTGGCGAGGTCGCTGCTGCTCAAACCGACGATGACCCCCTCCTCTGAGCGGCGCATCCTCGTCACCTCTGGACAGCTCTCCAGCGCAGTCAACAGTGTGGGTTCGTCGTCGGCGCGTAGCACGGCGGAATTCTCCTCACTCACCACGTCCGCGACGGCACCTTGCGCCACGATTCTTCCCTTGCGCACGATCGCGACGTGGGAGCAGGTGCGCTCCACTTCCCACAGCAGGTGGCTCGACAGAAAGATCGTCTTGCCGCGGCTGGCAAGGATGCGGAGAATCTCGCGGATTTCGCGCATACCCTGCGGGTCGAGGCCGTTGGCCGGCTCGTCGAGGATGACTAGTTCGGGGTCGTTGAGCATGGTAGCGGCGAGCGCAAGGCGCTGCTTCATGCCGAGCGAATACGTGCGGAATCGGTGTTTCGCGCGATCGGCCAGACCGACCAATTCCAGGCATTCCTCGATCCGCGGACGGTCCACCCCCTTGATCGCGGCAGCGATGCGCAGGTTGTCGCGGCCACTCATGTACGGGTAGAAGTTGGGGGTTTCGAGTGTGGCGCCGACCCGCGAGCGGGCCGCCAGAAGGCTCTTCGGGTCAGAGGCGCCAAAGAGTTGAAAGCTGCCGCCGGTCGGGTTGATGATGCCGACCAGCATCCCGATGGTCGTGGTCTTGCCACTTCCGTTGGGGCCCAGAAACCCAAACACCTGGCCTTCGTCCACGGAGAAGGAGACCTGGTCCACTGCCAGAACGGACTTCGCGGTGCGCCTTCCATATTGTTTGGTCAGGTCGAAGGTTTGTATGACGGGCATGGCTGGACCGGGATTGCCCCGTTCTTAGTTGGGCGGAGCGTTGGCTGGCGCGTTTATGGCAAGTGGTCTAGGGGAATCGGTTTCGCAATTCAGGGCTTTGGCCAAGTCTTTCATGAACGCAGCTTCAACGGGCTTCAGTCGGACTCGTAGCTCATGCAGATGGCGGCACACCATCGGTGACGCTGGTCGCATGAGCACGACCGCTTCGCATTGCGCGTACGGTGCGTTAAGTTGCGGTTGATGTTGTCAATGATGTTGGTCGCACTAAGGCTGTTACGGCGCCGCTTTGCAGACGCCCAGCCGGTGCAGCGTGAGCGTATCCTCCAGGCCTTCGGACAGGAGGTTTTCAGCTCCGCGTGGATCGTACGCAAGACTCGGCGCGCTTCAGCGTATGTTCCTTCCTCAAATGCACTTTGAAGCCGCTCTTTCAAAAGTCAACCGGCTGCTTGTAATCGCGGTGCGTGTACATACACTGAATGTCCTGCCGCCCGCACGTCAGCGGTACGGCAATTCGTTTTGCGTGCCTTCGCGGGTGTCGTCGCTGTTGCAGCGTGGGCACCTGCGCCCGCTCCGGCCAGACAATCGACTCAAACCAGCGTGAAGCCTCGGTTTTGTCTGGAATCATTTCGGCCAATTGGGTTAAACTGAGTCCGGTGTGTGCGCTGGGTTGCTGTCCCTGATTCGCCATAATCTCCCGATTTGGGTCACCTTTTTCTACGGCCAACCACGGTGAAGTTTCAGTTAAGTACTTAGGCTCCTTTTTTTATTGGCTCTTCCCCTAATCAGATGGGTGCAATGTTGTATTCAACGGGAAACGATATGAGATGATGCGGATTCATACCCGCTTCTTGTCTGTTTCAAGGCCATCATCACGATGGCGCACACGTTTTCTAACCCCAGCAACGATATGTCGCAACTAAAGAAAGACATCGGTTGCCTCTTGGGCGTCCAGGCTCCCTGGAAGGTTTCCGAGGTGACGTTTGCGCATGAGGCGCAAGAAGTCCGGATTCATGTAGCTTGCGAGGACGGCCATCAGCTGTCTTGTCCGGAGTGCGGCTCGGCGTCTCCGGGCTACGACCACCGTCGCCGGCAATGGCGACACCTGGACCTGTGCGAGTATCGCACCATGGTGGTTGCGGAGCTCCCCCGCGTGGAATGTTCGGAGCATGGAGTGCGCACCGTGCCTGTTCCATGGGCGGAACCTATGTCACGGTTCACTGCAGGGTTTGAGACGCTGGTGATTGATTGGCTGCAGGAGGCGAGTGTGTCGGCGGTGTCTCGTCTGATGGGGGTGAGCTGGAATGCGATAGACGGGATCATGCAGCGTGCGGTGCAACGAGGCCTTGCGCGGAGGAAGGAACGGAATGTTGCCCATATTGGCGTGGATGAGACCTCTTTTCGCAAGCGCCATGCGTATGTCACCATTGTTTCGGATGCGAAGGCGGGTACGGTGCTGCATGTGGGCGAAGACCGTAAGAAAGAAACACTTACGCGTTGGTATGCTGGGCTCACTTTGGAGCAGCTGGAGGGCATCGAGAGTGTCAGCATGGACATGTGGCCGGCCTACATCAACGCCACGCTGGAGCATGTGCCAGAGGCGCAACGGAAGGTGGCCTTTGACAAATTCCACGTGGTGAAATGTCTGGGAACTGCCGTGGACAAGGTTCGGCGCCAGGAGCACCGGGCATTGATGAAGGAAGGCTTGGAAGACCTCAAGGGAACCAAGTATGATTGGTTGACTCACCCGGCCAACATGTCTGCTAAGCAGAAGGCGCGCTTCCAGCAGTTGCGTACCAGCACGTTGAAGACGGCCCGCGCGTGGGCTATCAAGGAAATGGCCCTGCAGTTGTGGCACTATGTCCACCGCACATGGGCGCGTAAGGGTTGGGAACGATGGTTGTCGTGGGCCATGCGGTGTCGGCTGGAACCGGTCAAGGCAGCCGCCAGAACCATCAAAACACACCTGTGGGGTATCCTCAATGCGATCATCCTGAAGGTGAGCAATGGCCCTGCGGAAGGCATCAACAGCCGGATCAAAACAATCAAAGTGCGCAGTAGGGGCTTCCGCAACAAACGGCGGTTTGCTAACGCCATTTACATTCACCTCGGAGGCCTGAATCTATACCCCGAAAGCGTCCGCAGGTGAGCTTACCCACTAAAAAAGGGGTAGAGCCTTTTTATTGATATCGTTGTGCAGATCTCCACATCCGCGTTAAATAACTAACCCCGGCGCAATGTCATAGCACTTCAGGCCACAGTAGCGCATAGACCCTCGGACTACGGAATAGCTTCAATCGTTTGGTCGGGCGGACCATCCCACCTGTCGCTTGTGGTAGGAACAGGAGAATTGATCTCAGCGCGCCTCCCCAGAACCGTACAGCTGTCGAGGAGTCTACCCCCCGAGTGAGGGCACTCACCTATCCGATCGGTCAGCGGTGATGGCGATTCAAGAATCAGGCCGCCCCGGGCATGCTCAACTATCGAAATTCAAGATTGTCTGACCTTCGGCAGGCATGCGATCGATCGCTTCCTGTAGCCGGGCTCGAATGGCTGTGGTCGTCGGATCCGTTACGGGCGTCTCCTCCAACACGTCATTCTGCATGTCGAACAGTTCGCCGCTGCGGTACAGTTTCCACCGTTGTGTGCGCACGAAGACCCGGGGGAGGCCCCTTTCTGGGCGTGGCCAGTGATAGACGTAAATGATGTCTCGCGGACTGCCGTGCTTCCCGTGCAGTTGGGGCAGGAAACTTTGACCGTCCGTTGGAAGCAAGGGCTCGGCCCCCGTGGCATCGGCAATCGTGGGGACGAAGTCGGAGAACTCGACAAGGTCATCTGACACCTGGCCCGCCGGGACCGTGCCGGGTTGGTAGGCGAACAGGCCCACGCGGGTTCCGGCGTCGGTAGGCTGGGCCTTGCCGCCTGCAATAACCTGGTCGCCGATTCTTGAGGTTAGGGACCTGGCGGTGCCATTGTCGCCGGTTACGAGGATGAGCGTGTTGTCGGCGATGCCCAGCTCCTCGGTCTTCTCCACGATGCGACCGATGAGTTCGTCCATGTAGGCCACCATGTCCGCAAAGTTCTGTTGTTTGTCGGTACTGTTCCGGTCGGCACTATCAGGCGTTGGCTCGAACGGGGAGTGCACCAGCGCCATGGGGTAGTAGAGAAAAAAGGGCTCGTCTTGGAAGTCGTCCATACGATCAAGCAGAAACTGGGTGTAGATGTCTGGTCCATACACGTCTTCGCCAAACTGTTGCAAGACGCCGTCGATGGTGATGGTGGGACCCCAGTACCGGCTCCCTAGTCGGTCGACTTGCCAGAGAGCATGGTGTTCGAAGCCCATGTCTTGCGGTAGCGACCCCTTGGCACGGATCATGTCCCCGTACTGCTCGGCACCGTACAGCTGCCACTTGCCGGCGATGGCGGTGCGATAGCCCGCGTCCTGCAGCATGTGTCCGAACGTCCGCTCGGTCTTTTTCAATATGGAAAACGAGACGTAATTCCGGACATTGCGCAGTCCTGTCATGATCTTAACGCGGCTGGGCGTACAGACAGGATTGGAGTAAGCATGGTTGAATCGCATGCCTTGGGCCGCCATGTTGTTCAGGACGGGCGTCTGGTAGGACGTACCCCCGTATGCCTGGTAGGCCTCGTAGCCGATGTCATCAGCCATGATGAGGATGACGTTCGTCTTTGTGGCATTCAACTCTCCAAGTCCTGACTTGCAGGAAGAGGTGGAGAGCATGAGGCAAAGCGCAATGCCTACCACCCCTGTATGTTTGGCATTGATTCGTATTGTGACCATGAAACTCATTTCAAGCCGTGGTTAGTTCTGCAACAAATACGCAGCAATTGGACGCAGCATAGTACTCCCATACGCCTGTCCCCCATTGAGGAGAAACTAAAGCCAACTTGTACTCCGTGCGTTCAAGTGCCCAGCAAAGAGAGTGGGTAATCTCCACCAAAGTTCTATTGCGATTATGGCGATAGGGCACGCGCACTTGATGGGACTTGGGATCCAGTGCATGAGACAGGATCCGTTTCCAACCTCCAGCAGGATCGAGCGGTCTCAGGACACGATGTTCCAAACAGCCACCAGCGCCACGCCTGTTTCTTCGTCGTCGATAGTTCCATAAGCCTTCCCGCCGCGGACAGCATACAGATCCACGTGCACTGGCAGCGTTGTTGTAGCCACTATAGCACCGCTTTCTCCATCCAGTACCAGCCAAGTCGTCTCTTGAGCACCTTCCGGCCAACTGAGCTTAACCCACAGGCCGCCCTTGTCATCTGCCAGCAAGGCCATATACGCCGGTTTGGTGTCGGGCATGTCCCGGCTGAGTGCTGCTCGATACCTTTCGGACCGGCGCTCTAGTGCGGCGGCCTTATCAGCCGAACTCAACGGTACATTCGCATATGGCACGGTAATTTCGCGCGCCAAACTTCCTTCCGGCGTCACCGCCTTAATATCTATATCCTCGTTCCATCCAAAGTAAATCATCCGATCAACCCCAACGGAAAAGAATGACTCACGCCCAAACTCGCGCTGAATGTCAGTTGAGCCTCCACCGAATTCAACCAGTACCGTTTCGAAAAGAGGAAGGCGCGCCAAGGAATCTCGTACGATGCGGCCACTCCAGTCTACGAGCTTAACCTCGATATGTTCTTGACGCCGAGTGTAGTATTCCATTAGCAGCCCATCCGGCGTAGTTGCCAGGATGTCCCAGGGGGTGGATTCAGGCGTGGCGCCGACACCAATCGTCACTGTCGAAACAACCTCGAATTCATCAGGGGAAAAAATAGTTAGGCGATCACTTACCAAGTCAAAGGTATACACGGAGTCACGTGGTCCTATATACATACCGGGTTCGAATTTAAACTCTCCGGGTCCCTCGCCTTCACGGCCGATTTGGCGAATAAAACCGCCTTCACCTGAAAACACAAGAATACCGTAGACTCGATCGGCCTCCACATACACCCGGCCTTTTGAATCAGCTGTTACATTATACACGTTGTCAAATAGCACCGTGTCGCCTGCCGCCTCGTCGCCGATACGGGTAGCTTCCGTGAGCGTAAGTACTGGGGCAGCTTCCGTTAGCGTGTTTACTGGGGCAGGTTCAGGGGAAACAGAGGGTTCGGAAGGCTGGCATGAGGCTACGACCATAAATGAAGCAAGCAAAGAGATCGTGGTCAACTCGCTTACGTCATTCATGAAGATTGGCATATGGACGCGTTGATAGCACCTGATAATTCTAAGTTACTGGCTTCCTGATCCAAGTATGGAACGAAATCTAAGAGTCAAGCCGATGAGGGGCGCACAAGCAACCAGTTGTTTACAAGCACCGATCTTGAGGACTTGGTGCCGTTGCTGTACAGTCGCTCCCCTACCGGCCCGATAAGAAAGTGCAAATTGGAATGGAAAGAAGGGCGCCCTTATTATGGCTTGCTCACAGCAAGCTACTAGGCCGCAGCAACGCCTTGCACGCGCAGCACGGGATCCCCGCAGAATGCGGGTAATTGTTAGCGGCGGCGTCCGTGCGCCCGGCAGTTCTACTGGCAGCTAACGGCCGACATCTCAGCGACAAAGGGTTAGCAGTAGCGTAGCACGAGCCGCCGGCCCCATATGTTTGGTGTGCCAAAATACTGATGCAGCTTGTTGCATTCGGCAAAATCACCCGAATGTATGCCGATCGGCACACCCGCTGTACTATTGATCGCGATTTGTACTGCTACAAATACGGGCGAGGCTATGGCTAAAGTCCGCTGTAGGCCGTTTTCAACTGCCAAACTCCGGCTAGCGCCTGTGGGCTCAGCATCCCATCGTAGTGTTCTGCCGGCCGCAGTCGCGTCTAGCATCGAGTCTAAATTGCTCCGCTGCATCTCGCAACTGAACTACACTGGTCCCGTTGTAAAAAGGGTGATCTCTACCGAAAGCTGAATCGCTGGTCCTATGCGTCACTCATTTGCCTTGGTGTTCTTCCTGCTGCTAGCCACAGCTGACACATTTGCACAGGTAACAATAACTGGGATGCTCTTGGGATCAGACGGCAAGCCCATGGCATAGTCTCATCTGGTCGTCCAAGACGGACCGAGTTCTGACACGACGGTTGTTGTCACGACTGATCCTTTCGGGATGTTCTCCTTCACGCTGAATGAACTAGGAGGATACGGCATGTATGCAACAGGCGTGCATCACGAGACCATCGAGATGCCGCTCATCCTTACCATGCACGGAAATGTGGACCTCCACGTCCGGCTCTCCGCAGACCACTTGGCCCCGGAGATAGAGTCGCCGCGGCTGGTTCCGGCCGCATCCGAAGATAGCATCGAAATGGTACCGCGATCGGACGGCACGTTTGTAGCGGTCGTTAATGCCTCGGCTGATACACTTGCCTACCGTATTGAAGGCATCCGCGTTTCGTCAAGCGGATTGGATTACTTGTTGGCGGGCACAAGTCAGGACCGATTTGCCTTCAACCGGAGAGGTCCGTTTTGGGACCGCAAAGGAGACTACTTCAGCGTCCTTGACATGGAGGAAGCGGCGACGATAGAAGTAATCCTTGACCCGTCTGTGCTGCCAAGAGATTCGACTGAAGCAACGATAAAGTCCAGCCCGGTCATAGTCGCCGATATCGCCAACATCTATCGCGACGTAGAGGCAAGAGAGCGACGTATCGGGATGGCATCGCGACAGGGCAACGAGAGTCGCTCCTCAGTACGACGAAGAGAGAGGACACCAATCCGAGAGAGGATCAGCCGGGAACACGATCCTCTCCTTCGGCAGTGGCTCATACTGCGCTACTTTGACGAATTGCATCCACTTCGCAACAGAGATAGCCAGAGGCTTGCCCGCGAGATGCTAGAGAGCCTCCCACCAGACTCCCCGCTATGGTCCTTCGAGGCTTGGAGCAGCGTTGGCGCCTCGAATCTAATGGTTCAACTTGCCCGAGCGGCAAAGAAGCCCGGGCTGTCCAATGCGTACATCCAGAAGTTTATTGATCTACATCCTGATCCTGACGTGCGCGCTCATTTTCTCTACGTCGGTACTCACACTGCCCACGGCGAAGGCAACGATGAGGCGAGGTGGCGCTATTACACCCGGTTGCAAGCAGAACATCCAGGTACCAGACAAGCCGAAGGGACGTTTCGGGACTTTGACCCGGATCGAGAAATGCAGGCGGGCAATCCCGTACCGGAATTCTCCTTTACGTCCCTTGATGACCCCAGCGTAACAATCACCAATAGCAGTCTGCGGGGAAGCACGTATCTCATCGATTTCTGGGGCACTTGGTGCGCGCCGTGTATTGAAGAACTCCCGTCATTGCAGAAGGCTTATGGCAGGTACAGTGAATCCGGTTTCGAAATACTGAGCATAGCCCTGCTTGATTCGCACGAAGATATCCAGGAATTTCGAAAAGACCGGTACCCCATGCCCTGGCTTCATACACTAGTGGCACGCGAAGACGACAGGTCGGTACGGGCCATGTTCGAAATTACGGGCGTTCCAAGGCCCATTCTGGTCAACAAAGAAGGCATCATCATAGCCATTGATGCCGACCTGAGAAAAGGCAAGATTTCCGGTGCAGTCAAGGCGGCATTCAAGGGCAAAGAATAGGCAGGAACTTGTAATGCCGGCCCGCCAGGCAATCATGAGTTAGGTTTTAGCTCCTTGTCGTTTCAGCGGCTTAACGAGGTCGAGTAGCAACGGGGCGGACCACTCGACATGGCGCATTCCGGTGAAAGGGGACACCCGTTCCGCTTGAGTGTGGCGCTCCATGCGCTCCGTGGTATCGCCTAGGGCGCCTACACACCGAGTCGAGAGCGCCAAGTGTTCATTTCCAAGAAACAACCGGGGTAGTTTTGTCCTTTAGGTATGCCGTACGCCTGGGACCGAGTCGCTCAAATGCTAACGATGCTGGTTCTGGAGCAGATATTTGAGGCGTACCCGCCACTAGCCGAAACAAAGTGCAGAGGATGCGGCCCGCCGCATCCAACATTTGTTGAGTGCCATCCACCGTGCGGCGGTTGACGCAGAATTGTCCAACAACTTTAACGAGAGTGCATACGCTCAACTGATGATGTGCAAGACGCGTCGCAAAGGCGCTGGGCGGAAGCTTGGGCTTATCGAGGCGTAGCTGACGTTGACGGTAGAACAAAAAGGGCGGTCATGGAAAGCCGGCGTGGGTCAAATGGCGCGTCCATCAACGCGGTCCACCCATGGGGCCGCTTGCTCTCTGCCCTGGCGCGGGTAGTACGCGCTATACCGCATAGCGCGCGGAAGAATGTCCATGAGGTAGGGTTCTTTTTCGAAGAGGCGGCGCAGGATGGGTAGCAGCACGAGGTATACGAATGCGCAGGCGCCGAGCACGAGAGGGTCAAGGCGCGAGGCGATGCCCATGCACACCATGATGAGAGCCAAGAGCAGGAACGCGTCCTGCGGCAGGCCAAAGAGCTGTGGCCGGCGCTGAAGCGAGTCATACACGGGTGCACGCGACAGGCGCTCGGTCGGAACCTGCATTAGAGCAACGCCCCTTGAAATGCGAAGAACTCCGAAATCTGCGCGGCGCCAAAGATGATGACTGCCCCGACGACTGTGCGGCCGAGGACTTCACCAGCACGACTGGCACGAGTGATCCACCACGCGATGCCACCGAGCACGATTATGAGAAGAAATGCGGCTGTAGCCAGGTCGCCAGTAAGGAGCGCCACAATCTTCTTCACCGTGCCGGTAGCGATTTCAACGCCACCAATGCCGCTGGCAGTGGCAAGGGCAGGCAAGAGGATGAGGCCTGCCGCCCCAAGAAATAGTGCGTGGGACAGCACCTTGAAGACATGATTCAATGAACGGGTCATAGCACCGGGAATGTGTTAGCCCATTCTACCCGCTACGCCGTGACGCGAGAGTAGCCGTGCTGCTACACTTCGGACAATTCGGCAGCGCGTGCGGTTGGCCAAAGGCTGCGGCGGATTTGTTTGGAGTGGGTAGGTCGCAAGTGACTGGTAATAATAGAATTATAGAGTATACAGTAAGAGCTGGACAGTCACGTGAGATGGAAATGAGCCTCAGAAGACGAGCTGCTGCATACGTTGAAATGGATGTCGTTTACCGTTGCACTAAAGGCTCGGGTTGCGGGAGAAGCCATTCGAGGGCGGCGCTCCATCAGCCGGATAGTCAACCGCTCGGTGGTGCATCCAGCGCAGGTGCGCCTGTGGAAGAAGCAGGCGCTTAACCACATGAAGGCGGGCTTTGGGAGCCGTCGTGCCAGAGAGAAGCAGTAAGACGCGGCGCGCGAAGAGGATCTTTGTGATTGAATTGGCCGCCTCAAAGTGGAGTTGGATTGGCTTCAACAAACTGAACCCTCCGTTTCAAGACAAGCGAGCATGGCAGGGCCTGCGGACTGGAGCACTTGGCGCCCTCATTCGCTATCGTCCGCACCAGATGCTGCAGTATCGGACGCAGGCCGTGGTCTGCAACGATTTGCAAGATTCCAAGGCACCGACATTCACAACAGGCCCAGCTACTGCGTAACCCCGGCAACCGATGTGTCACACCGACGCCCGTAACCCAGGCAATGCTCTGTCTTTAGCTCGCTGGCAGGTGGTCCAGATCGATGACAAGCTGCTTCGGCAGCCGCCCACCGTTCTTGGGCCGGCGCCGCCACCTCGCGAAACGGGCCAGCCCGCCGCGAAGAACATCCGCATTCCTTTTTCTCCCCGCCACCACCAAGTGCAACAGCGTGGGCTGCGACGCCAGCCCCCGGTATACCGGCAGCGTCCCAGCCCCGTCGCTAGCCCCGAGGCGGAACGCCGGGTCGTCGCGGGATGCCCCCCCGTTGTTTTGGTCCCGGTGGCACTGGGCCACGAGAATAGCGCGGTCCGCAGTAACTCCGCCATTGCTTGGCGGATCCTCGGGGAATCTCGGAGGTCGACGACGCTTCGTCATCCACCGCACAACGTAGTGCGTCTCGGCACTTCCCGGTCCGTCAGGGCCACGCGTCCGCCGTGATCCGCCCCCCGGGGCGCATTCGACACTAAGAGATCTGTTGAACCTTAGCGTCCAAGCCACTACCATCATCCTCAAATCCTGCAATATGTATCGCCGTAAGTCACCCGCCGAAAACTCGTTTTGAGAATAAGGCGGGGTGCACCATTCAGAGCCATCGGAATCGAAAGAGAGGAGCTAGCCATGCGATCCGTCAAGCCTGCCGCCTACTTGATCACATTCCTTGGCCTGGCCGCAGTCGGCCCGCCTCGCGGGCGTTCCATGCACAGGTGCCCAAGGTCACAGCGGGCGAGGTGGTTGACCAGGAGACCCTAAAGGGATTCGCTACCTGGGCCACCTCCTTATTCGCAGATGTTACGGACATCAACGAATGCGCGCAGCTTGTGCAGGCCGTTAGGGAGGAAGGCAGCAGCCGGAACGTGGGCAACATGTACCTCATCTTGTTCACCACCGAGGGACAGGTATTCATCCACGGTGAGAACCCCCACTTCGATGGCAACAACGTACTCGAGATGGAGGGCAACAGAGACAACAAAGTTGTCCAGCAGATGCTCGCCGCCGCAGATGGTGGCGGATTCGTGGAGTGGTGCTGGAACGACCCGGACGATCCGAACGACCCACGTTGCAAGGCCAGTTATGCACTTGGCTACCCCTCTCAGGTCGTCACGCTGGACCTCGTGGTGGCAGGCGGGTACTACCAGGACCTCTCCGGCGTCGAGCCACCGCTTCTTCCCATAGCGCTCCCCGAACTGTCGACAGCGGACGTGGTGGACAGGGAGACGCTGAGGGGGTTCGTGGGAGGAGCGGCCGACTGGTTCAAGGAATTCTTCGACTACGTGGGCCTGAACAGCAACCGCTGGAATGCCTCGATGAGGGAAGAGGGAGGACATTGGAAGTCCGGCCCCATCTACCTCTTTGCCCAAACCACCGAGGGGTACGTGATCTTCCATGGTGGCGTCCCCTCCCCAAAGGGGCTCATGGTGTGGGACTTGGAGGAACTCAACGGAACGAAATTCATCCAGGATATAATCGGTGTGGCACGGGGCGGTGGCGGGTTCGTCGAGTATTTCAACGACGATCCATCGGTATCGGGCGTTGAGGACACCGGGTCTGCCAAGGTGAGCTACGCCCTGTCGCTCTCAGACCACCCGGTCTACCCTGGAACGGAGTTCATCGTGGGCGCGGGCTTCTACCGGAATTTCTCCACGGCCGAGGCGGAAGCGGCGGCGGCAGACTGGCTTGATCGGTTCGGCCGGACGGTGGCAAGTCAGGCGATGGAGATGATCGGTGACCGAGTGACGAACGCGGAAGGCAGCGACAATCAGATAACCGTGAGCGGACGGAACCTCGACTTCAAATCGCTGAACTCCCTGGAGGGTCTGCTCGGCGCTGGTATCAGACGCGGCGCACTGGGGACACCGGCCACTTTTTTTACCGATGTCCGCCGAGGGGCTGCCGGGTGGTACCTCCTTTCGGTTCTCCCCCGCGAGTGCCGCCAATGGAGGAATCGGTTACGGATTCTGGGGTAGTGGCGAGCTTATGCGTTTCTCCACCAAGGATGGAACGGCATCTGGAGACGGGGAGGTCTTGACTGGCGCTCTCGGTGCGGACATCGAGAAGGGATCGATGCTGGCAGGGCTCGCGGTTTCGTACAGTCAAGGGTCGGGCGGGTTTAAATTGGGCCGAGCCGGCGCAGATGACGCGGGAGAGTTGGAGGCGATGCTCACGAGTGCATTCCCGTACGCCCGCCTCGCAGTCAACGACCGAATCTCTGTATGGGAAGTGGCCGGCGTCGGTACCGGCCAGCTGGACCTGTCAGGAGGGGGTGAACAGGACCCGGCAAGCGACATCTCGATGCGCATGGGCGGAGTCGGGGCGCGTGGAAGACTGTTGGGAGGTGAGGGCCGAGGCGCCATTGAATTAGCTCTGCGGACGGATGGGTTCATGGCTCGGATGAAATCGGAAGCCGTGGAAGGGCGCAGTGAACTGTCCACCGGCGTGAGCCGGTTGCGCCTGATGCTCGAAGCAGCCACGGGCCTGTTCCTCGGATCCAGGGCGATGCTCGAGCCGAAAGTCCGTGTCGGCATGCGCCGTAACGGCGGCGACGTGGATTCCGGATTCGGCATGGAGGTGGAAGGCTATTTTAGCTTCGCGACCACGGAACAGGGACGTTCCGTGTCCCTGCATGGGCGCAGGCTCATGATACACGAGGAGAGTGACTACGAGGAGTGGAGAGTCGGCGGGGTCCACCCAGCTGAATCCCGGTGGCGGAGAGGTGGTTCGCGGACTATCGCTGGGTCTGAAACCGTCGTTGGGGTCCACTGCCAGCAGCCTCACGCGCCTCTGGGCCAACGGCGCGACTGGATTGACGCCGACCGGTTGCGGGTACGGCAACGGCAATCGTCGCATTGACGCGGAAATTGGCTACGGAGTCGACGCGCTGGAGGGCCGGGGCGTTTTCGCTCCCTACGCCAGAATGGTGTTGATGGCCCAGCAGGTCCCGGCGGTTTATGGTACCGACCGGATGCTGAGTCCAGGCGCGCTGGTGCAACAGCAGACGTCCAGCTGGAGCATCCGTGGCTATCACATAGGCGGGCGCCTCAATCTTGGGAGCGGCCTAGTGGCAAACGTCGAGGGAGGTCGCAGTGCGTTTGCGCCGGATGTGGGTGCGACGCACTGTGTCATGCTGAAATTCTCGTTGCACTGGTAGCAGTAGAAGGCGATTGGGGCTGGCTATCCCGAGGGGGTGGGGCGGCTGGCCTCTGACATGAGAACTGCATCTCGCCGGCGGGCAGGCAAGTCAGCAGCCAGAATGAACGGGGGAACAGCGCGCCGGGCTCTTTAACCAGCACCGGTACGGCTCGTCCGCCTCGTAGCCCCCAGCGCAGGGCTCATCTTCAACGTGTGGCTGCCCAGCCAGCGCTTGGTAGGACAGTGCGTCAATGGCTGGCGAGGCCACCTTTCGGGAATTACATTACCACCGTCCTAGCTACTATCTGTCGCGCAGGATCGGTCTTCGAGCGTCCGCGCAGTGGGTGCCAAGGCGTCAGCCCTGCCCTGCGCACGTGCCCATTCCCGCGTCAGCAAGGCTCCGGGAGCATCACTAGGTCGTCGACAATCGCTGTCCACCACCAGCATGGGCCGACAGGTCCTCAGGTCTAGTTGCCAGCAATCAGAGCTTGGCAACGATCCTCTCAAGGGTGTTCCAGTTGCGTGCCGTGGCGGCGACGCCGAACCGCCTTTCGAGTAACTTATACGAGAGGGTCATCGCCTGGACGCCACCTGGAGTCCAGATGTATGCCTCGGTACCATTGATTGCAATGGCCTCGGGGCTGTGGTCCTCCTCCAGCAGCGCTTCTACGGCGGCGGGGTCCGGCTGCTTCGACAGGAAGCTCACCAAGTAGCGCGATGGGTCGGAGACGAGCTCCTGCAACGGGTTGTGCTCAAGTACATCCCGAAACTGGCTCGCCGTGCGAACGACGCCGGGAACGTTGACGTCGAATTCGACGCTGAGCAACCGCTGCATGGCGCCAGCGACCGCATCGGGGCAATCCGATTCGGCGGAAACGATCACGTTCCCGCTCCTTAGCGGAACTTTGTCACTTTATTTTTTCCAAGAGCCAGTAAGTACCCTTCAGACAGTCACTTACGAAAACTGTCTTTTTCTATAGCACTACCATTTCAGGGTCGTTTTGTGTGCGCCTTGTAGGTGTAGTTGTGAGGCTTGAGGCCCATAATCATGGCGATCTGGCGCTGGAGCGGACCTTGGTCTGCATCCTTCTTCAACAGAATGCAGGAGCGCCGGTCTGTTGGCAATACGGTCGTGATCCGGTGCCACCGGTTCAGCTCAAACTGCAGCGTGGTCCAGCTGCTGTGGAGGTCATACTGCTTCAGCTTCGTGCGAATGAGTTGCACCGCCTGATAGGCCAGTACCGAGAGGAAGATGTGTGTCCGGATGCGCTCATCCTTGCTGTGGTATAGGGGACGCATGCCCAACTCGGACTTCAGCGAACGAAACGTGCGCTCGATGTCTGCAAGCTTCCAGTATGTGCGTGCGATTTGCGAGGCAGACCAGTCCGTGTGGCTGGTATGCAGGATGTAGCCGCCCGATGCTTGCGTCTGCTGCTCAAACGCAGACAGGTGCGTAAAGGTGACCGCCTTCGCGTGCGTACTGTCCTTTTTGCGCAAGACATCGATCTTGTACTGGTACGAGACGCGCTTATGCCTTTCGAGCTCGCGACCGAGTCTGCGTTGCACCTTGTCGTATTCCTTGACGCAGCGGGGCTTGGAGAGTCCCTCGTGCAGGGTCTTCAGCGCAGCCTCGAACTTTGCGCGCCTGGTGTTCAGTATGCGATCACCGGTGGCCTTGCGTGCCTCGCTATGCAGGTAGACTTGCAGCGTTCCCTCTTGCTGCTCCAGGCGCCAGGCTTTGATGGAGACCCCGCTTTGTGTATTCCAGCACTCCTCCGGCGCGCGTTCAGGGGGTGGCGGCGCCTGCGTGCGCTGCACACAGATCCAATCCAGTCCCTTCGACCGCAAGTACGCCACATTGGCGCGCGTGGCTATGCCCGCGTCCATGATGACGGTCGCACGAGCGCCATTGAGCCTCTCCATGGCCTGTTGAAGCGTCTTTGGTTCGCTGGCATTGCCAGCAAGGACGGCTGCGCCACGCACAAAGCCGGACGCGTCCAGCATTAAGGCCAACGTCACCAACGGACAATCCGATCGCTTTTCCTTGCTTCGTCCATACGCCAGGAGCGTGCCTTTCTTGCGACCCGTGTAGAATGTGTTGGTCAGATCATACAAGATGAGCGTCTCACTAAAGCCCAACAGCCGCTGCGCATTGCCATAGAGTCCGTCCATAAGCGCTTCGCGCAGCGCATACAGCCGATCGCCTACCCGGTACAGCGTACTTGCGCACGGGGCCTCCAGCTGCACCAGCTCCAAAATGGCGGAGGCCTTCATCATCCACTGGTACGTATGCGCCTCACTTCCGGGCGACAACATGCGCCCAACCACCAGAACCAGGGCCATGCGAATAGCATCTTCTCGCATGCCCAGCGCGCGTAGCAGCGCCGTGAAGCCGAGTTGCTCCAAGGCTTGCAGGCATACGCGCTCGCCGCCGACCGTGCGTGTATCCGGATGATGCACTGCGTCGGTAATGATGGCGTCGCGGTCATCGCGTCCGGCGTCCACATCGTAGTCCTTCTCACGCAGCCGGCGCACGATCTCGTCCACGGCGCATTCGATCTTCTCATCCTCCAGCGGTAGTGCGCGCTGTCCGCGCAGTGCCAGCTCAACCCGCTTGGTTACGGTGGGCCAGTCGGCTTCGGCAATGTCAAAGTCCTGTCCAAGGTTCAGGATGGTTTTTTGATTGGGCTGGCCATTGACACGTCGGCATTCGAGCAGTCCGTATCCGGTGCGTTGCGTTGCATCTTTGAGCTTGTAGACTCTCCTGCGGATGTACACGGCGCAGTCGTATTGGCCTGCGCCCAATATAGCGGGTGGGGGCGTTGCCTGTGTGAAGAATTGATGAATAACACTAAAATAGCACTACAACAGACTTCATCAATAATAACGGTTATAAACCCTATGAGTACTAGATGATAATCGAGTTAAAGTCGCCTATTTTACCCGTGCCAACACCTCGTCCCTCGGCAAAAGTGACAATCTTCCGTTAGGACAGTTACGACATCGGAGTAGCCTTCGTCGGCCAACTTTGATCTGAGCTCCGCCATCGGTACCCGATTGTAGGTCCCGACATTGATGCCCCGCGGCATCACGAGATAGCGCACGGCCATTGATGGTTATATTCAAGGACGTAGGAGTGCTTTACTTCCTCGTTTTCGATCTCGAGCGTGCTTGAGATGCCGCCCAGTTCACCGGTGCCTGAGTCTGGGGACTCGGAACCATCAGCGCATTTTTGCCCTTCTCCATCAAACCGTGGTGCTGAAGGACGAACGGACCCGACCTGCCTCCGACCGAGCAGGTGAAGCGCTCGATGGCAACGTATCCGGCCGGGTCCTGCGTCGCCGCGCAGGCCACGGCCATCTGATCCTCGGACTTGCCGACCATGTCTCCAGTGAATTCTTTGTGGACCACGCTCCTGTGGAGCCTGATGCCGTCCTGCTCCAAAATAGAAGGCTCGGCGTCAGTGTTATCATTGAAAACTACACGAGTGGTGGCATAAAACTCTCTTGTGGTTGTGTGCCGTCGGCAGGATCGATGCGGAATGTGGATGAGTGGATCCGCCAGCAGACCGCAGCAGGCCGTGGCGCCGCTCGGTGTCTATTCGCCGTCTCCCGGCCAAGTGTGAGAACAGGAGACGCGTCCCTGGGTCTCGCGGTCAATCATCGAATTTCTCCCTTCTGTCGCCGTGTTCCAATTGCACCCCCGCCAGCAATGTCAAAGGTAACAAATGCCTCACTGCTATTTGGCAGAGAGTGCTACATCGTGTACAGTACACTTTACCGTTGCTGAGTTGCGTACGTGGCGCCCACCAACCGGGCAACCCACCCGATTCTCCCTACTGAAGCGGGCAACCTCCGTACCCCGCCTCGTACCCACCCCCTGGCTCTAGATTGGCATCGCCGCTGCGGCGGCCGTGGTGCAACCGAACGGCAGCCAGCGACAAAATGAAGAGCTGGCGTACACATCGGAATGGCGTTTTCGGAGCACAGGCCCTCATTGTCTCATGTGCAGTAGCCGACCGGTACCGATCCTCGGTGATCCGCACTCAAGATCCGCCTCGAACGCCGTGTCGCTATGCCTTCGACGGTCACTCCGGAATTCCGAAATGGGGTTCCTGGCGGGTAACAATCGCCCCGACCAACTAACAGATCGGCCCGCCCTCCAAGTCTCGGCTGGCTCCGGCTACGTAGGCGGCCTAGTCGCTCATGAGCTTGTGCCAGAATTCAATCAAGGTCGCGCGCCTGTAGGCCGCCTTGACCTTGTCCTGGTCCACATGCACCCCATCGAATGGCCCTCCAATCCCAATTGTGTCAAGCACGGTGCATGTCACGGCGATAGTGAGCACTCCCAATCTTCCAAAGCTAGTTCGGCGGAAACGCAATCGACAAGATTTGTTGGGGGAGTTGGCCGTATTGGCTAGTCTCGTTGGCCCTGCCATAAGGTCTATGCAGATTCGCGATAGACGGCAGTTGCAGCAGCTCTATTCTTTAGGAACTACTCTGGGCCCGCAGGTAGCCACATCAGAAAAATACATTCCGTGCCAAAGAGAATTGCTGTCACCGCCCGTTACCCTGCCAAGAGTCGGCATTCGCCCATACCCGACATCAGAGTAACGCGCCGTGAAACGCAAAAACAATCTGAAATCTGGGCTGCGCCCAAGATGATGAACGCTCCATCGACCGTGCTCCCGAGTACTTCACCGGCGCGGCTGGCGCGAGTGATCCACCACGCGATGCCGTCCAACACGAAGATGAGCAGAAACGCAGCAGTCGCCAGTAAGGAGCGCTACAATTTTTTTCACTGTGCCGGGTACGATTTTTGCGCCACCAATGCCGCTGGCAGTGGCGAAGGCCGGCAAGAAGATGAGGCCAGCCACACTTAGGAATAGCGTTAGGGGCAGCCCTTTGAAGATATACTTCAGTGAGCGGGCCATGAAGCCAAGGATTTGTTAGGACCATTGTACCTGCAGTACCGAACTACGCGCACATGCACACTGTTACGATCCGGCCAATTCGTTAGCACCCATGGTCGACTAACTGCTGCTAATGAAGTTGTTGCGCCGGACCGGCTGGCGGATCCAGAACTCCTCCCGCAAACGCTACTTCCATGGCGGCAGCCACACTTCAAAATCCTTTCCGAGCTCCGGGGAGCGCTCATACTCCTCGTTGAACACTACGGAAGCTAGCTTTTCAAGCCATCGCACCTTGTGTCTTGCATTCAAGCCCGTCTTAACGTACATGCTGCCGCCAAGAATCGGTGACCAATCATGCGGATATTTGTCCGTGGGTTGCTCCCTGAGTCCATTTACCCTCTCCGGTAAATTCTTCAGACCCCCGTTCCAGTCGATCAGCCAATCCGCTACCGCAGCCTGGACTTTGCCGGCGGTATCTTCCACATTCCAGCTACCCAATCGATTGGCGCTATGGTCCCATACTCGCCACGCGCGCTTTTGCTGGTAACAGTCCAGCATCTGTACACCCTCTCCTACAAGTTTAGGCGCATCCCACGGAGTCGGTCTGGATGGGGGTTTAACATTGGGCCTTTGATCTTCAGAATCCCGGTCGCCTACTTGCGTCGAAGGTTCGTCAGAAGGACTACCATGCAGCATTGCCCAAGCCGACCTCATAAGCTCAAGGTCGGCAGAGCTCGGGGTCACTTTTCTCATGCCCAGCTCACGCCAAAGGGCCTTTGCAAATGGATTCGATAGCTGTGCTTTCGCGCTCAACCATGAGCGTAGCCTCTCGGTGAATTCGTATCCCCGTGCAACACGCAGTAGCTCCGATGGGTTCGGGTTGTCAAATTGGTCCCCCACCGAAGCCAGCCAGCGAAGTACACGTGGGCTGGCCCAATCTGCTTTTGACACGTCAAACGTGACAAAGGCAGTACCGCTTAACGTATTAGTGTAGTCCAGGCAGAACCAATGCCACTCCAGGCCATTCGTCCAAGCACCCACGTTGCAGTTGGCCAGCTTGTGCACGTATCTCTTCAGCTGATCCGGCGGAAGCTGTTTGTCAATATCCACACCGTAGTTCTTGGCCTCAATGATGATGATTGGCTCTCCTGATTTGTCCCGCAGCGCATAATCTGCGTAGCCCGTATCTGGGACGCTGAATTCCTGCCCGACCCGACCCAGGTGGGCCGTGGGCCAGCCAACCCTCAGTAGGAATGGATCGATGAGGCCTGTCCGCACGTCTTTCTCATGGGCGATGTGCCGTCGGACCCTGTTAATGTGGGCTGAAAAGCCCTCGAACCTGCTACGAAGCTTGGCGATTTTCGCGGATTCAGCTTCAAGTATGTGCATGCCGTGTGTACTGTGCTGTGCATATGCAAACTACGCAAATCAGTCGCGCTGCGCACATCGCCTCCCCCGTGCTGCGCCCAATAGCCGCAGCCGAGGTGTCTTGCCCTTCCAGCCCCCTGCGGCCACTGGCATTGGCAAGCTTCCTTCGCCATTGGTACCTTCAGTCCCGGAGTTCTACAGCAGTCACGAAGCGCACGATGCAAACGATCGGAACGGAAGACGCGCCCCTACGCGTAGCTATCGTAGGGGCGGGGCCCGCAGGGTTCTACGCGGCCGGACACCTCCTTAAGCAGAAGTCCTGCCGCGTCGAGGTGGACATGTACGACAAGCTGCCTACGCCATTCGGGTTGGTTCGCTGCGGCGTGGCCCCCGACCACCAGAAGATCAAGAACGTTACCCGCGTCTATACCAAGACCGCCGCGCATCCGGGGTTTCGGTTTTTCGGCAATGTCGAGTACGGGCGCCACGTTTCCCTGGAGCAGCTGAAGGCGCACTATCACCAGATCTATTTCTCCACGGGTGCGCAGGTTGATCGGCGCCTTGACATTCCAGGCGAAGACTTGGGCCGCAGCTACTCCGCTACGGACTTTGTAGCCTGGTACAACGGCCACCCCGATTACCGGCACCTTGAATTCGATCTCTCCAAAGAGAGCGTGGCCGTCGTCGGCGTTGGCAACGTAGCAGTCGACGTCTGCCGCATCCTCTGCCGGACTATGGAGGAACTCGCTGTAACGGACATCGCTGACTACGCACTGGAAGCCCTCCGCGAAAGCAGAGTCTGCGAAGTGTACATGCTGGGCCGCCGCGGCCCGGCGCAAGCAGCATTCACCAATCCGGAAGCCAAAGAGCTAGGCCTGCTCCCTGGTGCGGACATCCATGTGCTGCCGGCAGAAGCAACGCTCGACGCATGCACGGTAGCGGCCCTGGGAGACAAGCTCGACCGCGCGACAACGAAAAAGACTGGCATGATCCAGGAGTACTCGACGCGTACGCGGACCGGCAAGGACAAGCTGCTGACCATCCGCTTCCTGGTTTCGCCCGTCATGCTGCACGACGATGGCACGGGCCATGTGGGCGGGGTGAGATTGGTAAAGAACGAGCTATATGACGCTGGCGCCGGGCGACTCAGGCCACGCGCAACGGGAGTTTTCGAGGAGCTGCCGGCGGAGATAGTCTTCCGATCGGTGGGTTATCGCGGCGTAGCGCTGCCGGACCTGCCCTTCAATGACGCGTGGGGCGTGGTGCACAGTGAACAGGGACGCGTGATAGACCCGGAGATAAACAGCCACGTGACCGGCATCTACGTCGGCGGCTGGATCAAACGCGGCCCCACCGGAGTCATCGGAACCAACAAGCCTGATGCGCTGGAAAGCGTCAACTCCATGATGGAGGACCTGTACAACGATCGCTGCTTGGATGCCCAGGCGCCCAGCGCCGAATCCGCAGAACAGATGGTTCGTGCCTGCCAGCCCGACTACGTGTCGTGGGAAGACTGGGAGCGCGTCAATGACCTGGAAATCGCTCGCGGCAAGCCAGCCGGCCGGCCGCGCGTAAAGTTTATCGATACCAGCGAAGTCCTCGCAGCGCTGGGTCGCCGCTGAAGCCGCCTACCGCGATCCACGCTCCTGGTCCATGCTGTTGCTTAGCCTGGCCAGGCGCAACAAAAGGGCTTCAAGCTCATCGTAGTAGGCATCCACGTTCATGGTGGCCTTGCGCGACTTTAAGGCGGCGATCTCGCGCTCTATCGATTCCTTGTTCTGCTGCATAGCCGACAACATCTCCGTGGCGCCTTCCAGCGATGGCCGGCGAATGTAGGTTACGGCGGCCAGGTGCCCGTCAGGACTGTCGCGAAGCTCTTCCAGGCGGGTGCCTTCACCATCGCCTGAGTCGTCAATCAGTGCGTGCTCGGTGGCCAGATGGCCGTTGTCTTCAAAATGACCCGCCGTCTGCAAGGCAGCGTAGTTGTATACCTCCAGGACCGACAGGCTGCCGTTACGATCCAGGTCGGCAGACGGGTTGGCGAGCGCTTCTACCAGAAAGCGCGGAAAGATCGTTTGGTTGCGCTGAGTGCCGCTGCGCGTCGCCGTGATCACGATGCGATCCGGGGCGCTTAGCGCAGCGACGAATGGCCCGCTCGCGCTGGCGGTGTTGATGAACACGATGCGCCCGGCACGAAGCGAGTTGATCATCTGCGCATAGTCGGCACTGGAAAGGTCCCGGCGGGAGATGTTCAGCATGGCATTTGTCCCGTCAAAGCTACCATGACCAAACAGCAGCACGTAGACCTGGTCTTTCAGTGTGACGCGGCTTGCCAGGGCGGTAAAGGCGGCGCGAATGTTTTCTGCATTCGCAACGCCATCCACTACGGATTCTGTGGCGGTCGTGGGCTCTGCTAGCACGGTAACGTTGTCGTCCTCCAACCCTAGCGGGCCGACAAAGGCCGCGTGCGCATCGAAAAGGTGCTGCCGAATCGCACTGGAATATTCAGGCGATCCGCCCAGCCCGCCAATGACCACGGCGTACTGGTCCTGCGATAAGCACGGCAGCGGCGACAGCGCCGTCGCCAGCGTGCATAGCGCTACGGTAAGCCTTGACGGCGACGATAGAGCCATTCCAAGCACAGCAATAGGATCGCAAGGATAAAGAGGGCCGGCATGTCCCATAAGTATTCCGCATGAAACACCGACGTGCTGGTGCGCCGCTCGCGCAGATTTACCGGCACCATGCCAGCCTCCGCCGGCGTATAGTAATACCCGGCCGACTCTGCCAGGCGTTCCAACATGGCTCGTTTCAGCGTAGCGTCGTAGAATTCTGCCTGCCGGGGTCGGGCCAGGACGCTGCGTTGCTGCTGGCCAAGGACTTGGCCATCGCGCGAGGCCTTTACATCCAACTCGTATAGCCCTTGAGCCGATGGCGCAACCATTGCGGTGTACGTGCCGCTGCGCGCGAGCTCTTCGTCAAATCGCAACGGCACCACGCCGCCGTCGGGCCCCGTCAAGACGCCCTCAACCTCAGCGCCCTCAAGCGCGGCATAGGCCTCGTCGTAGACGTCCACGCTCAATTGCGTTTCGTCTCCCACATCCATATGGCCTTGGCCTACATCCACGTCCACTTCTTCGGGTGCAGACGCGGCCAGCCACCGAGCGAGCTGCTGCCAAAAGCGCTCATGCCGGTAGTCGGTAGCTTCAAGCAGCATCTGCCAGCGCCAAGTGCTGCTGGTCGCCAGTGCGGCTGTACGTCCCTTGCCATAACGCTGCACTACAAGGAGCGGCTCGGCGCCGCCATACTGATCCAGGGGCTTCTGTGCCAACACTTGGGCACCCGCCTTGGGGGCCCCAAGGAAGTTGATGCTGGTGAGTAGCGGCATGGTATCCCACAAGCCGCGGTTGGTGACCGGCTCCGGCGAGAGTTTCAGGATAAGGCTTTCCAAACCCGTTGCTGTTGGCTGGAAGGCAAAGCCTTCCGGCTCCTCACTGGCGACGCGTGGATTTGTGAAGCGTTCCGGTAGCACCTGCGCGCGCGAAGCATCTAGGTAGACGGGCAGCATGTCCGCAATGGGGCCAGTGACATAGATGCCCTCTGCGAACGTCTTACGCCCGCCCATCATGAGGAATCCGCCGCCACGGACGCGGACAAACGTTTCTATCAGGCGCAGCTGCGAAGGCAAAAACGCCGAAGCTTCCACGTCTCCCAGAATGAGCGCATGGAATTCGTAGAGGTTCGCGGCTTCGTTCGGGAAGCCCCCTGCCAGCTCGTCGGGGCTACGGATGCCCTGCCGATATAACTTGCCGGTGCCCGTTCGGCTGATAGAGGTGAAGTCTACTACCTGATCGTCCTCCAGCGCACGCTTGATGAATTTGAAGTCCTGCCGTAGATGCCCTTCAAAGTAGAGCACACGCAGCGTGTCGGTACGGGCATCGACCAACATCGACAGCGCGTTGTTACTGGTGTTGAGTTCACCCGGCGCGTCGTCTATGGCAATGCGGTACGCATAGGCGCCCTCCACCGGAGGCTCGAAAAAGAAAGTCAGCTGGTCAATCTTGCCGTCACCCTTGAGCGTGCGCGCTTCGCTGAAGACAATTGAATCGCCAGCAAAGATGTTAAACGTGACGGGCTCCGGCTCCTCGCCCCAGCTTCGGACCTTGGCCTCAATTTCGGCACCTGCTCGCTTGCCTATGCCCTTGCTTACCAGAACATCCATCAGCTCGCGCTCGGCCTCAAACGACTCTTCTCCCAGCCCGACGATATGCAGGCCGATGCCTAGGGAGCGGAGCTCCTCGGCCTTGGCCAGGGGTTGCTGAGCGGTGTTGTCCGCGCCATCGGTCATCAGCACGATGCCCGTCAGAGGCAGGCTGCGAAAGTCGCTCATTACCCGGTCCAGCGCGGCGGAAATGTCGGTTGCTGGCCCGCGTGCCGCTCCCGTTAGCGTGTCGGCCCTGGACGCCCGCTCATCAAACGTGTACAGTCGCACCTGAAAGTCCTCCTCAATCGCGCGGATGATGCCCCCTTCTTCGCCATAGAGCAGTTCGTGCGCCTGATCCAGTCGGGTTTGGCCGCCTGGTCCATCGGTGACCGACATGCTGCCGGAATCATCAACCAGTACGACCACGAAATTCTCGTTGGGTACGACGCTGGGTGTCACCAGGGCCGGCTCGAAGAGCGGCAGGGCCAGGAGAGCCAGCGCCGCAAGGCGTAGGCAGCAGGACACCACACGTACGCGTGCAGGCGCATCGCTGCGGAAAAGGAAGAATACCACCACAACAGCGAGCCCCACCAGCAACAGGACGGCTGGAAAAGGCTGGATGCTGACGACGCCCTCGGAGTACTGAAGTGGACTAAACTTAAACAGGCGCTCAATCATGCACGCATCTACTGCCGGGACAACGACTCATAGTATTTCTCTACCATTATGGAGTATTCGGGGGGCACTTCCCGGCGGCGGCTACCATACAGGCGGTCCTCCATCTGCACCAAGTCAAGCGCGCGCACGATTTCTTCTTCGAGTTGGTTCAGCGCGTCATACACGTTGCGCTCAAAGAAGGTTTTCGCGGACTCCTCGTCAAGCAGCACGCCGGTTTGGTCTGCGCGTGAGAGCGCGTTCTGCACCCCCGACAGGGCCTGCTGCGTAGCGGCGTCGCCCCCGCGCTGCATAAGGTCTTGCAGCTGCCCCTGGGCCCGGGAAATCTGGCTCTGCAGGCGGGCTTCGAGGCCACGGCTGTCACCCTGCGGATCACTTCCGCGAAGGCGCTCGGCATCTGACTCCAGGCTGCGAATCTGATCCTGCAGGTCCTGAATCTCGCGGAGCGTGGAGGCAAGTGCCTCTTCCTCTGTGACCGGTAGCGACTGGGCCAAGGCGCGTCGACTCTCATCCAGGTTGGCCAGGTCATCTAGGATCTCTTCTTCCAGGCGCTGTGCGCTATCCAGCCAGCCGTTGCGGAGCGCACGATAAGAGCTTGCCATGTCACCTGCGAGGTCGTCGCGCTGAATCTGCTGCTGCAGGTTGCGCAGATTGGCGGTCATCTCTGGGTCCTGGCTCTGTGCTTCCATGCGGGCGGTCTCTTCCATGGCTTGGTGCAGCGCGTCCATGAGTGCCAGACGCTCCTCATCCAAGGGCCGCATATCGTCCTCTGTAGGCCGCGTTCCCTTGCCGACCAGTTCCTCAAGGTCTTCAGCGAGTTGCCGCTCCCGGTCCGCCACGTCTTGCAAGTCCTCGGTCAGCGCTTCCAGTTGTTCGCGCCGCGAGCCTTGTGCAGCCCTCTGCAGGCCGGGCTGAAGCTGCTGCAAGTCCTGAAGTGCCTGCTGCTGGCGCTGCGCCGCCTCGTCCAGATTGCCTCTCCTGAGTGCCCGGTCCGCCTCGCGCATGTTACGCAGGGCGCTGGACATGCGCCCTTCGGCATCTTGCTGGCGTCCCTGCTGCATGTCGCGGGCTACCTGCTCCAGCTGCTCCCGAACCTCTTCCTGATCCCTGCGCAGCTTGTCTACAAACCGCTTCCGATCTTCTCCCTGGAGGTTTTCGGGGCGTTGCAGGTTAGCCAAATCCTGTTGTCGGCGGGCCAGGTCTTTCACCTGGCGTAGGGCATCATCCAGCTCTTGTGCCTCTTGCGCGCGCTGCTGCTGTACCTCGTACTTGTCCTTGGAGATGTCAAGCTCCAGATCCATGAGCTCAGACATCCGCTCCTCGGTGGCGGACATGCCACCGCCCTGGCCGCGCTGCTGTTGCTGTGCCACCTGGTTTTCCTTGTTTTGGGCATCAGCGCGCAGAAGGGCTGTAAGCGCCTTGCGCTGCGGCGGCAGCGCCTCCTGCAGCTGATCGCGCTCCAACTTCTGGACGGCTTCACCCATGCTTTCGGTGGCTTCCTGCAGGTAGCGGACGGTCTGTTGCTGCAGCTCGTTGCCTCGCAGCTCCAAAGAAAAGGCGGTAGACTGGATGCGCTCTTCTATGCTGCGCTTGAGGTTGGCCTGCGCACCTGTCAGGGCCTCCAGTGCGCCAGCATAGTCATCGTGAGTGTTCCGCTCGCGGAGCAGGCGCCAGGTGGCCGCGATGATTTCCTGCTGACTGACGACTAAGCCGCTCTGCTGTCCGCCTGCCTGTCCGCCACCGGCTGCCGATACTTGCGTGTAGGTCTGGTCAAATGGGATAACCTCGATGAAGTACATGTCCGTCACGGCATTCTGCGTGGCGTCATGGGCTTCCAGGTAATACGTGATCACGTCACCGGGCTGAAGGCCGTAGTCTTCCAGGAAAAGCAGGTGTTCTCCCGAGCTGTGACGATTGCCGGGGGCGTCCAGCAGACTGATTGACTGCGCATCGCCGCCACCGACAAAGAAGACCAGCTCAAAGGCGGCCACCCCATAGTCATCGTCTACATCGGCTGCAACCAGTACCTCCTCTACGGCGTTGGCGCGCATATCCCGCCCTGGGTCCTGCACCGTGATGTGGGGCGCAGAATCGGGCACCGGTACGATGGCATACTGGGCAGGAAACTGATTGCGCTTTCCGTTTTCGTCAGTTAGCCGCAGCGTATAGAGATCCTCCTGCATCAGCGTGACCTGCCCGGAAAAGCGACCATCGTCGCCCAAGGCCAGAGGTATGGTAGCGCCGCTTTCGAGTACCATCTCAGCGGTGCGGGGCTGCCCAGTGGTTTGGACCGTGAGCGTCACGGTGGAATTTTGGAGTCCATGGATGTCGCCCGCATCCGTCTCTATGCGGGGCGACAACGGGATGTGGTCAGGGTAGCGATAGGTCAGGTCAATCTGGTCTACTGCCGGAAACTCATACACCGAAATCCTGTACGGATTTGATCGGCGACTGCCCACTTCCACGTAGTATTCTATCGGACCCTGGATGCTGTTGAATTCAGCCATGAACGAGGTGCCTTCCAGGCCGGCTTCCATGGCTTTGCGGGTCCACTCGGCACCGGACTCCTGAAAGACGATGTCCACCTGGTCGTTGGTGTTTTCGCGCAGCTCTACTACGACAGGCTGCGACTCGCCCTTTTCTATTTCCACATCGCCCGGCGAAATCGTCATGTACGGACGCACCGCAGCTACGCTGGTTGAGGCGACCAGTCGCACCTTATCGAGGTTCATTCCGCCTACGACCAGAAGTGCTGCCACCAAAACCGCGCTCATGCCGGCAGTCAGGCGTGCACGCACCTGGTGCACCAGCGCGCTGGGGACGATCTCTCGTGCCATGCGGGCGGCATCGCCCAGAAGTCCCGAGAGGATTTCATCCGCCCCTTGAATGTGCCTGGCCTTGGCTTCTATGGCGCTGTTCAGACGGTCCTCCAGGCCCGGCGACTGCTCTTCGATATACATCGCGATCTGCTGATCACTGATCTTGCGCCGAAGCGGACGGGCGACATACCAGAGCGAGCCGGCGAGCGAGACGGCGAGCGCGCCGCCTACGGCAAGCCAGAACAAGAATGCTTGCCCATGGAGTACGGGATAGAGCAGCACGAGCGCTACAACGCAGGCAAAGAAGGCGACAAGTGCTACCGCACTGCCCTGCAGCAGGGCGCGGCGACGCACTTGGCGCCGCACCGCCCGAATCAGAGACTGAAGGTGTATCTGGGCGTTTTCCATAAGGCTTCTTTACGCCTTGGGCGCTCGGCTTCGGTGTGAGAGCAGTGTTTCCAGAGCAAAGAGCCCCAGCACCGCCAGTATAGCGATGCGCCACAGCTTTAGTTCTTGTTCAGACTCCTCGCTGGAGATTGCGGCTTCTTGCGGCGTGGTGGCCAGGTCGCTCCGGCCGCCGGCAATGGCAGCATAGGTTTCTGCCTCTCCGCGTGCCGCAAGGACGGACTCGCGAGCATCGGTGTTAACGGAAAAAGGATACGTATCCTCCCCAAGCACTGCCACATGGTGGCCGGGGCCGCCCGTTTCGCGAAAGAACCCTGTTCCTGTAGTGTCCATGGTGACTTTGTACACGGCACCCCCGGGTGCGCTCACATCCCAGGTCGACCCGGACGCCCCCGACAGTGGCACCGGATCGCCTACCGAAAACTGTCGTAGCCGCTCGCCCAGGGCGGTGGCATACGTGGCAATCTGATAGACGAGCGGCACAAAAAGCTCATGCAGTGCCAGATCGGTCCAACTGGTGCCGAAGCTAGAAGTATAGACGAGTATCGTGCCCTGCCCAATCCGTTTTTCTATGAGAAAGGGATCGCCACTGTCATAGCTACCCAGTACCGCAGTGCCGGTAGCGGGCAGGACGCGGGCATACGTACGAAAACTCGGCCTGAGCAGCACACTGGAGCCCGCCAGTACCGAAAAGATGGGGTGTTGTGTCTCAACCTGTCCGATGACGGCGCTACGGGTTTCAGAGACTCCTGTGCGCACGACTTCAGTGAGCTGGCCAATGCCAAGCTGTTCCAGCCCAAATCCGGCGGGCGTGGTCGCATCGCCAAACGATACTACGACGCTGCCGCCGCGCTCCGCAAAGGATCGAAGGGCTGTGCCCTGCTGCTGCGTAAGGCGCTCCGCATTGGCGACAAACACGACATCGTGCCGAAAAAGCGCCGCCCCGGTAATGCGTTGACCGCGCGTAAAGTCAAAGCGGGACCGCTCGGCGAGCTCAAAGGCGCTCTGAAGGAAAAAGGCATCGCGATCCGCCGCAACTACCAGCAGCGAAGGGCGCGCGGTCACCTCATAAGTGAAATAGTGCCGATTGTCCGCGTTCAGGTCATCGCTTTCTATTGAAAGATAGCCCTGGTATGTACCCGCGCGCGGAGCAATGTGCTGAAACGACACCGGGCCCAGCCCTGTTGTGGTTGCAAACTTGCGGTCCACCACTTCTCCTTCCAACACCAGGCTGATGCTGTCGTTCTGTGCCAGCGCGTGGTAGCGGGCGTCGAAGCGGGTCACTGTGTTCTCTTCGCGGCGCCGGATGGTGAGCTCGAAGTCATCAAAGTAGCGGTTGGCATAGGCCTGCTGCCCTACATGGATGGGCTCAAACGTCACGCCGTTGGGTACGGTGTACTCATCCATGGAAGGACTGAAGCCCCCTTGCTGCAGGTCCGAAATCAGCACCACGCGCTGCGCGGCGTGGCGCGCATCCTTCAGGATGTCCTCTGCAAGCTGCAATGCTGGGTAGTAGTCCGTGGTGCGACTGGTGGGCCTGAGCGCACTGATGGAAGCCTGGAGGCGGTCGGCGTTTCGCGTCAGGGGCGAAAGCTGCACAGCTTCATCGCTGAAGCTGATGAGTGCCAGCTCGTCACCGCTCGAGGACGCAGCCATCAGGCGCGTTAGGGCCGCCAAGGCTTCATCAAAGGTGTCCCCTGCCTGCATGCTCAGCGACTGGTCAAACAGGATCACCACAGACTCGTCGTCACGCTCGGGGACGAAGGGGAGGCTGTCCCGCACGAGGTAGGGCCGCGAAAACGCCGTGGCAAGAAGTACGATCATGGCCATGCGCAGCGCGAGAAGCAAAATGTCACGCAGTTTACGCCGCCGGATACGCTCCATCGGCGTGGCCTGCAAGAACATCAGGGAACTGAAGGGAACCTCCTTGGCCTTCATCCTGCGCACCAAGTGCAAGAGCACAGGGACCAGCGCGACGCTGGCAGCAGCAAGGAAGAGCGGCGTGAGAAAGGACACAGCTATTTTCGGCGCCGGCTACGGGCGGAAAGGTACTGAAACAGAGCACCATCCAGCGGACGATCCGTGGTGAGCAGCGTGTAGTCGATGCCGAGGAGACCGCACGCCCGCTGGATGCGATGCTGGAATTGCTGGAAATTCTTCTGGTAAAGTGCACGAGCACTGCTGCCTTCGATAAGAAGCTTTGTGCCAGTTTCGAGGTCCTTGATCTGCATCACGTCCTCAAAGTCAAAGGTCACCTCCTGAGGATCCAGGACATGGCATATGAGCACTTCATGCCCGGAGAACCGAAAGTGCCGCAGTGCATCAATAAGCTGGTCTGCGTTGGAGAGGAGGTCGCTCACGATCACGATGAAACCACGCCTCTGCTGCTGATCCGCAATGGCATGCAGTGGCTTGTCAAATGAGGTGGCGGCGCCAACGGAGACGTTTTCGAGCTGTTTGAGCAGCGTATGCAGATGTCCCTTGCTGCTGCGGGGGGAGACATTCTGCAGAATGTCTTCATCGAACAGCACGAGTCCGGCCGCATCCCGCTGCCGTATAGCAAGGTAGGCGATGGAGGCGACCAGGTAGCAAGCATATTCGAGCTTGCTGACGTCATGTGACTGGTAACCCATCGACCGGCTGGCATCCAGCACAAGGTGTACGCGCGTATTCGTTTCGCCTTCAAACTCTTTGACGAGGAAGCGGTCGGTCCGCGCGTAAACTTTCCAGTCGACGCGTCGCAGGTCGTCGCCCGGCACGTACGGCCGGTACTGCATGAAGTCAACACTGAAACCCTTGTACGGGCTTCGGTGCAGCCCGGCGATAAAGCCTTCGACTACGGCCCGCGCCAGGAGCTCCAGCCCCGAGAGGCGCGCCAGGACATGGGGAAGAATAAACCGCGTCGCGGCCTGCGGCATAGGCTATGGGGCCGCCAGGGGCATAGTCATTCGGATGGGACTGTTTTCCATAAGGCTATGCCGCCGGCCTGCCGCCCGACATCGGCAGTGGCCACACGTGTCAGCGTACGCAGGTCAACAACATCTACGGAGCCGGGTTCGCTCCCGATTCCTTCTGCCGTAATAAAAGCATACTTGCCATCGGGCGCAATTGTTACGCCATGCGGGATTCTTCGGGTGGTCTCCAGGCGCGCGACCTCGTCACCGGTTGAGGCATTGTACACGCCAACAGCGCCCGCACTCTTGAGTGTAGCAAAGATGCGGCTGCCGTCGGGCGCTAAGGCGAGGTTGTAGGGAGCGCCGGGGGACGCAATGCGCCGAGTCACGGCCCATGATCCAAGGTCCACTTCGACAATTTCATCGCCACCGTTGTCGGCCACGTAGACGTGATCGGTGTGTGGGTGATGCTCTACCCAGGTGGGTTTTTGACCTACCTGCAAGGAGCGCGAGACCTCGAGGCTGAGGGCGTCGACTTCATAGAGCATACCCCCCATCATGGACACGGAATAGTGCCTGGTCCCCTCGGGTGAGAGCCGAGAGCCGTGTGGCATGGCGCCAGTGGTGACGCGGCCCACCTCAATCATCCTGGAGGGGTCTACCACCGATACCGAACTCGGCTCCATGGGGCCATGCAGGTTGAAATTCACCACGTACAACAGCCCGGTCGCCACTGAAATCTGCATAGTAGCGGGAAAGAGGTCCAACGCGACGCTGCCGATGCGTTCGTCGGTGGTGGTCCGATACTTGACGACCGACCCGTACGGCTGCCCGTGCGCCAACGACACGTACCAGTATTCGCCATCCGGGCTTACGGTCAGGCCGTGCGGGCCTTCGATCTCAGTGGGGATACTACCAACGGGGATGGTTTTGATGGATGCCGCTTCCTTTTGGTCAAAGCGTACCAGCGAGACGGTGTCATCCGATTCGTTGGCGACGTACAGATAGTAGACTTGGGCCATTGCCGGATGGCTGCATGCCAGAACCAGCAGCGCTGCAACTGGAAGGGCCGCAGTAAGCAAGGGCGTCGTACTTTTGGAGCGCATCAAGATCGCTACGATATGCTGTTGTTCTACTGTACGCCCCGCAAGCGGTTGCCGCTCCTTCGTGAGCACGGTTCTAGTGATGTCCTGCTGTGGCGCACGCTTCGCCACGCTCAGCGGGTTGGGGGTGACGCTATCCTGGTGGTGGCGAGCGAAGGCATCAAGGACATAGTGGATGACGGCAGCCCTTCTTCGCGCGCGCGACTTGTGCCACCAGTAGCTTTTCAGAACCTATCGCCATATCTGCCACCGGTAGAGGTCACCGCGGCGGGTGGCATAGTGCTTCGCACCGAGGTGCGGCCGGCGGAGGTGCTCCTGATTCGCCGCCACGGGTGCTGGGATCTGCCTAAGGGCAAGCGCGAGGCCGGCGAAGCACTTCATGAGTGTGCTGCCAGGGAAGTGGAGGAAGAGACAGGCGTGGGGGACCTGCTAACTTATTCGTGCGTCGGGGCGACGTCTCATGGCTACCCGCGCAAAGGCCAGTACCACGTCAAGCAGACGTATTGGTACCTCATGCAGAGCCAATCCACAGCATTTGCTCCGCAGACCGGCGAGGGCATTACGGATGTCAGATGGGCTCCCTGGGATCAGGCTACTCAAATGCTTGACTATGCTTCCTTACAGCGGTTGCTTCGCGGCATAAGCCCGCTGGCGCATGTGGATCCGCAGGCCGAACTTGGGCGCTCGATAGGCTAGACGACGGTTTTGCCCAAGGGAAGGTGGCTTGCAATTGGGTATAAAAAAACCGCACCAACGGGTTTGTCTGATTCGGCGCAGCACAGCAATTGCGTGGCGAGAGGCCGTGCGTCATTCGCTGAGAAATAGCACCAACACCTGGACAGTTGACAGCAAGCTCGACTACACCAGGGCATCGTGATCAGTGGGCCCACGGGTGTGGGTTTGAGTTACCTCGCTTGCGCGCTGGCCCACCAGGCAGTCTCTCTTATCCGCTTCCGCACTTAAGCCACACGTGCCGCGCTCCATGGCCAGCGTCCCACGAAGAGTGCCACGGCCCTTCTTAGTGGTAGGTCTTTGCTAAGCCCATCGCCGCATCCGGAGCCGCCAGACTCCCTTCCAAGATCCGAACAGCGCTCGGCCACCAGCTCACTGCCATGTAACAGTGCCCCACTTTCCCCGCTGCGATCCGGTCTGCACTGGAGTGTGGCGGCCGCCTCGCCAAGCTCGACCGCGTTCTTGATTGTCAGTGTGATTTATCTCCGGATTGTGCACTGCGGATAGTCATTCTGCGAAGCGATTGCAGCGCAGTCGACAGCAGCCTTCGTATCCTTCTTCTACCTTTCCGGATTTTGGAGTTGGGGCATTGACCTTCGTGTGATTTTGGGCCGGCGTGGCTAGTCAGGGGCGAAATTATTGGCGCTCAGCATAGTCACGGACCTGAGACGCTTGCAAGGAACGGATTTTCAAAGAAGACCTCAACAAGAGCAGCCAGGGCTACGGATGAATTCACCAGATCAGCGGGACCAATCCCCGCAGGGCAAACGTAACGGCTTCACAACTAGATCAAATTCCAATGCAGTACCCAAATTCTCGCCTGTGGATTCTAATCCTGCTGCTGCCTCTGATCCAGGCCTGCGGAAAGGCCAACATCAGCGGAACCCTGCTGGGAGCAGACGGCAGTCCCATGTCCATGGCCCACGTACTCGTAAAGAATGGCCCGACCGACACTACGATTGTTGCCCCGGTCGATGACTCCGGGCGTTTTGCCTTCAGGTTGGACGAGCCGGGTGGCTACGGGATATACGCGACCGGTGTGCATCATGAGACATTAACAATCCCATTTATACTGGCTGCCGACGAGCAAGTGGAGCTTCATATTCGTCTCGCTGCGATCGAGGCCTTCTCGGAAGTCGATTCGTTTTACGTGGTGCTGGCAGACTCTGAGGATGGCATTGGTATGCAGCGCCGCGCGGACGGGACGCTTGCTGCTCTGGTAGAGACGTCCGAAGATACCGTTGCGTACAGGATCCGCCACGGCTCGAAGGCGTCCGAGTTCAGCAGCGACGATTTGATGGCAGGTACAAGCCAAGACCGTCTAGCCTTCAATGAGTCTGGACCATTCTGGGATGCCGAGGGTGATTACTTCAGCGTACTCGACGTTCACGACGGGCAGTTTGTGGACATCGTCTTTGATCCCTCACTATTCCAGGGAGATGCGTCTGAACCGTTGGTTAGTTCAGTCCCCTCCTCAATTGCCGACTTTGCCGGCATCTACCTTGATGTTGAGAAAGTGCAACGGCAGAGGAGTCAGGCCTTCACCAAGAATGAGAATGGGTCCTACAGCGTTGATTTCGAACTCGTGAAGCAATTGACAGCTCCGGTCAAGGAACGTATCAGCCAGGAGAAAGACCCACTGCTGCACCAGTGGCTAATCCTGCGATATTTTGATGACTTGCAGTTTGGCCCCGACAGTACCGACAAACCGTTAGCCCGGGAAGCGTTCGAAACTGTCGCGGCAGATTCGCCCTTCTGGACTTTCGAGGCCTGGAGCTTGGTCGGCGCCTCAAACCTCCTTGTTACGCTTGCCCGTACGTTAGACGACCAGGAAACAGTCAGGCCATATGTGCAGCAGGTAATTGACAACCACCCTGATCCGGACGTTCGAGCACAGTTTCTTGAAGTAGGACTCTACATGGCAATCACTGACGAGGATGAGGAAACGAAATGGTCCTACTATTCCATACTCCAGGATTCGCATGCTGGTACGAGACAAGCGGAAAGCGTTCGGCGGAGGTTTGATCCTGACAGAGGTCTGCAGGCCGGCAACCCTGTGCCTGAGTTCTCGTTCGTCTCATTCGATGATTCCACCGTTACGATCACCGACAGTGGCCTTAGAGGCCGAACGTACCTGCTCGACTTTTGGGGCACCTGGTGCGGACCCTGCATTGAGGAGATACCGGCTTTGGAAGAGGCGTACGATCGGTACAAGGAGTCCGGGTTTGAGATCCTCAGCGTGGCCTTCCTGGATGACCCCTCCGACATCGAGAATTTCCGGAGAGACCGGTACCCCATGCCGTGGCTTCATACGCGAGTGACGCGTAAAGACGACAGTTCAGTAAGGAAATTGTTTGAGCTCACTGGCTTCCCGAGGCCTATTCTGGTAGACGAAGAGGGTATCATTGTTGCCATTGACACTGAGCTAAGAGATGGCAAGGTACTGGATGTCGTCGGCGCCGTGTACGATGGAACGGAATAGGCACGTGCAATTGCGTCGTGCTTTGGCAGCCAGACTGGAGAATGCCAAGGGCCAATGCAGTCAGTGGCTGGGCTGTGCACGTTGGCGAGCGGCTTTGTTTCTACGATAACGTGCTGCCGCCGTGCCTCCGAATCTTTTTACGAGACCGGGACGGCCGCGAGCGCGACGTCTGGCCGCAGGCCACGAACACGGTCCTTCTATCCGCCCATTAACTGCCATTCTGTCCCTTTATTCGACGATCTCGTAGACCGTAAGGACAACCCCATCGGCATAGTCTACTGCGTACGCCCGCCCCGCCGCAACCACTTGAAGGTATACACTTGAAGGCAGGTCTAACTCACCTACAACCTGGCTTTCGGTGTTCAGTACTAGCCATTCAGCGGTTGGGGCATTCGGGTCACTTTTCGTTAGCCTTACCCAAATTCTGCCGCTGTCGCCTACCACAAGTGTGGAGTAGGCCGGCTTTGTTTTGGGGAGGTCAAGTGCGCGAAGTCGCCTGGATGTGTTGACTGAATGATTCTCCAAGCGCTCATCCAGTTCGCTTTTCGTTACCGGGATGGCCTCAAGCGGGTGTCTAACGGGTTTCCGAGGCGTACCGTCGGCCGCGGTGATGGCGATGTCAATGGATTCCGTCGATCCCGAGTATATGTGCTCGTCAGGACCAAGCCGAATGACCGGACCCCGTCCAAAGGGCCGGGACACGAACGTCCTATAGTCTTCATCTTCTATAACCATCCAGGCCAATGCCGGCGCGCGTACCATGGGATTGAATACTACTCGTCCTTTTCTGCCAGTGATCTTGGTATACATATACCGTTCCGACGCAAAGTCTGTGCCTGGTCCAGCCGGGTCTTCATAAGTCACAACAAAGCCTGTCTCGAGTACTCCGATGAGATCTGTAACGCGCCGGTCGGGTGAATCCGCTGCCACAGAAACGTCATAGGCCAAGTCAAACGTGGCCGGATCAAAGGCCGAAATCCGCTTGGGCCCGGAATCGAATACGTACAACGTATCCCCGGGGCCCGTATGCACTGAAGTCACTCGGGCGAACTCACCTGGGCCATTGCCCTTTGCGCCAATCGATGCGAGCAGTTTACCCTGAGCGGTGAACGCATAAATCTGCGGGTCCTGGCCTTCACCTACGAAAATGCGTCCTTTGCCGTCTACGGCTACAAGGCCGCTAATCCTACCGAAGAATACGCCGCTCTCATCAGTTTCGTCGCCAATGGTTAGAACCTTGATGAGTTCGATCGGCACTGAACCGGCCGTACGGGGCCCTTGGCCTTCGTTGCTGGCGTAGACAGCAATAAGGAGGCAAGAAATTGTCACCAATGCCGCTGGAATCCGGTGGCTCGCCCAATAGCTCGTTTGGCTGGTCTTTGGTGGATCTGGAATTCGGGATAGTGAGGTCATTATAGCTCCATGGCTCGTGTGCTAGTATGTACACGCCCTGCTGGCCGATGGCCTAACAGTCCGCCTAAGAGCGTTCTCGAGTGATTCTTGTTTGCTGGCTGGTGAGAATAAGTGGCTCAACAATTGCCTGTTTAGTCCGTCGCGGACGGCTCCTCTATCCTTCCGCCAATTGTGGTAATAGTCAGTAAAGGTATCCTGCCCCTTCAGCGCCACAGCACTCTTCGTGCATGGCCATCTTCAAGCACCGAGCGCTGAATTGCGTGCGTTGCGGGGCGTCTGGGACGCACTTTCGGCGATAGTCTTTGTGGGGGCCAGGGCTGGCGACCGGCTGGTCCAAATGTCTACGGCAAATTCAGTGATAAACGATGCGTTCCAGTATCTTAATCCATCCACAAAGTCGTCACGTTTGCATGAAGTTTTGCTGCGCTTTGCGACAATGCCTTGTCACGCTTGCGCTTGCGATTGGAATGCTGTCCTCCGCACAGGCGCAACGGCTGTCCTTCACGCTTACTGAGCAGTTTGTCATCGGCGATGAAGAACAGGCGCCGGTGGAGTATTTGTTCTTGACCCCCGAATTCGTCAGGACGGACTCGAAGGGCAAAATATATGTTCATGATCGGCGAAGTGCAGACGTTCGCGTCTTCGACTCAAGTGGACGGTATTTCACCACGATCGGGAGACGAGGTGCTGGCCCGGGAGAAATGCGCGAGATCATCGGCATGCACGTCGATGATCAGGATCGACTGATCGTGGTCGATCGAATCAGCAAACGGTACACGATTTTCACGGATCTCGGCAAGGGCTTCGAAACGAAAGCGATCACAGAAAGGCTGGCCAGCTATCCAGACATTATTCTGACGCTTGGCGACTCCTTTGTAATCAGGTACGTTAAGAGGCTACCAGATCCAGAAGGAGGATCCGGCATCGATGACGACAAGGTGCTTCATCTACACGACACCGAGTTGGGTCAGCGTGAGTCCTTCGCGCAGCTGGGTGACATTGTCGACCTGGACCGTGACTTCCTGAGAGCGCGTTCAGGTAACCGGGGAGCACTGAAGGTGGCGACGAACAAATCTGACGCGATAGTCCTGGCCCCTCAGGTATACGGTGGATACATCTACCGCTATACGCGGTCAAATAGCACCTGGGGCATGGAGAAACTGAAAGGAGGCCCTGCTCCCAGGCAGTTTTTCAAACCATTCAGCTATCGTGACTTCGAGACGAACCCAGAGGTTCGCAAATCAGCTATCGTAGTTTCCAATTCGGAAGGAATCTTCGGCGCGCAGGTTTTCAACTGGAGTCTGGGCATCGTATTTCTGAGCACGGGAGATATCGTAAACTTTACAAACACAAATCTGCTCAGGAAGGATGCTGAATTCCAGGCGGAGCTGTTCGGCCAGAATGGAAGCTTGCTGGGGTACGGACCGCTGCAATTTGAGGACCCGGACCTGAATGACAACGGGCGCGTCATGAGTTCCATAAGGATTCTATGGAATGACGCAAACGATCGGATATACCTTCGACGGCTAAATGAAGAAGGCGCCTACGTGCTTAGCGTAGCCGAACTTGTAATCAACCCGTTGTGAGTCCCGCGTTAGTTGCCTTGAGCGCGGCCTTAAAGGACTCAGGCCACGAAGTGGATGGGGCTTTGACACGACTTGTAGCGCAGCATCGGCGCACTTCAGCTCCTACATGCGGCAGTAGAGGTGCCTAGCGGCACTCATAATTGGTGAGGTGTACTCCAATCGCTGGACACGATTGGAGTACACCTCATGAAACCTCGCCTCCCGGATGACGGGTAACAGCGGGACCAGGCTGCCCCGATGCGGATAGCGGTCACATTCCTGCTGGTTGCGCTAACTGGTCGACGCCCAGCAGGCCTGTATTAGCCTTGGGACCTCGAACTGGATACTCAACTCCGGCACAGAACTAGCGTCAAAACACATGAGAGCCAATAGATTGACAGGTCTTTATGCGATAAACGTGGCCCAAATCAATATGGCAATGATGTCTGAACACATTAGATGGGCGCCAATCAAGACACCAAAGCAAGGTTGCCGCCCGACCTGCACAACGCGGTCTTTTCCTGTGCTGCCTGGTGTAGAATCCTGCCTGATTGCGATTGCAAGGTACCATGGTTTGTGCCTACTACCTGGCATCGATAAGAACGCTTAGGGCATCCATTATCTTGTCGCCCACAGTCGTCAAGCCGCTTTTGGCAACGATAGTGCCCCGTTCGTTGACGAGGAACCATGTCGGGTACGACCATACCTCAAAGGCCCCTGTCACCGACTCGTGGTCTTTTTCTCCCACCACCGTATGCAGCCAAGGCATACCATACTGCTTCTTCCGAAACTGTTGTACTTCGGCGGGAGCATCATAGAATGCAACGCTAAGAATCTCGAATCCGGTATCCTTGAATCGGTCATATGCCTGTTCCAATGCCGGTATCTCCGCGACGCATGCCTTGCACCAAGTGCCCCAATGGTCTATGAGGTATGTTCGTCCTAGCAGGTCCCTATCTGTGAAGATGTCGGTAGAATCGTCCAGGGAAACGAATGTAAACTCAGGCACACGTGTTCCCGGCCGCAGCCTGTCGGTCACGAGATACGGTTGTGACTCCCAGTTTGCGAGCCTCTTATAGGCATACGCGGCTTCGGCCCGGACATCCGGGTCAGGATGGGTACCAATCACTTGCTGCAGGTAGTCATTGGTCACCTCATTATCCTTTGCCCATCGAGCGAGTCTAATCAGGAGGGCTGATGCGCGGAGTGGGTTCCACGCCTCAAACGACCAGAATGGCGAGTTTGCTGGAACCATCTCGAAAGCTTCACGGGCCAGTTGAAGGCTTGTGCTATCGCGAGACGATGCCAGGTCTGCAGAATACCGCAGCAAGAGCCACTGGCGAAGAAGCGAGTTCTTCTCCTGGCCAATCTTTTCCCTAAACGGCACTTTCAAATCGTCTATAGCTGCAGCATTTTTTCTGTACTCGCTAAAACTCGGACCTAACTCAGTAATTCGTCTAAGCCGTTTTTTTGATTCGACATAGATGTCGACAATCTCGGCGATGAACGGTGGAACGGACTTGACGGTAGGTCCCGCAACATGCTTCGGCAATGTCAACGGATCCAGGACTATGTCAACGAAGGGCATGTTGCGAACGTACACCACGCTGTAGTAGTCGCCGTCATTATTCCAAAAAAAGCCAGCTTCATTGAAAGCCAATCGGTCTTGGCTCGCGCCGGCTGCCAGGAATTCGCTGCCCGCTTCAGATGTCATGACACCACGGATCTGGTAGGCAAGCGTATCGGCAGCTATCGTTACACGAGCGGCAAAATTCCCATCCGGACGGCGCTGCATGTCCAAGGCCGTGCCAGAGCCTGCTATTACCACTTGGACCGAATCCATTTCCGGCACCAACTGATTCACACCGAGCTGAATATGAAGCTCTACCTTTTCGTGCGTTGTAAGGATTAGGGGCAATTCCAGGGTCTTGTGATTCACCCCGGTCGCATACATTCCGTAGCCGCCCGGTACGTTGAGCGTGAATGCAAAACGCCCGAAAGCTTCGACTGGCACAACAACCGTGGTGTCGGCCGGGCCATCTTCGACAATCAGATGGGCCATTGCCATTGGATTGCCGTCTCCTCCTAGCAGAGTTCCGCTGACGTTAACCTGCGCGTGTACCTGTGCCAGAGGCAGCAGCAGGATGCAAGCCAGAAGGAAAGAGATTCGATTTCGCATCAGGAGAGTTTGGCCTACCCCTAAAACAAATGCAACGCATTCAGTTCATGAAATGTTGTTCATCGTCAGCTGTAACCGGGGCAGCCTCGTCGTTCTGCCGGATGCCCGACTTTGCGCCGCAACTCCCGGCCTATGCGCGAAGAATTGCCGGTCTGCCGGTCTCTAGAGCGCTTTTCGGGCAATCACTAGCAGGTCGACTATCATCTTCTTCCTAGCTTTATTGCCACAGTCCACTTGCTCTTACCAACGCACCGCCTATCAGGAGGCGGCGCCGTAGCAACCTCACTCTATCCATGCCGGTCACGTCCATCACAGTGCATTCCGCCGCTATTACGCGTCTGTGGCTGCAGCTGCAGGGCCTATTTGTCCCCCGCGGACACGTGCCTCTAACTCGTGAGACGTTTGTGCGCCACCTGGAGCAGACTGGAGCCTTGCAGCTTGACAGCGTGAATGCTTTGGATCGCGCTCACTACTTAACGCTTTGGAGTCGGTTCGGGGCATACAAGAAGGAGTGGGTAGACTCTTGGGTGTATGATGAGCGCTGTGCCTACGAGTATTGGGGACATGAGGCTTCCATCCTCCCCATGTCACACCTGCCGCTAGGGCTACGCCGCATGCGGCGATTCCCACCTGAGGAGTGGCAGCGGGCTGCATGGTGGCCGAGATGGAACACTTCGCCTGCCTCAAAGCGCCGCGTGATGCGCATGCTGCGCGATTCAGACCCGCTGGAGCGGGCGGACGTTAAAGAGGGGCCGTCGGAGCAAGTCAAGGAGGACAAACAGTCGCTACTCGTGCTCTGGCACGGTGGACGGGCCGCGGTGAGCCAGAGGCGGCATTTCAGGCGGGTATATGACCTGGCAGAGCGCGTGTACCCGGCCATGGAGCCTGCAAGTGGCACTGCACTTGACGACAGCTGGCTCATGACAGGGCTACGCGGCAACGGAATCGCAAGCGAAGAGCACTTGGTCAACTATTGGACGGGCCCCAGGCCCAGCGCAGCACTGCGCCAGCGTATCCTCACGCGCGGCCTCAAGCAACGCCGTATCGTCCAGGTCCGCGTCAATGGCTTCCGCCAGCCGTTTTACGCTCTGCCAGGGCATCTGGACCTGCTTGGCTCAGTTCAAGAACCCCAAGGTACCACGCTTGTTTGCCCTTTCGATTCGCTCCTCTGGCAGCGCCAGCGGGCGGAAGATCTGCTGAACTTCAGCTACCGAATTGAGATCTACGTACCACAATCCAAGCGTGTGTTTGGCTACTACGTTTGCCCCATCCTGCACAACGGCCGGCTCGTCGGTCGCCTGGATCCCAAAATGCACCGCAATACGGGCATCCTCGAAGTCAAACGCGTACACTTGGAGCCAGGCTTCAAGCCGGATGGCTCGTTTCGTGCGGGGCTGCGCGATACGCTTGAGAGTTTGGCTGCATTCTTGGGTGCCACGGACATTCAAATGGCAACTAGTTAGGAAAGTTGACAGGCCTCTCAAGGGTTTGATCGCCTATGTTCGTAGAATAGAGGCGCGTCCAGTATCGCAATGGCCGGTATAGAATGCATGCCGATCAGCAACAGTCAAGCTGCTTGGGCGCGCTGCTTTTGACGGCCATTCGAATTCCGACGCAAATTGTCCATTCGTACCAACGGCATACGTCCGCTTTGGCCGATCAGCCCAAATGGCTGGCGTGCACGGTAGTGGTACGTTCCACCGGGTCATTGCAAAGCGTTCTCCTTCCGACGGGTACAGCGTCCTATTCTCGCTCTATACGAGAGGTGCCAAAGGCCAAAAAGACGAGCCTCATTGCGTGAATCAAAAGACATCAACTCGCCGGTCCGTAGAATCCAGGCTGCGAGCACCTGCTCGCCACTCCCTCATTGTAGGTAATGCCGGGCAGCAGATGATCGTGATTGGCGCTACTTCTGGCAATTGGCGTAGGGCCGAGTTCTTCGCCGTGGCGCTTTGCTTCTCCAACCACACCGATTTCGAAGCCATGTGGTCGCAGAAGACTGCGGACTGGATTGGCTATCAGGGTCGTGCCTTCGAATTCTTCGGGGCTGTTGTGCAGCACTTGGTCTGCGGCAATATCAAGAATGGGCTTGCTGAGGCGCATCAGTTGGACCAGGGCATCAATCACACTTACCAGGACCTTGCTACGCGCTACGCGGTGGCGGTGCTGCTCATCAGGGCATGTCGTCCCCACAGTAGACTGTGGCTCGGAGACCGCTTTCGTCGCAGTAAAGCGGACGAATGCTGGGGCAGGAGCGTAGAAACAACGTCAACAACGGGCCTACAATCGGATAAGAGCGCAGGGTTCGCAAAAACCATGCGGTGCCAAATTGGAGAATCTCCCTGACAACAGCCTCTGGGCGCACCGGTTGGCTAGTATTAGCGCCGGTTGTATTTAAACACTCGACCAATGCCTGAATGACTGCCACCAATGATAGATCGGGTATTTTATGGGCAACCACTAACATGGACGCATTGGAAGAACTGCATTAGGTACTAGCCCGCATCGCTCACCAAGGTCTTGAATCGCCATAGTTCGAGGCGTCTGTAGCCAATGGATCACGGTCTGGGAATGCGAATGCTGATTCCAGCCGTCCGGAGCGTTTAGTTGGCGGTAGTAAGCGCCGCTTCGGGCACGCTTCGAGCGGGAATCAGCCCTTTTGTTCGTGCACCGGTGCTTCTTGGATACACGTATCCAGCAACCACCATGTGGCTCCTGGCAATCTGTGGGACAAGTCGTGTCAGGAAGTGCCTATGAGGGTGAGGCGCGCGCGCCGACCGTGGTGGCGTGCGCAGCGCCACGCAGGTTGCTTAGTACGCGCGCGAACAATTGCTGCCACGGATACGTCTTGGGAAAGTACAGGCGGACTCGGCGCACGCTTACCATGACCAGTGCGGCGATCTTCAGCAGCCGCACTCGGATGGTGCCGCACTGCGCCTTAGCCATCGCTGTGCCCTGCAAGCCAACGGTCTTGATGATGGTCATCAGGGTGTTGGCGACCGTAGAGAAGTACAAGCGCAGCTGGTTGCTCTGCATCATGGACGTAGAGGTGCGATCAGCGAACAGGGTCTGTTGCTGCTCCTTGAGCCGGTTCTCCATGTCTCCACGCGCACAATACAAATCCTCGTATAGCGTGCGCGCGTCGTACGCGTCTTCGCTGAAACTGGTGACCACGAATCGTGCATTGTAGCCGCGCGGTCCAGGCAGCCATTCCGCCTTGGCTATCACGCGCCGCGCACAGCTCCAGCTGTCCTTCGTTCGGTACTCGAAGCTGCGAAAGCGCCGCGACGGCTGCCCGCTGGCCTCGCAGGTGGCCTGACTCTGCTGCATAGCCTCCTCAACGATGCGTTGCAGCCGCGCATTGCGCGGCATACCAATGATGTAGTGCAGGCCCTGTGCTTCGCACCATGCCATGATATCATCGCGGCAGAATCCTGCATCTGCACGAATCCAGATGGGCACCTGCGGCCACCGCGCTCGGATACGCGCTACCACGGGCGCTAACTCCTCTATCGTGCCCGCTGATGCGTCAATGTTGGAGGGGCGCAAACGTGCGGTCAATACATGCTTACCGCTAACGATGTACAGCGGTAAGTAGCAGTAGTGGCCATAGTAACCATGAAAGAAGCGCCCCTCCTGCTGGCCGTGTATCGCGTCATCGGTAGCATCGAGATCCAACACGATGTTCTCTGGCTCCTCGCCCGTGATATCCATGAACAAGTCCGCGAGCATGGTGTCGATCTTTTCAGGGTCCGCTACGATGCGCTTGTACCTGTGCGATGCGGCCCCTTCTTTTGAGCCGAGCTCCAGTCGGTTCAGTGTGCTGGAACTCGCCAGCGGATGTCCCTGGTCGCGTTCCCGTGCCCGGTGCGCACCTGTTACATCCTCGCAGCCCACGCCCATGGCCAACACGGGATCGTCCCGCAGGCGGTCATGGTCGTTCACGTCTTCGTGGCCCAAGCATATCGCGTAGATTCGTTGCCTGAGCATCGCCTCCACGGTGTGCTCGACCCTGCTGGGATCACGGTGGTCGGTGAAGCAGGCGGCCAAGCGGCCAATGACGTCGAACATCCGGTCGGCCTCCCGTAGCAGGAGCGCACCTGCGTCCGAGGACATAGGGCCGCCGTCGAACTTTCCGACCACTTTACGCCGTCCCAAGTCCTCGAACCGAAGCGCTTCAGTATGACAGTCTGTGTTGTTCACGCGCAGTGCAAAAGATGGTTATAACCGATTGCATATCATACACTTACGTGGGGCTTTAGGTTCCAATTCCTAGCACTCTGGTGAGTTTTCCGGGCTAGTGATGCCAAATGGAGGGTCGGATTGCTGTATGACCTGCTGGTTCAATCGCAGGAACCGGGGATCACGCAACTGGTCGGAACACGCCGATCCAACGGTGCCTGCCTACTGCGAAATCAGGGATGTGGCCATCGATGAACCGGGTTGGAGGTACTGCGCAAACCATCCGCATCGAAGGCCTGATCGTGACCCGATTCCGATCGGGCCGATCACACATTACGACGATGGATACGATTTGTCGAAGACGCGGTCTGTATGGAAACACTCGCCGGATACGGAGCAAATCCGCCAGCATCTCATCAACTTGCTTGCGGAAATGAATGAGCAAATGGCTCATGACTGGTATCCAATAGGCGCTGGCCTGGCTGAAACGGTTATTTGGCAGCTAGGCGAATTCAAAGAGCAGCGGGCGGTGCCGGAACTCAAGCGGATTCGTGATCACTATTGGGGCTTGGCCGACGCTGCACGGGACGCACTCACGAAAATCCAGGAACCAAACTAAACGGCTCAGTGCATTCAGACTGCAGGTCGCAAGGTAACGGGTTAGCTTCGGTCCATTTCAGGAAATAGATTGGGTAGCGAAGTACAATAGCAGCGCAACCGTAAAACTATCGAGGGATCGGGTTGATCGGGCGCGGCTGGTGGTGCCAAGAACAATGAGACAGATCTGCTTCGGTTCAGTGTAGCGCACGGAGCCCATACGATCTGGAGCAGGTCGCGTCAGAGACTAAACTTGTTTGGTTGCAGGTCTTGGTCCGTGCTTGGACCCTCCGTAGCCTGAGTGCCGGCCGCCTCGTTGATCCATGCTTTTCTTGGAGGCGTAGGCAGCATTCGGTACGCCGCGAATGAATCGCTTTGGGCAAACAACAATCGCCGTTACGCATTGATGACGCGGTATTGTACCCGCCGCGTTGAGAGGGTCCTGCCGAACTGGGATGCACCAACTCCTTTTCCTTGCAGAAGGCTGTGGCAACTCCAATCGAGGAATTTCCGGGCCCGGTGCCAGGCGTTCTGCAATGAACCGAATTGGGAAACGTTCGTCCTCGATTCGATGGCCGGACCATGATCCGCAGTGGATCACCAACTGGTCGGTGGGGGTGCCTGTTCAGGCCCAGCTCGCTGCAATGAGACCCATTGGTCAGTGCGGCAGGCCCATATGTGGCAAGGGTCCAGCCCACCACACAGCCGCTGAAAGCATCCAGCGGCACGTACAATTTGAATTGCAGGCCCTTGACCGGACCCCGAAGCGTGGTGATGTCCCTTGTTCAACGCTCGTTCGGAGCCTGGGCCGACAGCGCCGTCTTCGTGCAGGGAGAATATTTTGCGCGGATCCCTGCGCTCGTGTATCTCCCTGTTTTCATCAAGGATACGATACATGGTGCGCCAGTGGCACAGGTAGCAGCCCTCAACCGGGAGCGCGGCCCAGACCTGGCGTGTAGGCAGGTCCACGTACCGTTTTGAGTTCAATGATGCAGGGCAACCGGCAAGTGCGAATGGTCCAGGTCCAATGCATTTCCTACATTCTGGTGCAAGCGCATGGCTACTCGTCCCTTGGAAGTGTACAACGCAAGCTGTTTAGCTACGACTTAGTGCTGCCGCAACTTACTGCTCTTAGGCAAAGGAGCTTTGTCGCCTGTTACTATCTGCTACGTTACTACACCTACAATGAAACTCCATTTGTCGAGGCCTCTTTCTCATACGTCACCGGCACAACCCGATACCCGTGCTTGGAGGTGCAGTGGCCGTACTGAGCGGCGTATCGGCTTGCGTTGGGAAGCGTGCAAACAAGTCGGGCTGCTTCTTGTAGCTATAGCTATTGCGTCGTGCTCGAATCAGACGATAGAGGTTGATGAGCTCATCGAATTCGCACGAACGGAATTTGTCGCATTCGATTTTGAGGCGGCGCGCGATGGATTCGCGGAGGCACTCAAGAAGGATCCGAAGAGCGCTGATGCGGCGTACGGCCGTTCGCGCGCACTAGCGGAGCTAAGTCAATTCGAGGAGGCTATACCGGCCTTTGAGGTGGCTCTGGGACTTTCGCCTAACAATCCACGCGTCCAGGAGGGGTACGTGGACGCGCTTGCCTGGGGTGGAAGGCTGCGCGGGCGCCGCGACTGGCTTGAACGTGCGGTTGAGGCTGGCACTGAAACCATCTTGGCATTCCCAGATAGGGTCCAGGCATACAAGATGGCTGCGATGGCCGTGTACGACCTCAGCGGGTCGGGCCGGTGGTCTGAGATTCTGGGTGCGTATGAGAGAAGGCTTGCAAGCTCATTTGTGTTCCGTATTTATCACCTGCAGGCTCGGTTGTCGGCTGCGCGCACGACGGGCGACGAGGAAGCAGCGACGACAATCAAAGACGAGCTACGCCACGCGCTTGCCACCGTGATCGCCGCTGAGGAGAGTGCCGTCGAGCGCGAAGAGCCACCCGACGAAGGTCGCTGGTACTTCCTGGCAGTCGGCTACAAATTGCTGGGCGACACCGAGGCCCAGCGAAGCTGGCTCGAGCTTCTTGATGAGACTCCAGAAGGCCGGCTCTTGGGCTCGGAGCAGACTTCCAATGACATATTTTACCAGGAGTATTTGCAAACCAGGGAGGCGCCATGGGCCGAGCGCATGGAGATCGTCAAACGCTGGAAGGTGCGCTTCCAGCCTTCCTGGGACAATGACTACTTCACGGCCTTTCGCGGGGCGCTGGCTCAAGAACGTTCGCTGCTAATAGAAGAAGCCCGAAGGCAGCGCGACGAGGACGGCCAACCGGATGACGCAGCCCTTGATCGGATCATTGAGATTAGCCACGACTTGGCACGCCTCGATACCTGGAGAGGGATCAGCCACTATCGCACGGCTGCCCAGCTGCTCATCGATCTTGAGGTAAGAATTGAAGGAGCGCTGCGGATTGCAGACGAGGCAATCGTTGCGCTGAAAGAGCAGCGCCCCGGTCTTTTGCACCCCGGTACACACGTAGACCAAGTGGACCGCACCCGCGAGGGTTGGATCGCCACCTATGAGTACGTACGAGGCTTGGCACTTGTCAAAATGGAGCGCGTCGCAGAGGCTGAGCAGGCATTCCGTAGCGCGATCGACGTACGTCCAAGCTCTGATCGTCTCGCCGCACTCGGCGAGCTTTTGGCCGCGAGCGGGCCAGAGGAAGAGGCATACGAAGTGCTCGTTTCCGCCTTGGCGCACGACGCCGAGGACGAATTGTTGGGCATGGAAGCAGATCGCATCCACGAGGTGGCGGCACAGGTGGCGGCGCGATTCGGCCACGACGCCGAGGCACTTGATGACACGCTTGTTGTGGTGCGAGCGGACGTCGTTGATGCAGCACGACAGCGGTTAGTCGACAACCGCCTCGAACGAGAGGCCCCAGACTTCAGCCTAACCGATACCCAAGGCAACCAGTGGCGCCTGTCCGACCTTCAAGGCAAGGTGGTGATTCTGAATTATTGGGCCACATGGTGCGTTCCCTGCATTCAGGAGTTGCCCTATTACCGCGACCTTGTGGAAGAGTACGCTTCGCACGAAGATGTGGAGTTTTTCGCCATCACGACCGATGACGACCACGACGCAGCGCGCGAATTCCTTGACAAACACGACTACCGCTTCACGGTGTTATTTGACGAGTCCAGCGCCACGGACTTCCAAGTCGCCGGCATTCCCGCTCATTTCATCTTGGGCCCCTCCGGCCGGATCCAGTACGAGACTACCGGATTTTCTGACGCCGAGCGCTTTGCCGAAGAGATGCGTTGGCGGATTGAGGCGCTGCGGCAAGAGTAAGCGGGCAACGGCGTGATGCCCTATGACAACTGCGCCCGATGCTGACTTCTCCCCATCGGGTCCGAAAACCCGTATGCCGTTGTCTGCTGCTTGTGCCTCGTAGGGTTAGGCTTGCGAATTGAGCCGCTAAAGGGAAGGCAAAACGAAGGCAAGGGGAGTCTCTTCTCTCACAGCCCTCAGCTTGTGGGAGCACTCCTGCCACAGATTGAGGTCACGCGCAATCATGCAAATAGATTGTCCAAGGTTTTTCATGTTGTGATGAGGTTGCACGTACAGATAAGGATGGTGCAGAGCGGCACCCGCCGTGAAATGCTATTTTACCTCCCGTATGGCGGAAGAGGCGGAATGCGCGCGGCGCCCAGAGTGAAAACCAAGCGGCGACAGTGCTGCTGCTGCTTCAGAAATGCGAAGAGTGGCGAGCTTCCGTCCGAATGAGTGGCCGAAATCCATCGGAAAGCGTAATAGGTCAAATAAACTGCTAAAAAATCAGCATTTGGCCTTGACCACAGTGAAACCTCGTCATATATTGGCCGTAAGTGCTAGTATGCTAGCATGTCTGCAGCACATGGTTGAACCTTCTCCCGTAAGGGTGGACGTAATGAAGAAGAAGAAATCTCCGATGGACCTGGGGCGTCGTGAGCGTCAGATAATGGCGTTTGTCTACCAGCACAGTCAGGCCACGGCCGCCGAAGTGATGGAGGGCATCGACAGCCCGCCGAGTTATTCGGGCGTGCGGGCGATGCTGCGCATTTTGGAGGAGAAAGGCCATCTGCGGCACCACCGGGAGGGAGCGCGCTACATCTACACACCGACGCTTTCTCCGGAAGAAGCAGGGCGTTCGGCCATGAACTACATGGTGCAGATGTTCTTCAACGGCTCGGCCGAGCAAGCTGTGGCGACGCTGCTCGAGCTGAATAGGACAGATCTCACCGCAAGCGACCTCGACCACCTCTCCGGCTTGATTGAACAGGCCAAACAACAAGGGCGATAGGCATGGATACGTTGATGGAATTCACTCATTTCCCCGCCAGCATGAGCTCCTGGTTGGTGCTGATGCTGACGTTGTTTGTCAAAGGCGCTTTGGTGCTTACGGCTGCCGGGCTTCTGGTTTACGCCTTGCGGCGCAGTTCGGCGGCCGTCCGCTACGTGGTGTGGTGCGCGGGGCTGTTGAGCCTGCTGGCGCTGCCGGTGCTTTCGGTGCTTTTGCCGCAGTGGCAGACGGGTCTTCTGCCGCAAGCGGCCGTTCTGGTTCAGGAAGCTCCCCGCGCGGTTCCACACGTGGCTCCTGCCTCTGTGCCGCTCCTGGATGTCCCGACGGCTGCGCCCGCCATACCACCGCCGGTCATCGACGAAGCTGCTGCTCCCGTCGCTGTGGCGCCGCCGCAGACAGGCCGGGCTGAAGCCCCTGCAGTGGGGGTAGCCTCTGGGTCCCTTTTTGCCGCTCTCGACTTTCACTGGTCGACGTGGGTGTTTCTGGTGTGGCTGGCCGGCCTGCTGTTCGTGCTGGTTCGTATGGCTATTGCGCACGCCGGGGTGCACCTGCTCGTCCTCCGTGGCACGATGGTGCAAGACGACGATTGGCGCCAGCTGGCTGGCGATATGGCTAACCGGCTGGGTATCCGGAGGTTGGTGCGGCTGCGCTGGAGCGCGTGGACGACAGTCCCGTTAAGCGTCGGCGTGTGGCGGCCTACCATCATCTTGCCGGAGACGGCGAAGATGTGGGACGAGCAGCATCGCCGCACGGTGCTGCTCCACGAACTGGCACACGTCAGACGCCGCGATTGCCTGATGCAGCTCTTGACGCAAGTCGCCTGTGCCTTCCACTGGTTCAACCCGCTGGCGTGGGTAGCTGCTCGCCAGTCGCGCTTCGAACGAGAGCGCGCTGCCGACGACATGGTGCTGTTGGCCGGCACGCAGGCCTCCACGTATGCCGAGATCTTGCTGGAGACCGCCCGTTCGCTGCACTCGGCAAGATGGACAGCGGTGGCGTCGCTGGCCATGGCGCGGCACTCCCAGCTGGAGAGCCGCCTGATGGCCATTCTCGATCCATCGTTGCGCCACCGGAGCCTGAACCGGGCCGGCACCACCATGGCTGTCGTCATAGCGGCGTGCATAGTGCTGCCGCTGGCCGTGCTCAATCCCGCCCAGGCCCAGCGTGATACCATCGTACGGACAGACGAGGTTGCTGTTGGCATCGTGTCGCCACTCAACGATGCGCGCTTCACAGTCTCCGAGGATATCAGGAATGATTCCGAAGCTGTCGTCGACATCGAGCCGAAGGTCGTCCTTGATCCAGGCGTCGTTACTGACGACTACATCGAAACCAGCTACGACTACACCCCAGTTGCTGGCTCAATTTGGGACGGTGCATCTATGGATACTCTTACCGCTGAGCAGCGCAAGATGCTGCGCAGCGAGTACGACATCGATAGCACATTTATCCATGAGATAGAAATGCTAGGCTTCACGGACTTGGTTGTGAATGAGTACGTTGCACTTACCACTTATGATATCGATCCAAGCTATATCCGGGGCTTGCAGGCCGCCGGCTACACAGACTTTACCGTAAGTACACTCCTCGCACTGGCTAGGTCTAGGGTCGAGCTGGACTACATCCGGGGAGTTCGGGCCGCGGGCTTCAAAGACGTGACCTTAGACGAACTCGTCGCCATGGCCAGGTATGACGTCGATATAAATTATATCCGGGGAATTCGGGCCGCGGGCTACACAGAATTAACCGCACATGAGCTCGTCGCCATGGCCCGGGCTGACATCCATCCACAAATTATCCTCGGTGTTCGGGCCGTTGGCTACACAGACTTAACCTCTAACGAGCTCGTCCTCATGGCCAAGAATAACATCGACGCGAGCTTTATCCAAAATGCCCAGGCCGCCGGCTTCGAAAACATGAGTGCGCATGAACTTGTAGCCCTGGCCAAGTTTGAGGTCGATCTGGACTATGTCCGGGAAGTGCAGGCCGCGGGCTTTGCGAACCTGACCATGAGCGAACTCTACACTCTGGCCATGAATGATGTTGATCCAGATTATGTGCTCCAGCTGTTACAGGTCGGCGAATTTGCTGGCAAGGGCGCGCATGAACTAGTCATTCTGGCCCAGAACGACATTGACCCAGATTATATTCGGGAAATCCAGGCCGCCGGTTTCGCAGACATAAGCGCACATGAGCTTGTCGCAATGGCTAGGCATGAGATCGACCCGGAATATATCCAGGCAATGAAGGCCGCCGGTTATGAAGACTTGAGTTCGGATGAGCTTGTCGCGCTCGCAAAGTATGACATCAACCCGGAATATATCCGGGCCATGCAGGCCGCCGGATTTGAAGGCCTGAGTTCGGGTGACCTCGTCACATTGGGCAGGTACGAGATCGACCCGGATTATGCTAGGGCCATGCGGGCTGTCGGATTTGAAGATTTGAATTCGACTGAGCTCGTCGCACTGGCCAGATATGGGATCGACCCGGACTATGTGAGGGCCATGCAGGCTGTCGGGTTTGAAGATCTGAATCCGACTGAGCTCGTCGCACTGGCCAGATATGAGATCGACCCGGACTATGTTCGGGCCATGCAGGCTGTGGGATTTGAAGATCTGAATCCGACTGGGCTCGTCGCACTGGCCAGGTATGAGATCGACCCGGGGTACGTTCGGGCCATGCAGGCTGCCGGCTTTGAAGATCTGAATCCGACTGGGCTCGTCGCACTGGCCAAGTATGAGATCGATCCGGAATATGTACGGGCCATGCAGGCCGCCGGATTTGACGATCTGAGTTTGGATGACCTCGTCGCGCTGGCCAGGTATGAGATCGATCCGGAGTATATCCGGGCCATACAGGCCGCCGGATTTGAGGACCTGAATTTGGATGACCTCGTCGCGCTGGCCAGGTTTGAGATTGATTCGGAGTATATGCGTGCCATGCAGATTGCCGGATTTGAGGACCTGAGTTCGGATGACCTCGTTGCGCTGGCCAGGTTTGAGATTGATCCGGAGTATATCCGGGCCATGCACGCCGCCGGTTATGAAGACCTGAGTTCGGATGACCTCGTTGCGCTGGCCAGGTTTGAGATTGATCCGGAGTATATCCGGGCCATGCACGCCGTCGGCTTTGAAGGCCTGAGTTCGGATGACCTTGTCGCACTGGCCAGGTTTGAGATCGGCCCGAAGTATATCTTTGCAATGCAGGCTGTCGGCTTTGCGGACTTGACCGTTGATGGCCTAGTCGCTCTGGCCAAGCATGATATCGACCCAGACTTCATCCGGGGTTTGCGGGCCGCCGGGTCCACAGACTTAACCGTGAGTGAAGTCGTTGCCCAAGCCAAGAAATCGATGCAAGAAGAGTAACCTGGGTTGTCTATCCAACCACCGCTGAAATGACAGCCAGTATCTCCGGGCTTTATTACTCCCAGTCTTGTGCTCATCTACGATAGGTTGCCGGACACTCACTGCTGGGAACGCATCGGCCACATGGGGCGGCCCACGGGCCGCCAATGGGGAGTGAACAAGCGAATTGGGCTGCTGCTTGCGGCGATGACTATTGCGTCGTGCTCGAATCAGGCGGAGCGCGTTGGTGAGCTCATTGAAGCGGCGCGCCAGGACTATGTCGCCTTCGATTTTGTGTCAGCGCGCGATGGATTTGCGCAGGTGCTCAAGTACGATCCGAACAATGCCGAAGCGGCGTTTGGTCAAGCGCGCACACTGGGGGAGCTCAATCAATACGAGGAAGCCATACCAGCTTTTGAGTGGGCGTTGGAACTTGATCCAGACAATCCACGTGCCCACGAGGGGTACCTGGCCGCGCTTGCCTGGGGTGGATCGCTGCGCGGGCGCCGAGAATGGCTTGATCGCGCGGTTGAGGCCGGTAGTGAAGCCATCCTGGCGTTCCCTGATCGGGTCGAGCCATATGATTTGGTTGAGAGTGCCGTCGAAGATCTCAACGCGTCGGAGCGGTGGCTTGAGATTCTCGGCGGGCTGGAGGAAAGGCTTGGGGGCTCATCAGTATTTCGTATTCACCACCTGCAAGCGCGGTTGCAGGCAGCGCGCTCATCGGGCGACGAGGATGAGACAGCGACAATTGAAGACGAGTTGCGCCAGGCGCTTGCCTCTGCGGTCGCTGCCGAGGGAGAAGCCGCCGAGCGCGGGGCGCAGCCCGACGCCGGCCGTCGCTACTTCCTGGCAATCGGTTACAAAGTGCTAGGTGACACCGATACACAGCGAAGCTGGCTTGCCCGTCTTGATGAGACACCCGAAGGCCGCACTATGGGTGCAGAACGAACTCACTTTGATATTTACTCCCGGGAGGCGCCGCTGGCGGAGCGCCTGGATCTCGTTGAGCGCTGGAAGCAGCGGTTTCAGCCTGCCTGGGACAATGACTATTTCTCCACCTATAGCGTAGCATTGGGTAAAGAGCGTTCGCTGCTGAGGAATGAAGTCCGTAGGCAGCGCGAGGAGGACGGCCAGCCGAATGGCGAAGTCCTTGATCGGGTTATAGAGCTTGGCAGCATCCTGGCACGGCTCGATACTTGGGGTGGGATCAGCTATTACCGCACGAATGCTCAGCTACTTATCGATTTTGAGTTAAGGATTGAGGAAGCGCTTCAGATTGCTGACGAGGCAATCTTAGCGCTTAAGGACGAGCGACCCGGCCTTTTGTACCCCGGAATACGGCTCGACCAATTGGCGCGCAGCCACGAGAGATCAATCGCCTCCTTTGAGCACCTGCGAGGCATGGCGCTGGTTGGGTTGGATCGCGGGCAAGAGGCTGAGCAGGCATTCCGCAGGGCGATTGACGCCGGTCAGCGGTCTGATCGTCTCGCCGCACTCGGCGAGCTTTTGGCTGCCAACGGGACCGACCAGGAGGCATACGAAACGCTGGTTGCCGCCTTGGCACACGACGCCGAGGATGAACGGCTGGGCACGGAAGCAGATCGCATCCGTCAGGTGGCGGCTCAGGTGGGGGTGCGCACCGGTCGCGACGAAAAGGTGCTGGATGACACGCTCGCAATAGCAATCGCTGAGGTCGCGGAGGCGGCGCGGCAACGCTTGATAGACGACCGCCTCGACCGCGAAGCCCCCGACTTCAGCCTCACCGATGCCGAGGGCAACGAATGGCGCCTATCGGACCTTCGTGGCAAGGTGGTGCTTCTCAACTATTGGGCCACATGGTGTGGCCCCTGTCGGCAAGAGTTTCCCCACTATAGCGACCTCGTAGACAAGTATGCATCGGACGACGATGTGGAGTTTCTCGCCATTACGACCGATGCCGACCACAGTGTCACGCGCGACTTTCTGGATGAAAACGACTACCGCTTTACGGTGTTGTTCGACGAAGGCAGCGCGACGGATTTTCAGGTGGTCGGCCTACCCTCGCATTTCATTATAGGGCCCGAAGGTCGCATCCAATACAAGACTTCTGGATTTCCTGGTGCTGAGCGCTATGGGGAAGAGATGAGTTGGCGGATTGAGGCACTACGGCCAGAATAAATGGGCCGCTCGGATGTCCACGATGGTAGAGGTGGCCGCGGCGTATTTTCTTGCACGCCACGGGAAGACCCATTTGCAGTTGCCTGCTTCTTGGCAAATTTGGTGCGCGCATTGTGCCGTAGAGGTGGCAGCACAACGCAGGCGAGTTACTGACTGTATTTCGTGCAGCTAGCAACCTGGCGGTTATGGCACGGAGTTCACGCCAGTGCCGGAAGCCCTGTTTGGTCGTCAATGTTGACGCTACGCCGCCCTTGTAGCAGCTCGTCTACGTCGCGCCCGACGAATTCGTGCCGCCAGCCACTGCGAAGAGGGCTGTCAAGGCCTGAGACGTGGCATCGGACATCATTCCTGGTTGCCACCAGTGCAGGATCGATCCCCGAAGCGACCGAATGCCCCAAAATCAAAGCCGAAGCAAGGTGGACGCGCGCCTGATGCTGGTCATCCGATGGCAATGCCTCGGGGCGGGGAGGATAGTCCGAATGTGGTAGCGCGCGCACCAACCGCAACTCTCGAAGAAGGTCTTCAGCGGCTCGGTCTGCGTACGTGGTTGATACTCCCGACAAGCGCCGCAGCTGGCGCGCACGCTGCGGCATGCGTTGGGCAATGGAACGCACGACCTTGTCCGGCAGAATCCACTGGCGCGGAAGGTCATGGCTCCGCGCTGCATTCTCGCGCCAGGCGGCGACGGCTTTTAGCGCCGCGCGCTGTCTGCCGGAAAGTTTGCCGAGCCCGCTAAACCTCAGGTATTCCTTGTGCGGGTCCGGCCACGCGTACTGGGTGTCGCTGTTGTAGTTTTTCATCTCTTCCGCCAGCCATGATGTGCGCCGCAGCCGTGCCGCGCGTCGCTGTAGCTCTTTGAAGGCTTGGCAAAGGTAGCGGACATCATCTTCTGCGTACGCGCATTGTTTGGGGCTAAGCGGACGGCGCAGCCAGTCGGATCGAGTTTCCGACTTATCAAGCTCAACGCCGAACAATTCAGCAAGAAGATCGGCCAAGGAAATGGTACACAGCAGCCCCACAAAGCCTGCTGCTCGACGAGTGTCAAAGATGTTCTCGGGTATGGTGCCCGTGGCCTCGTTTAGCAACTTCAGGTCCATGTCCGGGTCATGAAGCACCTTGACTACATCTGGATTGCCAAGCAGATCTCCCAGGGGTGCGAGGTCGCAGGCAGCAAGCGGGTCAACCAAGGCAACATCCTTCCCCCCAAGACCGATCTGAATCAGGCCCAGCTTGGGGAAATATGTTTCGCCCGTCACAAATTCGGTGTCAACGGCCACAACGCCTGCTGCCATCGCGCGGGCAACCAGCGCACGCAGCGCCTCCGGCGTTTCAATTAAGCTCATGCGCCTGTTCTGGATGTGCAATGCCCGGTGTAGTGGACCAGTCAGGGGCCGCTTACTGGGCACAACAACGTTTATATGACGCAGCCAGCCTTTTGGTCATGGTGCCTGCTGCCATGGCAACGGCCGGTTCATACGCGCAACGCAGCCCCCTGCTCACCTACTGTCCATGCCTCGTCTGGGATCCGAAAAGCGGTCGCACAGTAACACGGCAGCGCACTATCTTGCGCCAGAATTAGCCAGGACTGCCCGGAGTAGCCGATGCCGTATGTAGTTGCCGAGCCCTGCATCAACTGCAAGCACACGGACTGTGTTGAAGTGTGCCCTGTAGACTGCTTTTACGAGGGACCCAACTTTCTGGTGATCCACCCGGATGAGTGCATTGACTGCAATGCCTGTGTCCCGGTATGCCCGGTCGAGGCCATCTTTCCCGACGATGAGTTGCCAGAAGAGTGGGAACACTACACTCAGTGGAATGAGTATCTGGCTGAAAAATGGCAGGATTCCGGCTACAACATCGTCGAGCGCAGCGAGCCGCTGGAAGATGCCGAAGAGTGGAAAACACGCGAGAAGTCGGAAGAGGACATCTTGGATTGGGAATAGGATAGCCGCATCATGCACGCAATAGGCGGTTCCACTATCCTGTGACGCCCGATAAATGGCTGCCGCCGCCCCGCGCTTTTACCATTTGACTTGATGGTTAGTACGCCTGCCTTGAGGCCCCTGGGGGTCGGTCGCATGCGAAGTGGTGCCGACTTGTGTCTGAGGCTAAGACGCCGTAGGTAGATGGCCTGTCTACAGGTCTCGAATCACTCACAAGTATCTAGCGCGAGCGATTCAAAACACGTACAGCGGCACGATCCGGCGGCGAGCAGAAGCCGGCCCGCTATTGGCGGAATCCTGGAGATAGCAGGTAGGGCAGAGCTACTCAGCACGATAGCAAGCATCGCTCCGAGGTGCACCGTGCGCTACAGAGTGCGCTCTGCTATGTGCCTGCGGAATAGTCAGTAGCGTACACAACCTGCTCTGGTGTCAGCGAGTCGATCCTAAGCCCCATGGTCTGCAGCTTCAGTCCGGCGATTCGCTGATCGATGCTGCTAGGCAAGTCAATGACAGTGTTGCCGGGAACCCCTCCCCGCTCATGTTGCTGTACGAGGAGCAGGTGTGCCATAAACTGGTTGGCGAAACTCATATCCATAACCTCGGACGGGTGCCCTTCCGCTGCGGCTAAGTTTACCAGGCGCCCCTCTGCCAGCACGAACAGCCTTCGCCCATCATGCATGGTGTATTCGCGATTGTCGGGCCGAATCACGCGCGAACCTGTCGACACTGCTGCAAGCTCATCCAAGTTCAGCTCGACGTCATAGTGGCCCGTGTTGCATACGACGGCCCCATCCTTCATCGTGTCAAAGTGGCGTCCGCGGATGACATCCGTCATGCCCGTGGCGGTAACAAACACATCGCCTACAGAGGCGGCCTGGTCCATCGGCATGACACGCATACCTTCAAGCGTGGCCTTAAGCGCGGCGGTTGCTTTCACTTCTGTCACGATCACATTTGCACCTAAGCCCTTGGCACGCATCCCCACGCCACGTCCGCAATGCCCATAGCCTGCCACTACAAAGTTTTTCCCAGCTATCAGAATGCTACTTGCGCGCAGAATGCCGTCCAGCGTCGATTGGCCCGTGCCATAGACGTTGTCAAAGTCCCACTTCGTTTCAGTGTCGTTGACCGCATATACGGGATAAAGCAGCTTGCCATCCTGGGCCATTGCACGTAGCCGTTGCACGCCTGTGGTTGTCTCTTCGCTGCCGCCGATGATGTGGTCCGCGAGGTGCGGGAACCGATGGTGTACCGTAAAGATGAGGTCCGCTCCGTCATCCAGGGTCAGGTGCGGAGGTTTGTCGATGGTGCGATCAATGCTCCAATAGAATTCCTCCACGCTCTGGCCGTACCAAGCGTAGATTTCGATGCCGCCCATGGCGAGCGCAGCTGCAACCTCGTCGTTGGTCGACAGCGGGTTGCATCCGCTCCACGCAACCTCCGCTCCACAAGCCGCAAATGTTTCCACCAACACGGCTGTCTCTTTGGTCACATGCAGGCAGCCGGTGATCTTGTAGCCCTTAAATGGCTGCGACGGTTCATACTTCGCCCGTAGCTGCGCCAAGACCGGCATGCGACTCTCCGCCCATTCGATACGCATTCGCCCGGCGTCAGCCAAGCCAAGGTCCCGCACTTTGTATGCACCCGCTCTATGATCCATGAGTGAAAATCTGTGAGTGAAATGGCCGCGATCAAACGATGTCGACGGCGTGTCGTTTCCCCCGCAATATGTCTACGTACCGTCGGCAGCGCAAAGCGATTCACGGTCACCCCTGGGAGAGCGGTGATCAAAGCTGCGGCGCTGCTGCGTTCAGGTGCACAAGTGGTGAGCAAGCTTGACTTCTGCCGCTGCATCGCGCTAGACGGGGTGTTAAGCACGAGAGTGGCGCTCCACAAGCGGAGGCAACGGCCACAGCCAATGTGCAACCGAGCCTCCGTGCAGTCTTCGTGGGCCACGCCATACGGCGCGCCAGCTTCCTTGGACCTCTGCTAAAGTGGTCGGGCGACTCGCTGCATCCTATCGCGCCAGGATCAGCGACTCCATGAATGTCTGACGCCCGGTGCTCATGCGCAGAAAATACACTCCGCCTGCGAGCCCGCTGAAGTCCAGGTGCAACGTGTGTGTGCCAGCCTCCTTCTCCTGGTCCACCAAGACCATTACGCGCCGCCCTAGCACGTTGTGTACGTCCATATACACGGGCATAGGTTCCGGCACCGAATAGCTGATTGTGGTGCGCGACACAAAGGGGTCGGGAAAGTTGCCATGCAGCGCAAGGCCTGGGTCCAGGTTTAGGGATTCGTCGATGGTCGTGCTCTCAAGCACGGCCGACCGCACGACCCACGACTCGCCGGGAGTCAGCCTGCCTTCGGTTCCCAAGTCAATGCGAATCCACATTCGCGCACCGGCTTGCGGCGTCAAGTCAAACAACGTCACCTCGTCCCGGCTATTGGCAAAGACCTGCTCCCCGGCCATTGGATGCGATCCTGATGCAGTATAGGCCTCGTCGTAGCCGTCCTTGGGTGAAATTACCAGCCATCGAGAGCCATCATCCTCAGACATCTTGACGTTGCCGCGCGCTGCTCCGAAACTCGCGGCGTGGTCCAGTCGGAGCGCGATTGTGGCCGCGTTGGCGGGCAGATCAGTCGGCACGAGCACGATGCTGGACACGAGGTCGCTACTTGAGTGGGTGGCCGCATAACCGCCGTGTCCATCCTTGGTCCACAGCCCTGTAGCGGTGGCGCGCGCAAGCGCAGGAATTCGTTCAACCAGACGCGCTTCTATCTCGAAAGGGGCATCGCCCTGCGCAGGAACAACAGCTGAATTGTCGTCAAAGTCCTGCACGTGGAATCGGTACCGTATTCGGTCGCCACGCTGGAGCATATCCGGCACCGGAAATGCTCCGGAAAACGTATTGGGCTCGGCCGGATCCATCGCGAGTCGCAGCATCCCACTCCTGCTGGTAGCGTTGCTCGGTTCAAAGGTGAATTCTGCCAGAATCGATTCGATGCCGGTGTTATCCGATGCCACTACTTCGATGGGGGGCGCGCCAGTGCCAGCCGGGACACTGACGAGTGGTTCAGGCAACACGCTCACGGTCGGAGCTACGCTGTCGGCAGGGCGCTCTTCCAGGATACGAAGGTCGTCTATGGCCCACCCTGCGTAGCCGTGCGCTGTGGACTGAGCGTTGCCGCTTCCGGTGGCGGCCTCAATGCGCAAGAGGACTTGAGGCACGTGCGGGAGCTCAATTAGTGCGCGGCGCCAGCCATAGCTGTAACCTGCATAGGCACGCTCTCCTCCCAATGGGTTGGCGTCGTCCAGCGTAGCCGTATAGCCTTTTTCCGGCACCAAGACCTGCCAGTTTGCGCCACCATCTGTAGATAGCTTGACATTGCCACCATCAAGGGCCGTGCCTGCCGGACTGCCGGTAGGCCGTGTGATCCCGCTATGTTCAAAGTCATGCCAGTGCCAAAGCTCCAGATACGCCTGGGAAAAGTTGCTGAGGTCGATTTCGGGAATCTCCAGTACACTGGTCGAAGGTTGATCGGTGTAGGGGCCAGCGTCGTTCGTTAGCCACGCGTACTCTCCAGAGCGCGGTGCCACGAGGCCGTACGATGGCTTGGCGCGGCGCCACTCGCCGTCAAAATGGAGCACCGCACCTTCGTCCGCATCGTAAGATGCCAAAATGCCCTTTTCAATGATGTGGATGACAAATGCCGGCACATCTAAAGCAGGGAGCACGCTGACATTTTCTGCCTCAGCCGAGTCTTCAGCCCACACGCGGTAGTAGACACGACTCTTTAGCGGAATGTCCATGGGCGGAAAACTCCCCGTAAATCGGGAGCCGGTACCCGTCAGTGCGAATGTTTGGCTGGGCAGGCGTGCGCCACCCGCTTCTTCAACTTCAAACTCAACCCAAGCAGAGTCAATGTCAACGGCATCCGTGATAGTGGCCACAATACTCGGCGGCCAGTCTACCATCGCGACATGCGTGAGGTACGGATGTACTATAACCGGCGCCTCGGTGTCCACTTCGATATCTACCGTGAAAACGGATTGCGGGGCAGCAGCAGGCAGGCGAGTGACGGCTCCATTGGCCTGTTCGACCTCAAGATAGTATTCGACCTTTTCCGAGCCCGGGCCGAGCTCAATTGAATAGGTGTAAAGCCCGTCTCCAGCGGGTGCCATGGTTGCAATCTTCCATGCTTCGTCATCGATTGAATAGTGTACCTCGTGACGGATAATGTCATCGGCGCAAGTCTCTGCTTCGAGCTCAACTAGCAGGGGAGTGGAGGCATCGGGGACGGTGAGCACTGGCGTGTGGGCGAGCTGAAGGGCACCGGGCAGGCATTCGATGTATCCTCGACCAGACAAAATCTGCCCGATATCCGGCACGTGTGCACCCTGGTAGCGATCCTGGTCCGCCTGCAGCAGCGCTTCGGCTGCATCACTAAACTTCACAGGAAAATTGAGGTAGGCATGAGAAATCAGGTTCAACTGATCCGAAAGCCTCTTGCCTATCGCGTCGTAGATCTGCATCAGAGACGTGGCCCATATGAGACCGTCCGCGTAGATGTTGCAGAATGAGACATTGCCGGTGCAATCAAATCCGTCGGGATACGTAGCGGTGCTCCCCAACCTGCGGCCGGGCCACGTTTCATTGCCGTCCCACGAAAACACATGCTGCCAGTCGTGCGCAGGCACTACGCCCTGGTCCATGAGCCCGCGCGTATAGGAGGTGGCCCAGTAGTCTCCCCAGCCTTCATGCAGGCCAGCACCTTCAAGAGTCCCAAAGAGGTCTTTGCTGCTGCCTTCAAGGATGGCATGGCCGTACTCGTGCAAGATGACCTCCGCGTCTTCCCCGTCGTCAATGCCGCCGTCACCAAATGAGACAGCATTTTGGAAGGGATAGTAAGCAGAATTGTCCGCGCTACCTTCGCCATGTGGGTTGGCGCGCAGACCCCCTCCCTGAATTGAGTGTCCTACGTCCAGCGATTGGATGTAGCGCTGGTTGGCGTCTATATGGTAGTAGACCTGAACGGCTTCAAAGTGCTGATTGGCGCGCAGGTAATCGAAGTCATTCTCGCTGTCCTCTGCCGGTGGCGTGTAGGGCGTGCCTATTGATCCGTCAATCGACACATACGGTCCCTTGAGCCGATACTTGCCATCTGCTCCGTGCTCAATGTCTAGTAGTGACACCTCTTTGCGCTGGTCATTGAGCGCGTCCGAGTTTGAGTCGTTGTTGTCTACGTAGGCGCCGCCGTAGGTGACGCCGGCACTTGTAATGGGGTCCGGAATCCAGGCCTTTCCCTTCCCGTCAATGCGGCGTGGGACAGACGTAGAATCTTCGTGGCGATGGCGAATGACTCGATCAAGAAGGTGAATGGTCGCACCAGAGTGGGCATTGAGCAGCACTTCCCATTCGCCTGGTGCGCCTACGGGCCAGGCGATGACGCGCCAGGCCAGTACGGGCGTCGCCAACGGATACACGACGAGCTTCGGCTCTGAGGACGAGGCCCCGGCCGCAGAGACTAGCTGCTGCGCCTGGCGCTTGGCTTGATCCGATGAGACCGTGGGCGTGGCATCAAACGCATCGACCTCGTCCAGATGCGGCGCATAGCCGCTTAGCACCATGGTGGGTAGACCGCTTGGGCCAAGGTTCACCTTCACGCGTCGGCGGTGGACCGGCACTCCATGGAATGTCTGCTGAAAGGTGAGGTGTGTGCTGTATGACGTGCGGATTTCTTCCGTCAGCTCCAGGTCGTCCGCGGTTGTCCAACCGAAGCGAATGCGATTCTCGGCCATCCAGGCGCGCGCGGTTTGCTCCGGCGTCGCGAGTGGGGGACCATCGGCCTGGATGCGGAATGCCGCGCGGAGGATGCCGCTGTCGGTATCAATCCGCCCATCAGGGATCGATCGCTGGTTGAACTGGATGGAAACATCCACCTGCGTAACAAACGGCAGCGACGCTGCGGGCAGCGCATCACGTGCGGCGCCAAGCTTCTGAGCCAGCGAATACTCTACGGTCAACAGCAGTGCCGCTAAAACTAGTAGGGATATTCGCATGACTGATCTCCCTTTAAGTCGGACTCGTCTGGAAAACTGAGAATGGCAAGGAGTCGGCTTGACGGCCGAGTCACTGCAGGGTATGCAAGAGGCCCCCACATTCCTGTGGCCCAAGGATGCCACAAGAGTTGTGCCGGCGTGAGCAGGACCACTAGGCTGCCACCGTGGTGCCCGCCGCAATGCTGTCGGCGCACGCAAGCACTCTATTCACGAAATCCAATTGCTCCCATGGAAAGCCGCTACGCCCAAAATGGCCATAGGTAGCGGTATTTCTGTAGATCGGCCGTTTCAGGTTCAGCCGGCGGGTGATTCCTTCCGGCGTGAGATCGAAAACGGACTCGACAACCCTGTGCAAGTCTGCATCGCTAAGACCGTCACGCACCGTGCCGGATGAGTCTACGACTACGGACACGGGCTCCGCGCAGCCAATGGCATAGGCAGCTTGAATTTCTACCATTTCCGCCAGCCCTGCAGCGACCAGGTTCTTTGCTGCGTGGCGTAGGGCATAGGCTGCGGAGCGGTCCACCTTGGAAGGGTCTTTCCCGCTGAATGCTCCACCTCCATGGGCGCCGCGTCCGCCGTAAGTGTCAACGATGATCTTTCTGCCAGTGAGCCCCGTGTCGCCATGGGGACCACCAATGACGAATTTGCCGGTTGGATTTACGATCAGGCGTCTCGGCATGCACCTGGCTGGAAGCACGACCGGTAGAACCCACTCCTCAATGTCCTGCCTGATCTCGTCCTGGCTAACGCCCTCGGCGTGCTGGGTTGACAAGACCACTGTTTCCACGCTAATGGGCACGTTGCCGTCACCATATTTTACGGTCACCTGGCTCTTGGAGTCCGGCCGCAGGTATGGCATCAGTTTCGTATGCTTTCTGAGGAAAGCCAGCCGTTCAACCAGGCGATGCGCAAAGTAGAGCGGCATGGGCATGAGGACACGCCCGTCGGAATCTGAAGCCCGATCGATTTCCTTGCACGCATAGCCGAACATCATGCCTTGGTCGCCTGCGCCCTGCTCCTTGTTGTCGTCCGCGTCAACGCCGAGCGCGATGTCCTGGCTTTGTCCGTGCACATAGTCACGGACGACCACCGTGTCCCAGGCAAACTTGAGCTCCCGGTCCGTGTAGCCGATCTCCTTGATGACACTTCGCGCGATTTCCTCGCGGTCGACCGCTTCGTCCACTCCGTCTTGAGCGCGAACTTCACCGGCGAGCACCACCAGGTTCGTGGTGACCAGCGTTTCGACCGCCACACGGCTGTCAGGATCCTTGTCAAGGTAGGCATCCAGTATCGCGTCCGAAATCTGGTCTGCGACCTTGTCCGGATGCCCTTCAGAAACGGATTCTGACGTAAAGAGATATGTCATGCTGTGTGAAACGTCTTGTGCCAATGCGCTTAGCCTACTTTGAACCCTTGGACTAGTCGGCGGTTCGCACACCGCTAGTGCATATTCCGAGCGCCCACAACCACACTTGACGCCGCCTTTGTCAACGCCGCGTGGCCGCAGGTGTCTCAAGTAGGCGAGCGTCGCTTGGAATTCCAAGCTGGCCGCCGGCAGGCCAGCCTGCATGGTTGTGCATAGGGTGCATGCAGGGCTCATCCGCGCGGCGGAGCGATGTACTCGCTCGGAAGTGGCAATGCTGCGGTAGCGTGGCGCACTAGGCCGTGCGCCAAGCCGTACCGGTTGCATTGGAGGCACGCAGGTCCAGGCAGCCGCGTGTGCAACGCGTGACTAAGGGGGCCGGCCAACAGGCCCCCGGAGCGGCAGCACTACAGGCATTCTTTGACTCTAATGGAAGGGCGCTCGAAGTGTTTTACTACGTTGTGCAGCGTCGCCGCCCCATCTGGCGCGCGGCACTAGATGGGGCGCCTGTCTACGGACTTCAGGTAGCGTCGCCTGCGCATGTGCTCCCATTTCAGAGAATTCGGCGATGGCGACGCGCACGGCTGGACAGGCCATGCGGCGGACGATTGCGTGATCAGGCTTCCAACCTCTGTATTTTGGTGGGGTGGGGCTACTTTCGACAAGCAGGTTGCGTGCAAACAAGAACCGAATTGCCGAGCCACTCGTAAACAGGCCTTGATGTCGTTGGGACGGCTTCTGGATGACGCCGCAAGGCCGGCGACCACCTTGGTGGCGTCGGCTGGGCGGGATAGGTCACTCGTGGAGCTAACATCTGCAACTCGCTGGTGGGATCAATGAACGCCGGAGAATGGCGAATAGGTGTATGCGTATGAATCGAGGCCTAGCACAGCTGGCGGTGGTATCCGTTGCGATTGCGGCAACGAGTTTCCCCAGTTTCGGGCAGCAAGCTCCCACCTATGTTGCGCCGTATGTGCCCTTTGATGAAATCTTCTTCGCTGAAGACACGCTGACGCTGGATCCTGAGATCTTGATCGGCCAGGTCCAGTCGTTGGACATCAGCGATACCGGTGCAATGGTCTTGGTTGACAACGTGGCCCAGGCCATTCACCTGTTCACGGCCACTGGATCTCATGTAGCGCAGCTAAACATTGAGGACTGCTTTCCGGAGTCGGGCGCGCCATGGAGTGCTCGCTTCGTCGGCAAGGACCGAATTGTCGCCAACGATACGGGCGGCACCTATTCCGTTTTTGACTCCACAGGTAAATGTATTGTTGCCAAGCGCCGTTCTGAGCTAGTCTCGACGACCGGGCTTTGCGGGGTCGAAGATTCGCTCTTTGTGTTCCGCTCATTCACACAGAACCCCAGTCTGTTGGTCCTCACTCCAGACTTGGAACTTGCGCGTGAAGTATCGCTTCGGGCCCCTAAATTTCGACTGCTGTCCAACCAGTCGCTGCCATCGCCGGGGCGCAGCATTGGTTGCTTTGAGACTGGCCCTCGATACATATATCCTGAGAGCCCCGACGCTGTGTCCGCGCAGTCACAGGACGAACCACACAATGTACCGGTGTTTTATAAGGATCGGGACAAAGACTTGAGCATGGATACGAATCCTATGAAGCGAGTCGGGGAGATCATGGAATACATCATTACGTTTGGTGTATATGAGTTGTACGATTCGGCCCATATCGTGGCATACATGGGAACCTGGAAGACACGGTTCAAGAATCAGAGGGGCCTCGGCCTTCTAATCGTAGATCATACCCGCCCCGAATCGGCCGTCAGCACGTTTGCTGATATCCACCTTAAGGCCGCAAAGGACGGCTTAGTCTATGCCATGGGCGAGCATGAAGAGCGACCCGACGGTACGGTGGACAACCCCGTCATCATTCGGTATCGTTACCGCCAGCAGTAGGACACGCCTGGCTGTGTGTCCAGTCAAGGCTGGCATGTTCAGCAGGAGTCAGTCCTGCCAGAGTAGAAATCAGAGCTCTGTAGCTTGGGTAGCATGGAAGCGGGAAACCTAATTCATGAAGCCTACCGACACGGTCTCCGTAAGGGAGATCGCGAGTCATCGGGCCGTAACGAGAGTGAACGCATAGGTGGCCTCGAGAGTGTATCCCGAAGGCCGAGCCCGCAACCGTTGGGCGAAGGCAGCACGGGCGGTCGTAATCTGATTGGGACGACCGTACCGCTTCGGCGGGGTGGTAGCGACGGCACGATGACAAGGACATGCCGAGCAACTGGAGAAGCCCTCCTCGTCCCGGTGAGAAATCGCCGGAGGAAGGTAGGTACTATAACCGGTGGCACCGGGAAATGTACCGAAGACGAGAGGGTGGCGGAGAGGTGTGTAGTAGCGATGAAACGGGGTAATGCCCGTGGAGCGAAGGCGCCTCACTGCTGGTATGTTTTCCGACAATAAGGGGAGGCACTGAAGACATGAAAGAGGCTACTATAAGCCTGCAGGACCTGAGGAGGAGAATATACCGCAAAGCCAAGGCAGTACCAGAGTGGCGTTTTTGGGGCATGTACGTGCATGTCTGCAAGCTGGAGACGCTGCAGGAGGCGTATCGTATGGCGAAGCGCAACGGCGGTGCCCCCGGCATCGACGGCATGACGTTTGCAGCCATTGAGACGACCGGCTTGCAGGGGTTTCTGGAGTGCATTCAGCGCGATCTGATCCTACGGTGCTACCGGCCCTCGCCATTGCGTAAGAAGCGGATCCCCAAGGGCGGCGGTAAATTCCGCACGCTGGGCATACCGACGATACGGGATCGCGTGGTGCAGGGGGCGCTGAAGCTGATTCTGGAGCCGATCTTTGAGGCTGACTTTCAGGAGGGATCCTATGGATATCGGCCAAAGCGTGCGCCGCATGCTGCTGTACACCGAGTAACTTCGGCGGTAGTCAAAGGAATGACCCGGGTCATTGATGTGGACTTGGCGTCGTATTTCGATACGATTCGTCATCACATCCTGCTCCGACAGGTCGCGCTCCGTGTTAAGGATCGTGACATTCTGTGGCTTCTGAAGCGGATACTCAAGTCCGGTGGCAAGCGCGGGGTACCTCAAGGGGGCGTCATCTCGCCGCTTTTGAGCAACATCTACCTCAATGGGGTGGATCGGATGCTGGAGCGCGCGAAGGCAGTCACCCGCGAGAAGGGGTATTTCCATATGGAGTACGCCCGTTTTGCCGATGACCTGGTGATCGTGGTGGACGGCTACCGCAAGTGGCGGTGGCTGGAGCGAGGCGTGTACAAGCGCCTGTTGGAAGAGTTGGCCAAGCTTGACGTTTCATTGAACGTGGAGAAGACGCGGAGAGTGGACCTCACCCAACGGGAGAGCTTCACATTCCTGGGTTTCCGCATTCGTCGGCATAAGACGAAGCGGGGCCGTTGGGGCGTATTGAGCGTGCCTCGTATGAAGGCTCGTACAAAGCTCTTGCGGCGACTCAAGGAGGAATTCCGACGTTTCCGATCACAGCCGGTGGGACAGGTCATCGCTCGCATCAACCCAATACTGCGGGGATGGGTAAACTATTTCCGCATAGGGCACTCGAGCCGATGTTTCGGTTACGTACGTAACTGGGTCGAGCTTAAGATCCGGCGCCATCTGATGCGTGCTCGCGGACGCAAGGGTTATGGGTGGAAGCGGTGGAGTAGGCGGATGTTTTACGAGCGGCTGGGGCTGTATGCTCAGAGGCAGATAGAGTACTACCGACCGAAAGCGCGCCCACGCCAACTGCGTATGAACTTTGCGGTGTAATCAGCAGGTAAGCCCGGTGCGGGAAAACCGCATGCCGTGGTTTGACGAGGCGGGGCCTGGAAACGTGATTCACGGGAGCCGGACTGAGGCCCGGAGCGAAAGCGACGGACAAGCCACCGGACCCTACGGGTTGGCGCGCCAGGCCCCGACCCTACTACCGCCAGTGTAGCCGAGGATGTCCGGTTTGCATGCAACTCCAAGGAGGTCATCACTTTCTCCTCAGTCAAGGGGTAGGAACGGCAGTCGGGTAGAGTCTTATCCCGCCGAAGGCCGTACCGTGATTCAGCATGCCATAGATGGGTTGTAGCAGTGTTCGCTTGACTGCCATGATCACCGCCATCGGTTTCTTGGTCTTAACAATCAGTTCTTCGCGGGATGCGCGTAAATTTGGATCGCCGTGTACAGCCACGTGGGCCGGCGTGTACAGGGCTCGTCTTAGGCGTGCGTTGCTGGCGCGAGAGATGCGCCCGGGCCGATTCACACCGGCTGCCTGATGGGTACGTGCGCACATCCAGCCCTGCGCAGGCCACCCATTCCCGCAATGAGCGTCCGTCTGGCAGCACAAGCTACTCGGCCATCTACTGAATGGCGCTGCGCATGGCAATGCCCGGTATGCTGAGCATTCGCGTGCGAGTAATAGCAGCGGTGCTGTGGCCTGGGTCAGTCGCATGGCTTGCTCCTCCTGTTCGGAGATTCGCAGATCGAGGTGCCGCAGGTGCATATCCAGATCATTGATGATTACGCGACCTATGGTCTTCGGTGCCTTGGCTGCATCCAGCCGATTCTTGGCAGCGGTCCTTTTGGTGGCATAGTTGTGGATCATGCGCGCCATTTGGCGCAGTTCACACAATGCGGGAGCTGCCACGGCCCAAAGTTCATACGAAAAGCATAGCCGCAAATGATGGTGACGTCCACCTTGCCGGTGTTGGAGGGAGCGCTCCATCGTGGAGCGCCCACAGTGCTATGAGCGCGCGCGGGTTTGCCTCCATCACGTCGACATGTTCGGTGCTGCTATGCAGGGCCAGATCGAGGCTTTAGCCTCTGGAGGCTTTAAGTACGACGCGCATGAGGCCGGTGCCCAGCCATTGGATCAGCTACCGGTGTCTGTGCTGTCGAATGTGCGGTGCGCGATCTTGCCGCGGGCGTTGCGACGAACGACGTCGACTTTTATATGGGAGATGTCGGAGCCGGCATAGGTTTGGAGAGACTCGTGCATGGTTTACGCGGGGATTAGGGCAAGGGAGCGGCGGACTGGTCGGTCTCTCGCCTGCTGCCAGACAGCGGCTCCTAACTCTCCCCATACATCTGCATAAGGATCCTAGCACGTGCGCCAGGAATGCGGCTATTTCGCCTCGCTCGGCAGTCTGCCCAAGCCGAGCGTACTTGAGTGCCATCGTCTCGCTCACGGTTGCCTTGGCCCCGGCCGCCGCGTCCGGCATGTCGTGCTTTATGACTAAGTCGAGCAGAAACTGGAATTATTGATCAGTAACTATCTTGCTACAAACTGATTGGAGCATCAACCCGCTCATCTACGAAAACCGTCACAATACGGTGCTCTTAGTTGTCGCCGAACCCCATTGTAGTTGACGTTGGGCAACGAGACGACGATCTGGGTGGTCGACGCTCAGAAGAATGAGGGCAAGGCGCATCGAGGCTATTGCTGGGTCTCTATCCGGCGCTGCAGGAGGGTCAGTTGGTGATAGAGTATTGTCAGGGACGCGCGCAGGAGGGACCGGTGGCGTTTGTGGGCGCCTTTATCGGAGCTTTGCGGAGTGATGGCTATGCGGTGCACGATGGCTTTGTTGCTATGGATGCGATCACGACCTACGCGTGTTGTGCGCATGCACGACGCTATGCAACTCCGCAAGCGAGGGCCCTCAGTTCACCCAGCTACTGGAGCGGATCAAGCCGTTATGCCGTGCTCCACATTAGATGCACGACTTTGGATCTCATTCAACTCTGTCGTAGAGATGGTGCGTCCCACCAGCTGCAACGCGTTAGACAGACTCGCATCGCGACCCTCGAATTCCGGAGCGCCACGTTCTCCGCGCCCCGCCACAGAGGCGGTCGGTATGAGCAGTGATACACCAAACGGTACAACTAACCATATTGTACCGCGGACTACACTATTCATCGGTGGCCTCCGGTGCCTTGAATCTGTAACGTATCACCGTTGGATTGCCTACATCTCCGTCATCTGTCCGCACATTATCGCCCGAGAAGTACAGGTACCCATGCCGTGCAGTCGCAGGTGTCTTATAAGGCACCGTGCTCACGCTCCTGAACTTATTGCCGTTGCTTACTATGCTTATGCCAGTCACGTATCTCCTTGTTGCGTACTCTGGACGAAACTCGTCGCCAATGCGGGAGAACACCATCATGCGAATATCATCATCCAATGCGTACACCCCATTCAGCAGAGGAAAGGCGTCCATCGCTTCATTACGTTCGCGACTGGCAATCCCGGAAGGAATATCCTGATCTCGCTGGACAAAGAATTCAGGCCGAGACATGGCCACCTGGGAACGTCTGTGTGCGGGTCTGGCATCCATGTCTTCATGGTACTTGTAGTAGATCCCATCACTAAAGCAATCCATGTTTCGTCCGCGCAATCCCGTGTAGCTTAGATTGAGCCTATAGAATTCCGGGTCTTCCAAGAGTATCTCTCGCTCCAATTCCAAATCCATTGAAAAGACACCCACTACGGACGTAGATTCGAGTTTCATGCCCTGTGGTCCCCGAAACACGAAAATGGAATCGCCACGTGAGCAAAAAGACTGAAGTGGTGAGATTAGTCTCCGACTTGCCGCCAAGCAATTCCCTGATCTGTCGAACACCACCATGCCCCTTGCTCCTGTCGACACTATGACGCGATCACCGTCGGCAAACCGCGACGTCCACAGATCGTGTTTACCGTCAGGGAGGCAGGTGTCCACACTGTAAGTCGCTTGATGCTTCCCCGTAGGCGTAAACAAGAAGACCTCGTTCGCTACAGCGTCAGTGATGAGCATGCTACCTGAAGGATCGGTATCCATAAACCAAATGTGACCCACAATCACGGAAGGATCCAGCACGAGCGTGTCTTCGAGCGCAAACAGCTCCTCAAACGGAACCATCACCGACGGATGAACAGTCAACTCAGCTTGGTCACGGGCACTGGGCGTGCATCCGGTTAGCAGTCCCGGTAGCAGCAGACAGGCCAAGAAGCCCGCCTGCCCTGCGCGCTGAAGCCCCGCAGCAACTGTTAGGAATGGTTCCGAAACTATGCGAGGCTTATGGATGCAATCTCGTGAATGTTCTACGCGCATGACTCAATGGGAATTCCAAGCAACGGCTGGTGCGCTACAAGCGTCGTCAGTCAAAGCCGGTGTTAGGAGGGCCGATCCTGCGGATCTATGGACATCCAGCTAGTGGCTGCAATAATCAAACGGAACTCCCGGGCCTGAGGTTGCCGACTACCGGCGGGGTTTCCTGCGCGCTACTGCCCCAACCCCGGACGCTCAACTGTACCTTATAACGCTAGCAGACACGCTGCCGGTATCGATCTTGGGTGATTGGATTGGATCGGACAGTCGGCGTGGCTTTTGGCACCGTTGTATGACGCACTCAAACTGGAGGCACTCCAGAGCGGAATCTTCAAGTGGATGAGACGACGATCTCGGTACAGGACGCTCAGAAAAAGGAGGACAAGACTCATCGAGGCTACTACTGGGTCTCCACCATGCGCCGCAGGAGGGTCAGTTGGTGATAGGGTATTGTCAGGGACGCGCGCAGGAGGGGTCGGTGGCCTTTGTGGGCACCTATTTCGGAGCATTGCGGAGTGATGGCTATGTGGTGCACGATGGCTTTGATGCTGTGGGTGCGATCACGCCCTACGTGTGCTGTGCACATGCCTGCCGTTATTTTCTCAAGGTTCTCGCAAGCGAGGGTCCTCGGGCCACCCAGCTACTGCCGCAGATCAAGCCGATACGCCGTGACCCACGGTAGAAGCACGACTTCGGGTTTATATCAAATTTGCGGCAGGAATGGTGCGTCCCATCAGTTGCAATGCTCTGGACTGACTCGTCTCGCGACCCTCGAATTCCGGCGCACCGCGTTCCCCGCGCCCCGTCACATAGGCCGACGCTATGAGCAGCGTTACACCAAACGGTACAACAAACCACAATGTAGCGCGAACCGCATTAGTCATCGGTGGCCTGCGGTGCCTTGAATCTGTATCGTATCACCGCCGGATTGCCTATATCTCCGTCGTCCGTCTGCACATTATCGCCCAAGAAGTACAGGTACCCATGCCGTGCAGTCTTAGGTGCCTTGTGAGGCACCGTGCTCCTGCTCCTGAACTTGTTGCTATTGCTTACTATGCTCATGCCAGTCACGAATCTCCTTGTTGCGTTCTCTGGACGAAACTCGTCGCCAATGCCCCAGAACAACATCATGCGAGTATCACCATCCAAGGCGTACACCCCCGTCAGTAGCGGAAAGGCATCCAGCGCTTCACTCCGCTCGCGGCTGGCAAATCCGGAAGGAATATCCCGATCTCGCCGGACGAAGAAATCAGGCTGAGACATGGTCACCTGGGATTGTCTGTGTGCGGGTCTGGCATCCATGTCCTCATGGTACTTGTAGTAGGGACCATCACTAAAGCAATCCATGTCTCGTCCCGCAATTCCCTTGTAGATTAGATTGAGTGTATAGAATTGGGGGTCTTCCAAGAGGATCTCTCGCTCCAAATCCAAATCCATTGAATAGACACCCATAATGGAAGTCGATGCGAGATTCCTGCCCTGTGGTCCCCGAAACGCGAATATGGAATCGCCATGTGGGCAAAAAGCCACGATCGACGAGATTAGCTCTCGACTGCCCGCCAGGCAACTCCCTGATCTGTCGAGAACCACCATGGCTCCTTCCATTGTCGATAATATGACACGATCATCGTCGGCAAACCGCGATGTCCACACACTGTGCTCACCGTCAGGGAGGCATGTGTCCATACTGTAGGTCGCTTGATGCTGCCCCTCGGGTGCAAACAAGTAAACCAAGTTCGCTGCAATGTCAGTGATGAGTACGCTGCCTGAAGCATCTACATCCATAAACCAAATCCTTCCCACAATCACGGAAGGATCCAGTACAAGCGTGTCTTCAAGCACAAACAGGTCCTCAAACGGAACCATCACCGACGGATGAACAGTCAGTTCAGGCTGGTCATTGGAACGAGGCGTGCATCCGGCGAGCAGTCCCGCCAACAGCAGACAGGTTAAGAAACCCGCCTGCCCTGCGCGCTGAAGCCCGGCTGCTGCTGCTCGGAATGGTTCCGACACTATTCGAGGCTCTTGGATGCAATCTCGGGAAAGTTCAACGCACATGACTTCATGGGATTTCCAAGTAATGGCTGGTGCGCTACAAGCGTCGCCAGTCAAAACCGGTGTTAGGAGGGCCGATCCTGCGGATCTATGGACATCCAGCTATTGGCTGCAATTGTCAAAAGGAACTCCCGGGCCTGAGGTTCCCGACTACCGGCGGGGTATCCTGCGCGTTTTTGTCCCAACCCCTAAGGCATACTCAGCACCGCCCCCGGAAATACGGCGTAGGCGCAACACCGTGGCGAAGGGAGTCCCTGGCAATTGATGGTGCTTAAATGTCTCCGGCAAAAGCCAAGGCCGGCACCCGGTAACGGATTTTGGCACGAATACCCATCCCCACCTGTCTACTACCCTGAGACCTCTCAGCGCACAAAAACAAGGACTCCCAGGTTATGCAAACATGCACGGTATCCTGCGCCCGTCCGAAAGCGTAAGTGCAAGCGACTCGGACACCTAGACATTGCGATGCACGCGGCATCAGTCGAATCCTTTGTTACCTGCAGCCGCCAAAGCACAACAGTTCATCCCAACGTTATTCCGACCTCGTGACATTACTACTCCAGGACCAGGACCTTGCCCCAAACAGTTTCTCTACCTATCTCGATCGCATAGAAGTATGAACCGTTTGCTACCCGAGTACCCCGACTATCTATTCCATTCCAAGATATGTCGTGCTCTCCACGCTGCTGTGCAGAAGCGGACAGCGTACGCACCAAGTTCATGGCAAAGTCGAAGATGCGAACGGTCACGCTGCCGCTACTTTCGAGCTGATACCGTATTCGAACCAGACGGTCGGCGCTCAGTGAAAACGGATTCGGGTACGCATACGTCTGTACGCGCGGCACCATGTCTGCCGGCACCAGCGACGCCCTCTCATCGGGTGACAGCGGCACATCGGTCCGAAAAGCTGCCATGTGTCCCCGCCGTTCTGGCTGCGGAAAAGGCCTTCCTCCGTACCCACCCACAGGCCATGCGGACTCACTGCGACCGCGTAGGCGGCGGTGTTGGGCAACCTGGCGCGCTCCGGCTGCGAAGGATCAAAGAAGTCACGTACCGTGCGAAACGTGCGCCCGTTGTCTTCGGTGATGCGTAACCCGCCATCGCCTGCGATGTACACGCGATCACCGTCAAACGCCAAATCCCACACCGCGTCGCCGACCAGCACCTGCTCGAACGTCTGGCCATTATCTCGTGTGACTACGACGCCAAGGTGCTGTTCATATTGTGCGTTTCCCGGTCTCGTGTGTCCGGGACGTGCTGCAACCCAAATGACCGGGTCGGAGCGGGAGTGCAACTGTTCCTCTATGGAGATGACATGATTGCCTGTCAGGCCATTCTCCACAGTAAAGTGGTGCCAACTGTCGCCGCCATCCATTGAGCGATTAATGCCATCAGCAGTGCCCACCCATACGGTACCAGTCTTATCTACCAGCACGGCAAAGACCTGAAAGTTCAGCCCGTAGAACTGTTCAATGGGCACATTCGTGGGCTGCACAAAGTACGGGAATTCGTACCCCAGCGACGGTGACAGAAAGCGAGTCGTATCCGGCGGCAGAATGACTCGCTGCCAACTCCGCCCTTGGTCGCGCGACCTGCGCAGACCGGCCAATTGGCTAGCCACCCAGACGTTGCCAGTTGCGGGATCGTAGTCGATATCCCAAAGAGGACTAAGGTAGGGTACCGTGATAGCCAGAGCGACCAGCTGGACGCTTCCGTACGTGATGAGTGTGTCCTGTGGTAAGTCGAGGATACCAGTTGTGGTCGGGTTGCGGTCTTGCGGTGACAATGGCGAGCGGTAGTTCCACGAATCGCCTCCGTCCGCGGAAAACAGAAAGCCCCTGGCCAAGTCCACTACCTCGTTTCCGCCAGCCGTGCCCTCACGCCGCGTCGTTCCAAGACCCACCCAGATGATGTCTCCTTCAACATCTATCGAATAAACCCTGTTGCGCAGACCAACGAGCGAGTCGGCGTTTGCGACATGCCAAGAATGGCCGCCGTCGTAAGTCACGTTAGGGTGGGGCCAACCCACAGCGCGCCCCTTCTGGATGCAGGTTCGTGACGCTGTTGTTCAGGATGCTTTGCGTCGGTACCTGTCCCTAGGCCCCCACACCTCCAAGGCCTGCTACTATCAAAGCTAGCCTCAATTCCCATGCGTCATTTTTGGGACTTTGGACGTGACAATTGAGGCATAGATCGTCATGCAAGTCGGATGTGAAGTGGCAGGTTACCCAGCCAGGGAATGGGCTCTGCAGCGTTGTGGTACCCGGCGGCGCGCAGGTACGGGTTATTGGTTCGTCGGGGTAGCTGGACGATGATGCGATCGGCTTCGATGGTGATGTCGGCTCCGGCCCGCACAAACTTGCGGAAGAGGGTACGCGGCTTGGCTGATTCCATGCCGTTGCCAATCCTGGTGGCCTGGAGGCGATAGAGCGTACTGGCCATGAGGGTGAGCTGCAGGTCCACGTCGATGTTCATTGGTACTGCGGAGCTGAGCGCATCCATGTGGAAGAAGTCGATGGCATCGGCCAGCGTGTTCTCTATGACCATGCGTCGGGCATAGCGATCGACGAGTTGGGCAGCCGGGGTCGTCCACTGATTGGTGAGCAGCAAGGTGGGTTTGTCGTGACCGAGGTCCTTGATGGCCATCTGCCGGAGGTGTCCGTTATAGCCGCGCAGGCGGACCTTCTGCTCCAGGATGCGGGGCGTGCGGAAGGTGCGACCGACGTTGGTGAGTCTTATCTGCCGCCACTGCTCTTTCGGTTTGGCGGCCAACTCCTGCAGCATCTTCCGGGAGCGGCGCCGCAGCGTCAGGAAGGCGATCCCCCGTTCCTGCAGCCTTGCCAGGTTGGCATAGGTGGTGAAGGTGCTGTCAAAGACCAGCTCCTGCGGTACGGCCCCGGTGCGCGCGCGCCAGAAGTCGACAAAGCTCAGGATCTGCTCGTTACGCTTTTTCTTGCGTATCTGGGCATCGACATAGACGAAGTGCCGCGCCTGCGCATCGCGCGCAACCATTGACAGGATGCCCATCTGGCTGCGGCTGCGCTTGGAGATGTAGTGTTTCTCTACGAGGGTGTCCTTGCCGTGGTAGGGGATGGTGTGGAAGTCGAGGTCAAAGGAGGTTCCTCCTCCGAGCGGGATGCCGAGGCCGTGCGTGGCCTCGTGCCACCCCTCCATGAGGCTGCGGCAGTGGTCGGGATGGACGCGGCACGAGTACTCGGTGAGCGTGGAGCGCTTGGGCATCACGTTGAGTCCGGCAAACAGGGCCAGTCCCGGGTCCAGGGCCTCGGCCATGACATGGGCGCTGCGCCGTAGCCCCCACAGCTTCAGTGCCAGCAGGGCGCGCACGGCGCAGCCCGCCGGAATCATGCTGCTGCCGGGCATGCCACTGCGCTCAAGCAGCGTATCGAAGTGGACACGGGCCAGATCGTGCGCGAAGAGGAAGAGGCCGCCAAAGTCGGTATGGAAGCGGCGTGGTGACAGGTCCAGCTGCCGGTAATTGGCCACCGCGGCCTGCTCCGGACGCATGTTATCGAGTCGTTCCTGCAGCCCGCGTCGGTGAAGCTTGCCGATACCGGCCGCCCGTAGCACCCGCATGACCGTCACGCCACTTACGGGGACCCCTTGCTGCGAGAGCATCGCAGCGATCTCCGTAATGGACAGGTTTTCCTGTTTGCGCAGCGCGACTATGCGCTGATCGCGCGCTTGACGGGCCAGGGCCCTGGCCTGTGCGACGGGCTCGGGTGCTTGCGGCTGTGCCTTCTCTCGGCGCTGCCGAGCACTGAGAAAGAAAGGCTGTTCCGGGTTGCTCTGGAATTCAGCACAGAGGTTACGGACCGTTCCGTAGGAGTATTCGAAGCGCTCTGCGACCTCCGCCAGGGGCAGCTCTTCGACATATCGCGCTCGGAGGGCTTCGTACTGGCGGTGTACGCTGTTCTTGGGTGCGAGGAAGAAAGCGGCGTGTTGAGTCATGTTCGTAATGACAGTGTGTAATATAGTACACCCGTTATTAGTGCAATGACTAATGCATGACGCTCCTGTGTCAAAAAAGATGAGATTCCGGCCTGGGTGTGACCACATGCTGACATAAAGGCCCAAATCGTACATTATCAGGGACAAACGTGGCTATTGGCAGCCCTCTCCCTAGCCCGTATCGCTACACCGAATCTGTTATAGTATAGTGCCACTCGTTACAAGTAACACACGAGGTCTGACACGTATGAACGAAGCAGGGCCATATAAGGCCGTATTGTGCCAGAATTGCACTGCAAACTGTCACCTGCCCGCAGCCCGTGGTAATTCAGGCTAGGACAATCACGTGTCTCATCGATCTATAGGGTTTTCCCACCGGCATCAATATCCTCGCCGCCAACCCGCAAGGATCCACCGTAGCGCCTGGGGTAGGGCGTCACACGTCCACCGAATACACCACAACCGTGGGGATCACCGGGACGGGATCAAATACCGATTCGGCTTCAATGGACCCGTAAGCACGGCCAGATCGGATGGTCCTCAGCGTTAGTTTAGCCGGCAACTCTGCCAGGCCCACCACCCCTCCGGCTGCGTCCAGAATCAGCCACTCTGCGGTCGGCCTTTCCCCTTGGATCTCGCACTTGAGCCATACCTGATCCTTGTCGTCCACAATGAAGGACTTGTACGCCGGCTTGACCTCGTGAACCGAACCGAATGCAGAAGGATTTATTATCGCATCAAATTCTGTTGCCGTAACGAGTATGGGCACATGGTTTCGCTGGATGGATCCCACGATCTCTCCATCCACCGAGGTAATCGCGATGTCAATGGTCTCGTTCCATCCGGAGTACAGTCTTCCACTCGGACTGAAGTGAAAAGTCGGCCTGCGGCCAAAGGGAACGTAGCGTAGCGTAAGATTCCTTTCCGGTGACATGAAAAGCAGCAGTTGCTGAGCAGGCAGGCGCGCCAAGGTCCGCACCACTGTGCCACCCCAACTCGTCTGTCCGGCTGCCTCAAAGCAATCCGTGTCTAGATTTTGAGAACTGATCCAGGGTTGATATACGGTAATGGGCCCCATGTCCGTGATCCCAATAACGGAGGGACTGCCCACGGAATCATTGTCCACGACTTTGATGCTACGTTGGAATGCCCAGGTTGCGGGACCGAAAACCGAGAGTATGTCCTGACGGGAATCAAATACGTAGATCGAGTCATTGCGGCCTACGAGTACATTTCCAATGCCTCTAAACTCGCCAGGGCCTGCGCCGGAACCTCCAATTGTCCCGATCGGGACGCCGGCCGCGGAGAACACTGTGACGTCCTTGGAAGAGTTGTCACCGACGAAGAGTTGGCCGGCGGCATTGACAGCCAAGCCATCAATGCCGCCGAACACAACGGTGTCTCCGGCTGCTTCATCTCCTATGCGGAAGATCTCGGAGAGAGCTATCTGTGGATAGCTTTCATTACTGGGGCTCGCGTCACCGCCATCCCTCTGGCAAGCCGCCAAGGATAGGCACAGCAGAAAGATGATCGCAGGTCTCAGGACATGATCGGTGTACATGTGTTGCCTCCTATCAGCTTAGCTGTCACAACTGGAGCTGGGGCACCTCTGGCAATCTGGTTAACCAACTACTGGCCGCCGGCAGAAATCTGGTTGTCAAACGTAACTCACGGGTCTGGAGTTGCCAGCTGCTGGCTTGCATACTACAAAGTTCAGTTCTGCACCATGCAGGCTGGGCGGCTGGATCCGTCGCCGGCTGCGTGCCATTCAGTGGCACCAGTGGACCACGGTGCCGATACCGTGCCTGACACCTGTTGTATGAACGACATTCATCGGCCGCCAAGCTTGTTGGCAGCGGACATGTCCCCTGGCGGCCAATCCTTATGCGCCCCCCTATATGCTTTTCACTGAACTCAGACTGGAGGCCCTGGCTCTCAATACGCGCGCTCACCTCCAGTGAACCGCCGTACGGACCGGTACGCACGGTGGTGTGGAAGGGCGGGAGTCGTGAGGCCCTGCTCTATCCCAAAAAGTGTCCCTATGCCGGAGCCCGGTGCCGGCTGGCAGAAGCGGCCCGCAGCAAGAATTGCCGCACGGGTGGCGCGAGCCCGGAATTGGCCGGGGTTTCAGCTCGGACGTCACAGTTACGAGAGCGCAACTCGGACCCACAGCGATCCATGTCGCACTGACGCAAACCGTCAAGCGCAACTGTATACAGATTGGCGCAGAGTGCACATTTACTGTCACGGCCCTCCCGCCAATGTCACATATGCTCTTGATGTGGGCCGCAATCTGCGCGAATGCGCCGTGAAAACTTGCTCAGCGCTACGTGCTATTTGTATTCCCAAGGCCGATGTCGTACTTTCTGGCGCTTGAAGCTGCGCTGCTGCGACTTGCAACCGGCCAGCACCGACTTATCTGAAGCTAAGCACTTACGCCCCATGGCAAACAACGCAACACAGGTCGAGGCCAAGATCAGGGCTATCATCGCCGACAAACTCGGCGTCGAGGAGTCAGAAATCGTCCGGGAAGCTTCGTTTACGGAAGACCTCGGTGCCGATTCGCTTGACACGGTAGAGCTGATCATGGAGTTTGAGAAAGAATTTAACATAAGTATTCCAGACGAGGATGCCGACCAAATTGCAACCGTAAGCAACGCCATAGCCTACGTCATAAAAAAGGCGGCCTAGGCGCTGCTAATTTGCGTACAGAGTCGCCTGTGCATAGCACAGCATCCTGGCCCGTTGCATTGGCTTGTCCAGAATGATGCAAAGCGGAACGCGTAGGGTAGTCATTACGGGCATGGGGGCGCTCACGCCCCTGGGCAACTCACCCAATGCCCTTTGGGAGGCCATGATGCTGGGTACCAGCGGGGCCGCGCCAATCACCTATTTCGACACGACAGAGTTCGCGACGAAGTTTGCGTGTGAGCTCAAGGGTTACAAGTCGCTCGACCACTTTGATCGCCGAGAAGCGCGGCGGCTGGACCGGTTTGCTCAATATTCGCTGGTGGCGGTCGAGCAAGCACTAGGAGATGCCGGATTGGACTCGTCCGTCATGCCGCAGGCGGCAAAAGACCGCGTCGGCGTCATCGTCGGGAGTGGAATTGGTGGCATTCAGGTATTCAACACCCAGGCTAATGTCCTGCGAGACAGCGGGCCGCGCCGCCTCTCGCCGTTTTTTATACCGATGCTCATCCCGGACATCGTCAGCGGCCACATCTCAATAAAGCACAAGTTTCGCGGCCCCAACTACTGCGTCGTGTCCGCCTGTGCCACTGGCAGCAACAACATCGGGGACGTACTGATGATGATCCAGCGGGGTATGATAGACGTAGGGATATGCGGTGGGTCGGAAGCCGCGGTGTCTGAGATGGGAATCGGCGGCTTCAATGCACTCAAGGCACTTTCTACGCGCAACGACGATCCCGCTGGTGCCAGCCGGCCGTTTGACAAGACACGAGATGGATTCGTGTTGGGCGAAGGGGCAGGGATCCTGGTGGTCGAATCGCTTGAACATGCGCTGGCACGTGACGCCCGAATTCATGCCGAGATCATTGGCATTGGCATGAGCGCCGACGCCAACCATATCACCGCACCACACCCAAGCGGCGCGGGCGCGGCCATTGCGATGCGCAACCTGCTGCATGACGCAGGGCTGAGGTCGGAAGACGTAGACTACCTCAACATGCATGGAACCTCCACGCCGTTGGGTGACACTGCCGAAACCAAGGCCATCAAGCAGGTATTCGGAGAACATGCTTACGCGATGCATGTCTCTTCAACGAAGAGTATGACCGGGCACCTGCTCGGTGCTGCAGGCGCGGTGGAAGCCATCGCCACGATTTTAGCCATCAAGCACAACCGTGTGCCGCCCACCATCAACTTCAAGCACGCGGACCCGGAATGCGATCTGAACTACACGTTCAATGCACCACAGGACCGCACCATCGACGTGGCCATCTCGAACGCGTTCGGATTCGGCGGGCATAACACGTCACTGGCCTTTCGTACGTACGTGGAGTAGCGGCATGACCAAGCGTGCGCAGAGCGTCCTGGCAGTCATGCTGGTATCAGCCGCGACCGCTTTTGGACAGGACGCGCCAAAATGGGATGTGGCAGCGGCCCACGGCGAGGTAAAGAACGTAGCTTTTACCGCCAGCGAAGGCACCTGGATGAATCTGGATGTAAGTCCAGACGGCGAAGAGATCGTTTTTGACTTGCTGGGAGACCTCTATCTCCTGCCCATGGAAGGTGGCGAGGCCAGACCGTTGATGCGCGGACCTGCGTTCGATGTCCAGCCCCGCTTCAGTCCCGATGGCAGGTACATCGCGTTCACCAGCGATCGTGCCGGTGGAGATAACCTTTGGATCATTGCCCGCGACGGGTCAGACACCACGCAGGTGTCCAAGGAGTCGTTTCGCCTGGTAAACGGGCCGGCGTGGGCTCCAGACGGGCAGTATCTTTTTGGTCGCAAACACTTCTCCAGCACAAGGTCTCTGGGAGCCGGCGAGGTCTGGATGTACCACGTCACTGGCGGCGCAGGGCTGCAGTTGACCAAGAAGAAGAATGAGCAGCAGGATCAGGGCAACGATATCGCACTAAGCCCTGATGGTCGATACGTGTACTTCAGCGAGGACGTAAGCGGCGGCACCACCTTCCAGTACAACAAGGACCCGCATGGCCAGATCTATGCCATTCGACGCCTGGATCGCGAAACCGGCAAGGTCATCGGGTACATAGCCGGAGCTGGGGGCGCAGCGCGCGCTCAGCCTTCGCCCAATGGCAAACACATCGCCTTCATACGGCGTGTGCGGGCCAAGAGCGTGTTGTACCTCTACGATATAGAAAGCGGCGCGCAGCGCCCGCTGTGGGACAGCCTCAGCCACGATCAGCAAGAAGCCTGGGCCATCTTTGGCGTATATCCTGGATTTGACTGGACGCCGGACAGCCAGCACATCATCCTCTGGGCGCAAGGAAAAATCTGGCGCATCACCGTCGCGGACGGCACAGCCGCCGAAGTGCCATTTGTCGCGCCGGTAGAGCTGCAGGTGCACAAGACGCTTCGGTTTCAGCAGGATGCCTTCGGCGAATCGTTTGATGTCAAGATGATCCGGGACGCCGTGACTGCGCCGGACGGCAAGACGCTGGTATTTGCAGCGCTGGGACGCCTGTGGAAGAAGGAATTACCGAATGGCTCGCCGGTCCGCCTGACCGACAGCGAACACCATGAGCATGAGCCGGCCTTCAGCCCCGATGGTCAGACCATAGTATATACCACATGGAGCGACGCTGCACTGGGCGCCATCTACCGCGCGCCCCTCGCCGCCAGTACTCCCGAGCAGCTCACCACACGCCCCGGGCACTATTTCACGCCGCGGTTCAGCCCGGACGGATCAAAAATCGTTTATCGGCGCGGCACGGGCAACTCACTGCGGGGCAACCTCTTTGGGACCGACCCTGGCCTCTACTGGATGGAGGCTTCAGGCGGCAAGCCGCACCAAATCACCGAGAGTGGCACCGATCCTCGCTTTGACAGCACCGGGGAGCGCGTATACTTCGTAGCCGGGGGCGGCCTGGAGAAAGAATACAGGAGCATCCACCTTACCGGGCGCGACGAGCGTGTCCACTTTACGCTGAAGTACCCCACCGAAATTGTACCCAGCCCCGACGGATTGCTCGTGGCGTTTACGGAGCTGTTTAATGCCTATGTGGCGCCCTTTCCATCTACGGGCAGCCCCGTCGCGCTTTCCAAAGACACCAAGGCGATACCTGTGTACCAGGTCAGCCGTGACGCTGGCACCAACCTTCACTGGTCCGCAGAAGGCCTCCACTGGGTCTTGGGACCTCGATACTTTACGCAGGATGTCACAGGCGGCTTCCCCATCACCAAGACGGACAGCATTGGCATCGCCCTGGGCCTTTCGGCGCAGTCCGACGTGGTGACAGGCACCGTGGCCTTTACCAACGCGCAGATCATCACTATGAGTGGTGGCGAGGTGCTGCAAGGTGCGACGATCGTCGTCGTAGGGTCGCGCATCACGGCGGTCGGAACGGATGTAACCATTCCCGAGGGAGCCGAGGTCATTGACGCAACCGGCAAGTCCATCCTGCCCGGCTTTGTTGACGCGCATGCGCATGTCAACCACTTTGTGCGGGGACCCCTGCCGCAAGAGAACTGGGCATACCTGGCTAACTTGGCCTATGGTGTTACCACCACGCACGATCCCAGCGCCAACACAGAAACCGTCTTTGCCCTCAGCGAGATGGTTCGGGCGGGCCTCATGTCCGGTCCGCGGATTTTTTCCACCGGTACCATACTGTATGGTGCAGACGGTGACTTTAAGGCGGTTGTCAACAGCCTGAAAGATGCCCGCAGTCACCTTCGCCGGATGAATGCCGTGGGGGCGTTTTCGGTCAAGAGCTACAACCAGCCACGAAGAGAGCAGCGGCAGCAGATCCTGCAGGCGGCGCGGGAGCTCAAGATCAACGTAGTGCCGGAAGGAGGATCCACCTTCTTTCATAACCTGACCATGATTGTGGACGGGCATACGGGCATTGAGCACAACCTGCCCGTAGCGCCCTTCTATGAAGACGTCTTGCAGCTTTGGGCGGCTACGGAAGTCGGGTACACCCCGACCCTTGTAGTTAGCTACGGTGGGCTTTCGGGTGAGAACTACTGGTTCCAGCGGGACAACGTCTGGGAAGACCAGCGCCTGTTGACCTTTGTCCCGCGCTCCACCGTGGATGCGCGCAGCCGCCGTCGCACGATGGCCCATGAGGACGACTACTACTACATGGAGGTTGCCAGGCAGACGAAGCGACTCATCGATCAAGGCAACATCGTGCAAATCGGTGCGCACGGCCAGATGCAGGGCATAGCCGCGCATTGGGAGCTGTGGATGTTGCACCAGGGCGGCATGACGCCGCACGAGGCTCTACGAAGTGCCACGCTCCACGGTGCGCAGTACCTTGGGCTTGACCACGCACTAGGCTCGCTGGAGCCCGGGAAGCTGGCTGACCTGGTCGTCATCGACGGCGACCCGCTGGCCGACTTGTACGAGTCCGCCAACATCTGGCAGGTCATGGTCAACGGGCGTCTGTATGACGCGCAGACCATGAACCAGATCGGCAACCACCCGCAGGCGCGCAGGCAGCTGTATTGGGAGCGGGCAGAGGTGAGTGAGGATATCCTGAACCACGGCCCGGCCTGCAGCTGCGGCAGGCACTAAGCGGTCAGGCGTGCCTGGCGGTGCGCGCAGTTGTCGCGCTGACAGTGGCCGTAGAGGTTAAGCGCGTGGCGCTTGATCTCGAAATGGTAGATTTCAGCGACCATATCCTGGATGCGCTGGATGCGCGGGTCACAAAACTCAAGCACCTTTTGACAGTCCAGGCAGATCAGGTGATCGTGCTGCCAGTACCGAAACGATGGCTCGTACTTGGCTCCATGTTCCCCAAACTGGTGGCGCACCACCAGGTCGCATTCCATCAGCAAGTTGAGCGTATTGTAGACCGTGGCCCGGCTGATGGAGCGCTTGTTCTTGTTGAGCCGAAGGTAGAGCTCATCGGCATCGGTATGCCCGCTGATGTCGTAGAGCGCGTCCAGCACCTCGAAGCGCTCGGGCGTCTGGCGAAGGCCACGCTGACGCAGATAGCGGCGAAATTGCTCCTGTACCTCTTTACGCTGCTTTGGAGACTGAGGGTGCATGGCCGCTTGCGATTCCGGCAGTGGTGGTCTCGTAACAACAAAAGAGCCGGCAGGAGGGTTCCGAAATCTGAACACAACAGCGCTATAGGCGTTCGCTGGCCAAACCAGTATTTGTTGCGTTTCTGAACCAGGCTCTTACTGAATGAACACATTCGATTTCGACTACGATGATGGCGCGTGGAGCAAGGAGCGAGTAAATGCGCTGGTCGCGTCCTACGAAACGAGCCGCGATTCGGCGTACTTTGATTCCGAGGCCTTGGAGGAAATAGCGACGCACTACTTTGATTCCGGTGAGATCGCAAAGTGTCTTGTTGTAGTTGATCACCTGTTAGAATTGCAGCCCTTCTCTTCCGATGCGTGGCTGCGGCGCGGCGTACTGCTGAATCACCAGGGTCGCGAAGCCGACGCGCTTGCGGCATTGTCGCGCGCACGCGAGCTCAATCCCGTTGATGCCGAAACGCTACTCAACCTTGGCGCCACACTGGATGCGCTTGGGCGCGGCGACGAGGCTTTGGAGTGCATAACTCAGGCGGAAAGCCTGGACCCGTTGAATCCGGACGTGTCCTATCTTCGCGGGCTGGCACTGGAGCGCATGGACCAGGTGCAGGCGGCCATTGAGGCCTTTCGTGCCTGTGTAGAGCTGTGCTCCGACCACCTCGACGTTTGGTATGAGCTCGGATACTGCTACGACCGTGCCGGCTTGTTTGAGCAAAGTGTCGAGTGTTATGACAGACATCTGGACAACGATCCGTACTGCGCGGACGCCTGGTACAACCGCGGAATCGCGCTGGGCCGCCTAGGGTCCTTTGAGTCGGCAATAGAATCCTACGGCATGGCCGTAGTCATTCGGGAAGACTTTCCGTCGGTGTACTACAACCGCGGGAATGCGCTGATGAGCGTTGGTCGCTTCAAGGAGGCGATCGAAGACTATGAGCACGTGCTGACGCTGGCTGAGCCCGATGCGTCGGCGCTCTGCAACATCGGTATCGCGTATGAGCATCTGGACGAATTCTCGCTGGCGATAAAGTACTTTCGGCGGGCCCTGAGCCTTGACGCGAAGTTTGCGGATGCGTGGTTTGGCCTTGGAAGTTGCTACGATGCTTTACATCAGGAAAGGAACGCACTTCGCTGCATTGACAAGGCCATTGAGTTGGAGCCGGAAGTCCCGGATTTCTGGTATGCCAGGGCGGACTGTCTCCGCAGCAGCGGTGCGCTCCGGCAGGCCGTGGCCGCCTATTTGAAGGTGGTGCGCTTGGAGCCGACTAACCGCGACGTCTGGTTCGACCTGGCGGAAACCTATATGGAGGCCGGGCTGTCTGCCAAAGCGCTGAGGGCGTATGGGCAGTCGTTATCGCTGGACCCGCAGTGCGCGGCGGCATGGTTTCAACAAGGCAGGCTGCTCTCAGCCGTTGGCCGCACGGACGAGTGCATCGCGTCGTTTGCAAAGGCTTTTCAGATAGACCCCCGCATGCGCGATGTGCTCAAAAAGGTTTGCCCGAGCATATATGGCGACAGCCGCATTCGCAAGCGGCTCGGCCTGACGCAATAAGCCCACATGAATTGGGTTCGGCGACTCTATGACTGGGTCCTCTCGTGGGCTGAGTCTCCTTACGGGGCGGCGGCGCTTTTTGTGCTTGCGTTTGTGGAGTCGATGTTTTTTCCGGTGCCCCCGGATGTCCTGCTGATCGCGTTGGTACTGGGCAGCCGGCGTCGTGCCTTCTACCTTGCGCTACTCTGCTCCTTGGGCTCACTCCTGGGTGGGGCTGCCGGCTACGGACTTGGCCACTACGCCTGGCTGACTGCAGACGGATTTACGAGTCTGGCTCAGTTCTTCTTTGAAACGGTCCCGGGCTTCAGCCAGGAGCTCTATTTTGAGGTGGGGCAGCGATTCGACGAGTGGGGGTTCGAAATCATCTTTGCCGCCGGATTCACACCCATACCCTACAAGGTGTTTACCATCAGCGCGGGGGCGTTTGACATCAGCTTCACGCGCTTCATGATGGCGTCCCTCATAAGCCGGTCGGCCCGCTTTTTTGCCGTGGCGGCGCTCATCTGGTGGTTTGGCGAGCCGGTCAAGCGTTTTGTCGACCGCTACTTTAACCTGCTGGCAATCGTATTCACGATTCTGCTGTTGGCCGGCTTCGCGGTGGTAAAGCTGCTCCTTTGAGCGCTACTTTGCGAGCGTGACGGCTTGGGTGACCTGCGCTGTTCGGGCCGTGGCCACAACCAGGTAGGTGCCGCTCGGCAGGGCCTGCCCGTCAAAGCGCAGGAGGTGCGTTCCTGCGCCCAGCAACCCTTCATGCAGAACGGCGACAGTGCGCCCTGTGAGGTCGTGCGCCTTCACTGCGACATGCTGCGGCACGGGGTTTACCAGAGAAAGCATGGTCGCAGGGTTAAACGGGTTGGGGTAGGCGCTGGTCAGAGAGAAGCCGGCGGGCACCGTGGCACGCTTGTCACTCGCGGTACCGCTGCTCGCATCGTAGGCGACCAGGAAGAGTCCATGGTGTCCGCTGGTGATGGCAATCGTGCCGCTCTCATAGTAGGGGTACGCGGTCCAGGCGCCATTGAGTCCCGCGTGATCGCTAAATGGATACGTATCAAAGTGTGCAACTTCGACGGGTGCGGACGGGGCGGAGATATCTACGATTCGCAGGCCACTCGCATAGTTGGCCATGTACAGCGTATCTCCCCGAATGTATAGGTTATGGTCTGAGGAGCCCGTGGGGCCGAAATACTCGTGATGCAGGACGGGGTCGTCAAGGTCAACAAGGTCCCAGATTAGGGTTCGCGTACCGGGCAGTGGCGGTAAGTTCAGCCAGTGGCGATTGAGCTCATCTGTTTCGTCGTTCAGAAAAAGATAGCGCTGATCTTCTGTAAGCCAGGCCTGGTGCGCATACAAGGCTTCCGGGTACTCTGCGCTGGCAATTTTGATCGGCTGCGCCTTGTCGGAGACATCGGCGATGCTGACGCCATTGATGTTGGCGCCGATGCAGATCTCTTTGCCCATATGCTCCGCGTCTGGCCCGCGGTAAATCACGCACTGGGCGTCATGCGTGTATCCGTCGCCACTGCTGCCGGTCGCGTTGTCGATAAAGCAGCCGGCATAGGCCGGCTGCAGCGGCACGCGAATGTCCACCATGTGCAGCCCATTTGGGCAGGGGCCCGTATTGGAGCCTACGACATAGGCGAAGCCCGTCTCGGTATTGATCGCCACGTTGTGTGCCTGTCCGAATTGATCATAGTGTGCGGATTGAGCAAAGACGTACGGCACGCCAGGTGGCGAGCGGAGCTGCGTGAGGTCAAAAACCTGCAAGCCGTTTGCTCCATCGCCATCGACCACGACGAATGCATGGTCCTGGTACACTTTAAGGTCACGCCAGCCGGACTTGGTGCTGTCATGCGAGGGAAGCTGACCCAGGTAGGCAGGGTTTACAGGATCCGATATGTCGACGAAGGCGACAGATACCTCCGTGGCAACCAGGGCGTATTCGCGCCCGGAGGCGCGGTCGGTCCACCCCCACATGTCCAGGACAGCGTCGGTCTCCAGCCTGTCGGGCATCAGCCTGGAAAGCAGGACGACGTCATGGCAGGGATGACCTGCAGCCTCCCCGTTTTCACAGGTCACCCTCGCCCCTGTGATGGATGACTGCGCCATGGCTGGCGCGCTCACCAGAGCGCAAAGAAGCAAGGTGTTAATGCGCATTCGCATGTGCCAGCCTACTTTTCCACGTAGCGGAATGCGTACGCATCCATGCAGAGGCGTCCGTCATCGTGGCGCAGATATCTCTAAGCAGAACGCCCCGTTGACGTGCAGCAGATGCGCGCCCGCCATCAGACAATTGCTACGGGGTGCGCAAGCTTAGCGTTCCTAAGTCACTAGAATTATTGGCCTCGGTCAGGCTGATGAGCGTTGCCCTCAAAGCGCTGGTCGGGAAAGAGTGCGCATCCAGCAGAGTGGAGCTACCCCGAAACCGCTGGCACCCGGTGGCCCCGAAGGGTCGCCGACTCCAGCACAAGAAGCACGTTCGGGTCGCAACCAACCGCGACTATGCTGACTGCCAAGCGTTGTGAGTCGCAGCGCACGGACAACGTTCAGCTATGACGCATATCACGGCCGCCAAGCGGAGGGAATTCCGAGCCGGAAAGCGACTGGAGCGTTGCGCGGCGGTTTAAGCCCCAGGCAGTATGACTTGTATGTGCGTGCGCTGACGCGAATGGCTACCTACGCAAGCCGGTCCTGGCAGCACACAGCAAACTAACTGCTCGGGTCAGAGGCTTCTTACAATCCGCCCGCCCTGCCAATTCGTATAGGAACAGAAGTCCTTGGACTCGATTTTTGCCATGCACTGGTCGAATCTCTTTCGTTGCAGTTCTGTTGCGCTAAAGGGCAGCGCGCACACCATCGCCCGAAGTTTCAAAAGGTTGCCGTTGGCAAACCGGTCACCATTCGCATTCGTGGCGTATCGGAGGCTCTTGGGCTCGAATTTGGTCACGCACTGGTCAAAAAGCTTCTTTTGTTGATCTGTTGGGTTGGCGGCCAGTGCGCACGTTGTCACCCGTTTCGGTGCCGGTGGCTGCGGCTTCATACGGGTGCTTCCGATAAATCGGTCGCCATTCGCGTTCCAGAGTGAACAGAAGTTCCTGGACTCGTGTTTTGCCACGCACTTATCAAAAAGCTTCTTTTGCCGTTTTGTTGAGTTGGCGGCCAGCGCACACCACGGTGGGTGCGGCTGTTGCCGCAAGCTTTTGTCGCTTGACGCTAGGCCTGCCGTTTACCCAAGTTACCTGGCAGACTTACGCATTTGAGGGTATCAGAAGCATGTCCAGTCGTTGCCGAGCGACACGGGGTGTGTCCATGTGGCACAGGGGTCTTGGCTGTGGACTCAAGGCTTGGTCGTGCAGGGACGCTTCGTTCAGCTCAACGCGGTCTACGCCTGCTTTGCGGGCGGAGGCCTTGCTTACCGTGGACATACAGCCCCGGCAGGGTATAGGGATCCTGCCTTGTGACAGGATCACAGTCCACGGGTTATCGCAGCGCAGTGCCGCCCTTACTCAGCGTCACGGACCTCGTATCCCAGCTCGTATCCCAGTGTGGCCAGCGCCAATCGTTCCAGCCCGCGCCACATGATCTGGTGACCGGGCGGCCCGTCGCGAGTGCGATTCTGGTACCCCCCGAGTACCGCCAGCAGCAGGATGGCCTCTTGCAGCGTGCCGGGCCGAGGCAGCTTCACACGGCTGGCATAGCTCGTCAAAAAACGAAGCTCCAACTCCGTGAAGAAGACCTCCGAGTCCAACTCTGGCACGGTTCGCCCCAATAGCGTCAGCACCATCAGGCGCCAGGCAATAACGCAGTAGATCGCGATCGCCCGCTCCAGACGCAGCGCCGTGCGCAGCGCCAGACGCTCCACCTTGCAGCCGCTCTTAAGCACCCGGAAGAAGTCCTCAACGCGCCACCGCTTCACGTAGTGGTCCAGCACCTGCAGGGCCTCCTCCAGCGTGTGCACCGCCACACTGGTAAGCAGATACCATTCTATGGCCTCTTCGCCTTCCGGCGGGGCCTGCTCCCGGATGTGAACCCCGTACATCGTCACCGGATCTGCCTCCTGGGTCGTGGCCGGCAGCGTCACCCGGTGGAACCGCACCTCGGCGTCCGCTATGCGATAGCTGCGCCCGGGGCGTGCGGGCTTGCCCCGTGACTTCGGGCGTGCGGTGACTTTCTTGATCTCGATCCGCACGCTGCCGGCCGCCGGGCCGCCCGCGAGGGTCTCAAACAGCTTCCTGCCGTTGGCCAGCCGGCGATCTATCCGCGCCCTGACCAGCATCTCCACGCGGCCCTGACGACGCTGGGCGTCAAAGAGCGCAAAACTGTCGCCCTCCCGGTCCATAACGCAGATCACGCGAATCTTGCGGGAGATCTGATCGGCCGCCGCACAGATGTCCAGGTAGGCGTCCAGCCAACGCTGGGCCTTCGGCTTCAGGGGACCGTGCGAAGGATCCCGGTAGCTGCAGCGCAACACGCCCAGCGGCAGACCGTCGGAGGTGGTTGCCAGCGTCGCATGTACATGCATCCCACGCGTTTGCGCCGTGGTCTGATTGCGGCCGGTGACCTGCAGGTCCGTGCAGGCCGGACGCGTGGCATAGCGCAGTCTGCTGCCATCCTGGATGCAGAGCACCACCTTCTGGCTGCGCATGCGCTCGATCGTGCGCGCGCGATGCGGCGCCAATATGTTCTCCGGAGTGACCTTGGACGCCGGGTCGCTCTCCAGCAACCGGTAATGCGCCTTGACCGCCGCACGATCGTAGTCCGTATTGCCCGTAATGGACTGGCCCATCACCGAAGCCAGCATCGACGCACTCCGTACCAGGCGCGTGGAGCGCAGCCGATTGCCCAGTGGAGCGTCCCCGAACTCGGCTTCCGCCCATTGGTCACGGTCCAACGCCTCGTGGGGTGCTCTCACAGGATGGAGCTCCACCGCCGGCACGCCGAGTGCCTGGCGCCACCCGCGGTCCAGTTCGTACACATACAGCGCCTTGGGCGGCTCGGGTTCATCGTCGGCCTGTCGTTTGCCGCCGGCAGTATAACCAATGTGCAGAAAGTTTGCCGCCTGGAAGCATGTACCCTTCCAGTTCGGATCCACATAGGTCTCCACAACCCAAGGGCGGTACCTGTAACGCTCTTCAAAATCATCGGGCAGCTGCCTGAGCGCAAGGCCCAGGACACGGCTCGCCAGGTGCGTGCAGGGTCCCCGAATCAAAAAACGGCTCAAACACACCACATGATGCAGGTGGGCCTGGCGCTGCGCATCGCTCCAGGCCATCCATCGCTCCCGTGCGGCCAGACGCAGGGCCGAGGCCGAAAAGCCCAGCGCGCCCAGATAGCCCTGCGCACTATGCACCAGGTAGCGCACCTGCGCGCCGAAGAACGTCGTCGTGCCCCGCGGATGCTCCTGGTCCAGCAGCGTGTTCCATACGGCGCGCTGGTCGTCGTCCGTGACCATGACCAGTGACAGGTCCTCCACTTCGCGGACGGAGCGTGGAAGCGGAAGTTTGTCACTTTTGCCGAGGGACGAGGTGTGGGCACGGTTAAAATAGGCGACTTTAACTCGATTATCATCTAGTACTCATAGGGTTTATAACCGTTATTATTGATGAAGTCTGTTGTAGTGCTATTTTAGTGTTATTCATCAATACTTCACACAGGCAACGCCCCCACCCGCTATATTGGGCGCAGGCCAATACGACTGCGCCGTGTACATCCGCAGGAGAGTCTACAAGCTCAAAGATGCAACGCAACGCACCGGATACGGACTGCTCGAATGCCGACGTGTCAATGGCCAGCCCAATCAAAAAACCATCCTGAACCTTGGACAGGACTTTGACATTGCCGAAGCCGACTGGCCCACCGTAACCAAGCGGGTTGAGCTGGCACTGCGCGGACAGCGCGCACTACCGCTGGAGGATGAGAAGATCGAATGCGCCGTGGACGAGATCGTGCGCCGGCTGCGTGAGAAGGACTACGATGTGGACGCCGGACGCGATGACCGCGACGCCATCATTACCGACGCAGTGCATCATCCGGATACACGCACGGTCGGCGGCGAGCGCGTATGCCTGCAAGCCTTGGAGCAACTCGGCTTCACGGCGCTGCTACGCGCGCTGGGCATGCGAGAAGATGCTATTCGCATGGCCCTGGTTCTGGTGGTTGGGCGCATGTTGTCGCCCGGAAGTGAGGCGCATACGTACCAGTGGATGATGAAGGCCTCCGCCATTTTGGAGCTGGTGCAGCTGGAGGCCCCGTGCGCAAGTACGCTGTACCGCGTAGGCGATCGGCTGTATGCGCTGCGCGAAGCGCTTATGGACGGACTCTATGGCAATGCGCAGCGGCTGTTGGGCTTTAGTGAGACGCTCATCTTGTATGATCTGACCAACACATTCTACACGGGTCGCAAGAAAGGCGCGCTCCTGGCGTATGGACGAAGCAAGGAAAAGCGATCGGATTGTCCGTTGGTGACGTTGGCCTTAATGCTGGACGCGTCCGGCTTTGTGCGTGGCGCAGCCGTCCTTGCTGGCAATGCCAGCGAACCAAAGACGCTTCAACAGGCCATGGAGCGGCTCAATGGCGCTCGTGCGACCGTCATCATGGACGCGGGCATAGCCACGCGCGCCAATGTGGCGTACTTGCGGTCGAAGGGACTGGATTGGATCTGTGTGCAGCGCACGCAGGCGCCGCCACCCCCTGAACGCGCGCCGGAGGAGTGCTGGAATACACAAAGCGGGGTCTCCATCAAAGCCTGGCGCCTGGAGCAGCAAGAGGGAACGCTGCAAGTCTACCTGCATAGCGAGGCACGCAAGGCCACCGGTGATCGCATACTGAACACCAGGCGCGCAAAGTTCGAGGCTGCGCTGAAAACCCTGCACGAGGGACTCTCCAAGCCCCGCTGCGTCAAGGAATACGACAAGGTGCAACGCAGACTCGGTCGCGAGCTCGAAAGGCATAAGCGCGTCTCGTACCAGTACAAGATCGATGTCTTGCGCAAAAAGGACAGTACGCACGCGAAGGCGGTCACCTTTACGCACCTGTCTGCGTTTGAGCAGCAGACGCAAGCATCGGGCGGCTACATCCTGCATACCAGCCACACGGACTGGTCTGCCTCGCAAATCGCACGCACATACTGGAAGCTTGCAGACATCGAGCGCACGTTTCGTTCGCTGAAGTCCGAGTTGGGCATGCGTCCCCTATACCACAGCAAGGATGAGCGCATCCGGACACACATCTTCCTCTCGGTACTGGCCTATCAGGCGGTGCAACTCATTCGCACGAAGCTGAAGCAGTATGACCTCCACAGCAGCTGGACCACGCTGCAGTTTGAGCTGAACCGGTGGCACCGGATCACGACCGTATTGCCAACAGACCGGCGCTCCTGCATTCTGTTGAAGAAGGATGCAGACCAAGGTCCGCTCCAGCGCCAGATCGCCATGATTATGGGCCTCAAGCCTCACAACTACACCTACAAGGCGCACACAAAACGACCCTGAAATGGTAGTGCTATAGAAAAAGACAGTTTTCGTAAGTGACTGTCTGAAGGGTACTTACTGGCTCTTGGAAAAAATAAAGTGACAAAGTTCCGGAAGGGCACTCGGCATGGGCATGCCCTCCTTCAGCAGCCGGGGGGACGCGCCGGCAGCGTGGTCGTTCATCGGCGCCGGCAGTGCTATACGGCCGCGGTCGGACAGCTTCGAGAGCGCCTTGGCGCAACTGGCTACCTGCAACTGCCCGCGTGCGTCAACAAAGTCAAAGACCGCACACACACGCCGGGCGATGGCGGCACGATTCTTCAGACCCTCATCAGCCAAGATGCCGTCCAGACGCGCCTGGGACTGCGCCTCGCTCAGCGTACGAAGAATCTGGCTCTGCTGGAACATGCCGCCAATCTATGCGGCATAAATCAGAATGTCGAGGGGAAAACTTGGGTAAACGGCAGCGCTAGGCGGCTCAGTAAGGACTGGCCATCGTCGTTAGCTGCAAACACGTGGCGCTGGTTGTTGCCGGAGTTGAGCGGCGGAAGCTTCGTTTCCGAAGCACGGGCACTTTGAAGTCGCACGCCTTCGGGGACACTCTCGCCTGCAAGCGCGCACCGTTCACCCTTGCAAGCCAAAACTATCGTCGGTAGACTTGCCAGTGCGCAGTGACCCGCGGCCTCCGCGCCGCTTGCGAACACATCCCCTACTGCTACAGGGTTCTGGCCTGTTGCGTCTACGTAAAACGCTCCGCCCAATAGCAACAGCGCCGCCACGGCGATTAGATGATTCGCTCTAGTTTTCATAGTGTCTGGCCCCCTCAGGATACGTTTGAATTCGTGCGCGGCAGCTGGCCTCTTCATCAATGCGCCACTGCTACGGCAAAAGTATGGATACTGCCATCTTTTGCGTCTGAATGAGGTGGAAGTTCCTCCACAAGTCGGGTGTATGGTTGATACCGGGGCCGATTTGTGAGCGCCGGGTGCACTATTGGTCAGGCCCACTATGGGCTGTCGTGAAGGGTACGTGAGTCTCTTGGTGACCCTGCAGTGCTACAAACAGTGGCAGCTGCACGATTCGTGGTCGGTTGCACGAGCCCACTTGAGGCAAGGCAACACCGCATATCTTCACTCGAAGTCGGACCACTGTTTCGTTGCGCCAGGATATAGAGGCTGCTGTGCCGAGAAAAGGGCGCTACGGCCGCCATCCAAGACCTCACTCTGCTCCCTGCCCGCTTGATCGAAGGATTTGCATCCTCAGAATGATGGTCAGCAGTGCGATCGGCTCGATGGCGGATAGGCGCGCCTGGACGCGTTGCATATGCCTATAGGGCACAGCAACGCACAGGAAGTTTGCAGTTTGGGTCAGATGCCTCTGACAATCCGGCCGCCATGCCAATTCGTGTAGGAACAGAATTCCTTACCCTTGAATTTGCCCATGCACTTGTTGAAATTCTTCCGCTGTTTTTTGGTTGCGTTGGCGGGTAGCGCACACACAATAGCCCCCGGCGCCAACAGACGGCCTGTGATAACCAGGTCGCCATACGAATTCGTGTAGGAACGGAGGCCATTGGACTCGACGTCGCCCATGCACTGGTCGAATCTCTTCCGCTGCTTTTTGGTTGCGTTGGCGGGCAGCGTGCACGCCGTCTCCCGGTTCGTTGTCGATGGCTGCGCTTTCAAAGGGTCGTCGTTGACAACCCGGTCGCCGTAGGAATTCGTGTAAGAGCAGAAGTTCTTGCCCTGAAACTTATCCATACACTGCTCGAATTGCTTCCGCTGCTTTCTTGTTGATTTGGAGACCAACGCGCAAAACGTCTCCCATTCAAGCGGCGCTGTTTGCTGCAGCACGGTCCCACCGGTTGCTGGTGGTAGATTCGCAATGGCCTGGCTAATGTCGTCTACTGCAAACAGGGACTGGTCGTAGTAGACGAAGCTGCCCAGATTGAGAGGTGGTAGCTCCGATTCCGAAATTCGAGTGCCCAAAAGCCGGACTTCTGCGGGGACGATCTGGTCTGCAAACGAGCACGGTTCACCCTTGCAAGTCATATCTATAGTAGATTGACTCGCCAGTGCGCAGTGACCCGCGGCTTTCGTGTCGCCTATGAGCATCTTCCCGGCAGCTGCAGGACTTTGACTTGCTGCATCAACGCATAACGCCCCACCCAGCAGCAATAGCGCTGCCACGGCGATAAGCTGATTCGCTCTAGTCTTCATAGCGTCTGGCCCCCAAAAGGTAAGTTGGAATTCGTGAGCGGCAGATGGACTCTCCAACAGGATGCCATCATAACGGTAATAGTACACAATTGTGTGTCCGAAATGTCTAATTGGGGCAAGATTTTCCCAGGCAGTGTTCGGGCGGGTGGTTGATTCCGTGGTCGGTTGCCGGTACCCTTGCGCAAAACCACTGCACGTTTCTTCGCATGAAGTCGGATGATATTGCGATCGTGTCCGGGTCGCGATGCTGCCGTGCCGGGGGCACGGCAGCGAAGGCCAACATCTTGAACATCACTCCGCCTCCGTTCCAAATGCTCGAAGGTGCTCCCACTCACGTGCACTGCCGAGTTTTCGTTCACAACCCTGTATTCAATCTCAAGGAGGCCTTGCATCGGACCAAAAGCGTCCCTTACGGCGAAGTTTCCGCAGTGCTTGGCACCATGCGTCCCTTTCGCCTGCCCCGTACCGCAAATACGAAAGACCTCTGGCTGCAGCGCCTGGTCCTGACTGCTGTCCGCCCGATTGGCCCCAACAGCAATATGGCCACTCTCGCTTCCGGGGGGCGGTCCGGGCACATTTGAAGCGACTGCGCCCTGGCCGCCGGGTTGCCTGTCAGGCTTCCGGCAAGCGTTTCATCTGAAAGCTCCTCCAGAGAAAATAGATCGCCGGAATAACCAGCAGGCTGAGAATCGTCGTGGAGATCATCCCGCCGACAATCGGTGCCGCAACCCGTTTCATCACCTCAGAACCGGTGCCAAACCCCCACATGATCGGTAACAGGCTTGCAATAATGGTGATCACCGTCATAGAGATTGGCCTAAGCCGCTTGGCCGTGCCCGCCAAGACGGCCTCTTTCAAGTTCGCCAGACTTACCATTTCGCCTTGCAACCGCTTGTCGTTGTAGGCTTGGTCGAGATAGGTCAGCATGATTACGCCGATTTCCGCAGCTACACCTGCCAGCGCCAGGAAGCCGACGCCAACGGCCACGCTCAACTCGAAGTCCAACAGGTACAGTATCCAGATTCCTCCTACCAGCGAAAATGGCAGAGAGAGCATGACTATCAGGCTCTCGGTGATGTTCGAAAAGTTGAGATACAAGAGCAGAAAGATGATCAGTACCGTGATCGGGACGACGATGCGAAGGCGCGCCTGGGCTCGTTGCATATACTCATACTGTCCGCTCCAAACGATGCTGTATCCTTCAGGCAGGACCAACGCTGCGTCTACAGCCGCGCGGGCATTCTTCACGTACGTACCCAAGTCAATGTCTCGGATGTCTACATAGACCCAGGAGGTCTTTCGTGCGTTCTCGCTCTTGATTACCGGCGGCCCCTTTGCGGTAGTAAAATCCACCACATTGCTCATGGGAATCTGCGCGCCAAGCGGCGTAGCGATCAATACCCGCTGTAGTGCTTCAACGTTGTCGCGCAGCTCGCGGCTGTAGCGAATGTTGACCGGATATCGCTCCAGGCCCTCGACTGTGTGTGTCACATTCATTCCTCCGATGGCGGACATAATCACGTCCTGCACGTCACTTACGGTTAGGCCATATCGCGCGGCTTCTGCTCGCTTGACGCGATAGTCCAGGAAGTTGCCGCCGACAGTCTTGTCGGCAAAGGAGCTCACCGTTCCCGGGACCGTCTGCAGGATTGACGCAACGTGGTGGCCCATGTCTGCCAGCACCCGCAGGTCCGGCCCCATAAGCTTGACGCCCACCGGCGTCTTGATGCCTGTTGAGAGCATGTCAATGCGGGCCTTGATGGGCATCGTCCAGGCGTTGGTCAGTCCCGGAAAATTGATCGAATTGTCCAAGTCCTCAACGAGCCTGTCTATCGTCATCCCCTCACGCCATTCGCTTTTTGGCTTAAGTTTGATCATCGTTTCTATCATTGACAGCGGAGCGGGGTCAGTCGCCGACTCGGCACGTCCTACTTTGCCAAACACATGTTCAACCTCCGGAAAGCTTGCGATTATTCTGTCGGTTTGTTGCAACACCTCCTTGGCCTTGGCGATGCTGATGCCTGGATCCGTCGTAGGCATGTAGAGCAAATCACCCTCGTTCAGCGGAGGCATAAACTCTGTGCCGAGCTTGCTCAAGGGGTAGAGCGTTGCGCCTAGCACCACGATCGAAGCCACAAGCGTGGACCACTTGAAGCGAAGCACGAAGTGGATCACTGGGCGATAAAGACGAGTGAGCAAGCGGCTGACAGGATTCTTCTCCTCTGGTTTGATCTTACCCCTAATGAAGTAGCCCATCAGCACAGGCACTATCGTAATTGACAGCAACGCCGCCCCCGCCATGGCGTAGGTCTTCGTGAAGGCCAGCGGCCCAAACAATCGTCCCTCCTGGGCCTGCAGTGTAAAGACGGGCAAGAATGACAGCGTGATTATCAGAAGCGAGTAAAACAGAGGTGGACCGACCTCCTTCGCTGCGTCGGTGATTATTTGCCAGTGTTGTTTTTTGCCGGCGTCGCGCTCCAAGTGCTTGTGGGCATTCTCGACCATCACAATGGCTGCGTCAGTCATTGCGCCAATGGCAATGGCAATGCCGCAGAGCGACATTATGTTGGCGTTAAGGCCTTGGAGATACATTGCCAGGAAGGCAATAAGTATTCCTATCGGTAGCGTAATGATTGCCACCAGAGCGCTTCGAAAGTGCAGCAAGAATAGGAAGGTCACCAGCGCAACGATGATGCTCTCCTCGATAATCTTCTTTTGAAGGTTATCGATGGCGCGCTTGATAAGGCCGCTGCGGTCGTAGGCGGTACGGATCGTTACTCCGGGAGGCAAGCCTGCCTTTAGTGCCTCAAGCTTTTCCCTTACTGCTTCAATGGTTGTCAGAGTGTTTTCCCCAAATCGCATCACAACGATGCCGCCGACAGTCTCGCCTTCGCCGTTCCAGTCAACCAGGCCACGGCGCAGTTCGGGCCCAATGTGGACATGGGAGATGTGCTTAATCAGGATTGGGACCCCCTTGTCGTCTACCCCCACGGGCGTGTTCTCCAGATCCTGGATTGACTGTATGTAGCCCAGCCCGCGTACCATGAACTCGGTCTCACCCATTTCGATGAGTCCGCCGCCTACGTCGCTGTTGCTGCGCTGTAGGGCCGTGCGCACCTTCGAAAGTGGCACGTTGTAGGCTAACAGCTTGTTGGGATCGACTTCCACCTGGTACTGCTTGACAAAACCCCCGACGGAAGCTACTTCGGCAACGCCAGGAACACTCATCAATTCGTAGCGCAGAAACCAATCCTGCAGAGAGCGCAGCTGTTGGAGGTCGTACTGATTGCCTCCATCAAGCACGTACTCGTAGATCCAGCCTACGCCGGTTGCATCGGGTCCAAGTGTGGGCGTGATACCCTCAGGTAGACGCCCGGAGACGTAGTTGAGGTATTCCAAAACCCGACTGCGGGCCCAGTACATGTCGGTGCCGTCTTCAAAGATTACATAGACGAACGAATGTCCAAAAAAGGAGTAGCCGCGCACCGCCTTGGCGAACGGCACAGCCAGCATCGCTGTTGTCAGCGGATAGGTGACCTGGTCTTCAACGACCTGCGGAGCCTGCCCTTGATACTCGGTGAAGACGATCACCTGAACATCAGAGAGGTCCGGGATGGCGTCCACCGGCGTACGCAGCATCGCATAGATCCCGCCCACGCCAATCAGGATGGTGCCAATGATTACCAGTAAGCGGTTCCTTACCGAGGCTTCAATAATTCTCTGCAGCATGGCTCTAGCGACTGGCTGTACGGGAGCGACGCAAAGCGGCCATCAGGTGCTACAGGTTCTGATGTTCGGCAGGAGGTCCGCCGGGTTGTTTCCGCTCAGGCAGCATCTTGCGGATCGCTTCCTGCATACGGCTCTCGCTATCCAGCATGAACTGGGCGGAGATCACAACCTCTTCGCCTTCCGTAAGGCCGGATATTACCCGCGTATACTGGCCACCCGGGCCTCCTTCTTCGCCGATCCGTATCTCGCGAGGCTCAAATTGTCCGGCTGCTCGCACCACGAAGGCGGTATGGCGTTCGCCTGAGTGGATCACGGATTCGGTAGGAATTACCGTGGCGTCAGCGTACACTCGCCCTTGCAGCTTCACGTTGACGTACATGCCGGGCTTGAGATTCTGGCCGGAATTGTTAAAGACCAGGCGGACGAGGATGTCACGAGCTTTTTCACGAAGGAAGGGATAGATGTAGGAGACTCGGCCCGTATAGGTTTTTCCCGGCAGATAGGCCATTTCCACCGCAGCTGCTTGCCCTACAGCGATCCATGGCAGATCGCTTTCATGAAGACTTGCGTGTACCCAAACCGTTGATAGGTCTGCGATCAGGAACAGGTCCGTTCCGGCCGTCAAATAGGCCCCTTCTGTTACATGCTTTTCCGTCACGATGCCATTGACGGGAGAAGTAAACAGCACCGTTCTCCTGACTTCACCCGTTTGTGCCAAGCGCTCGATTTCAGCCGGCAGAATGTCCCAGTACTCCAAGCGCTTTCGGGCAGATTCGAGTAGCAGCTCAGCGTCCTTGCGTGCCGACGCGAAGCTGCTCTGCGCGGCCTGACTGACGCTCCGCCGGGCCAGCAGATACTCTTCCTGGGTTGTCACAAACGCGGGAGAATAGAGTTCAAGCAGTAAGTCTCCTTGTCGAACAGACTGCCCGACAAAGCTCGCATGCAGCTTTTCGATCCAGCCCGAGATCTTGGAACTGACAACGTGTCGGGCTTCTTCGTTGTACTCGACGGTGCCCACGGTCCGCACCACGCGTGAGAGATCCATCCTAGTGACATGGGTGGTGCGAACGCCCATGTTCTGTATGGTCGTTGGATCAATGGAGACCACGCCACCTGATACCGCATCGACTGCGTCCTCATATAAGGGAACCAGATCCATACCCATGGCGGACTTGCCAGGGCTGTCATAGACCTCCATCGGGTTCATCGGGGCTTGCCAGTAGAGAACCTTGCGCTCGTTGACGTTGGCAGCCATTCGATGCGGGACCGTGGTTTCGCTTTTGTCAGCCGAATTGCGTCCGAGAAAGAAGCCACCTGCAGAGAGTGTCGCAATCAGCAGTACAAGGCCAATGGTTTGTGCAGATCGTTGCATGGTAGCGTGGTCAGATTAGGCTCGATGTCCAGGCAGGCATTTAGAGCGCATCAAGGTCTGCGAGCGAGGTGATGCCGAGTACCCGCTCAAGAGTGGCGGTAGTATTCAGGTAGCTTGCGAAGAGGTCATCAAAGCCGATGCCTAGTGAAAAAAGCACTTGTTCGGCTTGGAGCAGGTCGGAGAATTCTGCGCCCCCGGTCGAATAGGCGCTGAGTGTGGCTTGGAGAGAGGATTCAGCTTGAGGACGGAGCACTTCCTCATAGAATGAGAGCTGCTTCAATTCCTCGCGAAGGCGACTCACCAGATCTGCGATCTGCGTTTGCGCCAACGTCTCAAGCGCTTCCTGGCGCGCTTTGACTTGGTCTCGACGTATGCGCGCTTCTTCAAGTTTGGCCTGCAGCCCGCTGCGCTGAAGCGGCACTTTGACGGACAGTCCGATGGCAATCGCATCGCGTCCTGTGGCTGCCGGCAGCGCTCCATCACTGGCGATGTCGAAATAGGTCAGGCTAAGCCCGAAGTCTGGACGGAATTGCTTGCGCGCCAGCGCAATGGTGGCGTCGGCGCGCCGTGCTGCTGCGTCAAGGGCGCCAACTTCCGGGCGTTGCGCAAGAGCGACCTCCAGCAGAGCGGCCTGATCCAGACGGACGTAGGGAGGCGATTCAACTCGCGTGTTGGTTGGGAGCGTGGCCAGTGAGGGCTTGTTGCTGAGACGTGCGAGGGTCTCAATAGCCGCTCTGCGCTGTGCAGCCAAATCCAGCAGAGTCTGCGTCAGCATGCTGCCCTCGAGTTGGGTCCGCAGAATCTCCTGCTGGCTGCCGCCCCCGACGGCGTACTGCGCAGCTGCGTCATCAGCAAAGGCTCGCAGCCGGTCTCTATAGGCTAAGATCCTCGATTCCTGCTGCTGGATGCGCCAGAGTCGGTAGTAGGCCTGCTTTGCCTGCAAGAGCAGGTCTGCTTCAAGTGTCTTGGCTTCGTAACCAGCACCTTCGGCCCCAAGCCCGGCGACTTTGCCTCTGAGAGCAAGCTTTCCAGGGTACGGCAGCATCTGTTCGATCCGCCACTGGCTTCGTTGCAAACCGCGCGCTGTGAGCAGCGCGTACGGCTGGTAGCCGACCACCACTGCAGGGTCCGGCAAAGCGGACACCTGATGTACTCGTGTAGCTAGTGCTGCGGCTTCCAAACGGGAGGCGCGCAACGACGTGTTGCTAGCCCGTACCTCTTCCAGAAGAGAGCTGAGCGTCAGTAATGAATCGACCGGTTCACCCAGGCGCTGCTGCCCAAAGGCTACTTCCGGGAGCAGAAGCAGGGCGAAGACCAGGGCGCGGATTGCGCCCGGGGCACAAGTTGGCTGCATGGATATCCTGAACTGATAGGACTGCCTGTTGCACAGGGAGGTTTGGCCTTAGGCCGGCGCCGCCACGCGGGCGGCAAGCAACAAGCTCGATCAGATCAGGAAGGTGGCAAGCAGAACTTGCCTGTCAACGGAGGAGCCTAAAACGGATGTAGGCGCAGGTGCGGACGAGAGAGGCGGTGGGCCGTGCGCGACATCGACAACCACCTGGTTCGCTAACGCGAAGAACGGAGCAGCGGAAAAGACTTCAAACTTTCCGGGGGCAAACGAAATAACCCCGGTCCAGAGAGCAAGGTGTTGCGAAACGCAACATCCCAAGCTGTCATCACATCGCACAGGATGCTGGGCCTCACCGCTCATGTCCATGGAGGACTCGGCGGGCATAGCAGCGTCCATTGCCATCGTGGCTTCGTCATGGTGACGGTGCGACGCCTCATGTCCGGTACTCTCATGGTGCTCGGCGCTCGCGTGCGTAAAACACTGGGGCCGCAGTTGCAGCCAGAGGGCGCTGCAAAACAGGCTCGCAGCCAAGAGAGCGCAGAGCGACCGACTTCTTCGAAACGCTAAGAGCACGGAATGGGGGTACTTTGGGCACCAGCGGCGGCCCGTTGTCTCGGCGGCTGCACGCGGGGGCGTAGGCTTCGTGGATAAGGTAGTGATTTTTCTGCTGCTAGTGGCAGGTGGCGTGGGATCGTTTATGGAAAGGGGCATTGTCGGTGAACGCACTCGCCCGCAAGACACCAGTCTTGGCGAAGTCGGAGAAATTCCGGCAATCAGTATGCGGCGCACGCAGCAGGTGCGTCTTGAGTTGCCGACGGCGCAAATTCACCCGCCAAGTTTGTGGGCGCGTACGGCTCTATGAACCAATGTAGTCGAGTCTCAAAGCATAGTCAGGCAAAGGCCTATCAAGACCAGGAAGTCGGCAGCAACACGGATAGCCGAAGACTTCGCGCGCTTGCCGCAAACGTGCCATGCCGTACACGGAGAGTAAGCGGGCGATGTCCAATCCTAGGTCGATATTCTGAGTCTATCCGTAGGTAGATTCGGTCCTAAGGCGCCTTGAGATCCCTGCAGGCGTCAGGCCAAGCCGGTACGCCAGGACTTGTGCACGCCAGAAACGGACCCTTCGAGTCCTTGCCCAGGCGACTGGCCAGACGTGTTGGGTCAACTGGCGGCGAATTCAGCAGTCGCGCGGGCATGCCACGCGTCGCTACGGCGCAGCCGCAAGATTCGCGTGGTGGCGCATCTGCCGGAAACGAATCATCCCAGAGTGCACGAATGCCGGACGCCTGCGGCCCGGAAGCGGATCCGTCGCGCGCCGGTGCCCTAGTCGAGGTAAGCGTGTTGGGGCGCATATCCGTCAGCGCAAAGTGGCTTGGAGCCTCCGGTGGTTCGGAGGCCGAAAGGCTTATAGCCGTTGGCTCCAGCAAAAAGAGTCCTTCGGGGTCGCTGCTGACAACGATAATTCCGCTTTGGAAGAAGGGGTAGGCGGTCCAGGCGCCGCGGAATTGCAGAGAGTCGTTTTGAGGGTGCGTGTCAAAGAAGCCACGCTCCACCGGGTTGTCGATGTCACTGACGTCGACGATGCGAAGTCCGCTGGTGTAGTTGGCCATCACCACGTTCGAGCCTCGGACGTACAGGTTGTGGTCTACGGTGTGAACCGGGCTGAAGTACTCTCCGTGCACAACCGGATCATCAAGGTCGACCAAGTCCCAGATCACCGTTCTGGCGCCGGCCCTGGTGGTGTCGTATCGCTCGTCAAACTCATCGTTCAGGAAGAAAAACCTGTGGTCTTCTGACAGCCAGCCTTGGTGCGCATAACCGGCGCCAGGGTAATCCGAGCTGGACAGCTTTACGATGTCCGCCTTATCGGAGACATCTAAAACCATGATGTGTGTCACGCTGGCGGTGATGCAGATCTCCTTGGAGCGGTGTTCGGTATCAGGGCCACGGTAGACCACGCATTGTGTATCGTGAATGTATCCGTCCCGGTTTCCGCGCCTTCGGTTATCAGTGAAGCATCCGGCGTACGTTGGAGTTACCGGATTCAGGATGTCAACGACATGGAGCCCTCGTGGGCACTTTGCGCTATTGCGAGACGAGCCAACGAGGTACGCAAATCCAGTGTCCTCATTGATGGCGATATTGTGCGCACCTCCTACTTGGCTATAGTGGGCGGTCTCTTCAAATGTCCGAGGCGTGTCGGTAGCGTCCCGCAGTTGCCTCAAGTCAAAAACCTGCACACCGTGGTCGCCCGCGAGGTCTGCGACTACAAACGCATGGTTTAGCCAGACCTTTATGTCTCGCCACAGAGACTGTTCTCCAGTGTAGGAAGGAAGATATCCCAGGTACTTGGGGTTGAGTGGATCGGTGATGTCCACAAATGCGACGGCGTCCGTCCGCCCGGCCAAAGCATACTCGCGCCCCGTGAGTGAGTCGGTCCATCCCCAAACGTCGCTAGCGCCGGTGGCGCCGTAGTCAGCCAAGGACAGCTTGGCAAGCAGGTCAACATTCTCGCACGCGTAGCCGGCGGCTTCGCCATCACTGCACGGAATTCGCTGCCCGGTAATTGACTGAGCTCGCGCGCTTGAGACGCCGAATAGCAGCGCAGTAGCCAGGTACATACTGGCGAATCGCGAGGTCATGGGGTCGAGCGTTGGCTTCAGGATTTCATACGCGCCCCCATCCCAAGGCCCTCGGTTCCAAGTGCTGCCGAATGGCTTCGGAAAGTGCGCGCAATCAGGCCACCCTCACGCAGATTCGACGTGTGCGTAGCGCATGCATGTGCCATGCATGATAGTGTAACACCATGGGTGCGCGTAATCCTATACGCAAGCCCTGTTGCCACAGTTGCAGCCCTTTGTGGTGGGATCCCATGCCAAGTCTTGCTACTGCCCTGCAGCGCCGGCCCTAAGCGGACTAAGCATTTACGAAGCCACTCCAAATGCTCCTTCTGTGCTTTGGTTTCCGGCCGCGACGCTCACTGCGTATCCGCCGTCACCAGCAAAGTGGCCGGAGCCATTGCTCCTGATGAGCAATTGCGCCAGCATGAGGCTGCTCGCATCTGCATGGCATGACTGAAAACGATCCCGTGAGCCAAAGCAGTCGCACTCATGCGGATTTGCTGGCAGTAGCTATGGTGCGGGCTACCACAAGCTGGCTGAACAGCAGTCTTGCCTTGTGCTTTGGGGGATGGCGTGTCTTAGTGCTTCGGCAAGGCCGAAGGCCGCCGTCTACGTTAGATATACGGAAGTGCACAGAGCCACCTACACCGCGCTTGTACTAGCAAGGCTTCCGCTGGCCGTCAGAGATGGACTGGATAGGTGGCTCAAAGTCAGGAACTACGGCGTACGCTGCGCTGGCCACCGTAAAGGGCCGTGCGTTTAGCTCATCGCGACATTCCTGCGCGATCGTTTGTCCGGTGCATTTGCTGAGTGCTGCATCTCCAGTCCTCTATCGGTACGGGGGCGCTTCAAGCGCGTTACACTGCCGGTGATACACGCAAAGCCAGGCAAGGCTATCCCGTTCAATCGTTCTGCATCCCCAGCCTGCAATCCCACTGCCAGCTGCATCTCGGGCACGTCCGCTGGTCTATCCAATCGATGGGCGTGAAATGGACCAGGACCTTACAATTGCTCCTGTACCAAACATGCCTGACCGGCGGGCCTAATGTGAAACATGAGCGAGGCATCCGTCCAGCGGCAAACCAAGGATCTACCTATCCTTCCAGCGCTGCGGATACCCTCTGCCGGGCAGTCGCGTTACTTTACCAGCGTTACAGACTGCGTCTTGGTAACCGACTCAGACACGGCGCGGATGAGGTACGTTCCGCTAGTGAGGCGACTTCCTTCGAATTGAAGCTCATGCGATCCGGCGGGTAGCAGCCCGGCATGCAGGACGGCCACTTCCCGGCCCAGGCCGTCGTAAACGCGCACATCGATGTCCTGCGCGGCGGGTACGCTGACGGTGACAAAAGTGGACGGGTTAAAGGGATTGGGGTAGGCCGCGTCGAGCGCGAACGATTCAGGAAGCGGGGCGTCGGCCTCGCTGGCCGTGACGGTCAGCCCGACCGGACTCACCATAAAGAGTCCCTCGGGATTGCTGTTAACCAGTACCGTACCACTTGGCAGGTAAGGGTAGGCCGTCCAGGCACCATTGAATCCTATGTTGTCATCGGCAGGATGCGTATCAAAGTGAGCGACCTCTCTGGGGGTCCTGGGCCTGGAGATGTCTACGACGCGCAATCCACTAGTGTAGTTGGCCATGAAGACGTACTGGCCAAGCACATACAGGTTGTGATCCGTAGACTTCGCTACTCCCCAATACTCCTTGAGGAGAATCGGGTCGTCAAGTTCTACTATGTCCCAGATCAGGGTACGCGTGCCCCGACCGCGACCGTTGGGGCCGAGGAGCGGCCTCTCGTCCAGCTCATCGTTTTGGACGACGTACTTGTGGTCCGGCGTCAGCCAACCTTGGTGCGCATACCGCACATCAGGGTAGGATGCTTTGGCAACATCGATCGGCGCGTCCTTATCGGTAACATCAGATATGCTGATCGCATCCTCGTTAAAGCCGATACAGATTTCCTTCCCGACGTAATCTTGGTCAGGGCCGTCATAGATGACGCATTGAGCGTCATGCGAATACCCCCTACCACGCCCCGTTTCTGTGTCTATAAAGCAGCCGGCATAGGTGGGGGTCTGTGGGTCATTGATGTCAACCATGTGCAGCCCATACTGGCACGCATTGTTGCTGCTGGGGCGGGAGCCCACAGCGTACGCGAAGCCGGTAGCTTCATTGATCACGATATTGTGCGCCGGCCCGATGCCATCGTAGTGCGCAGTTTGCGTGAACTGGTATGGCACGGACGGCGGTGCCAGCAGGTTCGTGAGGTCAAAGACCTGTATGCCATTGGCTCCGGGCCCGTCTACCACCACGAACATGTGATCTTTGAAGACCTTCATATCTCTCCAGACAGACTGTGCGGCCGGGTCGTGTGAGGGAAGCGTTCCTACAAAAACCGGATTCACCGGATCGGTTACCTCAACAAAGGCTACGTGACTCCTTGTGCCGGCGAGGGCAAACTCGCGGCCGGAAGCGGGGTCTGCCCATCCCCAGACGTCATTGACATAAGTAGTGCTCAGGTCAGCGGGCGAAAGCTTGGACAGCAGTTGGACTTCATGGCAGCCAAACCCCTCAGACACGCCGCCGCTACAGTCGGCGGCGGTTCCGGTAATGGTTCTAACCTGGGCTACGCCGGGAGCAGCGGCCACCAGGCATACCAGGATCGCGAGGCAGGATTTCATACTTTCGGCATCATCAGAACGTATATAGGAATCTACAAAAGAATCCTTCAATCACAAAGATAGGGATTTCACAAAGAATTCCACGCAACGATCGTGCCATAGTGCGTGGCGCTGCAACTATTGCGGCTTCGCCATTCCCATGCAGCGCGGCCCTGCAGTCATTTTTGCCGCTCAAGGAGCACCGGGCCTTTCACGCGAAACAGCTCGCTCGTTGTCTATGAGGGTCGAATCGGCTGGTCATCGCACCGCCCCGGTGGTCTTCAGATTCAGCTTGGCCCCAAAATCGTTGCGGCCCACGGTCTCGCGCACGTAATTGAAAGAGCTCGCTTCAGCGGTAGGCACTCGCCACCTATTTAGGCAATTATACACTTAGCTGTAACTATTCTCCGATCGAGCCGGATGACATGAGGGGTAAAGCAGATTGGGGGAATCATGACAGGGCCAGGCAGATCACACCGCAAGGGAATCACGCTTGTGGAGTTGGCACGGTGGCATCCTGACGAGGGGGCCGCCCGGGCATGGTTTAAGGCCATCTCTTGGCCGGAAGGCCGCTTCTGCCCGCAATGCAGGGGCACCGGTACCTATGCTTGCCCGAAACAGACCATGCCGTACCGTTGCCCCACATGCCGCAAGCGGTTCAATGTTCGGACGGGAACGGTGCTGCAAGCCTCACGTTTGCCACTGCTTAAGCGCGGCGAACTGGATATGCCGACCGTGGCTGCGTATCGGCTGGCCGAAAGCGTCACATCGTTATCCAGTCCAACAAGATGACATGAGAAGATGACCAATTCAAAAGGACCATATAGCGTCCGTGCCGTTTTTACCCTTGTGGCGGCGATGCTGGTGCTTGGGGCGTGTCAGCGTGCCAACGACCAACGTTCGAGTGAAGGCGATGCCAGTTCAGAAGAAAGTGTACTTACGCTAACCGAGGCGTTCCGGATTGGTGACGAATCGGCCGGTGATTCTCTGCTCTTCGGGTTTGTTCTTGGTATGGCGGTTGATTCCAGGGGACAGCTCTACATTACGCACGACAGACTCAAGCGAATTCGCAAATTTTCCAAGGAAGGTATACAGATCGGCGAGATTGGCAGGGAAGGTGAGGGACCCGGCGAATTCATCGACATGCCCGATGTGCATTTAGGACCAGGAGATTCACTTTACGCATGGGATATCTGGGCTTCCAAGCTTACCATATTCTCCCCGCAAGACCATTTGTATGTCACGAGCTTGAAGCCCAGTTTTTCTGAAGACGGCTCGCCTCGTGATTTCCTGGGCGCAACGGATATCGGGCTACTCCTGCAGTATGCCAGTGGCTATTCGCCCGACTCAGATGAATCCGATCCAAACTTTCTACGGATCAAACTTGTAGACTGGAGTGGCACTGTTATAAGCGATTCCGTAGCGCAGCTGCCTCAGTCAAACCTCCTAGTCAGAATCGAAGAATTGACCATCAGCTTCGACGTTCTTCCCTTTGGTTCCGGCGGTAGCCTTGCCTTCAGTACTGATCAGGTATTGTACTATGGCACAACTGGCAGCATTCACATAACCGCATTGCCATTTCGCGGCGGCCAGCAACCCGAATTCGCCATCACCGTACCCCACACGCCGATTCCGGTCACGCAATCTGAGCGGCAAGAGGCAATTGCGAACGCGCGTGATGGTTTTCAAGAGATGGTTCGGGCGCGAATTCCGGAAGTCAAGCCGGCCTTCAAGACGCTGGTACCGGATGACGAAGGCCGCCTTTGGATAGAATTGACCCAGCAGGAGGGTGAGCAGACCAGCACGTGGCTGGTCGTGAATAAGAATGGGCTCGTGGTAGGAAAGACAAGCGTACCCCAAGGTGTGCGATTGCGCGTAGTACGGGGCCGCCGTGCGTACGGGATTGTAACCGAAGAAGGAACGGCGCCGCCGACCGTTGTCGCTTGGGATATCAGTTCGTAGTGTACGGAGGTCATCCTTCCGACAAACACACATCAACCAAACCGCCAAGCTTACCGCCTCGTCGCGGTTGCAACCACCTATTCTGGCATAAACGAAGTCAGTTGTGTGTCCTGGAGCAGCATGGACCGGAATGCCTCCAAAAGGAGAATTACGTTCTTTGCTATGCAGCTACCCCGCCAAAGCGAGCGCCTTGCGTGGCTTCGGCGGGCCTAATTGCTGCCCCCGAGCTAACGGCTTAGCCCGCTCGTGTACACCTTGGCCGGCCATATCTTGGTAGCCCTCTCTTCCTTTGGATTCGTTCTTTGTCTTCGTTGCCCGCATTCCAGGATCCAGACGGTTGTTGCATAGCCAAGTATGTAGTCCCCTTTTTTTGGCCGCTGCCGTGGTCGAGGCTCGCGGCGCACAGCCTGTACAACGCGCCCGTGGAGACCGGCCCAACTGCTCCGACAGTTTGCTCCCCAAGAGCTTGACGAAGACCTTCGAGCATGCCGACTCTATCGGCACGTGCTCGTCCGATCCTGGGCATGCAGACGGCGCAGCGATTCATCTATGTGTATCCGCGTCGGAATCTGTCGCCCTATCAGGCCTTCGGCTGTGCACACGCTCCGCAAGCAGCAAAACGCAGAAGCGCGGCATAGTCTGCTTCCGTCCTGCGTGCCGTCCGCGGGTACGCCCGGCAAGAATTCCTTAAGCAACTGGTCACGAATGCTCCGTGGCACCGGCCATATGCGACTGGCATCGCGTAAATGAGAGAAACTCAAGACTGGCCATGAAAGTGGCTGCAGCGGCTGAAAAAAAGCGGTTCGTAGTAGATGAATCCCAAGCTCCGCAGCAAGTGCCCAGGGTCTTACGCATTCCGTTTCGTCCATATAATCGACGCTTTGCGCCTCCTCCTCCGTGCGCCCAATATCTCAGCGGTACGGGTCTTTCAGGTCGCGAGGTTGGGATAGCGTCATCGAGCATTGACTTGGGCACATACAAGCTTTTTGTATGTGCTTGTGTTGTCTCCAGGGCAACTAGACCGTAGGGAATCCTATCCGTACGCAAGGCCTGCCGCCATGTAGGCATTTATTCCTCCGCGGAGAACGGAGAGGACAACCACTCTCCATGCAACGCCAAAAGGTTCGGTTCCGGCTCAAGGCGCAGCAGTGTCAAAATCAATCTTTTATCCGTCCGTGGCGGGGCTGCTCAGCCGACGAGGTCCACCAAGTTTGTAACTCCAGAGAGTTCAGTCCTCCCTGGCCACTGACCACCAACCAGGACATCATGTGAGTTTGGCGATGTTGCCCGTCGGATTCGGCCTCCGCTGTTTCTCCACCGGTCGCAAGGGTCCGAATCCCGCTGGCGCCCTGCCTCTCGGGTATTAAAGCCGTGCTGCCACGGCAAGTAGCACGGGGAAATGCCATATGCAAGCTTTCCACGTAGCTACAGTTTGCACAGGATGCGTACCATGGAAGTACTACAGTAGGTTCACGGATACGGAATGAGGAATTTTGAGCTGGGCAATTCACTTGGGCCTGCGGAGCACGAATGGTAAACAGCATCTTTACGCTGCGTACGCTGGCAGCCGAATGGTCGGATGTCCTGGCCGGGCGCGTTATCACCGACGCCTGGTCGCAGCACCGGGGCGAAGTCATGGTGGCCGTGGAGGGCAGGGGGCAGCTTCATTTACGGCTGCATGGTCCAGTGCAGTGTACGTTTCGGTCGCCACAGGCGAGCCGGGCACGCCGCAACGTAGCTGCGGTGTTGGCCCAGGCCCATGGGAAAAGCATCAAGTCCGTCCGCGTCGCACCCGGGGACAGGATCTTGATCATGGCGTTGGAGGAGGGGCAGGAGTTACAAGCGTTTCTATTCGGTTCTCAGGCCAACGTGTTTTTGACTCGAGACAATGGCAAAGTTATTGATGCCTTTCGGCGCGGCGCGTACTGGGCGGGACGCTCCTTGCCAGCGCCGCTTGCAGCCGCATTGCCTGATACGCCAAGCGCATTCTTGGAACGTTGGCAGCCCGCAAATCTCTCTGCTGTACGGGCCCTTAGCCGTGCCTTCAAGGTGTTTGATCGGACGCTGGTTCTTGAGGTGATGCGACGCGCCGGAGTAACGGACAAGCCTGCTGCCGCCTGCGAGGCCAGGGAGCTGGAGGCGCTATTTGATTCTATGCAGAACGTTGGTCGTGCGCTAGAGCGGCCCAGGCCGCGAGTATATGTGGAGGCCAACACTTTTTCTCTGATTCCACTGAAAACCCACGCCGATACCGAGGCGCGACCGTATCCTTCGGTGGATTCTGCGTTGCGGGCGTGGGCGAAGCGTGCACTGGCGCAGCATGCGCTGGCGTCGCTCAGGGGTCCGCTCCAGAAGATAGTGGCCAGAGCATTGGCTAAGGCGCGGCGAAAGGCGGGCAGCTTGGCTGCGGAGGTGCAGTGCATCTCCCGCGCGGCCACCTATGAACGCTATGGCCACCTGCTGATGGCAAGGCCACCGCAGCCTGCCGGTGCCCGTGCCATCGTACTTGATGACATTATTTCGGGTCAGGATGCCGTTACGATCCCGCTGCAGCCATCGCTCAGCACAATTGAAAACGCTGAACGATACTATGAAAAGGCACGTAAGGCCCGCCAGGCGCGGCATGCGCTGGCACAGCAAGCAAAAGCGGCACAGGAAAGGGCCGAGCGCCTGTTAGCACTCTTGGAAGAAGTCAGTGCTGCGCAGTCCGTGGCGGATGTCAAAGCGATCAAGGTGCGTGAAGCCTCTAACCTTGCGGCTTTGGGGTCCCAGCAGCAGGTGGCCACGCGCTTGCCGTATCGTTCCTATCCGTTGGTCCTTGGCTACGAGGTACGTGTAGGAAAGAATGCGCGCGACAGCGACGCGCTCACGCTTCGCTATGCCCGGTCATTCGACCTGTGGATGCATGCGCGCGGCACGAGCGGCGCCCATGTAGTGCTACGCCTGCCGAACAGACTGGCGCAACCCGGGGCAGAACTCCTGAACACTGCTGCCTCACTGGCTGCGTACCACAGCAAGGCGCGCGGCAGTGCGTTGGTGCCGGTCATTGTAACGCCGCGCAAGTTCGTGCGTAAGCCAAAAGGCGCGGAGCCGGGCGCCGTTATCGTGGATCAGGAAGAAGTCCTCATAGTCAAACCTGCCCTGCCTAGCGCTCACGCCTAATACTGCTGCTATGGAATGGTGGGAAGCCGGCTTCTTGGGTCTTCTGCAAGGATTGACGGAATTCTTGCCCGTGTCTTCGTCCGGGCACCTTGTGCTGGCACAGCAGGCCCTAGGACTACAGGCGCACCAAGACCTTCTGTTCGAAATCTTTGTGCACTTGGGTACAGCGCTTAGTATCGTGACCCTCTATGGGCGACGCCTGGGTGCCATCATCGCGCAGACGCTAAGTGGCCTGCTCCGTCCGATCGTGGCCTATCGCCAAAGCCCGGATGCACGCATGGGCTTCTTCATACTTCTTTCAATGGTGCCCAGTGGATTGGTTTATGTGGTTCTGGCAGATCCGCTGGAAGCGGCTTTTGGCAGCCCGCGCCTGGTTTGCGCAATGCTTCTGGTAACCGGTGTGCTGCTGCTGTTTACGGTCGCGAAGAGAAATCCAGTAGGCAGGTTGTCGTCATGGAAGGTCATCGTCATCGGCCTGGCGCAGAGCGTGGCCTTTTTGCCCGGCATATCGCGCTCAGGCGCGACCATCTGCACGGCACTGTATCAGGATGTGCAGCCACAGACAGCTGCGGATTTTGCGTTTCTCATGGCGGTGCCGCTGATTTTTGGAGCGGCTCTGGTTAAGGGAGCGGGTCTCTTGGAATCATCCTCCGAGGCTGCTCTCGCGCCGCTCATCGTTGGCACGGGCGTGGCTTACCTTAGCGGGATCGTAGCAATAAAGGTGGTTTTAGGCTTTGTCAGGCGCGGAAGACTCCACTATTTTGCATACTACTGCTTCGGGGTAGCCATTCTGGGGCTGATTTTGATTTAGCAGGACTCATCATGAATCTCTCTTCTTACGACAAGAAGGCACGCCGCGAAATTGACGACTGGGTCCGCGGGGAAGCCTCAATTCTAGCGCGCGCCTTTGATCTGTTGATGCGGCCGGTGGACTGGGCGGTTGAGAAAACGGTGCCGGCAAGCGTAGCGGACCAGGCGGGCGAGGCCGTAAGCCAGTTTTTGTCCATGCTCAATGACGCTTCAAGGTGGACCAGCGACACCAGCACAATTGTGGCCGGCGCGAGGGCACAGGGACTTGAGGTGGAGGATGCGGAGGCTTTGCGCCACCAGCCGTTGGAAGGGCTCGATGCGCTGGCAAAGGGGTTCTTTTCCCAGAACGCCGTGCTTGCCGCGCTAAGCGGCGGTGGTACGGGACTGGGCGGCTTTGTACTTATAGCTGCCGATATCCCGATCCTGTTCATGATCAACTTCCGTCTTATCCAGCAGATCGGGGCAGCCTTTGGCTTCCCCATGAAAAGCCCCGAATACAGTCCGGTAGTGCTCTCGATATACAATGCTGCAGCTGCCAACACACGGGACGCGCGCGGCGCCGCCCTTCGCGAGGTCACTGTCGCAGCAGCCGCTTTGGCGGGCGATGCGGGCTACAAGGGACGCGTCCGCGGCACGATTCCCGACCAGAGTCGGCACGTGCCGCGAGAAATTGCAAAGAACCTGGTGGGCCGGAAGCTGCTTCAAGCCATCCCGTTGGCCGGTGCGGCCGTCGGGGCGGGGATCAACTACTGGTTTACCACCGAAACTGCCAAGACCACGTTTATGCTGTTTCGCGCGCTCTATCTGGAACACAAGGAACGGTTGTAGCCCCATGCCACTGGTTGCCATCGTAGGACGTCCCAACGTCGGCAAGTCGACGCTATTTAACCGGCTCACCGAAGCGCGCCAGGCAATCGTCCACGACGAGCCCGGGGTCACACGTGATCGCGTCTACGGCCACGTTGAGTGGAATGGGCGCGTGTTTTCGCTGGTGGACACAGGTGGATTCGTGCCGCGATCGGCGGAGCGCTTCGAAAAAGCGATCCGTGAGCAGGTACATGTCGCCATCGATGAGGCTGACGTGGTGCTGATGGTGGCAGATGTCATCGCCGGAGTGACAGACCTTGATGAAGAGATGGCCCGCATCCTACGGCGCAGCGACAAGCCGGTCCTGGTCCTGGGCAACAAGGCCGACAACATTGAGCGGCGCTACATGGCCGCCTCCCTGTACAGCCTGGGCCTGGGCGAAGTGTTTCCGGTAAGCGGCACCAACGGTATGGGGACGGGCGACTTCCTGGATGCCCTGGTGGACTTGCTGCCGCACAAAAAGCCGTCCGCAGAGGAGGACAGCCGCGGACACATTGCGTTGGTAGGACGCCCTAACGTAGGCAAATCAATGCTGGCTAATGCACTTCTCGGCAAAGAACGCTCCATCGTGACCAGCATCAGCGGTACCACGCGCGATGCCATCGACAGTCCCATATCCTACCAGGGCCACGATCTGGTCCTAGTCGATACTGCGGGACTGCGCAGGCGTGCACGCGTGGCCGACAACGTAGAACTGTACTCCGTGCTTCGCACAGAGCGTGCAATGGAGCGCTGCGAAATCGCCGTGCTAGTTCTGGATGCGACGCAGGGCCTGGAGGCCCAGGACATCCGCATTCTCAAGGATGCAGAAGCTGGAAAGAAAGGGCTGCTCATTGCAGTCAACAAGTGGGACCTGGTAGAGAAGGAAACCAACACCGCCCGTGACTTCGAGCGGGACATCAAGGCCAGGCTCCAGACGCTGGACTACGTACCCGTCATATTCATTTCCGCGCTGACGCGGCAGCGCGTGTTCCGTGTGTTGGATCAGTCAGTGAAGGTCCTGGCGGAGCGTGCAAAGCGTGTGCCGACGGCCGCTCTCAATGAGGTCATGCAACGAGCCATCAGCCGGAACCACCCGCCCAGCTATCGCAACCGGCATGTTCAGATCAAGTACGTCACGCAGCTTAGCACTCGGGCCCCGGTCTTTGCATTCTTCTGCAACTACCCGTATGGCGTATCGACGAACTATACCCGCTACCTGAAGCGACGCCTGCGCGAAGCATTTGGGTTTGAGGGCGTACCCATTTCCGTAGTGTATCGGGCCAAGTCAAAACGCGACAGGTAGGAACAATTGCACACGCATTTCTTTAATTGGCCTTTGCAAACACACTCCTGCGATGGCCGGCGTACCTAGGAATACCAAGCCAGACAACGAGCGCAAACTCAACCTGGCGGAGCGGCTTTACCTGCCCGAAATCCTCAAGGGGCTCGCATATAGCTTTAAGAAGCTGGTCAAGGAGCCGCAGTATACCACCGAATATCCAGACGAGTTGTGGGATCCGCCGGATTCATTCCGCGGCCGCCCGGTGCTCGTGGAAGAGGACGGCAAGACGCGGTGTGTGTCCTGCAACCTGTGCGCAAAGGCATGTCCGCCAATGGCGATATCCATGCAGTCGAAAGAGGTTGACGATCCCACCAGCCCGAAGGAACGCGAGCCAGCCTGGTTCGAAATCAACATGCTTCGCTGCATCTACTGCGGGTTCTGTGAAGAAGTGTGTCCCGAAGAAGCCATCGTGATGTCGAAGGAATACGACCTCACGTTTCAGGACCGTGAGGAGGCGATATTTGGTCTGGACCGTCTGATGATGCCCGTTGAACGCCTCAAGGACCGCCTGGAGTACTTGGAAGTGTACAAGAATCGGCAAGAAGAGGCGGAGCCGTGGCAGCATCCAGAGGAAAACAACCTGCACAGCCTCAAAGATCGGCACCATTTGACGCAGCTGGTCAATGCCGGCATGGAAACGCTGGAGAATACGCATCTTCGTGCCGAGGAGCCCATCGCGCAGGCAAACGTGTGGACGGGGCGACCGGCGGACGAGAATGAATGAGCCCGGAGCAGCTGCGCCTTGACTTGCTGCTCCAACTCGGGCATATCATTGATGAGCTCGAGGCGACCAAGTTGGTGGCAAGGCGTCTTACGCCTGCGGAGCTTGAGTCGCGCCTGACGGGACCGTCCGTCAAGGAACGCTACGGAACCATGGCAGATTGGGACCGGACCGTGATACTGCCTCTCTTGCGGCGTATGAAGCTGGAGAAAAACCCGGCTAGCGCGGTAACACTGCCAGCGGTAGCGCGGTGGAATGCGCGGGAATTCGGCGAAATCCTGGCAGCTGCGCAGGCTGAGCGCAAGGCGCTACTGGACTATGCCACTGCACTGCCACCTTCCGCATGGACCCGGATGGGCAGGCTGGACGGGCAGACGTACGACGTATTCGGGCTTTTGCATGCGCTCACGCAGCATGATCTCGACCTGCTGCAACATGTAGCACGGCAGCTACAGCGAAGCTTTTAGGCTGATGGCAATCAAGAAAGTGACCAGCCTGAAGCAGTACCAGGGGCTGGCAAAGTCGTACAAGGAGCAGGAGTTTGAGCCGCTATACCTCATCTTTGGGGAGGAGCGCTACTTCATTGATGAGCTGCTGCAGCTCGCCACGACGTATGCCATCGATGAAGACCTGAGAGATTTCAACTACACACTGCTGTACGGGGACGAGGCTGACGCTTCAGAAGCGATTGCGCTATGCCTGACTGTGCCCATGATGTCCGAGCGGCGCCTGATCATTATTCGGCGTTTTGACCAGATGCCGGACAAGCGCAAGTGGGCGGCATACGCGAAGCGGCCAAACCCGCACGCTGTTGTCCTGCTAGTCTGCCAGCGGCGCCCGGACTTTAGAAGTGCACCGTATAACGTACTGAATTCCCGTGCTGAGGTATGGGAATTTGAGTCACTGAAGCGGCGCCAGATTGCGGCGTTTATCAGGCAACACGTGAAGCACTCAGGCGGTACCATAGATCAAGAGGCAGTTGCATGCCTGGAGGACTACATCGGAACCTCACTAAGCGCGATCGTAGGAGAGATCAAGAAGCTGAAGACCTTTGCCGGTGACCGTACACACCTTACAAGGGACGATGTGGTCCTTGCTATTGGGCAGTCTCGCGAGGCCAACGTTTGGGAGCTGCGCGATGCTGTGCTTACAGGGCGCCTGGCTGACTCTGAGCGAATCACCGCGCTGCTTTTGGGCCGCAGCGCCAACCGGAGCGGCGAAGCGATACGCATCGTTGCGCTATTGGGAAGCTTCATCACCAATGTCTGGTGGGCCCAGGGCCTCTTACGGAAAGGGTGCCGGCAAGAAGAGATCGCGGAGATCATGAAGATCCGTAAGGGAAGCGCCTTTGTCGTTCGGCAGTACGTAGATGCGGCGCGGCGTTTAAGGCCGGGCGAGTTGCACCAGGCCTTCAGCACGCTGTTGGCGGCGGACTGTGAGCTCAAGGGCGAGAGCCCGCGCGATGCGCGCCTGATCCTGACCCTGATGATGCAGAAGATGTTTACCGCAGCAGCGCACCAAAATCGCGGAACCCGTGGCTACCGAGACTGATACCAGCGAAACAAACACACGCCCTGCACATTTGGTGTACTGACCAGCTAACATTCCCGTCTATGGCAAAACGTTATTACAGCACATTAACAGGTGAATGCGCGCTGCTTGATGAGTTGCTCTGCGAATACGTCGACGGCACTATTGACCGGACGGTGCGGGCCGCCTTTGACGAGTGTATGAGTGCAGACAAGAGTCTGGCAGAGCGTGTGGAATGTCTGCGTCGTACGCGGCGCCTGTTGGAGCAATACCGGTGTCACGAGACGAGCGGTGTCCAGTTGCGTGTGCGCAAGCGCCTTTTTCGCGAGATGCATGCCTTGCACGAGGATGCGACGATTCTGAGGAGCCTGAGTCCGTTCCTGGGTGCCGGGGCTATTGCTGCCCTCATACTTTGTGCCATGCTGATGACCGGACCTGCCGGGCAACTGCCTGAGCATGCGGCGGAGGTCGAGGCTCAGCCCCCGGTCACGTCGCTGGCAGGTGACTTGCCCATGACGCCTTTGGCCGGGCCCGTGCCAGAGATCCCCGTCCAACTTGCCAGCGGGCCGCCCTTACTGCAGATGAACACCGCTACGCTGCAAGCATATCCATAAGTTCAGGGCCCTTAGCTCAGCGGTTTAGAGCGCTCGCCTCACACGCGAGAGGTCACAGGTTCGAATCCCGTAGGGCCCACTCATTACCGGAGTCTGTAGATGAAAAAGCTCATTCCCGTACTATTGGTTGTGACTGCGTCGGCCTGGAATACCCAGGCGCAGTCGTATTATCACGATATGGCGACCCTTGCGTCATTTGGCGGTGCCGTGGCCATTGGTGACGGGCACCTCCTTATCGGGGAATCCACTGGTTTCAAGTATCCCGGCACCGTGCATGTCTATACGAAGACAGCAGGGAAATGGCAGATGACGCACCAACTCCAGGCGTCGGATGCACGCGTTGGCGATGGGTTTGGTAGCAAGTTGGTGGTGGACGGCAACGCAATGCTCATTGCTGGACGGGACGCCGTGTACTTCTTCGAGTTCGATGGCAGCACCTGGACCCAGGTAATGCAAGCCTCCATCCGCACGACCAGCCTGGCATTGGACGGGGACATGGCCCTGCTGGGCATGCCGGGGAGGCAGGACGCAGCTGGCGCGGTCCACGTATACCAGAGGAGTGGTGACCGGTGGACTGAGGCAACACGCGTGAACGGTGAAGTGCCAGCATTCGGCAGGGCCGTGGCGATGGATGGCGGCGTGGCGTTGATTGGCGCAGCGGAGGCTGTCACCTTTTACCAATGGGACGGCGGCGCCTTTGTGGAGGAAGCGCAGTTCATGGGTTCGGACCTGGGCATCTCGCGGAGCTTTGGTATGGCCGTACACCTTAGCGGAAACGAAGCGCTTGTGGGATCCGCCATGGACCAGCAGCGGGGTTCCGTCCAGGTCTTCCGGCGCGATGGTACATGGCAGCTGGATCGCCACCTGCGACCCGAAAGCCAGGCCGGCAGCTTCGGCTCGACCGTGGTGTCGAATTCCAGTGGATATTGGGTAGGAGCACCGTTTGCGAACCGGGGCGCTGGGGAGGTGCACCATTTCCCACGCAGTGGAGACGCTGCCACGGTCTATGTGGCAGAGAGCGATGCCGGAACTGCACGATTCGGCGTCGCCCTTGCTGCGAGCGATGAGTTAGTGTTTGTGGGGATGCCAAGCGCAGCCTACGGCGAAGGCAGCGTTGCTCAGTTCTCCTCCGACGGTGGCGCATGGACAAGGCTAGACGAGCTTCATAGCTTGTCCGAAGCCATAGATCCGATTTTTGGAGACGGCGCCCGGTGCGATGCCGGCGCTGCGGCCGGCTTTGAGTGCGGCCAGGTTGACTTGGTGTCATTCCTTCCGTTGGAGCACATGGGTACCAATCGAGGCGTCCGGCTCAGCGATGTGTGGGGTTGGACTGATCCCGAATCAGACAAGGAGTACGGGCTGGTGGGTCACCTGGAAGGGACCGCGTTTGTGGACCTTAGCGACCCTTCAATGCCCATCTTTTTGGGCGAGCTGCCGCGAACGACTGGCTCGCCCGGTAGCACGTGGCGAGACATCAAGGTCTACAAAGACCATGCGTTTATTGTAGCTGATGGAGCCGGCGCGCATGGCATGCAGGTCTTTGACCTCAGGCGGCTACGCTCGGTACCGGATGTACCGGCTACTTTTGACGTGGATGCGCGCTACGACGGGATTCACAGTTCGCACAACATCGTCATCAACGAAGAGACCGGCTTTGCCTATGTGGTAGGCGCCAGCGGAGGCGGCCAGACATGCGGGGGTGGGCTCCACATGATTGACATACGCGAGCCGCTGACGCCGACATTTGCCGGGTGCTTTGCCGACGAATCCACGGGCCGCCGCAAGACGGGCTACTCGCATGATGCCCAATGCGTGGTATACCACGGGCCTGATGCCGCGTACCAGGGCAGAGAAATCTGTATCGGTGCCAACGAGATCGCGATCAGCATCGCAGACATTACCGACAAGGAGAACCCTGTGGTGATTTCTTCCGGCAGTTACCCGGACGCTGCGTACGTGCACCAGGGGTGGCTTTCCGAGGACCACGCATTCTTCTATCAGAACGACGAGCTGGACGAATTGAATCAGAAGGTCGACCGCACGCGAACGCTGGTCTGGGATGTAAGCGACCTTGATGACCCTATTCTGGCGAACGAGTATTTCGGGCCTACCAGCGCCACTGACCATAACCTCTATGTGCGTGACAACCTGATGTACCAGACAAACAACGCCAGCGGGCTGCGCATCTTGGACATCACCAACCGCGCGGAGCCCAAGGAGGTAGGATTCTTCGACACGACTCCGTATGGAACCGATGAGTCCGGATTCAACGGTACCTGGAGCAGCTATCCGTACTTCAAGAGCGGCATCATTGTAGTCACCAGCCGGCGCGAAGGTCTATTTATCTTGAAGAAGCAGTCCGTGGGATCCTAGCATCTCCCGGAGCCCGGCAGGGCATGGGCGGCGGTGCCGCTGGCATGCCTGAAAGGAACATTCCAACGCTTCTAGACATTAAATTTCTAAGCAAATTGAATCTCTACGCAATCTGACACCAACCGCTACCCGCACATGTACGTCCCCCGACGCCAGCGAATGCTGGACCAGTACCTGAAGGAGATCGGCCAGATTGATCTTGTAACGCCTGCTGAAGAAGCTGAGCTGGCCAGGCGCATCAAGGAAGGAGACGAAGGCGCGCTGCTGAAGCTGGTTAAAGCCAACTTGCGGTTCGTGGTGTCAGTCGCAAAGAAGTACCAGGGCCAGGGATTGCACCTGACGGATCTTATCAACGAGGGAAACTACGGCTTGATCAAGGCTGCCAAGCGCTTTGATGAGACGCGCGGGTTCAAGTTTATTTCGTATGCGGTATGGTGGATCCGCCAGTCCATCCTGCAGGCTCTGGCAGAGCAGGGCCGTGTGGTTCGCTTGCCTTTGAATCGGATAGGAACCATTAGCAAGATCCGCAAGATGAGTGCCCGCCTGGCGCAGCAAAAGGAACGCCAGCCCAACTACGAGGAGCTCGCCACGGAGCTCAACATCGGCGTAGATAAGGTTCGCGAGGCCATGCAGCATACCGGGCGGCACCTTTCCATGGATGCGCCCTTCAACGAGGACGACGACAACAGCCTGCTGGATGTCCTGCCGAGCAACGAAACCATCGCGCCGGACGATCCTCTGCTCGACGAGTCGGTAAAGATCGACATCGAATATGCGCTGGGCATGCTGGAAGCCAGAGAGGCGGAAATCACGCGGCTATATTTTGGTATAGGCCGCGAGCACCCGCTCACGCTGGAGGAAATCGGGCAGCGCTTCGAGCTGACACGTGAGCGCGTCCGCCAGATCAAGGAAAAAGCCCTGCGCAAGCTGCGACAGAAGCACCGCAAGGAAAACCTTAAGGTGCACATCTGATAGCAAGGTACTGCAGTTTCTCCATCTTCACCGTAATCCCACGTGCACATACGAAATAATGTGGCACGTTGGCGCGTCTTATGCATGTCAGTGTGCGATGCGATGTGTAACACTTCGCGCGTCTTGTCGTAGTCTTTTTTGCTGACTAACAGAATATTCACCCTTGCTCACCGGCCCGAGGCGCGCGGGTCATCTTTGACGCCTCAAATCTCATGTATGCGCTCACTCAGCGGTTCATCCCGCTTTTTTGCATTGCCCTTTTTGTTGTGGGTCTGGTTCACGCCCAGGCTGTGCAGACGGTAACCTTTAATGATGCAGTGGGCATTGCGCTGGATCAGAACTACAATCTCAAGATCAGTGCCAACCAGGTTCGGCAGCGGGAAACTTCGCTGCGTGGGGCCAAATACTTTCTGATACCAAGCCTCAGCTTTGGCTCGAACGCAGGTCGCAGCTTCGGGCTGAGCTTCGACCAGACAACGGGCAGTGTCGTCAACTACTCGTCCGACCGGCTTAATTTCAGCACCAGTGCTAGCGTTACAGTGTTTTCGGGATTCAGAGATTGGGCGTTGCTCAAGCAAGCCCAGCTCAATGTTACAGGTACCGGGCTTGACCACGAGCGCCAGCGCCAGTCAGTGGTATTCCAGGTCATGAATCAGTTCCTGAGCCTGATCCAGGCGCGAAGTCAGGTCACCATACAGGAGGAAAACCTTGCGGCACAGGAGCAGCTTCTAGGGCAGATTGAAGAATTCGTCAATGCGGGCTCCCGCCCGGTTTCCGATCTCTTTCAGCAGCAGGCGAGCACGGCCAATGCGGAGTTGTTCCTCCTGGATGCGCAGCGCAGTGTGGAGGGCGCCGAGAATGTTCTGATTCAGACGCTCCAGCTAGACCCTTTTGGGGGGTACAACTTTGTGGTGCCCGACCTTACGGGGCGTGCATTCGCGCCGGAGGACTATGAAGTGGAGGAGTTGGTTCGTACGGCGTTTGAGCGGCGTTTGGACCTACGGGCACAGGAAACCGCAATTGGTGTCAGTGAACAGGGAATCCGGATTGCGCGTGGCGGGTGGATGCCGCGCGTAAGCCTTTCGGCGGGTGCCAGCAGCGGCTACTCAAGCGTGCAGGGCTTCTCCGCGGGGCGCACGACGCCTTTTGGTACGCAGCTTAAGAACAACCGGAGCGAGAGCTTGGGGCTCAACTTTTCGATTCCCATCTTCGACAACTTGTCTACCCGCACGGCGGTACAGAATGCCAGGATAACGCACAACAATGCGCAGCTTACCCTTGAGAGCATGCGTCAGGCGATCCGGCTGAACGTGCGGCAGGCCTACTTGGATTACCTGAGGGATGAAAAGGTTCTCGACGTTACCGAGAAGCAGCTCGTGGCAGCAGAGCAGGCGCTGGAAGCGGCTCAGGAGCGATACAATGTGGGCTCAAGTACTTTGGTCGAGCTCGCACAAGCCCAATCCAGCTACGTGACTGCCGCCAACAACCGCGCAAATGCGATCAACAGCTATTTCTTCCGCAAGCTACTGATAGACTACTACATCGGCGTGCTTGACCCAGGCAAGCCGCTATTCGAATAACCCGACAAGTACATGGCAAAGAAGAAGAAAAAAAAGAACCGCACCCGGCGTTTGCTCTTCAGCCTAGGAGGGGTGCTGTTGGCGGTGGTCATCTTGGCATTTGTTGCGGGGCAGCTTGGAGGCGACCAGTCTCGTGGGACTGAAGTCGAGGTTGCTAGCGCGGAGATCCGGACTATTACGCAAACCGTCACGGCTTCGGGCCGTGTCCAACCGGAAGTGGAAGTCAGCATTAGCCCGGATGTCTCCGGAGAGATCATCAGGCTCCCGGTTGTAGAGGGTCAAGAGGTGGTACAGGGCCAGCTTCTCGCGCGCATCCGTCCAGACTTCTACGCGGCGCAGGTGGAGCAAGCCCAAGCCTCGGTTCAGCAGGCTCGCTCCGGCGCTGCCCAGGCGCAAGCGGACCTCGTGCTGTCCGAACTGGAGCTCACGCGCCAACGCCAGCTTTTTGAGCGCAAGGTTGTGGCCGAGGACGCTTTCCAGCAGGCACAGACGCGGCACGATGTGGCCTTGGCCTCTCTGGAGGCCTCACAGTATTCGGTTGCAAGTGCGTCGGCGCGTCTGCGTCAGGCAGAGGAGGACCTGCGCAAAACCTCGCTCTACGCACCCATGGCCGGAACCGTCAGCAAGCTCAATGTGGAGCTCGGCGAGCGCGTGGTTGGTACCAGCCAGATGGCGGGTACAGAACTGATGATCGTTGCCCGCCTGGAACAAATGGAGTTGGAGGTCGAAGTCAACGAGAACGATGTTGTAAACGTCTCGTTGGGAGATACCGCATCTATAGAGATTGACGCCTATTCTGAGCGCACGTTTACGGGCGTGGTTACAGAGATCGCCAACTCGGCGCGGTTGCAGCCCGGTGCTTCACAAGAGCAGGTCACCAACTTTCCCGTGAAAGTCCGCATCCTGGACCAGCACAATATTGGCGGCACCTTTAACACAATACAGTCGGCGACGGTGACGGGAGATATGCCGATGGTTGAAAGTTACCCGGGCTTCAGGCCGGGTATGAGTGGCACGGTGGACATATACACGAATACCGTCCCAGAGGTAGTGGCCGTCCCAATTCAGGCCGTGACAGTACGGGACTTCAACGACGTTCGTCGTCGGCAGGCCCGGATGGCGCGCGCGGCGGGCGAGGAGCCGGATTCCACGGCGGCAGATGCTGTAGAGGGCCAGCCCACTACTATGCGCGAAGAGGACTTGAAGAAGGCGATTTTCCTTTTTGGAGAGGATGGAATGGCGACCATCGTGTCAGTGGAGACCGGGATAGCCGACGATCGCTTTATAGAGATCCGAAGCGGCCTTGAAGGAGGCGAGCAGGTGATCACGGGTCCATTCAGTGCGGTCAACCGCGAGCTTCAGGTGGGCTTGCCCGTGAAACGGCAGAAGAACTAGCAATAGGGGAATGGAAACACAAAGTCTGATCCAGCTGCACAACGTCAAGAAGATTTACCCCATGGGGGCGGAAGAAGTGCGAGCGCTTGATGGTGTTTCGTTGGACGTGTATCCGAACGAATACGTCGCGATCATGGGACCCTCGGGGTCGGGCAAGTCGACGCTCATGAACGTTATTGGGTGCCTGGACACACCTTCCGAGGGGACATACCATCTGCGTGGCGAAAATGTCGGCGAGATGGAGGACGACGAGTTGGCCGAAATCCGCAATCGCGAAGTGGGGTTTGTCTTTCAGACATTCAACCTGCTACCGAAGGTGAATTGCCTCCAGAATGTGGAGTTACCGCTCATCTATTCCGGCAAACGAAAGAGCGAGCGCCGCCGAATGGCAGAGATCGCCATTGAGAAGGTTGGGCTTTCTGATCGCATCACCCACAAGCCGAATGAGCTTTCCGGTGGCCAGCGGCAACGGGTTGCGGTGGCACGGGCACTGGTCAACAACCCATCCCTGGTTTTGGCGGACGAGCCGACTGGGAACCTGGACACCAAGACCGGTAACGAGATCATGCTGCTTTTTGAAGAGCTTTACCGGCGCGGCAACTCGCTGATGGTGGTCACCCACGAAGAGCAAGTTGCGCGTCATGCACGCCGCGTTATACGCCTGAGAGACGGGCTGGTGGAAAGCGACGTCCGCATCGAAAGCCCCGTCCTGGCCAGCTACAAGATTGCGGCCTGACGGTGCGTCTGTGCAGCCTGAGAGGACTATGCGCCTCACGGGTTGCAAGGTCTCGCCGGCGCGGCAAAGGTATTCTCTCTCGGTACCGCGGGGTTGTCTCTCTCTGCATTCAGATGCGGTACAAGTGAAGGCGGCCCCCATGCCACTTTGAGCTACCGAGCGGGCTACCAACTACTTCGCCAGCGGCTGTAGCCATTCGTCAAACCGGCTTGCACACCACGCTCGCGGCAACCCTCTTCGATACAGTTCCCCTGCTGCAGTGCGGGCTGTGGGCCGAGCTGAGTTGCTGGAGGCAGTTAGATGATGGAGTTGTCAATCATCATTTGACCATGCTGCTTTCTATGCGCAAGCAGCACTGTCATTCCACCATTCTCGGCAACGACACTGGAGACAATCTGCGTGTCAGGCATCAATGCCCGCCGAAGCAGTGAAATAGAATCTTGTTTCCGCTCGGTCGTGACTGGGCAGCGCAGCAACGGAGCGCCAGAGGAGGCGGTGCCAAGTCCACGGTCTTGGGCCGCAAAGGGCGCATTTCAGGGTCAGACTCTTCGAAGAACACATGCGGCGCGCGATGCGTGTCCCTGCCGGATCAGCCGGAAGTGGCGTCTGCTTGGCCACTTCTATTTGATCTATTGCTTGCAGCACATGCCGAGCGGGTCTTGGCGGTTTAAGCCGGTCGGCCGCTGTCACAGGACGACTACGCGGCTTTGCGGATTGACGTTACCTATGCTGTGATCACCCGGATTGCCTTTTGCATGGGCACTCCGATAGCTGGGCGTAAGCGTATGCTGAATCCGGCGGCCTCGCAGCTGAAGGATGCCGTCACGCTAAACAAAATGGCTCTACCCCTCTTTTAGTGGGTAAGCTCACCTGCGGACGCTTTCGGGGTATAGATCTAGGCCTCCGAGGTGAAAGTAAATGGCATTAGCAAATCGCCATTTGTTGCGGAAACCCCTACTGCGCACTTTGATTGTTTTGATCCGGCTGTTGATGCCTTCCGCAGGGCCATTGCTCACCTTCAGGATGATCGCATTGAGGATACCCCACAGGTGTGTTTTGATGGTTCTGGCGGCTGCCTTGACCGGGTCCAGCCGACACCGCATGGCCCACGACAACCATCGCTCCCAACCCTTACGCGCCCATGTGCGGTGGACATAGTGCCACAACTGCAGGGCCATTTCCTTGATAGCCCACGCGCGGGCCGTCTTCAACGTGCTGGTACGCAACCGCTGGAAGCGCGCCTTCTGCTTACCAGACATGTTGGCCGGGTGAGTCAACCAATCATACTTGGTTCCCTTGAGGTCTTCCAGGCCTTCCTTCATCAATGCCCGGTGCTCCTGGCGCCGAACCTTGTCCACGGCAACTCCCAGACATTTCACCACGTGGAATTTGTCAAAGGCCACCTTCCGTTGCGCCTCTGGCACATGCTCCAGCGTGGCGTTGATGTAGGCCGGCCACATGTCCATGCTGACACTCTCGATGCCCTCCAGTTGCTCCAAAGTGAGCCCAGCATACCAACGCGTAAGTGTTTCTTTCTTACGGTCTTCGCCCACATGCAGCACCGTACCCGCCTTTGCATCCGAAACAATGGTGACATACGCATGGCGCTTGCGAAAAGAGGTCTCATCCACGCCAATATGGGCTACATTCCGTTCCTTCCTCCGCGCAAGGCCGCGTTGCACCGCGCGCTGCATGATCCCGTCTATCGCATTCCAGCTCACCCCCATCAGACGAGACACCGCCGATACACTCGCCTCCTGCAGCCAATCAATCACCAGCGTCTCAAACCCTGCAGTGAACCGTGACATAGGTTCCGCCCACGGAACCGACACGGTGCGCACTCCATGCTCCGGACATTCCACGCGGGGAAGTTCCGCAACCACCATGGTGCGATACTCGCACAAATCCAGGTGACGCCATTGCCGACGACGGTGGTCGTAGCCCGGAGACGCCGAGCCGCACTCCGGGCAAGGCAGCTGATGGCCGTCCTCGCAAGCTACATGAATCCGGACTTCTTGCGCCTCATGCGCAAACGTCACCTCGGAAACCTTCCAGGGAGCCTGGATGCCCAAGAGGCAACCGATATCAGTCTTTAGTTGTGACATATCGCTGCTGGGGTTAGAGAACGTGTGCGCCATCGTGTTGATGGCCTTGAAACAGACAAGAAGCGGGTATGAATCCGCATCATCTCATTTCGTTTCCCGTTGAATACAACACTGCACCCATCTAATTAGGGGAAGAGCCAACAAAATGCTGCAGCGGCGTCTGGAGAAAGCTTCACCAAGTGCCTTGTACTAAATCAGATTAGCAGGGACCGCAGGCTTAGCACAGAAAGGCTATTGCCACGACCACCCCGGTTTCGCTTCATTTCCGGCTCCTGGACATCGGATCCAGTTCGCAATCTATGGACTCAATGCAAATGCACAAACATACCAGCATGTACCTCATTACCTGCTGGTGACTGTACGTAGACCCGATACACAAAGTGGCCCGAGGGCAAGGCAGCTCCGTCCAAGCGAATAGACCGCTCCCAGCCAGCAGCCATGGCTTGGTAGGGCAATTCCAGCACACGTCGGCCCAATACATCTCGCACATCCACGCTCACGTTACCGTGCCAAGGCAAATCAAACAAAATGTGCGTAGCTTGATGAAAAGGGTTAGGATAGTTGCCGCGCAAAGTGAATGCTACTGGCAAAGATTCAGGCTCGGCGCCCACTGGTGAGTACACCTTGATGCCAAATGTCAAGCTATCTCTTGACCCATTCAAGTCGGTTGCCGTGAACACATACGGGGTGGCGGCCATGACGGTCTTCGGCGTCCCACTGATGGTGCGAGAAGCATTGTCAAAAGTCAGTCCTTCGGGTAGCGCTGGAGTTAGAGTGTAGTCTATGGGAGCAGTTCCCTGATTGGCTGCGGGCAGGACAAGTGGCACAATAGCTTGCGCGCGCTGGAATGTTTGATCAGCAACCATAACTGAAAACCCATTTGTTCCAGCTTGGATACTAAACGTAAGGCTGGTAGCCTGTCCGGCAGAATCCGTTACAGAGTATGTATATTGGGTCGCGGGTGCCAAGGCTTCTGGTGTACCGCTAACCGTGCGCGTGTTTGCGTCAAAAACCAAAAACGCTGGCAGCCCAGGAGTTAGCGCGTACGTGTAGGGGGAGGTACCACCGGTTGCTGCAGGAAGAACCAAGTCTGCGATTGCGTCTCCCAGTGAGTAGTATTGGTCCTGGACGGTGCCGTTAAAAACCAGTTGACTACATGTAGGACCAGAAACGTCGTGGATTCCATTCAGCCACGCTTGGAATTCATCATCACTTGGCGCGCATATGCGTTGGCCGTCAAAATTCAGTCTTAACAACCTAAGCTGCAGGAATGACCTTGGCAAGATCCCGGCAATTGAGTTGTTTTCCAGGTCGAGCACCTGCAGTTGAGCGAGGTTGCCCAATTCAGAAGGTATGGGTCCGCGGAGCCTGTTGTTTTTCAGGTCGAGCACCCGCAGTTGAGCGAGGTTGCCGAATTCAGGTGGTATGGGTCCGTAGAGTCTGTTCAACCCCAGATTGAGCACCCGCAGTTGAGCGAGGTTGCCCAGTTCAGAAGGTATGGATCCGTAGAGTCTATTCCTTTCCAGATTGAGCACCCGCAGTTGAGCAAGGTTGCCCAGCTCTCTAGGAATCGGCCCCGTGGACTGATTCTGTGTCAGAAAAAGCTGCTCCAGTTGAGCGAGGTTGCCGAGCTCTGGTGGAAGCGGCCCGTCAAAGTAGTTGTTGTGAAGATCGAGTCTTTCTAGTTGAACGAGGTTGCCGAGCTCTGGTGGAAGCGGCCCGTCAAGGGAGTTGCTGTGAAGATCGAGCCTTTTTAGTTGAACGAGGTTGCCGAGCTCTGGTGGAATCTTGGAATAGAACCGGTTGTCGTTTAGTCGCAAATCTCTAAGTTCCGACAGGTTTTCCAGCTCATTGACAATCAATCCGGTGAGCGAATTCTTGCCCAGATTGAGTCTCCGCAGTTGAGAGAGATGGCTCAGTTCTGTGGGTATGTGCCCATCAAGCGAATTAGAGTCCAGGTCGAGCTCCTGCAAGTAATAGAGTTTGCCTAGGTCACCTGGAATGGTCCCGTTGAGATTGTTGTCACCAAGGTGCAGTCCTAGTAGGAATACATTGGGGAGGTAGACGCCAAACCACTGTGCCAGCTCCTCCGAAGTGGGAACCCGAGAAATATCCCAGCCGTCATTGCGGTGCCAGTTGTCGCCATCAGTAGCAGTGTAGAGGGCGCTCAGGGCGCCGTGCACGTTGTCATTGAGTAGGTTGATGTAAAAAGAGAGCATGTCGGACTCATCAACGTGCGCCCCTTCCCGTATATGGATATAGAACTGCACTCTGCGATTATTGGGGGCAATTGAGGCCACCGCTAACTGAAACCTAACCACTGTAGAATCTCCGCGGGCCAGCGTACCGACGACTACGCTAGGCACGGTCATTTCTATAAACGGATAGGGCTCTGCCGCTCTTAACCCAATTGTCAGCTTCTGGGCATTGGTGAGGTGGTTCACGATCACGACTTTGACGGTCACGCTATCCCCTGAGCCAATTTGGCCATTGCCGTCGCTGTCATGCCAAGCCCAGCGCTTGACGCGTACGGCCGGAAGCGTAGGCTCCTGTACAGCAGCAATCGCATTCACGTATCCACGCCCCAGCTGTCCAGCAAGACCCGGATTCTGGGCGTCCATGTTTTCAGCGGCCAGCCGTACCTGCTCCCGCAGCGCGTCTGCACGGATGCTCGGAAACTTTGTCTTCACCAGGGCGGCAATGCCGGATACCAGTGGTGCTGAAAATGACGCTCCGGCCGATGACGTGTACCCGGCGCCAGGTGCTGTACTGAGGATGTCTTCGCCGGGGGCAAATACATTTACAAGCCTCCCGTAGTTTGACGAGGAGGACTTACGGCGTGAATCCTTGGCCGTTGCCCCGACAGAAAGCACACGGGGATGAACGGCAGGGTATTCTGGGAACAGATCATTGTTGCTACTCGCATTGCCTGCGCTGGCTACGACCAGGGCACCCATATCAGTGGCGAGTTCGAGAGCTTGATTAATAGTATTAGTGACTGTGCCGCTCTCTCCCACGCCGCCCCAACTCGAATTGATGATATCGGCCCCATTGGCCGCAGCGTAGAGAATGCCTTCGTAGCCGAAGCAAATGGCCCCGTCATCCTGTGAACAACCGGCATTGACATGCATGAGCTCGGCATTCCAAGCTGCTCCTGCCACACCTGTACCGTTGTCGGTCACGGCGCTCGCGACGCCTGCGACCATGGTGCCATGCAAGGCACTACCAGGCGTCTGGGCCAGCCCCGCTGGGTCATTGTTGGTCGGATCTTCATTGGCAAGATTGACCCCGTGCACGTCATCAATGAATCCATTGGCGTCGTCGTCCAGCCCGTTGTTAGCCACCTCGCCCGGATTGGCCCACACGTTGGCGAGAAGGTCCTCGTGACGCCATTCCCCGCCGCCGTCGACGATTGCGATGACGACCGGCGGCGTGCCGTCCTCACCCTTGACCTCGTCCCAGGCCTCCGTTAGGCGCAGGCGACTGAGGTATGTCTGCCTGCTGTATAGAGCGTCGTTAGGCTCCGTGGGGTACAAAGCCTCTGTTCCATGAACCCGGTTTATGATTACAGGCTCGGCATAGACTACGCCTCTGGCCGCTCCCAGCGTATTGGCTACGTCTTTGGGACCGTCGTTTGCACGGTACCGGACATAATAGGTGCGACGAAGTGCGTCCAGATTCCGTGCGGTCTCAGGCGTGGGCATCACATTATCCAGAAACGGAAACACGCGCTCAATCCTGTGCACGCTGTACGGAACTGCCATACGATCAAAAGTCTGCAGCCCGGTTTGGGCAGCTCCGCCAGCAATTCCTGTGCCGGCTGCAAACTGCACTATTACGACACGAGGCTGGTAGACGGGCGTCGTCTGGGCTGTGGCCATATTTGCCGCAGCTGCGCAGGTCAGGCCGACTAGCCATTGAGCGCAATGCCGCCAGGCGCAGGGATGAGGATTGTTGGACTTGTCGATCGCTTTTCCTACCCGATGTTCATTCGCTTTAGTCTTTATACCAGTCTCCGATCAGTGGTACCCATTACGTAGAATGTTTGGGGACACGTGGTGGCCTCGGCCCGCAGTGCCGGTGCGCTCTCCCAGCAACCCACGCGCGACCACATGGTGCGCTGCCTATTCCAGCCTAAGGGTATCGCTAACATCTCCTCGGCCTACATCACTGCTCCCACCTACCAAAGTGGGTCTTAGCCGACCATGATATCCGTGGTTTCGGCAACAAAAAAGAAGCTGGTAAGCAGGGGCTTAGACTTGCGAACTGGGCACTGCAGGATGCAGTATATGGGAGGGACTATGAGGCGGATCCGTGGCGCAATGTCGGCGCACCTGAAGGCAGAATGAGGGGCAGAATCAGCAGGAGAATCGGTGAACAAGTGTCTGTCGCAACGGCAGATCCCCACGCTTCAGATCAAAGTCTCGCAGCGTATGTCAAGTCAATAAAGGAATAGCAATCGCGCGGTCCAAGCCAACAAAACGGCCACTTCTGGACATGCAAGACACGTAAAACTCAGACCCGAGCGTGGAAGTCGGCCCCGCCCTTGGGAGAGCTGACAGGGGCAATCAGGAAGCGACGCGCAGATGCTCTTCCAACCTTTGCGCCGATGTCCGAACTACATTAGTCACATCCAGTCTAAGTTCGTGACCACAGGCATCGCCTGACAAGAAGCTCTCGAAGGCGGGCGGATTGCTGTTCGGGGCCGGTGCGGCTTCCAAGTCCATGTCAAAGCTGCAGGTTCCATTGCGATCGCCGACTCTCCAGTCTACCGTCCCTGTCAGGCCGCCCTCGATTGTGAATGAGTCAAAGAATCCAACTATCGTTACCGACTGGTAAAAGTCCAGTCCAGGATTAGCATCTAAAACGAACACAGTTCCGTCACTCCCATTCAGTGCGCAGCTCGCCGGAGCGGCCCCGATATCAAATGTTATACGAGCCGTATCTCCGACTACGGAGTCTGACGTCGTTATTGTGACACGGGCCCCTCCTCCCTCGGGACATGCAATCGTAACTTCACTCGTACTGTGGATGGCCGTGATTGTCGGCGTCGTGTCCGCTAACACAACCATAATGCCATTTAGAAGGCTCTCCGTCTCGGCAATATTCAAGGGAGTATTCTCTTCCGCCTCAGAAGGGCCACTGCACTTCGCAAGTAGTATGACGGTCAGAGCACACATTAGGGCATACTGGGGAAGGTGGCGCGTCATCGTATTTTCCATTTTTGTGTTTAGCGAATCACCCAAGACCGTTCGCGAGCCTCTGGCCACAAAACAGAAGTACCTTTCGAAATGTTTCTTGGCAGATGGCGAGAATTGAGGGGTGGCTAGCCATAGGGTGACTTTCGATATTGTGATGTGCTAAGCAAATTCTTTGGGGGTACGACATTGCTCTGAACCGGTTTTCGATGGATGAAGAAGCGAGTCGACCGTATAGTTTCTGGGAATCACTGGAAAGCCTCCCGAAGCTTGCTGAATCTCAATCGCAGCCCCAGGCGCTTGGAAGCCAGTGTGGCGCCAGCAATAGTAACTCAACAGCAGCAGGCAGGCGAGCCTTCAAATCGTCAAGGAGCAGCTATTTCGAGGCGGGAAGAGTAGCTAGCAGTGCTGCTGCGGCAGCCAAAGAGTTGGCCGCTAGGGTCGTTGAGAAGGTAGGGCGTGCTCCGAACTTCCTTGGGAATTGAGGTGTTAAGCCACAGGGACGAGGGCCGCATCCATGGTCCGCCTTAGAGGCCAACCACTGCGGCCCGCGGCGAACATCGAGGGCCGAGCCTAGAAGTCCGTGCAGTCCAGCGCTTCCTCTACCCGCTCAAACGTCACCGGCTTGCCGCTGTGCGCCATCCGCACAACCTGGAAGGCGTTGCCTGTGCCAACAGTGGGGCGACAGTCCTGCCCCGGCGTGTAAAGGCGGTAGCGTGCGATGATGACATCGCCGGAGTCCTCAAATTCTTCAAATCGCAGGTCGTAGCCGCCGCCTTGGACCGGTATCGCAGCCACCACGACCATCTCAAAGTCAAAGTCGACCGGCGCAAACGGAATCAGCGGGCGAAGCGAATCCTGGTATGCCACCCACTCGGCGCCGCTCAGGATTACGCGGTGAAGCGTGTCCACCAAGGCCTGAGCACCACGTCCTACTTCCGCAAACGGCAAGGGCGCATACGCCTCAATCTCGGTCTCTGGTTCATGGGAATTCATGCAGCCGGCGCAGACAACAAGCAGAGCAAGAACGAGGCGCTTCATAGGGGAACCGGTTCGGACTGTACAAGTTGTACCAGACGAAGATAAACCGTTTGCCTACAGAAATGCCCATCAAGACGCTGGATGTCCATGCACTGGTAGAAAATGCCGCAGGTGAAGGCAAACCAGGAAACCTGTTCGAAACCGTCGCTATCCTCGCGAAGCGCTCGCGCCAGATCGCTTCACGCATGAAGGAAGAGCTGGACACCAAGCTGTCCTACTTCGAAGGCTTTGACACGGAACTGGAAGACCCACGGTTCCTGGAGGAGCAGCGACGCATCTCCATGGAGCACGAATTGCTGCCGGAGCCTACCGAAAAGGCCATACAGGAGATGTTCGAGTCCAAAGTCTACTTCCGTGACCCGCAGGGCGACCTGGAAGAGTAGCGAAAGGCCCCGCGCAGCGGCATTTCCTTTGCCTGCAGCCTGATCGATGACGCAGCCGCAACGGACTATCGCTATCCGAGGCGCGCGCGAGCACAACCTGCAAGACATCAGCCTTGATATACCCCGTGACCGCCTGGTGGTGATCACGGGGCTCAGTGGCTCTGGCAAAAGCAGTCTGGCCTTCGACACGATCTATGCCGAGGGCCAGCGTCGTTACCTGGAAAGCCTGAGCGCCTACGCCCGGCAATTCCTCGGAGTGATGGAACGGCCCGATGTAGACTACATCGACGGCCTCTCCCCCGTCATTGCTATCGGGCAAAAGTCCGTTTCGCGCAACCCGCGCTCTACGGTCGGCACCGTGACCGAGGTATACGACTTTCTGCGACTCCTTTTTGCGCGTGTCGGCACACCGCATTCGCCGGTCAGCGGTGAGCCGCTGCGGAAGCAGTCCACAAAGGAAATCGTCAACGCCATTCTGCAAAGTGATTTCTCGGGCACAGTGTCCATTCTGGCGCCAATCGTTCGGGGACGCAAAGGGCATTACCGCGACCGCTTTGAGCGGATAGCAGCGCAAGGCTTTACGCGTGTGCGCGTCAATGGGACCATGCGCATCATTAAGCCAGGCATGAAGGTCGCTCGCTATCAAACGCACGACATCGACGTGGTCGTGGACCGCATCAAGGTTCGCGGAAACATCCGAGCACGCGTACGCCAGAGTGTACAGACGGCACTCGATATGGGCTCGGGGACACTATTTGTCGCTACAAAAGGTGAAGATGACCGAGTATTTAGCACTCACCTTTTTGACCCGGCGACCGGAAAGTCCTACGGTGAAGTTTCACCCGGGCTCTTCTCATTTAATTCGCCGTATGGCGCGTGCAGCCTGTGCAACGGCCTTGGACTCATCGACGAATTCATCGATGAGGAAGTGATGCCGGACTCCGAACTGTCGATTCGCCAGGGGGGCCTGGCGCTGGTGGACACTTCCGGAAGCTTCACGCTCATAGAGTTGCTGCGTGTCGTGGGCGAGCAGTATCAATTCGATATCGACACGCCCCTGGGCCAGTTTACTCCGGAGGCCCTGCAGGTGGTGCTGCATGGTGCCGGGGAGGAGCGTTTTGATGTATCTCGCCTATACGACGTCCAGGCGGGAGTCCACACTCGCTTTGAGGGGCTGTATTCGCACTTTCGCCACCGGTTGCGGTCTGCATCAACTGGCGAAGTGCGGTGGATTCGCAGCTTCATGCGCAAGGATGACTGCACGGACTGCGGCGGCGCACGTTTGAAGCAAGAACCTCTGTCCTACCGCATTGCGGGACGCAATATCGCTGACTTGGTAGCGATGGACATCGAGTCGCTTTCCCAGTTTGTTAAGGAGGTCAAACTCAGCGAGCGGCGGCAACGTATCGCCGCGCCAATCCTCAAGGAGATTGACGAGCGGCTCTCCTTCATGTTGGATGTAGGCGTGGGATACCTCAGCTTGAATCGCGCAGCACGCTCACTTTCCGGAGGTGAGAGCCAGCGCATTCGGCTGGCGACCCAGATCGGTACGCAGCTGACGGGCGTCTTATATGTGCTGGATGAGCCCTCCATAGGCTTGCACCCTCGCGACAACCGCAGGCTCATCGAATCGCTGGAGCAGTTGCGGGACATGGGGAATTCGGTCCTTGTGGTCGAGCATGACCGCGAGATGATCGAAAGCGCAGACTTCGTGGTGGACCTCGGGCCCGGGGCCGGTGAGCATGGCGGCCATGTCGTTAGTGCTGGCAGCCCCGCGGCGCTGGCTGATCGCACAAACGGCCTGCCCAGCCTTACCGCCGAGTACCTTACGGGTGCCCGCGAGATCTCCCTACCACTGATGAGACGTCCCCAGGGCAAGGACGTGCTCGTCCTGAAAGGAGCTACAGGGCACAACCTTAAGGGAGACACGCTGGTGCTGCCGATTGGGATCTTCATATGCGTGACGGGCGTCAGCGGCTCTGGCAAGAGTTCCCTCATCAACCAAACGTTGCAGCGCGTTCTCAACAAGGTGTTGATGCGGGGCAGGGTGGTGCCCCTCCCTTACGATGCACTCGAAGGGTTGGAGTACATCAGCAAGGTCATCGCGATTGACCAGAAGCCTATCGGTCGTACGCCTCGCTCAAATCCAGCGACCTACACGGGGCTTTTCACGCATATCCGGGACCTGTTCGCGTCCATACCTGAATCCCTCATTCGCGGATACGGCAAGGGGCGCTTTTCGTTTAACGTAGGCGGTGGGCGCTGCGAGTCGTGCAAGGGGGCCGGCGTGATGCGACTGGAAATGAATTTCCTGCCCGACGTATTCGTAGGGTGTGACTCTTGCGGCGGAAAGCGCTACAACAAGGAGACGCTGGAGGTTCAGTACAAAGGCAAATCCATAGCCGATGTACTGGACATGACGGTCGAAGAGGCCGCAGGGTTTTTTGAGCACCTGCCACGCCTGGCACGCACGCTACAGACCCTGAAGTCCGTTGGACTGGGCTATATACGGCTGGGGCAGCAGTCGACCACGATTTCGGGTGGCGAGGCGCAGCGCGTGAAGCTCTCCAAGGAGCTTTCCCGCCCCGGCACAGGCGACACCCTGTACATCCTGGATGAGCCCACTACGGGGTTGCACTTTGAAGACATCCGGTACCTCCTTCAAGTGCTGCAGGCACTGGTGGACAAGGGCAACACGGTACTGGTCATTGAGCACAACATGGAAGTGATCAAGGTAGCCGACTATATCGTGGACTTGGGCCCTGAAGGGGGGGATGCCGGGGGCCGCATCCTTTTTGCGGGCTCCCCGGAGGAATTGGCCGCTCAAGACACGTATACCGGTGCCATCCTGAAACATGTGCTCACGGGTGGCAGCGCATAGCTTAAGACATGGCGAGAGTCAACGCCGCGGCCTGCGGATAGCCCCTGAATCACGCGACCCGGGGTTTTAACACTGGGAAAACTGTTGCAGGCGACAATTGAATGGCCATTGCTAAGCACTGCGTTATGCGTGCGCCCTATCCAATCGCGGCGGGTGGATGGACTGGCCAATGCCTGCGCGAGAAGCGACGCCTGGAGCCGGGCCATCTGCGGCCTAACAGCAACAATTGACGGCTGCGATATTGGTATCTTCGTCTTTTCATTCTCAACTAGGTCCGTGCTATGCATAGTATCGCAACTCTCGCGTGTGCCCTTGCTTTGACTGCGAGCATTGCCACCACGCACGTTCAGGCGCAGTCCGAATACCAGCGTCCCCCGGAAAGCCTGGCGCAACTCGTTGATGCGCCTCGTACTCCGAGCGTATTGTTCTCGCCGACACGCGAGGTCATGCTTTTCATGCATCCGCCCAGTCTTCCTTCCATCGCCGACATGGCGGCTCCAGAGCTTCGCCTGGCGGGCACGCGGATCAACCCGCGCAACAACGGACCAAGCCGCTCAAGCGGCTACGTGAGTCTTGGGCTAAGGGGACTGAATGATGACGCCGAGCGCCCTGTCACCGGCCTGCCGGAGGGCGCACGCATAGGTAACGTGGGGTTTGCAGCCGATGGGCAGCATATAGCTTTTACAGTTTCCCTTACCGACCGCATAGAGGTGTACGTGGCTAGTGTTACGACGGCAGCGGCGCGGCGCCTGACGACGCGCGCAGTCAATGATGCCGGTCCAGGTTGGCCCTACCGGTGGGTGTCGGACAGCCAAACCCTCCTCGTCAAAGCCATTCCGGCAGACCGAGGGGAAGCTCCAGCGGCGCCGCTCGCGCCCAAAGGGCCCGTCATCCAGGAGAATCTCGGACAAGTATCTCCTGCGCGCACATACCAGGACTTGCTGAAGAACAGCTTCGATGAGAACCTCTTTTCATACTATTTGGAGTCGGAGATTCTGCGCATATCGCTGAGCGGCGAAACGACAGCCGTGGTGGAGCCAGGCCTGATTGCCTACGTTAGTCCGTCGCCTGATGGACAATACATGCTGGTAGAGCGGATAGACCGGCCGTTCTCCTACCTGGTACCGTATTATCGCTTTCCCCGCACGATAGAGGTATATGGTGCGGCCGGGCAGCTAATTCGGACGGTGGCCGCGCTGCCGCTCGCAGAAAGCGTGCCCACCAAACCCGGCTCGGTCCCCACAGGGCCCCGCAGCATGAATTGGCGCGCGGATGCTCCTGCGACCCTCTACTGGACAGAGGCGCTGGACGGCGGCGATGCCGGCGTTGAAGCTGAATATCGTGACCAGCTCTATACGCTCGCAGCGCCATTTGAAGGTGACCCTGCGCCCTTTCTGAAGCTGCAGCTTCGCTACAGCGGAATCACGTGGGGCCACGAAGACCTCGCGCTGGTAAGAGAGTCATGGTATTTGGATCGCAAGGCGCGTACGTATATCATGGATCCGAGCAGCCCGGACAAGCCGCTGAATTTACTCTTTGACCTGCACACGGAAGATCGCTATGGCAATCCGGGTTCACCGCTTTTGAAGCGGACGGAGCAGGGAGCATCTGTTCTGCTCACAGATGGCAACGTGCTTTTCTTGACCGGTGGGGGCGCCTCGCCTGAAGGGAACCGCCCGTTTTTGCGGAAACTCGATCTGGAATCTCGTGAGACAACGGAGCTTTTTCGCAGCCAAGCGCCGTTTTACGAGCGCCCCATAGAGTTTCTGGACGAAAACCGCACGCAGGTCCTCACGCGCCGCGAAGCCATTACCGAGCCGCCGAACTACTATATCCGTGACCTGAGCAGCGGCAGCCTCACGGCCGTGACCGATTTTCCTCATCCTTACCCGGAGCTGACCAACATCCAGAAAAAAGTCATTCAATACACGCGGGAGGATGGCATTCCGCTGAGCGCTACGCTGTACCTGCCTCCGGAATACGACGCGGAGCGAGACGGACCCCTGCCCGGACTCGTATGGGCCTATCCGAGCGAATTCAAGAGCGCAGATGCGGCAGGGCAGCGGCGGGACAGCCCGTACCAGTTTATGACCGTAAGCTACTCGGGATTCGTGCCGTACGTGACGCGAGGCTTTGCCGTAATAAACAATGCCTCCATGCCTGTGATTGGTGAAGGCGATCAGGAGCCCAATGACACCTTCAGAGAGCAGCTTATCAGCAACGCCAGGAGCGCGATTGAAGAAGGTGCTCGGCGCGGCGTTTTGGACCCGGATCGCGTGGCCATAGGCGGACATTCGTATGGCGCATTCATGACTGCAAACCTATTGGCGCACTCCGAGCTCTTTCGTGCCGGAATTGCGCGCAGCGGCGCGTACAACAGGACGCTAACGCCTTTCGGGTTTCAAAACGAGCAGCGCCTCTTCTGGGAGTCCCCGGAGACCTATTACTACATGTCGCCCTTCATGCATGTGGACAAGATCAACGAGCCTATCCTCTTGATTCATGGGGAGGCCGACAACAACTCTGGTACATTTCCGATGCAAAGCCGCAGACTCTACGGTGCATTGAAAGGCCTTGGCAAGACCGCGCGGCTGGTTATGCTGCCACACGAGAGCCATGGATATCGGTCAAGGGAGTCGATCCTTCACGTTCTCTGGGAAACGGACCGGTGGCTGGACACGTATGTCAGAAATGCGCCCCCGCGTGAAGTGGAGGTGGCGGACCCGTCGGGCGACTAGCGGCACTGCATGGCGCGCGCCCAGGCGGCGAGCGGAAGCTTCCTCGACCGCGGCTACCAATCCGGTGGCACGAAGGAAGCCGGAGGACGCAGACCGACATAGGCCGATCTTGTGATGCGGCCCCGCTCAGAGCTCAGGCGCTGGTGCGCAATGATGAACCATATAAGCACTTCCACATCCGTAGCCCATGGGCTGCCAGGCAAAGGACTTTGGTGCAGCCTGCGTCCAATTCCAGGTTTGCATGGGCGCCAGCTCCGGTGTAACACGTGCTGCCGGTGGGGCATAGGGATCGCATGGTCTGCAACCTGAGTGACTTGGGACTACCGGGATTCGTCCGCTGAATGTGCCAGGTCTCGCCGACCGGTTGCGCCGAATCACGGGCGATTGTAAATACCGCGGCAATGGTCGAGCTCGAGAATATCGCGGCGGGCTTGCCTACTCCCAACGTCAAAGTGCCTCTGAATGACCCGCTGCCCGAGGGATGAAATCCGCCAAATCCCAGCCCGTCGGGTAGCGGGCCCCTAACCCGGCAGCTGCGTTGCTGCCGCTTGAAGTCTCAACACTTTCTGGTGGGCACGGCAGGGGCGCCATACCGAATGTACACAAGTAGTTATATCCACTGGCTACTGGCAACGTGCGTCCATCATTTGTGCAAGTATGAGCCCGATGCTCAGTGACGCCGTGGCGCTAGGCGAAGCGGTGCCGATTGCGCTCACCATGCGCTCGGACTTACAAAGGTGCATTCCGCGAACCAACTCTCCTGCCGGTGAAACGCACATGGCCCGCACGCCCGATCTCGCTGGCATGAGATCCTTTGCGGTAATGCTCGGCACCAGCCTTTGCAGCGACCGCAAGTAATGGCGCTTGCTTACTGCGCGTGTTATCTCCGCCAGGCCAGTTCGCCAGTGGCGTGCAGCAAGGCGCAGGAAGCCACCGTAGGCGAAAGTGCCGGCCAAGTCTTTTGGGTTCACCTTGGACAGGTGGTATCCTTCGCGGGCGAACCCCAATACGGCGCTGGGCCCGCAGAGCACATGCCCGTCAGTCATGCGCGTGAGGTGGATTCCCAAAAACGGCAGCGCTGCATTGCCAGCCGGGTAGATGAGATGCCGGCAGCGGTCTCTGACCTCAGCCCGTAAACTGTAGTATTCCCCGCGGAACGGCACGATGCGCACGGAAGGCCTCTGGCCACCCAGCATTGCCATGCGGTCTGCAAAGAGTCCGGCGCAGTTTAGAACCTGACGCGCCTCAGTAGCACGATCAGGCGTAACCAGCGTCACTTGACTCGTGGTAGCACGAATCTTCTGAACCGGTGCCTTCGTCACGACCGGTCACCCCTTGCTCCTCCGCCCGCGCAGCCATGTGCAAGAGCGCAGCACGATAGTCAACGATACCGGCGTCCTGGACCAACAGGGCGGCCAGCCCTTGGGCATGAGGTTCCCGCTCTTGAAGTGGTCCCGGGCCCAGCAGTGCGCACCGCACCCCATTTTGCCGGCCTCGGTCACGAAGCATTCGGATGCGTGCCACCTCCGGCTCCGTCGCCGCAATAATAACCTTGCCGCACATCTCATGCGGAACGCCCTCCTGCTTACAGAATGCTAGCAGACGACGCTTGCCACTCAAGCACAATTGTGCCTGGTGCGAGCCGGGTTTGTAGTAGACTCCAGAATGAATGACGCCCGAATTGCGGCTGGACTGGTGCAGGCCGAGATGCGGCTCCTTTTCGAGGACGACGACGCGATGGCGGGTGCGGCGAGACAGCTGGTAGGCAGTCGCGAGCCCTACTATGCCGCCACCGATGATGGCAATGTCGTAGCCAAGCGTCAGCCTTCTTCCTTCACGGGGATGCCGTGCTTTATGATGTGCTCCATGGCCTCAGCAAAGCGGTCCAACTCTTCCAGGGTTGTAAACACGTTCGCAGTTACTCGCAGTCCCTCAAACTCCTCATGCTTGATGGGCGTTGCAATGATTCGGTGCTTATCCCACAGATACGTGCCAACTTCGCTGGTATCTACGCCCTCAATCTGCACCGTTCCAATGCAGCACGAAAACTCCGGCTTAAGGCTTGTGTGCAGGCGTACCCGATCGTGTGTGAGGAGGCGCTTGGCCCAGTAGTCTCGCAGATAGCGCAGGCGCTCCTCCTTCCGCTTGGCGCCAATGCCCTGGTGAAAGGTCAACGCGTCCGCAATCGCGATGTAGTTAGCTGCCGGGTGCGTACCAATCTCTTCGTACTTGCGAATGTCCTCGTCCATGCCTTCAGGCGCGGCCATCAGCGGCCAGAGGCTGCCAATCTTGTCTTTTCGCACATACAGCATGCCTGTGCCGTGGGGCGCCAAAAGCCATTTGTGCAGACTGGTGGCATAGTACTCGCAGTCCAGGTCCTCATGGGTGAAATCAAAGTGCCCGAATGCATGCGCACCGTCGACTATGACTGGGATGCCACGTCGGCGTGCCATCTGAACCACGCCCTTCACGGGTAGAATCTGGCCCGTAATGTTGATCATGTGGCACATCAGGATCACGCGCGTCCTGGGCGAAATGTGTTTTTCGAAAAGACGGACAATCTCATCTGGATCCTCGGCCGGAATCGGCACCGGAAACTGAACCAGCTTGATGCCATTGCGCCGTTCGCGTTGCTTAAATGTTGTGATCATGCGGCCATAGTCCTGCGTGGTTGTCAGCACCTCGTCGCCAGGCGCCAAATCTAAGCCAAGCTGACAGATCTGAAGACCCTCCGAAGCGTTGCGCGTAAGCGCGATCTCCTCCGCGTCACACCTGAATGCTCGTGCTAAGCGCTGGCGGACACCCTCGCGCTGCGGCTCAAGAATGCGCCACATCGTATAGACCGGTGCCTCATTGGAGTAGTCCAGATGCCCCTTCATCGCTTCCTGCACGATGGTAGGCGAAGGGCTGACGCCTCCGCTGTTGAGGTTAATCAAGCTGCGGTCTACCGAGAATGCCTGCTGCACCTCTAGCCAGAATGTCTCGTCGCGTGCGAGCGTGCGCGGCGAGCCGCTGGCACCGTGGATCGCCTCCAATGCGCGCGGGATCGCGCCCGGAATCAAGGTGGCAGGAACAACACCTGCCGTACGTAAGAAGGTACGCCGAGTAATCATGACAGGAATCCCAGATTGCGAAACTGTTTATTCCTAACTAGATAAGACGAACAGGTGAAAGCTGCAAGATGTTCGTGCTACGAGCTGGAAAGAATTTACTTTTTGGTTGCTTATTGGCCACCAGTCTGCACTGCGGCGGTGGCTTTGCAGCCCAATCCCTTGAAGACAAGGTGCGATCAGTTACGCTGGACGCACGCCGGGAGCCGCCGCCGACCGTCTTGCCCGGGCTCGCCGCGATGGGTGTGACGCACATTACGCTGATTTCATTTGCCTACCAGCAGCAGTTGGACAAGCCGGCCCTGCGGATGCAGCCCAATGCCCACTGGTACAGCGAGAGCGACCGCGGCATCAAAGCCATGGCCCGGCAGGCCGACAGCCTGGGCATGCGCGTCATCGTGAAGCCGCACATCTGGGCGGAGGACTACAACTCAGAAGGTCAGACGCGCGCGCATATAGGGTTTGAATCCAAAGAAGCATGGCGAGAGTGGGAGGCGCAATACCACGCGTTCTTGATGCACTATGCCCACCTGGCGGAAGAGATCGGCGCTGCAATACTCGTGATCGGTACCGAACTTCACCGACCCATAAGGGAGCGCCCGCAGTTCTGGCACGGGCTGATCGCAGACATTCGCGATGTGTATCGGGGGTCTTTGACCTATGCCGCGAACTGGTGGGAAGAGTACGAGGCCGTCACGTTTTGGGATTCACTCGACTACATCGGCATACAGGGCTATTTTGAGCTAAGCACGGAAGAAGAGCCGTCCCGCGAATTGCTGCTGAAGGGATGGGAGCCGCACAAGAAGACGATGAAGGCGCTGTCCGCGCGTACGGGGCGCCCCGTGCTTTTCACCGAGCTCGGGTATCGCAACGCGCCCGATGCAGCGGCCAAGCCTTGGAGATGGCCTTCGCGTAATGAGTCCATGACGGTTGAGCCGGCGGATGCACTGCAGGCGCGGCTCTTTGACGCGTTCTTCGAAGCCCTGTGGCATGAGCCGTGGTTCGAAGGAGTGATCCTCTGGAAATGGACCCCGCAACCAGGCCGCCGACGCAACTACCTGGACTTTACTCCGCAAGGAAAGCCGGCCGAGGCGGTAATCGAGCGCTGGTTTACTAAGGGTGTGGAATAGGAGAATATGGGCACCTCACCAAGCATCCCCGTCAACGACGAGGTTTCGTTCAGGCCCGCCATGAGATGCCCTGTGCCCAAGGTCCTGGTAGTGGTTGGCGTGGTCCTAACCTGCCTTGCGCCGCTGGCATGCGACACAAGCGGCGGCACCGACCCCACGTCGCCACGTCAAGGCCGCGGCGAGACCATTAGCGTGACGAAGCTCTACGACCGGTCTCTCGCAGAGATTAACGCGGAGCTGCGGCAGGTGAATGTACCCGCGACTGCCCGATACGACGTAAGCGTTTACAAGCTACTCTACAAGACTACCGACCCGCAGGGTGAGCCTGTGACGGCCTCAGGCGCGATCGCCGTGCCCAGCCCTGCCTTCGGCGCGCTAGATGTCATGAGCTTCCAGCATGGCACGATCCTTCGGGACGCCGAGGCGCCGTCGCAGTCCGAGGCTGGCCAGTTCATAGGGCTGGTGTACGCAGCGGATGGGTATCTGGCGGTTCTGCCCGACCTCTTGGGACTGGGGGAGTCGCCGGGCATCCATCCGTTTCACCATGCGGCCTCCTCCGCTACCGCCGTAGTGGACATGCTTCGGGCAGCCTACGACTTCGCTGGGCGCGAAGAGCTAACGCTTAGCGGACAGTTGTTCCTTTCCGGGTATTCGCAAGGTGGCCATACGGTGATGGCCGCGCACCGGGCGTTGGAAGAGGACTATGCAGCCGAATTTACTGTGACTGCGTCCACGCCCATGGCGGGTGCCTACGACCTCTCAGGTGTCATGGTGGAGGTAATGCTGAGCACTGAGCCGTACCCTTCGCCATTCTACCTGCCGTACCTGATCCGCGGATACGACGAAATCTACGAACTCTTTGACGGCCCGTCAGAGTATCTCGCAAGTCCTTATGACACGTTGATTCCACCGCTGCTGGATGGTACGCATGACGCGAGCGAAATCAATGCCCTGCTGCCTAGCATCATGCGTGACATGCTTAACCAAGCTTTGGTGTCGGAATTTGAGCAGGACCCGAACCATTTCTTTCGGCAAGTGCTTGCGGAGAATGACGTGTACCGTTGGGCTCCCAAGGCCCCGATTCGGCTGTACCACTGTTCTGGGGACCGCCGTGTGCCGATTGCCAATGCCTATGCAGCAGTAGACGGGCTCAAGGGCGGCACAGGGTCCGTGGAGCTCATAGAGCCCGTCCGCGGAGCAGACCACGGCGGCTGCGCGCGTTTTGCAATCTTTTCAGGCAAGGCCTGGATTGACACATTCTAGCGATTAGGGGCCCCTTCGCTAGTGGACGCGTAGCATCGTACCGGTTTCGACGTGCAGCGTGTTTCCCGTGTCGACGGTGACCCGGTACAGGTACGTGCCCGCAGGAATGGTCGCGGCATCCACAGCAATGCGTTGCCCCGCGCCGGCAGCCAGCCAGTACGGGGGCACTTCTTTGACGGTCCGCCCCAAGAGGTCCAGCACCAAAACCGAGACGTGGGCGCCTTGACCTAGATCAAGTACGATGTCCGTCGCACGCGAAAACGGATTGGGATAGTTGCCGTGCAGGAGCACGCCGACATTGGGCGCTGTTTTCTTTCGCGCCGTTGCATCGCTAACACTGATGCTAAAGCTCCCCGCGGCGGTCGTGCCAAGCCGGTCGGAAACCTCCCACAAAAAGGAGGTGGTCGGCGCTGTGGCTGTCGGCGTTCCGCTTATCGTTCGCGTGGCCTGGTCCAGGACAAGCCCCGCAGGTAAGGCTGGAGTGAGTGTGTAGGAATACGGCACGACGCCACCCGTAGCGCCAGGCAGCACTAGGGGCTTGATGGCAGTGCCCACTGTATACATCTGATCTTCAGCAGTAGGGGCCAAGTCCAGCGCCGCGGGTACAAAGCGGTACAACCTGCCATTAAAGGCCAGGATAAACACCTCACCATACGGGTCCCGGCCAAACGATGAAATTTTATACGGCGTGTCAATCAGGCGCGTATTCTGCGCGGTGCTATCGGTAGCCAAAGCCCAGATGGTGCCTTCGACGTAGTCGGCATAAATGTATTTGCCCTGCAGCGACGGTACGCTGGGACTCCGGTAGACATAGCCTCCGGTTACTGACCGTGGAGCTCCGCCGGATGCATAGGAATGGACCGGAAGTTCCAGGCCCGACTGGTTACATCCGCTGGGCGGGCGGAAGCAGACCGGGCCTTCCATAGTTCGCCAGCCGTAGTTGCCGCCTTTGGTGATGATGTCAACTTCCTCCCAGGCATTCTGGCCGACATCAGCCAGGTACAGCCGACCGGAGGGTTCGTCAAAGCTGAAGCGCCATGGGTTGCGCAGGCCCCAGGCCCAAATCTCTTCACGAAAGCCGCTGGTGTTGCCCGCAAACGGGTTGTCGGCGGGGATGCTGTAGGGCGTGGTGCTGACGTCAATACGCAGTAGGCTACCCAGTAGCGTGGTTCGGTTCTGTCCATGGCCCCGCGGATCGCCGCCGCTGCCTCCGTCCCCCAATCCGATATAGAGGTAGCCGTCCGGTCCAAATGCAAGCTGCCCGCCGTTGTGATTGCCATAAGGCTGCGGCACCGACATTAGCACTACTTCGCTATTCGCATCTGCCACGCGGTCGTCCGTTGAATTGCGCTGGTAGCGAGCAACAATGCTGCGCCGCGGGTTTCGAGCGGAATAGTTCACGTAAAATGCCCCGCTGGTGGCATAGTCTGGGGGGAAAGCCAGCCCAAGGAGGCCCTCTTCGTTGCTTGCCCGGGAGACCCTGTCGTGGATGTCAAGGAATATGGTGGCGGCTCCCACGGTAGGGTCGTTTTCAAACACCCAGATTACTCCGCGCTGCTCCACCACGAACAGCAGGTCGCCGGCATGTTGAAAGTCCACCGGACGCTCAAACCGTAGGGTAGGAAAGGCCTGCTGCAACTGCATGTCCTGGGCAAGGGCAGCCGGCGCCAGGGCAAGCGCGGCGCTGAGGATGAGGAGTCGGCTACGCATGGCTCTGCCAAATACGATTTTCAAGTTGGCCCACTTGCCAAGTGATTGATATGCACGAAGTTCTCTGAAGAGGAGCCTCCGACTGAGTTGGTTTTTGAGTGGTTCTTATACTGTGAATGGCGTAAGGGGCGCTCCCTGGTTCATCTAAGTGCCGTGCGCCGGAAATAGTTTCGTCCGGCTCGAGCTCCCAATGCACTGGACCACGGATTATCTGTGCAGCAACCTGGGCACAATCGAGCACGAGGGCACGCGCTTCGCGACCGTACTCTTGTGCCAATAGCGCGAGTCGTTCATGCGGCGTTGTGCAGCAGCGACCACGCGATTGCGCAATGCCTGTAGCGGTTGCTAAAAATGCACCCAATCCACCACTTCTGCTGGCCTTGCAGGAGAGCTGTTGCAGGAGAAATGACATTGGATTACGCAGCATCGCGCGATTTAACCTCCGCTGTTTGCTGCCGCCCCTTCGGGCCGTGTTCAGCAAATTGAATGTCGCATAAGCGACACCGTCTGCTATGGTACGTAAATGCCGGCTCACCATGTGCCGCGCCACGTTTCAGCCCAATCGGCAGCGTTGCGTCGGATCTGTTTAAGGTATATTCAGCAAAATTAGTGCCAGTTGAAACGATCGGTGCGGACGTGGCCCATGGGAGTACGCTACCGTTGCTCTGTTTCCATCCTCAAAGTCGTCAGGTACGCTTGAGCGTTCAATTCGCTTTGCGACGATGCCTTGTCATGCTTGCATTGGCCGTACCGGGTGGATTGCATGGCGTTCGTTCCTGTATTGCGGATCCATCGACTTTGCTCAATTTACCATTTTATAGTTGTGTACATTGCCTCCCCACACATTCATTGGTAAAGGTGGGGCATTAGCATGAGATTCCTCCTACGGGGCGCACGCAAGCGCCAAACTGGCGAATTCGGTGGGAATCACCTCTGTTTGAGGCTTTTCCTTGTATTCATCGTGATAGCGAGTCCACTCGGGCTAGGCTCGTGCGCTATGCTTTCCCGGGTTGCCGGTAGCCAGCAGGGCTATGCAACCTGCTCAATCGGCAACAGAGTTATTTGCAAGGGCACAGTTTCATGCAGCATGAGCATGGATGAATCGACGTGTACTGCATGTTCTATGGTGGATGGTGAGTTGAAGTGTGAAACTCAGAATTACCAGTAGTGAGGAGCGCGGCAGTCGCTGCGCGCGGATGAAATGCTGGGGCCTGGACGCGACGCAGACCGCCATTCGGCTACTTGCGGATCTGTAACCCGCGACCATGGGCAGGCTCAATTCAGGGAGTTCCTCCAGGCGACTCCGTAGTCTGGCTTTGAAGGCGGGCCTTCCCAACACCAGTGGATGATCAGGAAAGGATATAGACGCGGGTCAGTACTGCCCATGAGGCCACAGCGGCCACCTGCATGATTTTGGACGTGCCCGGGAAGGAGGTGGGCAGGGTCGGGATTCCCAATTACCTCCGCCTGGAGTTGATTTGAGAGGGTGCGGATTCCCGGAAAAGGGCCACAAGGCGCCAGTGATGGCCGCCTGTCCTATGCGGTCAGGCAAACCCCCTTGGGGTGCAGTCTTGTTGGATTGATAAATAGCCTTATCAGGAAAGGGTCGCCAGAATAGCTCCAGGCGGTACCTATTTGCGTACCGGCGCGATCCGCGGCGATGCTGAATCGCGTGAGCTCTGGCAACGTTTCCCGTGGCGCGATCAGTTCCACCGTACTTGGCAGTGCCATCCCTGCCAATGCTCGGTAGACGGGCCGTGCTCCACGACCGCGCCATCCAGGCCTATTCCATACCTGTGCATACGGGGCGACTACGACTCGTTGACGCAAGCCAACCTCGCACGCTTCCACAGGTACGCGCAGAAGGCATAGACAAAACAACTGGCGAACCCCGCAAACCACACTGGAATCAACCAGCTGTAGTTCCATAACCCAGACAACGTTAGGACGATGGCGAAGATGCAGGGAAATAAGAGAAATCTTAGTGCCACATTCCACGGCGGGACTGTCTCTGGTGGATCGAGAAAGCTATGTTGCTTAGTGGCAACCTCGTCGCTGGAGCGAGGGCGCCTCGCGCGTTTTTTCCAGAAGCGGTGGATTCCCCAAACAGCAAGGCCGGATAACAGACACCACAGTACCAGCAGGCTGACTTGAATCCACCAAACTTCCCCTGCACGGCCACTCCTCCACAGCAAATAGGCGGAGCCGGCGAGGAAGGCAGCGCTGGGCCCGAACACAATTAGCGCAGCCATCTTGGTGGATGGAACCACGAAGACTTTAAGGAAGGGCACCACCTCCGGTGGGGCGAGCCAGGATTTTCGATTCTTCATGACGACCTCCCGGATTTGAAGAACACTATTCCCTCCCACGGGCCGAAGGCGGTGCCTCCTTTATGCAGACCGGAAGGAGCGATTTGTGAATAAAACTACGCTCCTAGTGGCTTAGTGTTCATTCACTTTCCTCCGACTCGGCCGTACAGGCCGCAGCCAGGCGATCTGACGCGGGGAAGCGCGCGGCAGGTTGTCACGTAGGGGCGCACACTGGTGCTTGACGGCCTCTACGCCCGCAAAGTAGGTGGGGACTGGAACTGCAAGGCCTGGCATGGCTACAGGGCGGGAATACACTGCCAGCGTTGCGTGCCTCTGAAATTCTGGGTGCCGTGAGGCGCCCGGAGAATTGAGGTTGGTAGCCTCGGCGGCGCTGAGGAAGGTTGAGTAGCGCGGTTGCCTAGCATTGCCATTATGATGTTGCCGATCAGAATTGCCACCATGTTGGAGAGCGCGTGAGTTGTGCAAGCCCAAGCAGCTGGACAAGAATGCGTCCAAAACGGGTTGTACGGAGGGGCGCATCCCACCAAAACCCCGTTTGTGTCCAGTTCTTCCGACGTCAATGGCGGCGTACATGTTGAAGTAGGGCTTACGGCGTATAAACGGGGCCGCGCGATCACGCTTCTCGGTTCAGAAACAGCGCCCCCAGAGGTTCCCCGACCCGAAGCGTGAGGTGAAGTTGTCACTAGTCCAACTGCTTCATACTCATGTGACCACTACGACAGCTTAGATCAGAGTTTCCTTTATTTTGCTGTACCGTCCCACTAGTTTGGCCTAAAGACTAATCGTTCTCTGCTATGACACGACCAGAAATTATTGCAATGTGCTTGAGCCTAGCCACGGTCGCATACGGACAGCAGCCGCTGGCTTTGGAGCAGTACCTCGACATGGAGTCCATATCAACCCCACGCCTTTCGCCTGGAGGTAGCGAGGTTGTCTATACACGCGGCTGGATCGACAAGATGAACGACACCAGGGCGTCGGCGCTCTGGATCATGAATGCAGACGGTTCGCAAAACCGGTTTCTGGTAGAAGGCTCCAGCCCGCGGTGGTCGCCCAGTGGGGACCGCATCGCATTTGTGGCCAAAGGAGAGCCATCGGGGTCGCAGCTCTTTGTGCTTTACCGTGGAGTGGCTGAGCCCGCGACGCAAATCACTCGACTGGAAAATGGGCCGTCCGGCCTATCTTGGAGCCCCGACGGCAAGTGGATTGCGTTTACTGCTCTGGTTGACGGCGACAGCGGATGGGAAATCAGCCCGCCAGGCAAGCCCGAAGGCGCCAAGTGGACCCAGTCACCCCGTGTAGTGGAGGAGCTGGTTTACCGGCGAGACCGCGTAGGATTCTACGAAGCGGGCTACACGCACATCTTTGTGGTACCCGCCACCGGAGGCACTCCCCGCCAAGTCACCAGCGGCAGCTGGCACCACGGGCGTGGTGGACTGTCTTGGACGCCGGATGGCGCGGAAATCCTTTTTTCAAGCCTGCGCGTGCCGGATGCGGAATATGCCTGGCGCGAGTCAGAGATTTACGCAGTAAACGTAGCCTCGCGCGCGGTGCGGCAGCTTTCTGCACGCCGCGGACCGGACGCCGGACCGGTCGTTTCACCCAATGGCAAGTATGTGGCCTATACCGGCTACGACTTCACCGATGACACCTACATAGCCTCTACGCTGTATGTCATGGACATCGATGGACAGAATTCGCGAGCGTTGACACAGGCGCTGGACCGCACGCCCCGGAGCCTTATGTGGGCCGAAGACGATGCCGGCGTGTACTTCGGTGCCAACGACCACGGGACGCGTAACCTTTACTTCGTGTCCATGCAAGGCGCGGTTAGTTCAGTGACACAAGGCAATCACATGCTGACCGTGTCGGACATCAATGGTGGTCAGGCGGTAGGAGTACTCAGCAGTCCACACCGCTCCAATGAACTTGTTGGAATTGACATGGATGCCGGTGCGCTGACGACGCTCGCAAGCGTTAACGACGATGTTCTGGACTACGTCGCACTCGGCGAAGTGGAAGAATTCACCTACACATCCACGGATGCCCTTGAAATCCAGGGATGGATCGTCAAGCCACCGGAATTCGACCCATCTAAGAAGTATCCGCTCATCCTGGCCATCCATGGCGGTCCCCACGGCATGTACCATGTGGGATTCAACTTTGGCTGGCAGTTCCATGCGGCCAAGGGCTATGTGGTGCTGTATACCAATCCCCGTGGGTCTTCCGGCTATGGCAGCGCCTTTGGCAATGAAATCAAACGCGCGTATCCCGGCAAAGACTATGACGACCTCATGGCAGCGGTTGACGAGGTGATCAGCCGTGGCTTTGTTGATGAAGAAAACATGTTTGTCTACGGCTGCAGCGGCGGCGGCGTGCTGACCTCCTGGGTCGTGGGCCAGACGAACCGGTTTGCGGCAGCAAGCGCCAATTGTCCGGTCACCAACTGGCTATCGTTTGTTGGGACGACAGACGGCGCGACCTGGTACTACAACTTTGACAACCTGCCATGGGAAGACCCGAGCGAACACCTGAGGCGGTCTCCACTGATGTATGTCGGCAACGTGTCGACTCCCACGATGCTGATGACGGGTGTTAACGACTTGCGTACACCGATTTCGCAGACGGAGGAGTACTATCAGGCGCTCAAGCTGCGCAGAGTCCCTACCGCCATGGTACGCTTCAACGACGAGTACCACGGCACGACGTCAAAGCCATCAAATTTCCTGCGGACACAGCTCTATCTGCAACACTGGTTTCAGAAACACGCCCGCACGCCGCGGCCGGACGTGTAGGCCGCAGAACATGGTCAGCTGTGCACACTACGAGCCGCTACTGTTCCATCTAATTTCCGAGCTGGCACGGGCTGTTGTGGCCTCTGCCAGTACCGCTGCCATAAGTGCCCGCATGGCCGGACTGGTACGCTGCACTCCTTACGAACCCCCGCCAGATGATAACCAACCCCTATGCGGTATTTCTGGTGCTTGCGGCTGTAGTTCTTGCCGCAATCTATTTGGAGAAACACTACAAGGTTTTTCGCGCTCTAAGTGCGGCGCTGGTGGGCATTCTGCTGGCTATGGTTTTGTCCAATATCGGATTCATCCCGGATGATTCCAAAGCCTACGATTACCTTATTGACCCCGGAGTGAGCCTGGGTATAGTGCTCATCCTGCTGAGCGTTGACGTCAAGACGGTGCTGCAGGCGGGCCCCAAAATGCTGGCCGCATTCGGTCTGGGATCGCTGGGTACAGCGGTTGGTGCCTTTGCAAGTGGACTAGTCCTGGCGCCATTGGTCGGCCCGGAAACGTGGAAGCTCTCCGGCCAATTCACCGGTACTTACACCGGGGGTGGCGTGAATTTCGCTGCCCTCGGCCAGGCCTTCGACACCAGCAGCGAGCTGTTCTCGGCGGCCATAGCTGCGGATGTGCTGCTGACCGCCCTGTGGATGATGCTGTGCCTGACGCTGCCGCTGCTGCTGGCTTCCCGCAAAAAGGCGGAGGCGGCCAGCGAGGTGCCAATGCAGAAAGGATCGCTGCAGGAAGCACTCTACAGTAGCCGGCGGCCTATGGCACTGCAGGACGCGGGGGCGTTAGTGCTGATCGCCGTCGGATGCGTGTGGGGCGCGGGGCGCCTAGGTGTACTCATGCCGCAGCTACCAGAGGTATTGTGGCTCACCACGCTGGCACTCCTGATTGCCCAGGTCCCGCAGGTTAAGCGCCTCTCAGGTGCAGCGATGTGGGGCTACTACCTGCTGCTGCTGTTTCTGTCTACCAATGGGGCGCAGAGCGTCATAGCCAACATCCTGGAAGTTGGCCCAGCGGTGCTGTATTTCGCTATTGGGACGGTGGTCCTGCACGGCGCTGCTATTTTTGGGCTGGGCACACTCTTTAAAATAGACTTGCCTACACTCGTGGTAGCTTCCCAAGCCAATGTCGGCGGCCCGTCGTCCGCCATGGCACTCGCAACGGCGCGCGGATACACCGAGCGACTGTTGCCCGGCGTGGCCGTAGGTCTCTTGGGATACGCGGTTGGAAACTATACCGGCTTCGGCATTGCTGCGCTCGCACGCAGCGTGCTGGGAGTGTGATAAATCTGTGAGGGCCACCAAGCAAGCAAGCACAAAGCGCAAAGAGCAACGTTAGAATCCGGCGCGCGAAAGATATCCGAATTCCTAAGAAATCTCGTCGTAGCGGCCAGTGTACGTGCGAATAAAGCGCAAGGCAAAACGAAGAGGTGACTTGCCAGAATACTTCAGATTCGTGAGAAAGCAGGTATGGGGACAGCCGGAACTGCTCAAAAAGCATAGTCCGGAAGGCTATGACTGACACGTCCAAACGAAGAGGTCGCGTCCGCTGCCAGAGTCTGTACAAGGCATGCTGCTCGAGTCTGGCGCTGAAACAGGGCCCTTTGTTAAACGCACTAACTGCACCTTGAAAGAGAAAAAGCGGAGGAAGCTGCTAAGCCGGACTACGTGGCGCGAAGCCCGGCGCCTAATGTGGACGCATCGAAAGCAGCTGGGATTGGGCCTTGTGCTCATGATCATCAATCGCCTGAGCGGCTTCGTGCTTCCGGGCAGCTCAAAGTGGCTCATTGATGATGTGATCACCAATGGCCGCATGGAGTTATTGGTGCCGTTGGCCTTGGCGGCCGGGCTGGCCACCATCGTGCAGGCCACAAGCTCATTCGCGCTGTCTCAAGTCATCAGTATTTCGGCGCAGCACCTCATTATGGAGATGCGCAGGCGTGTCCACGATCATGTCCTGCGACTCCCCATCCGATACTTTGATAACACCAAAGCAGGGGAACTGATTTCGCGCATCATGTCGGATGCCGAGGGTGTGCGTAACCTGGTGGGAACCGGCATCGTGATGCTGGTCGGCGGTGCCTTTACGGCCGTGTTGGCATTGGGCGTTCTGCTCTACCTGAATTGGCAAATGACCTTGGTAGCGCTTGTACTACTAGGCGGCTTCGGGATCTACATGGGACGCTCGTTCAAGCTGTTGCGGCCAATCTTCAGGAAACGCCAAAAGATCAATGCAGACCTTACAGGCCGCCTGGGAGAGACGCTGGGTGGTATCCGGCTAGTCAAAGCGTATGTGGCAGAAGGCCGGGAACAAGAAAAGTTCAGCGCCGGCGTTGAGCGCCTCTTCGGCAAGATTGCGGCCAGCATTACGGGCGTAAACAAAGCTACGGCAGGTGGCACGTTTGTCGTCGGGCTCGTGGGTGCGCTAATAATCTGGCTAGGCGGCGAAGCCGTAGCAAGCGGATCCATGACGCTTGGTGACCTGATCATGTACGTGTTCTTTATCGGCGTCCTCGCCGCGCCCATTGTGCAGATCGCCAACGTGGGCACACAGGTTGCGGATGCATTTGCAGGGCTTGATCGCATCCGAGAGTTGCTCGCCACGCCAACCGAGGACGAAGACGAAGTCGGCCGGAAGCCGCTAGGGCCAGTGCGCGGGAAAATCATCTTTGAAGAGGTACACTTCAGCTACGAAGAGGGCGTGCCCGTCTTGCAGGGCGTCTCGCTGGAGGCCAAGCCGGGAACGACAACGGCTCTGGTAGGGTCCAGCGGGTCCGGCAAGAGCACGCTAGTGAGTCTGGCGATGGCATTTGACCGGCCAGATTCTGGGCGTATTCTGGTCGATGGACAAGACCTTGCTACACTTAAGCTCAAGGACTACCGTGCAAACCTGGGCATCGTGATGCAGGAGAATTTTCTGTTTGACGGTACCGTGGAGGATAACATTCGGTTTGCAAAACCCGATGCTTCGCGAGAAGACGCGGTGGGTGCAAGCAAGGTTGCCAACGCGGACGTTTTTATCCGCAGTTTTCCGCAAGGCTACGACACGGTCGTAGGCGAGCGCGGCGTAAAGCTCTCCGGTGGCCAGCGGCAGCGGATCGCAATAGCACGCGCAATCATGGCCAACCCACGGATCCTGATCCTGGACGAAGCAACCTCCAGCCTGGATTCCGAAAGCGAAGCACTAATTCAGGAAGGGTTAAAGAATCTGCGCAAGGGGCGCACAGCTTTTGTAATTGCGCACCGCCTCTCGACCATCCGGAGTGCGGATCAGATCCTGGTACTGGAAAAAGGCCGAATTGTGGAACGGGGAACGCACGAAAAGCTTCTGGCACTAAACGGGCGCTACCGGGAGCTGTACGACCAGCAGTATCACTTTGAGCAGAATCTCTTTGTTAATCCTGGCGAGGAGATCGACCCTCGGGCACCAGCCGTGCCCAAGCCCTCACCGCGGCGACGCGTGAGGGCGCCGTGGCGGGCGTAATTGTGCCCAGTGCCAGAGGATTTTACCTGTAGAGTCCATACAAAAGCGCTGGACTTAGGCAGGTGGGGCAGTGCGGGCCGTATCAATATCAGTCAGGCCAGGGACGCGCGGTTCGCGCGCGCAGCTCTATATACCATGCCGCTTCCAGTCGCTGTGCCACTATTGAATCGTCCGCCAAGCGACGGCTCTCAATAATGCCCTTCTGTTCTCTGATGAGTCGTCGCTGTGCACCGCAAACCTGTCAGCTTCCAACCCAAACGGGAGGGCGCGTGGCGCAACGCTCGCGACTGGCCAGCGCAGGAACGCAGGGCTTACTCCTTTACCTTGTACACGACTACGACGGGCCCGCTACCACTTTCGTTCAGCACGCCTACCAATTTGCCACCGCGAATTGTTTCCAGTCGCAATCCGACCGGAAATTCAATGGCATCCACATCGCTGCCGTCTGAACCAAAAATCAGCCATTCGGCCGCGGTGGCGCCAAAAGCGGTACTAGCCCGCATCCAGATCCGGTCCTTGCCATCTACCAAAAACTCCTGAAACACCGGCCATGTCCGAGGCATGCCGGCCTGACGCAGTGCTTCACGTTCTTCTTGGCTCAGGCGCCCAAGCACAAGATTCAAGTCTTCCCGAGCTATGGGCAGCGGCTCATAGTTGCGGCTGATCGTCTCGTGCCACTCACCACTTAGGGATCGTACAGCAATGTTGATGGCGTCTGGCCACCCTGCATACAGCCGCCCGGAAGGGCCCATGGTAATGCTCGGCCTTTTGCCAAAAGACAAGGCCCTGGAGCTGATCACCCTGCCTTCTTTTTGCACGTTAACAACTTCCCTGGCACGTATGGTGACCAGTGGATCACCGACGGCAAGACCGTCCTTGTTAATCAGCATGGCGTTATCGAACCGTGATGCGTCATCCTCTCCGCACTGATCACAAAATCCGACGGGACTGCCGTAAACGACCACGGCACCCTCGGTGCCTGCCCCGACAAGTCTAATCGGATACTGTTCGTTGTGTTCTTCCAGCCGAATGGTGCTGCGAAACTCGAAGGTGCCGCCCTGCTGTTCTACAAACACAGACAAGCGCTTGAGCTGAAAGTCCCATACATAGACCAGGCCATTCTGGCTAACAGCAACGTCGCTAATACTCAAGAACTCGCCAGGTCCTTGGCCCTGCCCGCCAAAGGTGGAGATCGGCTCACCGGCATCGGAGAACACCTGCACGACAGGATTTTGGCGATCCACCACATAAAGTTTCCCGGCATGATCGCAGGCGATCTGGGTAATGTTGCCAAACAGCACTCCCTCTTCGTCGTCTCCAAGACGAAACAACTCCTCCAGCTCAATGGATAACGGCTGAGCCGAAACATCAAAGCGCGGCGCTTGCAGCACTGGCCAGCCATTCATCAGGAGCACACTGAAGGCCAATATGAAGCGAAGGATAGGCCTTGCAGTACCCAAGCGGCCGCGGACGCGTAGAATCGACTGAGCGGCCGGCGATCCGATCGTCCAATCCGCAGGTATGCCGGCGTTGTCCGTCAGAGCAAGCATGAAATCAAGTTGACTTGCGGCTCGGGCTCCGGTGCGGGCATGCGAACCACAGGCGGTTACTGTCTCTCACCAGCGCTGACAACGAGTTGTTCTACGAATCGGCTGTATAGTCGGGGCTCCTCGTAGCCCTGACATCAAGAGCCGCAGCGCCGGTCTTTCCATGCTGCGCACCAGCAGAGGCACATCGCGGGTCTAAAATACTGGTCTTGCCGCCCTCTCTGGACGACCGCTTGAGGCAAGAGGTGGCGCACTGTCGCTGTGGTAGCCAATGGTTGCATGGAGTCCTCGGCATACCTGTTCCACGCGGAAGGGCTGGCCGCCTTCCTGCAGATCACGAGGACATTCGTGCTGTCCCAAGCAATCAACATCTTCGCGCTGCATCCCATCAAGGTGATCCACCAGCGGGTGCGCAATCAAGCCTCTCCACCCGTTTCACTTGAAAACGCTAAGGCAGGGGTATTTATTTCGTGCATCAAGTCGGAAGCCGAAGGGTAGGGCAACCAGTGGGGGAGTGTGCCACGAGTGGCACGGAAGTAATGTTCTTTACATAACGGAAGTGTAGCGTAACTGCATTGGAGATGGAGGTAGGTCCTCCGCAGCCGCTCTACAGGGGGAGGCTGCAAACCACCGGCTGCTGCTTGGCTTTAAGGGCCCGGTAGTGAGCGAGTCCGGAAAAGGCGAGGGTAGGATCTCGTCAGGTGTGGACTACGGAGTTGAACGAAAGTGAACCGCTGCTGACGTGTCGAAAGGGTTATGATGTGGTCAAAACCGGAGCAAGTTCCCCTGCGCCGGGACGAGGTCGGCGGAAACCTGTTTTACTGGCTGATCGGCCACCGGCATCCAGGCGGCAAGAACGTAGTCTTGGCTTCAATGCGGAACGTGGGAAGGTGTCGGGGCGATGTAAAGGGAGTGCAGCAAGTGGGCAATACCCACAAGCTGTTGAGTACCAATGCGCCCCACGCTGGCGGATCGGCTCGTAGTAGTGTTGAAGGGGCTGTAACGGCCTCGGAGCGAAGGGGCCGACTTGGCTGGTCGCACCTGCTCGACAATCGCAAAGCGAGAGGATCGGGCGAGGTCGGTCGTAGTTGTGCCTATTGGCATGGCAGGCCAAGAAGAGCCGTATGAGGTGAGAGTCTCACGTACGGATGTGTGTCCAGTCAAGGCTGGCATGTTCAGCAGGAGTCAGTCCTGCCAGAGTAGAAATCAGAGCTCTGTAGCTTGGGTAGCATGGAAGCGGGAAACCTAATTCATGAAGCCTACCGACACGGTCTCCGTAAGGGAGATCGCGAGTCATCGGGCCGTAACGAAAGTGAACGCATAGGTGGCCTCGAGAGTGTATCCCGAAGGCCGAGCCCTCATCCGTAGGGCGAAGGCAGCACGGGCGGTCGTAATCTGATTGGGACGACCGTACCGCTTCGGCGGGGTGGTAGCGACGGCACGATGACAAGGACATGCCGAGCAACTGGAGAAGCCCTCCTCGCCCCGGTGAGAAATTGCCGGAGGAAGGTAGGTGCTATAACCGGTGGCACCGGGAAATGTACCGAAGGCGAGAGGGTGGCGGAGAGGTGCGTAGTAGCGATGAAACGGGGTAACGCCCGTGGAGCGAAGGCGCCTCACTGCTGGTATGTTTTCCGACAATAAAGGGAGGCACTGAAGACATGAAAGAGGCAACTATAAGCCTGCAGGACCTGAGGAGGAGAATATACCGCAAAGCCAAGGCAGTACCAGAGTGGCGTTTTTGGGGCATGTACGTGCATGTCTGCAAGCTGGAGACGCTGCAGGAGGCGTATCGTATGGCGAAGCGCAACGGCGGTGCCCCCGGCATCGACGGCATGACGTTTGCAGCCATTGAGGCGACCGGCTTGCAGAGGTTTCTGGAGTGCATTCAGCGCGATCTGATCCTACGGTGCTACCGGCCCTCGCCATTGCGTAAGAAGCGGATCCCCAAGGGCGGCGGTAAATTCCGCACGCTGGGCATACCGACGATACGGGATCGCGTGGTGCAGGGGGCGCTGAAGCTGATTCTGGAGCCGATCTTTGAGGCTGACTTTCAGGAGGGATCCTATGGATATCGGCCAAAGCGTGCGCCGCATGCTGCTGTACACCGAGTAACTTCGGCGGTAGTCAAAGGAATGACCCGGGTCATTGATGTGGACTTGGCGTCGTATTTCGATACGATTCGTCATCACATCCTGCTCCGACAGGTCGCGCTCCGTGTTAAGGATCGTGACATTCTGTGGCTTCTGAAGCGGATACTCAAGTCCGGTGGCAAGCGCGGGGTACCTCAAGGGGGCGTCATCTCGCCGCTTTTGAGCAACATCTACCTCAATGGGGTGGATCGTATGCTGGAGCGCGCGAAGGCAGTCACCCGCGAGAAGGGGTATTTCCATATGGAGTATGCCCGCTTTGCCGACGACCTGGTGATCGTGGTGGATGGCTACCGCAAGTGGCGGTGGCTGGAGCGAGGCGTGTACAAGCGCCTGTTGGAAGAGTTGGCCAAGCTTGACGTTTCACTGAACGTGGAGAAGACGCGGAGAGTGGACCTCACCCAACGGGAGAGCTTCACATTCCTGGGTTTCCGCATTCGTCGATACAAGACGAAGCGGGGTCGTTGGGGCGTATTGAGCGTACCTCGTATGAAGGCGCGTACAAAGCTCTTGCGGCGGCTCAAGGAGGAATTCCGACATCTTCGCTCGCAGCCGGTGGGACGGGTGATTGCTCGCATCAACCCAATACTGCGGGGATGGGTGAACTATTTCCGCACGGGGCAATCGAGCCGTTGCTTCGGTTACGTACGTAACTGGGTCGAGCTTAAGATCCGGCGCCATCTGATGCGTGCCCGCGGACGCAAGGGTTATGGGTGGAAGCGGTGGAGTAGGCGGATGTTCTACGAGCGACTGGGGTTGTATGATCAGTGGCAGATAGAGTACTACCGGCCGAAAGCGCGCCCACGCCAACTGCGCATGAACTTTGCGGTGTAATCAGTAGGTAAGCCCGGTGCGGGAAAACCGCACGCCGTGGTTTGACGAGGCGGGGCTTGGAAACGTGATTCACGGGAGCCGGACTGAGGCCCGGAGCGAAAGCGACGGACAAGCCACCGGACCCTACGGGTTGGCGCGCCAGGCCCCGACCCTACCTGTGGGGGCTTGGGGGTGAAATTCCCCCGAGCTACCCGACGTGTGCCACGAGTGGCACGGAAGTAATGTTCTTTACATAACGGAAGTGTAGCGTAACTGCATTGGAGATGGAGGTAGGTCCTCCGCAGCCGCTCTACAGGGGGAGGCTGCAAACCACCGGCTGCTGCTTGGCTTTAAGGGCCCGGTAGTGAGCGAGTCCGGAAAAGGCGAGGGTAGGATCTCGTCAGGTGTGGACTACGGAGTTGAACGAAAGTGAACCGCTGCAGACGTGTCGAAAGGGTTATGATGTGGTCAAAACCGGAGCAAGTTCCCCTGCGCCGGGACGAGGTCGGCGGAAACCTGTTTTACTGGCTGATCGGCCACCGGCATCCAGGCGGCAAGAACGTAGTCTTGGCTTCAATGCGGAACGTGGGAAGGTGTCGGGGCGATGTAAAGGGAGTGCAGCAAGTGGGCAATACCCACAAGCTGTTGAGTACCAATGCGCCCCACGCTGGCGGATCGGCTCGTAGTAGTGTTGAAGGGGCTGTAACGGCCTCGGAGCGAAGGGGCCGACTTGGCTGGTCGCACCTGCTCGACAATCGCAAAGCGAGAGGATCGGGCGAGGTCGGTCGTAGTTGTGCCTATTGGCATGGCAGGCCAAGAAGAGCCGTATGAGGTGAGAGTCTCACGTACGGATGTGTGTCCAGTCAAGGCTGGCATGTTCAGCAGGAGTCAGTCCTGCCAGAGTAGAAATCAGAGCTCTGTAGCTTGGGTAGCATGGAAGCGGGAAACCTAATTCATGAAGCCTACCGACACGGTCTCCGTAAGGGAGATCGCGAGTCATCGGGCCGTAACGAAAGTGAACGCATAGGTGGCCTCGAGAGTGTATCCCGAAGGCCGAGCCCTCATCCGTAGGGCGAAGGCAGCACGGGCGGTCGTAATCTGATTGGGACGACCGTACCGCTTCGGCGGGGTGGTAGCGACGGCACGATGACAAGGACATGCCGAGCAACTGGAGAAGCCCTCCTCGCCCCGGTGAGAAATTGCCGGAGGAAGGTAGGTGCTATAACCGGTGGCACCGGGAAATGTACCGAAGGCGAGAGGGTGGCGGAGAGGTGCGTAGTAGCGATGAAACGGGGTAACGCCCGTGGAGCGAAGGCGCCTCACTGCTGGTATGTTTTCCGACAATAAAGGGAGGCACTGAAGACATGAAAGAGGCAACTATAAGCCTGCAGGACCTGAGGAGGAGAATATACCGCAAAGCCAAGGCAGTACCAGAGTGGCGTTTTTGGGGCATGTACGTGCATGTCTGCAAGCTGGAGACGCTGCAGGAGGCGTATCGTATGGCGAAACGCAACGACGGTGCCCCCGGCATCGACGGCATGACGTTTGCAGCCATTGAGGCGACCGGCTTGCAGAGGTTTCTGGAGTGCATTCAGCGCGATCTGATCCTACGGTGCTACCGGCCCTCGCCATTGCGTAAGAAGCGGATCCCCAAGGGCGGCGGTAAATTCCGCACGCTGGGCATACCGACGATACGGGATCGCGTGGTGCAGGGGGCGCTGAAGCTGATTCTGGAGCCGATCTTTGAGGCTGACTTTCAGGAGGGATCCTATGGATATCGGCCAAAGCGTGCGCCGCATGCTGCTGTACACCGAGTAACTTCGGCGGTAGTCAAAGGAATGACCCGGGTCATTGATGTGGACTTGGCGTCGTATTTCGATACGATTCGTCATCACATCCTGCTCCGACAGGTCGCGCTCCGTGTTAAGGATCGTGACATTCTGTGGCTTCTGAAGCGGATACTCAAGTCCGGTGGCAAGCGCGGGGTACCTCAAGGGGGCGTCATCTCGCCGCTTTTGAGCAACATCTACCTCAATGGGGTGGATCGTATGCTGGAGCGCGCGAAGGCAGTCACCCGCGAGAAGGGGTATTTCCATATGGAGTATGCCCGCTTTGCCGACGACCTGGTGATCGTGGTGGATGGCTACCGCAAGTGGCGGTGGCTGGAGCGAGGCGTGTACAAGCGCCTGTTGGAAGAGTTGGCCAAGCTTGACGTTTCACTGAACGTGGAGAAGACGCGGAGAGTGGACCTCACCCAACGGGAGAGCTTCACATTCCTGGGTTTCCGCATTCGTCGATACAAGACGAAGCGGGGTCGTTGGGGCGTATTGAGCGTACCTCGTATGAAGGCGCGTACAAAGCTCTTGCGGCGGCTCAAGGAGGAATTCCGACATCTTCGCTCGCAGCCGGTGGGACGGGTGATTGCTCGCATCAACCCAATACTGCGGGGATGGGTGAACTATTTCCGCACGGGGCAATCGAGCCGTTGCTTCGGTTACGTACGTAACTGGGTCGAGCTTAAGATCCGGCGCCATCTGATGCGTGCCCGCGGACGCAAGGGTTATGGGTGGAAGCGGTGGAGTAGGCGGATGTTCTACGAGCGACTGGGGTTGTATGATCAGTGGCAGATAGAGTACTACCGGCCGAAAGCGCGCCCACGCCAACTGCGCATGAACTTTGCGGTGTAATCAGTAGGTAAGCCCGGTGCGGGAAAACCGCACGCCGTGGTTTGACGAGGCGGGGCTTGGAAACGTGATTCACGGGTGCGTCAGGCTAACTGACGCAAATACAGCGGGTGAAAGTCCCGTGTCATGAAAGTTTAACCAACTGCATGTCTCCGCGAGCCGTGCGTTGTCCCTCGTGAGGGTGACAGCGAAGCGTCGGTAGCGGCACGTGTGGCCAGGGCTAATGAGCACCGAAAAAGTTATCGTCCGGGATGCCGAGACTCTCCGTATGGTCGAAGGCAACATCAGCTCCACCGCTATGGTAAGGGGGAGCAGAGTCCCGCGGTGTCCGAGAACCCAGGGACGCACGCACGTATTGTGTCGGGACCTGAGAGGTCTCTCCATTGCCCAACCCCTCGGGGAGGGCCGCCAAAGCGTAGGCTAAATGCTGATCAGAGGATGTACGATGGAGAGAAATCAGACGCGATGATAGTAGCTTTGAAGCCGGCGAACAAAGCGTGGGTGCCCACGTGGCGGAGCTGGTGGAGCGAAGCGTCGCGCCCAAGGGGAAACCGCGAAGCCCTGCACGTACCGGACGCTGAGCCGGATTCTGCGTGTCCCATGGGGTGGATCGGTTACGGCTGCGGGTCGGCTTGCCGGCTTGCTAACGTCATGCGCGACGGCGCGACCCAAGGGAGGAGCCGGATGCGCTAGCGCGCACGTCCGGATCTGTCCGGGGCCCCCGGGGAAACTCGGGGGCTACCGGGATGTGCGTCAGGCTAACTGACGCAAATACAGCGGGTGAAAGTCCCGTGTCATGAAAGTTTAACCAACTGCATGTCTCCGCGAGCCGTGCGTTGTCCCTCGTGAGGGTGACAGCGAAGCGTCGGTAGCGGCACGTGTGGCCAGGGCTAATGAGCACCGAAAAAGTTATCGTCCGGGATGCCGAGACTCTCCGTATGGTCGAAGGCAACATCAGCTCCACCGCTATGGTAAGGGGGAGCAGAGTCCCGCGGTGTCCGAGAACCCAGGGACGCACGCACGTATTGTGTCGGGACCTGAGAGGTCTCTCCATTGCCCAACCCCTCGGGGAGGGCCGCCAAAGCGTAGGCTAAATGCTGATCAGAGGATGTACGATGGAGAGAAATCAGACGCGATGATAGTAGCTTTGAAGCCGGCGAACAAAGCGTGGGTGCCCACGTGGCGGAGCTGGTGGAGCGAAGCGTCGCGCCCAAGGGGAAACCGCGAAGCCCTGCACGTACCGGACGCTGAGCCGGATTCTGCGTGTCCCATGGGGTGGATCGGTTACGGCTGCGGGTCGGCTTGCCGGCTTGCTAACGTCATGCGCGACGGCGCGACCCAAGGGAGGAGCCGGATGCGCTAGCGCGCACGTCCGGATCTGTCCGGGGCCCCCGGGGAAACTCGGGGGCTACCGGGATGAGCCGGACTGAGGCCCGGAGCGAAAGCGACGGACAAGCCACCGGACCCTACGGGTTGGCGCGCCAGGCCCCGACCCTACCTGTGGGGGCTTGGGGGTGAAATTCCCCCGAGCTACCCGACACCGCGAAGTCCTCACACGCACCATGCGCAGAAATGGGCGCGCGTGTCCCAGGGGACTGAACGGTTACGGGAGTTCGTGAAGCGAAACTCACAGGCACGTCTCACGACGCTACTGCACCACATCAATGTAGAGTCACTCCAGACGGCTTTCCTCGCGCTTAAGCGCGATGCAGCCCCCGGCGTGGACGGCATGACGTGGAAGGCGTACGCGGAAGGACTGGAAGTCCGTCTGGCAGATCTTTGCCGGCGCGTACATAGCGGTGCGTATCGGGCGACCCCGTCCAGGCGGGTAGAGATACCCAAGCCGGACGGCGGTACACGACCGCTCGGCATTGCAGCATTGGAGGACAAGATCGTCCAGATGGCCGTGGTGAAATGCATCCTGACGCCGATTTACGAGGCGGAGTTTCGCGGTTTCAGTTATGGGTTCAGGCCGAAGCGCAGCGCGCACAACGCGCTGGACGCCTTGGCCTTTGTGATTGAGCGTCGCAAGGTCAACTACATTGTGGACGCCGACATACGCAAGTTCTTTGACACGGTAGACCAGGGGTGGTTAATTCGCTTCTTGGAGCATCGTATCGGGGATAAGCGCGTGATACGGCTGATCATTAAATGGTTGAATGCGGGAGTGATGGTAGAGGGTGTACGGCAGGACAGCGAAGTTGGCACGCCGCAAGGCGCGGTCATCTCCCCGATTCTGGCCAACATCTATCTCCATTACGTGCTAGACCTGTGGGTTCAGAAGTGGCGCCAATCACGTCGGTGTGAGGGGGAGGTATACATCGTCCGCTATGCGGACGATTTCGTGGTGTGTTTCCAGTACAGAAGGGAGGCAACGCGTTTCATGCGTGAACTGCAAGCTCGACTCGAGAAGTTTGGGCTGAGTTTGCATCCTGGCAAAACACGCCTGTTAGCATTTGGGCGTTGCGCCGAGGAAGACCGCAAGAGACGAGGTGAAGGCCGACCAGAGACGTTCGATTTCTTGGGATTCACGCATTACTGCCGTAGAACTCGGAAAGGGCGCTTTGGCTTGGGTCGTAAACCGATTGCCAAACGGATGGTCCGCTTTCTGAAGCGGGTGAAGGAGCAATTGATCCGGCGAAGGCACCGAAAGGTGCGTGAAACGGGCCAATGGTTGGGGCAGGTGCTTAATGGTTGGCTGAACTACTATGCCGTACCGACGAGTTTCTCCTACCTCCAGCGCTGTTGTAGGCGGCTCCACTGGATCTGGATGCGCGTCCTGCGGCGGCGATCTCAGAGGGATCGTACGTCGCGGAAAGATATGGACATGCTCACTGCGACTTACTGGCCGAAGCTTACGATTCGACACCCATGGCCGGATGCACGGTTTACCGTCACGCGCGCCAGCGCAACCCAAGGGAGGAGCCGGATGCGTTAACGCGCATGTCCGGATCTGTACGGGGGGCCTGGGGAAACCTGGGTCCCTAGCGTGATCGGCGCCTGCTTCGCGGGTGTGAACGAGCTAATTCGATCGGGCTGGACGCTCACAAATGGTTCTTCCAGCCGTACGAAACTGGCTGCTTGCTCGTAAAGGACATAAATACGCTTGAGCGTACCTTCGCGCTGAGGCACGACGTGTTGCAGGACACGGTGTGGGGCGCGAACCACCCCAACTTTGCGGATTGTTGGCTGCAACTGAGCCGCGCCGCGCGCGCTTTGAAAGTGTGGATGTCGGTGCAGACCTTCGGGATGGCAGCCTTCCGGCGGGCCGTATCGAAGGGGATGGAGCTGGCCAGCCGTGCCGCGGAGTACATCCGTGCCAGCGAGGTCCTCGAACTCATGTATCCGGCGTCGCTCGGAATCGTCTGCTTCCGTGTAAACACCCGCTGCGGCAGTAACGAAGTCGCGCTGGACGCACTCAACCGGCACGTGCTCGCGCGTGTATTCTGGGAAGACCGCGCATTCATCTCGTCGACCAGTCTGCATTCGCTATTCGCGCTCCGACTCTGCATTCTGAATCACACGACTACGTGGGACGACGTGCGCGAGACGCTTGAGGCCGTCGAACGCTTCGGTACGGATCGGGTCTCGATGGCGGGCGCCGATCGGTCGGAGTGCTGATCGTGTGGGCACGCTGCCAGGATGCGGGCTGAATCCTGGCAGATCAGGGCCCTTTCCGGCAGCGAAACAGGGAAGTCGCGAGGCGTGCTGGGGCCCGTCGCTGAACAGTGGCGTTGGCCGCCAGGTACGCACGCGGACCGGACTAGGCCTGGCCATCAGCCACAACTAAGTTTTAGCAACGGGCTCTGAAGCGGCTTGCGAATCGTTATGGAGGCGCAGTTTCAGATTCTGGGTACGCTTTCGACTTCGGAGTCGGCCTTGTTGGTGACTCTGGCCGCCCTGTGCGACCAAAGCCGGACACGGATCGGTGGAATTGTTTGTGAGAAGTTGAATTCTAAGATGCGCGCGGTCGTACGCAGTGGGCCGGCTGCATGAAACTCATTCGAACCCTGGAAGCCTAAAACCGAAACTCGTTGGTGGCGGCGCAGCGTTCGCCGCATGTGGCAAGACCACCTGCCTTGGGCGCAGTTGTTTCGGAGCCGGTAAATGTTCCGGACCAGGTATACAAGCTCCAGGATCTTGGGCACGTTTTCGTCGGGCCCGCGCAGGATCGTGCGCCCCTGATGGACCGGGAGAATCCGCGTGCCACCACGAAGACTGCGGGCGCGCAGTTGCGTTAGTTGCTCAAGCGTGCGCGGCTAACTGGGCGCAATCGGGCTCTCACTATCTGCACCGTTTTCGAAGCCTTGGAATGCGCGCGCCGCCTGGGCCGATTGGCAGCGCAGCCCAATGCTCTATCGCGTAGTCAACCCGACCCAACTTCGTCATGGTGCGACCCAAAGTATATAGTGAACCCCATGTTACACATAGCATAATAGCGTGAGCTCCCGCCTGCCTGGCACTACTCTTTTCCGCCGTGCACCCGTCCTAAACCTGACGCGCGTAGCGAGGAGATATATCTTCACGAGTACGGGTTCCTGCCCGAGGCGCGGCAGCGACTGCTTGCGCACTTCGTGTTCACTCTCTCTGGAACCATCACCGTTCGCACCAGACGTTGCGATACCGAACCCTGGCCGAGGTCTACAAATACGTGGCTGGAGCCATACCACCGACGGCCGCAGCAGGCCCGACGACAGCCTGCGCGAAGGGTCCCACAGACATATTCAACCTTGGCAATGCTCTATCTTAAACGCGCTGGAATTCGGTTCAACGATTGAGATACGCTTCAAAACGATAGTTCTCGTGGCTACAGTTAAGACGACACTCAACAGACGATCCTTCATAAAAGCCTCCGCGCTAACAGGGGGCGGGATGCTTCTTGGATTCAACTGGCTAGCCCTGCCGTTTACCCAAGTTTCCCCCTTGACATTCTGATTTATGCCGCATAGATTGGCGGCATGTTCCAGCAGAACCAGATTCTTCGTACGCTGAGCGAGGCGCAATCCCAGGCGTCTCTGGACGGCATCTTGGCTGATGAGAGTCTGAAGAATCGCACCGCCATCGCCCGGCGTGTGTGCGCGGCCTTCGACTTTGTCGACGCACGCGGGCAGTCGCAGGTAGCCAGTTGCGTCAAGGCGCTCTCGAAGCTGTCCGACCGCGGCCGTATTGCACTGCCGGCGCCTATGAACGACCACGCTGCCGGCGCGTCCCCCCGGCTGCTGAAGGAGGGCGTGCCCATGCCGAGCACCCTTCCTCGCTCCGTCCGCGAAGTGGAGGACCTGTCGCTGGTCATGGTCACGGACGACAACCAGCGCGCCGTATGGAACACCCTATTGGACCAGGAGCATCCGCGGGGCACTACGACGTTCTTCGGCGCGCAGGTGCGCTACCTGGTGCATAGCGCACAGGGCTATCTGGGCGCGCTGGGCTTTTCGGCCTCGGCTCTGCGTCTGGCCGCACGGGAGCGATGGATGGCCTGGAGCGATGCGCAGCGCCAGACCCACCTGCATCATGTGGTGTGTTTGAGCCGCTTTTTGATTCGGGGACCCTGCACGCACCTGGCGAGCCATGTCCTGGGCCTTGCGCTCAGGCAGCTGCCCGATGATTTTGAAGAGCGTTACAGATACCGCCCTTGGGTTGTGGAGACCTATGTGGATCCGAGCTGGAAGGGCACATGCTTCCAGGCGGCAAACTTTCTGCACATTGGTTATACTGCCGGCGGCAAACGACAGGCCGACGATGAACCCGAGCCGCCCAAGGCGCTATATGTGTACGAACTGGACCGCGGTTGGCGCCAGACACTCGGCGTGCCGGCGGTGGAGCTCCATCCCGTGAGAGCACCCCACGAGGTGTTGGACCGTGACCAATGGGCGGAAGCCGAGTTCGGGGGCGCTCCACTGGGCAATCGGCTGCGATCCACGCGTCTGGTACGAAGTGCGACGATGCTGGCTTCGGTGATGGGCCAGTCCATTACGGGGAATACGGACTACGATCGTGCGGCGGTCAAGGCGCATTACCGGTTGCTGGAGAGCGACCCAGCGTCCAAGGTCACTCCGGAGAACATATTAGCGCCGCATCGTGCGCGCACGATCGAGCGCATGCGCAGCCAGAAGGTGGTGCTCTGCATCCAGGATGGCAGCAGACTGCGCTATGCCACGCGTCCGGCCTGCACGGACCTGCAGGTCACCGGCCGCAATCAGACCACGGCGCAAACGCGTGGGATGCATGTACATGCGACGCTGGCGACCACTTCCGACGGTCTGCCGCTGGGCGTGTTGCGCTGCAGCTACCGGGATCCTGCGCACGGTCCCTTGAAGCCGAAGGCCCAACGCTGGCTGGACGCCTATCTGGACATCTGTGCGGCGGCCGATCAGATCTCCCGCAAGATTCGCGTGATCTGCGTTATGGACCGGGAGGGTGACAGTTTTGCGCTCTTTGACGCCCAGCGTCGTCAGGGCCGCGTGGAGGTGCTGGTCAGAGCGCGGATGGATCGCAGGCTGGCAAACGGCAGGAAGCTGTTTGAGACCCTCGCGAGCGGCCCGGCGGCCGGCAGCGTGCGGATCGAGATCAAGAAAGTCACCGCGCGTCCGAAGTCACGGGGCAAGCCCGCCCGCCCCGGGCGCAGCTATCGCATAGCGGACGCCGAGGTGCGGTTCCACCGGGTGACGCTGCCGGCCACGACCCAGGAGGTGGAGCCGGTGACGATGTACGGGGTTCACATCCGGGAGCAGGCCCCGCCGGAAGGCGAAGAGGCCATAACATGGTATCTGCTTACCAGTGTGGCGGTGCACACGCTGGAGGAGGCCCTGCAGGTGCTGGATCACTACGTGAAGCGGTGGCGCATTGAGGACTTCTTCCGGGTGCTTAAGAGCGGCTGCAAGGTGGAGCGTCTGGCGCTGCGCACGGCGCTGCGTCTGGAGCGGGCGATCGCGATCTACTGCGTCATTGCCTGGCGCCTGATGGTGCTGACGCTGTTGGGGCGAACCGTGCCAGAGTTGGACTCGGAGGTCTTCTTCACGGAGTTGGAGCTTCGTTTTTTGAAGGGCTATGCCAGCCGTGTGAGGCTGCCCCGGCCCGGCACGCTGCAAGAGGCCATCCTGCTGGTGGCCGTACTCGGGGGGTACCAGAATCGCACTCGCGACGGGCCGCCCGGTCACCAGATCATGTGGCGCGGGCTGGAGCGATTGGCGCTGGCCACACTGGGGTACGAGGTCCGGGACGTCGAGTAACGGCGGCCCTGCGCTGCGATAACCCTGTGGACTGTGATCCTGTCACAAGGCAGAATCCCTATACCCTGCCGGGGCTTTATGTCCACGGTAAGCAAGGCCTCCGCCCGCAAAGCAGGCGTAGACCGCGTTGAGCTGAACGAAGCGTCCCTGCACGACCAAGCCTTGAGTCCACAGCCAAGACCCCTGTGCCACATGGACACCCCCCGTGTCGCTCGGCAACGACTGGACATGCTTCTGATGCCCTCAAGTGCGTTAGTCTACCAGCTTACTTGGGCAAACGGCAGGGCTAGCCCTGCCGTTTACCTAAGTTTTCCCGTTGACATTCTGATTTATGCCGCATAGATTAGCGGCATGTTTCAGCAGAACCAGATTCTTCGTACGCTGAGCGAGGCGCAGTCCCAGGCGTGCCTGGACGGCATCTTGGCTGATGAGAGTCTGAAGAATCGCACCGCCATCGCCCGGCGTGTGTGTGCGGCCTTCGACTTTGTTGACGCACGCGGGCAGTTGCAAGTAGCCAGTTGCGTCAAGGCGCTCTCGAAGCTGTCCGACCGCGGCCGTATAGCACTGCCGGCGCCGATGAACGACCACGCAGCCGGCGCGTCCCCCCGGCTGCTGAAGGAGGGCGTGCCCATGCCGAGCGCTCTTCCGGACTCCGTCCGTGAAGTGAAGGATCTGTCGCTGATCGTGGTCACGGATGACAACCAGCGCGCCGTATGGAACACCCTATTGGACCAGGAGCATCCGCGGGGCACTACGACGTTCTTCGGCGCGCAGGTGCGCTACCTGGTGCATAGCGCACAGGGCTACCTGGGCGCGCTGGGCTTTTCGGCCTCGGCCCTGCGTCTGGCCGCACGGGAGCGATGGATGGCCTGGAGCGATGCGCAGCGCCAGACCCACCTGCATCATGTGGTGTGTTTGAGCCGCTTTTTAATTCGGGGACCCTGCACGCACCTGGCGAGCCATGTCCTGGGCCTTGCGCTCAGGCAGCTGCCCGATGATTTTGAAGAGCGTTACAGATACCGCCCTTGGGTTGTGGAGACCTATGTGGATCCGAGCTGGAAGGGTACATGCTTCCAGGCGGCAAACTTTCTGCACATTGGTTATACTGCCGGCGGCAAACGACAGGCCGACGATGAACCCGAGTCGCCCAAGGCGCTATATGTGTACGAACTGGACCGCGGTTGGCGCAAGGCACTCGGCGTGCCGGCGGTGGAGCTCAAGCCCGTGAGAGCACCCCACGAGGCGTTGGACCGTGACCAATGGGCGGAAGCCGAGTTCGGGGACGCTCCACTGGGCAATCGGCTGCGATCCACGCGTCTGGTACGGAGCGCGTCGATGCTGGCTTCGGTGATGGGCCAGTCCATTACGGGGAATACGGACTACGACCGTGCGGCGGTCAAGGCGCATTACCGGTTGCTGGAGAGCGACCCGGCGTCCAAGGTCACTCCGGAGAACATATTGGCGCCGCATCGTGCGCGCACGATCGAGCGCATGCGCAGCCAGAAGGTGGTGCTCTGCATCCAGGATGGCAGCAGACTGCGCTATGCCACGCGTCCGGCCTGCACGGATCTGCAGGTCACCGGCCGCAATCAGACCACGGCGCAAACGCGTGGGATGCATGTGCATGCGACGCTGGCAACCACCTCCGACGGTCTGCCACTGGGCGTGTTGCGCTGCAGCTACCGGGATCCTTCGCACGGCCCTCTGAAGCCGAAGGCCCAACGCTGGCTGGACGCCTATCTGGACATCTGTGCGGCGGCCGATCAGATCTCCCGCAAGATTCGCGTGATCTGCGTTATGGACCGGGAGGGCGACAGTTTTGCACTCTTTGACGCCCAGCGTCGTCAGGGCCGCGTGGAGATGCTGGTCAGAGCGCGGATGGATCGCAGGCTGGCAAACGGCAGGAAGCTGTTTGAGACCCTCGCGAGCGGCCCGGCGGCCGGCAGCGTGCGGATCGAGATCAAGAAAGTCACCGCGCGTCCGAAGTCGCAGGGCAAGCAGGCCCGCCCCGGGCGCAGCTATCGCATAGCGGACGCCGAGGTGCGGTTCCGACGGGTGACGCTGCCAGCCACGGCCCAGGAGGCAGATCCGGTGACGATGTACGGGGTTCACATCCGGGAGCAGGCCCCGCCGGAAGGCGAAGAGGCCATAACATGGTATCTGCTTACCAGTGTGGCGGTGCACACGCTGGAGGAGGCCCTGCAGGTGCTGGACCACTACGTGAAGCGGTGGCGCATTGAGGACTTCTTCCGGGTGCTTAAGAGCGGCTGCAAGGTGGAGCGTCTGGCGTTGCGCACGGCGCTGCGTCTGGAGCGGGCGATCGCGATCTACTGCGTCATTGCCTGGCGCCTGATGGTGCTGACGCTGTTGGGGCGAACCGTGCCAGAGTTGGACTCGGAGGTCTTCTTCACGGAGTTGGAGCTTCGTTTTTTGAAGGGCTATGCCAGCCGTGTGAGGCTGCCCCGGCCCGGCACGCTGCAAGAGGCCATCCTGCTGCTGGCCGTACTCGGGGGGTACCAGAATCGCACTCGCGACGGGCCGCCCGGTCACCAGATCATGTGGCGCGGGCTGGAGCGATTGGCGCTGGCCACACTGGGATACGAGGTCCGGGACGTCGAGTAACGGCGGCCCTGCGCTGCGATAGCCCGTGGACTGTGGTCCTGTCACAAGGCAGGATCCCTATACCCTGCCGGGGCTGTATGTCCACGGTAAGCAAGGCCTCCGCCCGCAAAGCACGCGTAGACCGCGTTGAGCTGAACGAAGCGTCCCTGCACGACCAAGCCTTGAGTCCACAGCCAAGACCCCTGTGCCACATGGACACCCCCCGTGTCGCTCGGCAACGACTGGACATGCTTCTGATACCCTCAAATGCGTAAGTTTGCCAGGTAACTTGGGTAAACGGCAGGGCTAGCCGCAGTCAGCCGGCAGCCGGGCAACCTGTCAGAAAGCCGAAGGAAGGGTTCGACATCAACGCCTTTGTTAAGATCGGCGTAGACGGCAAAGTCACCATAATGTCGCCTAATCCGGAGGGAGGGCAGAATGTAAAGACCTCCATGCCAATGATCGTGGCGGAGGAACTCGATGTGGATTGGATGAGCGTTGTTGTGGAACAGGCGCCTTTAGACACGGATAGTTATACGCGCCAGTTTATTGGCGGTAGTCAGGCCATAAGACGCGGGTGGCGGAGCCTCCGAATGGCCGGTGCTGTGGCTAGGAGGATGCTCCAGGAGGCGACGACAAAGGCTTGGCAGGTACCGATAGACGAGATCACCACTGAGTCCGGCATTTTGCACCACCAGCGCACCGGCAGATCGGCAAGCTATGGCGAAATGGCCTCAGCCGCCGCCGAAATCGCGGTTCCAGAGGAAGTTCAGCTGAAAGACATAAAGGACTTTAGGATAATTGGCACATCAAGAAGGAATGTGGATGGATTCAAGATTGTGACCGGCCAGCCACTGTTTGGGCTAGACATTCAGCGCGACGGGATGCTAATCGCAATGATCACCCATCCCCCGGCATTCGGGATGAAACTGAAGTCGGTTGACGGCTTGGCGGCATGGGCAATGCCGGGCATAAAGGACGTTTTCACTATTAAAACGCTTCATGAGGACTATGAAAAGCAGTTCTTCGATACATGCACATTCCCGGACCTGGTGGCTGTTGTTGGAAACTCAACCTGGGACGTGATGAAAGCCAAAAAGGCGCTGGACATCCAGTGGGAGCCCATCGCCGATTCCACAGAAACGAGAAGGCGTTTTGGCAGCACTCAGACCGTTCGTATGCCGGCAGGCCTAGAAAACACTACGGACCACGTTGCTGCAATGGCTGCAATGGCGACAAGCCAGGTAAGAATTGCACGTAGGGACGGTGACCCGGAGGCGGCATTCAAGAACGCCGCGAAGATCATTGAACGCACTTACACTGCGCCCTTCCTTGCCCATAACTGCATGGAGCCAATGAACTTCTTTGCACACGTAACAGCAGAGAAGGCAGAGTTGCCCGGGCCGCTTCAAAAGCCGGAATACACGGCACAAGCCTTGTCGGCTCGACTTGGATTTCCACTGGAAAAGATTGACATACAGATGACGCGACTGGGGGGAGGATACGGACGGCGATCTTACGCCCACTGGCTAATCGAGGCCGCGCTTATCTCTCAGAAAACAAATGCGCCTGTAAAGCTCATTTATACCCGCTAAGACGACATGACAGCGGGTATCTATCGCTCGACCTATAGCGCCACATACAGGGCTGCCCTGGATGCCGATAACATCCTTACTGCAATCCATGTTCGGGCCGGAGGTATCCCGGAAAGTCCGTTATACGCTGACCGCTTTCCGGCCGGCGCAGTAGATAATTACCTCGCAGAGGATTGGACAATTGCCTCGAATATTACCATTGGGTCCTTTAGAGCACCCAGCCCGACTTCGCCATTTTGGGAACCAACCGTGGCCGAAGGGGGGCTAAACCAGGTACTCCCAGCCCACTTTTCGCCCTTTTCAGCCCCTTTTCAGCCGTATTTCTCGGCTATATGGTGAAGAATGCGTGAAGTTTAGCGTATTCGGCTGAAAAAGGCCATTGTAGTGCCAGGATTATTGGTGGGGACTTGCTACAGGTGCGCCCATGCACTATCTTGGAGTCGGCATTGAACTGCAGACACCATGTACATACGGGCGACCAAGACCCACGCAAAGAAAGGCGAAGCGCGACACAGCTACCGCCTGGTACGCAGCGACCGCATCGGCGGGAAGGTGCGCCAGTCTACCCTGCTGAACCTGGGCGTCCACTTTGACACGCCCCGTGAGCAGTGGGGGACCTTGGTGCTTCACATAGAGAATTTGTTGCAGGGGCAGCCGACACTCGTGTTCGATCCCGACCTGCAGCACACGGCCGAAGCCATTGTCGCGCAGCTGCGCGCACGCGGCATAGGTGCACACGCGAAGCCGGAGGGTGAGCCTGACAGCGTCATGACGGTGGACATGGACTCCCTTGAGCACCCGGAGCATGCCCGCAGCGTGGGCGCAGAGCGTGTCTGCCTTCAGGCGCTCGAGGATCTGGGACTGAAAGACACGCTGATCCAGGCCGGCGCCAAGGAGCGCGACGCGCGTCTGGCCGTAGCCCTGGTGGTCGCACGCATGCTGCATCCCAACAGCGAACGGGCTACGCTTCAGTGGTTGCAAAGCAGGTCGACGACGCTGGACCTGCTGGGGCTGCGCCCCGGCAGGAAAGTGTCGTTAGCGAAGCTGTATCGCATTGGGGACCTGCTCTGGGAGCACAACCAAGCGATTCAGCAAGCGCTCTTCCAAAAGGAGCGGACGCTCTTGAGCCTGCCGGAGACCGTTGTTTTTTATGACCTGACCAACACCCATTACCATGGCCGACAGCACGGCGAGTACCTGGCCTATGGACGTTCGAAGCAAAAGCGTTCCGATTGTCCGCTGGTGACGCTCGGGCTGGTGCTCGATGGCGCGGGCTTCCCGCGCACCTGCGAGATCTTGCCCGGCAACGTCTCGGAGCCCGGCACGCTGCAGGACGCTATCGAGCGTCTGAACGCCAGCGTGGACGGCCAGAAGCCGACGGTGGTCATGGATGCAGGGATCGCTACGGAAGCAAACGTGTCCTGGCTGGCAGAACAGGGCTACGACTGGATCTGCGTACACCGGGGTAAGCGGCCCCTGCCGCCAGAGCGGGAGCCCGACAGTACGCTGACCACGCAGGCTGGACACGCCGTACGCGTGTGGCAGTTGCAGCAAAAGAAGCAGGAGATGCTGCTCTATGCCGTCAGCGAAGCCAGAAAGCACAAGGAAGAGCAGATCCTCCAGCGCCGGCGCACGCTACTGGAAGCAGCCCTCACCTCGCTGCACGAAGGGCTGCAGAAGCCCTACCATACCAAGCGGCTCAAGAAGGTCGTAGAGCAGGTCGGACGCATAAAAGAGCGATATGCCCGCGTATCTCATCAGTACGAAGTGACGGTTGTAGAAGGGAGTGGCCCCAACGCCAAGGCCGTGAAGTTTGCACGCAAGACGCAGTGGGAAGAGGCCGATGAGGCCCTGGGGGGCTACGTGCTGCGCACCAGTCAGACGGGATGGGACCTTAAGCACATTGTAGCCACGTATTGGCGGCTGTCCGAGGTGGAGGCCACCTTCCGCTCGTTGAAGTCGGAACTGGGGATGCGGCCGCTATACCACAGCAAGGACGCACGCATCGCAGCGCACATCAGTATAGCTGTGTATGCCTATCACGCCGTGCACCTGATCCGGACCCGATTGAAGGCGCAAGACATCCACACCAGCTGGAAGACGCTTCGCCAGAAGCTGAGCGCCTGGCAACGGGTGATGACAACCGTAAAGGACACCCAGGGCCAGGTGATTGTCAACGTGCAGGACGAGCGCCCAAGGGCAGAGCTGGCTCAGATAGCGCGCATCTGCGGCGTCACGCCCAGCCTGCATCGGCAACGCTACGTGCGCCAGGACTAAGGCAGGCGCACGGCGTTAGAAAAGTAGTGCCAGCCAGGCGGGAGTACACCCTTTTCTTATATGTGGAGAATGTGTCCACCTATACTGTTTGAGTCATAAAATGGCGAAGTAGAGCCAGGTCCAACTTTATCGCTGGAGCTGAGCAGTCCTTTCTCGACGAAGTGGCTGAGGCCGCAGGAAAGGATCCCATCGAGTTTCGTCTTGCACTCTTGGAACGTGCCAGAACCAATCCTGCCGGAGAGCGCAACGACTACGACGCCGTTCGCTATGCAGACGTGCTGGAATTGGTTCGGGAGAGATCGGGCTGGGGCGAAGATCAGTCAGGTGTCCACCGCGGCGTTGCCGCCTACTATTGCCACAACTCCTACGCGGCGCATGTGCTCGACATGGTTGTCGAAGAAGGGAAGCCGCTGATTCAGAGGGTCTGCAGCGCCCTTGACTGTGGCATCGTTGTTAGTCCTGACGCCGCTTCCAACCTGGTTGAAGGTGCCGTTGTTGACGGCATAGGCAACGCCATGTTCGGCTCTATGACCTTCAAGGAAGGTGTTCCTGAAAAGAACAACTTTGATACGTACCGCCTTATTCGTCGTGCGCCGTGAAAAGGCGCTTTCCTGTGGCGGGTGCGAATCCCGCCCAACATCTGTCGCTCCAGTTGGTAGCGGCCTCAGCGTACTATGGAGGTAACGACATGGAATGAAGCACTGGGGTTAACGGGCTACGCAAGTAGCTTAGCGACCATGCGGGCCGGAACGTGAGTGAACGTCGAGCAGGCCCCGAAACGGGTGATGCGAGTGTCGACCTTCCGACGATATGGGGAAGACCGCTGCGGCTCGGGAAGAGAGCGACAGAAGCACCGAGACCGACTCGCCGGGGTATTGGCGCTGGCACGCATGGAAGATCAGGGAAGTGGCAACACGGGAAGCCCTGTCGGTGCTGTTGCACGCAGCAACCGGGACCCCGCGAGGGGCAAGCTGGGCCGTCAGGGTGGCGGATGGGCCCGTACTACTGAAGACGCGGGGTAATGCCCGTAGAGGGAAGGGGCCCTAAGTTGAACGCTGTATGGAACGGACAAAAGGCATGACTACTGACGAGCGTCTAACAGGGTCAAAGAAGGTTCGGAGGCTCCAGACCATACTGCATGCGAAAGCGAAGGAAGATCCCAACTGGCGATTCCACGCGCTGGCCGACAAGGTGTGGCGCATGGACTTTCTTCAGGAAGCGTGGGCGATGGTCCGCCGCAACGGCGGATCGGCTGGCGTGGATGGAGAGAGCATTGCGGACATTGAAGCGTACGGCGTGGCGCGCTGGCTGGGGGAACTGTCGCAGGATTTGCGGGAGGACACCTACACACCGAGGCCGGTGCGCCAGGTGCTCATCCCCAAGAAGCAACCGGGGAAGTTTCGTCCTTTGGGTATTCCGTGTCTTCGGGACCGGGTCGCACAGACATCAGCGATGCTGGTATTGTCGCCGATATTTGAGGCGGACCTGCAACCGGAGCAGTACGGCTACCGGCCGAAACGAAGTGCGAAGGATGCGGTGCGCCGCATCCACCGTCTGTTGAACACCGGGCACCGCGCAGTGATTGATGCGGATCTGTCCAATTACTTCGGCGAGATCCCACACGCTGAACTGATGAAGAGCATGGCGCGTCGCATAAGCGATGGGCGGATGCTTGGACTCATCAAGATGTGGTTGATCATGGCAGTAGTAGAGGACGACGGTCGTGGCGGCAAGCGCCGCACGAACCGTGCCCGACGGGAGCGCAAGGGGACCCCTCAAGGGAGCCCGATATCGCCGCTGTTAAGCAACATTTACATGCGGCGCTTCATCCTCGGTTGGAAGCTGCTGGGCTATGCCCGGCGGTTTGGCGCAGAGATCGTAGCCTACGCCGACGACTTCTGTGTGTTGGGCAAGGCACCGCCAGCAGAGATGCTGCAGGTAGTCACCCGACTCATGGGGAAGCTGAAGCTGGAGATCAATGCGCAAAAGACCCGATGCTTACAATGCCCCGAGGAGCCTTTTGAGTTCTTGGGATACCGCATTGGCCGGAACTATCGTCCCAAAAGTGGCAGCCGTTACATTGGCACGCGACCGAGTAAGGCGAGCGTTCAGAGCATCTGCCGCCGCATCAGCGAGCAAACGGATCCGAGATTCGGGACTATGGCAGCAGAGGAGATGGTTCAGCGTCTCAACTGGATGATATCCGGCTGGGCGAACTACTTCACACTGGGGCAGGTGAATCCTGCCTACCGGGCCATAGACCGGCACGCGACGCGGAGGCTGCGACAGTGGTTCTGTCGGAAGCACAAGATGAAGTCCAAGAAGCACGTGCGCTTCTCAGACATACGGCTGCGGAAACACTACGGCCTGATCTACCTTGCGCCTACGACACGCAACTTTCCGTGGGCGAAGGCATGAGTTCAACTGAAAGCCGGGTACAGGAAACCTGTACGCCCGGTTGTGTGTCCAGTCAAGGCTGGCATGTTCAGCAGGAGTCAGTCCTGCCAGAGTAGAAATCAGAGCTCTGTAGCTTGGGTAGCATGGAAGCGGGAAACCTAATTCATGAAGCCTACCGACACGGTCTCCGTAAGGGAGACCGCGAGTCATCGGGCCGTAACGAGAGTAAACGCATAGGTGGCCTCGAGAGTATATCCCGAAGGTCGAGCCCTCAACCGATGGGCGAAGACAGCACGGGCGGTCGAAATCTGATTGGGACGACCGCACCGCTTCGGCGGGGTGATAGCGACGGCACGATGACAAGGACATGCCGAGCAACTGGAGAAGCCCTCCTCGCCCCGGTGAGAAATTGCCGGAGGAAGGTAGGTACTATAACCGGTGGCACCGGGAAGTGTACCGAAGGCGAGAGGGTGGCGGAGAGGTGCGTAGTAGCGATGAAACGGGGTAATGCCCGTGGAGCGAAGGCGCCTCGCTGCTGGTATGTTTTCCGACAATAAAGGGAGGCACTGAAGACATGAAAGAGGCTACTATAAGCCTGCAGGACCTGAGGAGGAGAATATACCGCAAAGCCAAGGCAGTACCAGAGTGGCGTTTTTGGGGCATGTACGTGCATGTCTGCAAGCTGGAGACGCTGCAGGAGGCGTATCGTATGGCGAAGCGCAACGACGGTGCCCCCGGCATCGACGGCATGACGTTTGCGGCCATTGAGACGACCGGCTTGCAGAGGTTTCTGGAGTGCATTCAGCGCGATCTGATCCTACGGTGTTACCAGCCCTCGCCATTGCGTAAGAAGCGGATCCCCAAGGGTGGCGGTAAATTCCGCACGCTGGGCATACCGACGATACGGGATCGCGTGGTGCAGGGGGCGCTGAAGCTGATTCTGGAGCCGATCTTTGAGGCTGACTTTCAGGAGGGATCCTATGGATATCGGCCAAAGCGTGCGCCGCATGCTGCTGTACATCGAGTAACTTCGGCGGTAGTCAAAGGAATGACCCGGGTCATTGATGTGGACTTGGCGTCGTATTTCGATACGATTCGTCATCACATCCTGCTCCGACAGGTCGCGCTCCGTGTTAAGGATCGTGACATTCTGTGGCTACTGAAGCGGATACTCAAGTCCGGTGGCAAGAAAGGTGTACCTCAAGGGGGCGTCATCTCGCCGCTTTTGAGCAACATCTACCTCAATGGGGTGGATCGGATGCTGGAGCGCGCGAAGGCAGTCACCCGCGAGAAGGGGTATTTCCATATGGAGTACGCCCGTTTTGCCGACGACCTGGTGATCGTGGTGGACGGCTACCGCAAGTGGCGGTGGCTGGAGCGAGGCGTGTACAAGCGCCTGTTGGAAGAGTTGGCCAAGCTTGACGTTTCATTGAACGTGGAGAAGACGCGGAGAGTGGACCTCACCCAACGGGAGAGCTTCACATTCCTGGGTTTCCGCATTCGTCGGCATAAGACGAAGCGGGGCCGTTGGGGCGTATTGAGCGTGCCTCGTATGAAGGCTCGTACAAAGCTCTTGCGGCGACTCAAGGAGGAATTCCGACGTTTCCGATCACAGCCGGTGGAACGGGTAATTGCTCGCATCAACCCAATACTGCGGGGATGGGTGAATTATTTCCGCACGGGGCAATCGAGCCGTTGCTTCGGTTACGTACGTAACTGGGTCGAGCTTAAGATCCGGCGCCATCTGATGCGTGCCCGCGGACGAAAGGGTTATGGGTGGAAGCGGTGGAGTAGGCGGATGTTCTACGAGCGACTGGGGTTGTATGCTCAGTGGCAGATAGAGTACTACCGGCCGAAAGCGCGCCCACGCCAACTGCGCATGAACTTTGCGGTGTAATCAGCAGGTAAGCCCGGTGCGGGAAAACCGCATGCCGTGGTTTGACGAGGCGGGGCCTGGAAACGTGATTCATGGGAGCCGGACTGAGGCCCGGAGCGAAAGCGACGGACAAGCCACCGGACCCTACGGGTTGGCGCGCCAGGCCCCGACCCTACTGACGAGCAGGGGGTGGGGCGTCCTATGGAAGCCTGACTGAGTGCCGGAGCGAAAGCGACGGATAGCGCACAGGATCCTACGGGATCGTCCCACCCCTTGACTCTACAAAGCGAGGCGCCGAAGGCCATAGATGTTCATTTTGTAAAGAATGAGACAGATCCCACGGGGTTGGGCGAACCTGCATTCCCACCGGTATTCGGAGCCCTTGCCAACGCGTTGTATAGGGCGACTGGAAAGCGGATTTACGACCAACCGTTTGCGCCTCAGATTGAAGCGCACATGGAAGGGGCAGGGGGATAGAGTCACAATGCATCAGTCCATTGACATCGAGTGTAAGAACGATGAGGAGTGCAGGCCTTGCCTATGCGTTTACCGGAACTACGGGCAAACAATCCAGTCGAGTGCCGGACCATGGAACATGCCTTGCCCAGTGACGGGCATAGCGCGTATTCCGATGAATTCGCGCACCTGAAATTGGTAACCGAGTCGAGTGGGTAGCAGGGGTCCCAGCGATCTTCTGCGGCGCAGGCTGTCAGGTAGCCTCAAGCGGGATGACCTGGCCCATTCGGTAGCGCGCATGACAGGCCACCTCGATCCACCGCGCATTGCGCAGCAACAGAAAGTTGTTGCCTTGCCGTGCAGTGACGCCACGCGTTAGCGGAGAGGGAGGGATTCGAACCCTCGGTACCCGCTCAGGGTACACTCGCTTTCCAGGCGAGCCCGTTCGGCCGCTCCGGCACCTCTCCGGCTAAATTGCCATAATGGCATCCTCCTTCAAGCGGAGAACGCCGTCAATCTTTTTTACGTAGCTATTGGTCTCGTCTTGCAGGCGATCGTCCGCCATATAGCGCATGTCTTCCGACAGCTTTTCCTCTTCCTGCGTCGATTTGACGTCGTCCCGGGCATGGCGCCTGATGTTGCGGATGGCGATCTTCGCTTCCTCACCCAAGCGGCGCGCGCTCTTCACGAGTTCCCGCCTGCGCTCTTCGGTCAGCGGCGGGACCGGTACGCGGATAAGCGCCCCGTCATTGGACGGGTTTAAACCCAGGTTACAGCTCAAGATGGCCTTTTCCACCAGCCGCAAGGTTGCGCGGTCCCACGGCTGGACGACAAGCAGGTCGGCCTGCGGTGCGGTAACCGAAGCCAAGTGGCTCAGCGGCATCACCCGGTCGTACGCGTGTACCTTCACATCGGCCAGCATTAGAGGTGACGCGCGGCCCGCACGAATGCCCTGCAGCTTGGCCTTGAGGTCCCTAATGGTCCGGTCCATCCGGTCCCGGGCATCCTCCAGGATCAATTCCAGCATCTCGTCAAGCATGGAGGTACCTCCAGGGCCCTAGGTTTCCCAGTGGACCAGCGTGCCTACGTGCTCTCCCTGCACAATGCGAAGCAGGCTACCGCCAGTATTAACGTCAAAAACGATGATCGGCAGCTTAGACTCCTCGCAAAGTGTAAATGCCGTCATGTCCATTACACGCAAGCCTCTCCGAATAACTTCTTCTCCCGAGATGTGCTCGTAATGCTCGGCATCGATGTCTATCTCGGGATCCGCAGAAAAAATCCCGTTTACGCGGGTACCCTTGATGAGGACCTCCGCATCAATTTCGAGCGCCCTGAGGGCGGCTGCTGTGTCCGTAGTAAAGTACGGACTGCCTGTGCCGCTTCCAAAAATGACGACCCGGCCTTTTTCCAGATGTCGGAGTGCCCGGCGGCGAATAAAGGGCTCCGCAATCTGCTCCATGACGATGCTGGACAGCAGCCGCGTCTGCAAGCCGCGCTGCTCCAACGCATCTTGGAGCGCCATGGCATTGATCATCGTCGAAAGCATGCCCATATAGTCGCTCATGGCGCGGGTCATGTCCGCAGACGCCTCGCGGACGCCGCGGTAAATGTTGCCGCCACCGATGACCAACGCTACTTCAACTCCTGCAGAGACCACGCTGGAAATCTCCCGCGCATAGCGCTGCAGGACTTCCTTGTCGATTCCGAAGGACTGCCCGCCAAGTAAGGCTGCACCGCTAAACTTGACCAGAATGCGGCGGTAAGCAGGGCCGGGCTTGGTTTCCAAGGGGATGGCGTTTCTAGGCTGCCCGGTATTGTCGGGCTATCCTCCGAGCTGGTAACGGACAAACTTGCGAAGCTCGACCCCTGCCTGATTCAAGATGTCACGTACGCGGAGGGAGGCATCCTTGACAAATGGCTGCTCCACCAGGACGTTGTCTTTGAAATACCGCTCAAGTTTGCCGTGGGCGATACGATCCAGGATTCTCTCCGGCTTACCCTCGTTGCGTGCCGCCTCCCGGGCGATCTCCATCTCCTTCTCCTGCACCTCCTGGGGCACTTCCGATCGGAAAGCAGCTACGGGATTAAGCGCAGCCACCTGCATGGCCACATCGCGACCGGTCTTCTGAACCTGGCCGTTGCCGGAAAGCTCTACCATCACCCCAAGACGTGCACCCGGGTGGACATAGGCTACCACATAGCCGGCCTGGCTCTCCAGGACCGTGAAGCGGCGGATGCCCATCTTTTCGCCGATCTTGCCGGTAAGCTCTGTCAGGCCCTGTGCCACAGTGAGGCCTCTAGCGTACTCCAGTGCCATGACTGCATCAAGATGGGATGGCTTGGACTCCAAAATCAGGTGTGCCACGGCATCCGCAAAGGCGGCAAATTCACTATTGCGGGCTACAAAGTCGGTCTCGCAGTTAATTTCCACCATGATGCCCGTACGGCCGTTCCCGCTGATCTTGGTCACGACCAAGCCCTGAAGGGCCTCCTTCTCCGCGCGCTTGGCGGCTACCTTCTGGCCTTTCTTGCGGAGCAAGTCAATAGCGGCCTCGAAGTCGCCCCCGGTTTCGGTAAGCGCACGCTTGCAGTCCATCATCCCGGCCCCGGTCATGCCTCGAAGCCTCTTCACCTCTTTAGCAGAAATCGCCATAACTCTGACTATTAGGACGCCGCAACTCTTTTTCGCTCACGGCGGGTTTTGCGTTCCGGGCTGGCGTCGGTCTTCTGTTCTGTGCGCTGGTCCCTTGTGCGTTTCTCTTTTTCCATCCTGCGTGTTTTGACCTCGATCTCGTGTTGCTTCTTGCCCTCGCCCACCGCACTTGCTATCGTTGACGTAATGAGCGCTATGGACGCGTGTGCATCATCGTTGCACGGAATCACATGATCGACCAGGTCCGGGTCACAGTTGCTGTCGGCCATCGCGATAATTGGAATGCCGAGCTTACGCGCTTCAGCCACCGCGATGTGTTCCCGGCGGACGTCCACGACAAACAGTGCTCCGGGCATGCGTGACATAGAGGCAATGCCGCTGAGGTTTCGCTCAAGTTTTGCCCGCTCGCGCCCCTTCATGAGGCGTTCCTTCTTCTTCAGCTGATCCAGCGTGCCGTCCTGCTCCATCTTCCCGAGATCTTCCATACGCCGGATGCTCTTGCGGATCGTCTGGAAATTCGTCAGCGTGCCGCCCAGCCACCGCTCGACCACATACGGGGAGTCGCATCGCAGGGCGCACTCGCGCACCGCGCCCTTGGACTGCTTCTTGGTGCCGACGAACAGGATGGCTTTGCCTTGCTTGGCCAGGCGAGCTGCGGCATCGGCGGCTTTTTCAAGCAACGCCTGCGTCTGGACCAAATCGATGATATGGATCTTGTTGCGCTCCATAAAGATGTAGGGGCGCATCTTTGGATTCCACCGGCTGGAAAGGTGCCCAAAGTGCGTACCTGCACGCAGCAGTTCATCGATCTGGACGCGAAACTTGCGCTCCGGCTTAGCGGAGGTTAATTCTTCCATGGAGGGCATTCGGGTTGAGCCTCTACTATCGTCACATGCACAGGCAAAACCTTGCGGTCACCCTGCCTGACATCGGACAGTATGCGGGGTTAAAAAGCTAACGTTTGGAGAATTGGAATCGTTTACGTGCCTTGGGGCGCCCATACTTCTTGCGCTCCACCATGCGCGAGTCACGGGTCAAGAAGCCTGCGTCGCGCAGCGGTTTACGAAACTCCTCGCCCACCTTGAGAAGGGCACGCGCAATGCCCAGGCGGATTGCCTCGGCCTGCCCAGTGAGGCCGCCACCGTGAACATTCACGACCAGGTCGTAGCTGCCCAGCGTGCCGGTGACCGTAAAGGGCGACAAGAGTGTGCGCCGCCGCACCTCCGTGGCGAAGTACTGCTCCAACGGGCGCCGGTTGATCAGAACTGCTCCCTTGCCGGGGCGCAGATACACGCGAGCGGTAGAGGTCTTGCGCCGTCCAACAGCGCCGTACTGCGTTACGGTGGCCATAATCTGCTATAGTTCGAGGACCTGCGGCTGCTGTGCCTGATGCGGGTGGCTATTGCCCGTGTACAGTTTGAGTTTCTTTAGCATTTGCCGTCCAAGGGGGCCCTTGGGCAACATACCCTTGACGGCGTGCCGCACCAAGTGCTCAGGGCGGCGTCGACGCATCTCCTTCGCCGTGCGCGAATGTAGCCCGCCCGGGTAACCGCTGTAGCGGTAATAGCGCTTGTCGTTCTCCTTGTTGCCCGTGAAACGCACGCACTCTGCGTTGACGATGATGACGAAGTCACCCGTGTCAACGTGGGGCGTAAACTGCGGTTTGTGCTTGCCGCGCAAAATGGTTGCGACCTGCGACGCCAGGCGACCTACGACCTTCTGCTGCGCATCAATAACGTACCAGGCACGCTTGATGTCGGCTGCCCGGGCACTCCTGGTTTTATAGCTCCGAATGTCCATAATCTGCACGCGGATCCGTGGGTAGCACAGTGAAACGGCCCCCAGCAGTGGAATGTTCGCGTGCACACAGAATCTTTACCCGATCTTGATCAGACGTACGTGCTCAGCATGACAGGCATGAGCAGCATCATGAGCATAACGCCGGGCTCGTTGGCCGACGGTCGCACGGTGCCGGCTCGGTTGGGGTCGCCCACCTCAAAGATGACCTCATGACTCTCCAGGTGCTGGAGTACACCAAGGAGATACGCCGAACTGTAGGCCATTGTCAACTTGCCGGACCCGTCTGCGATGTCGGTAAATTCGCATGGGATCGTTTCAAATGCAGAGTGGGCGCGCTCGATGTCCTCGGCGCTGATCTTCAGGGAGTCGCTGTCGATGTCAAGGCGGACCTGTTTTGCGTTGGAACCTGCAAAGAGTGATATGCGGCGCGCAGCTGCCCAAAACAACTCGCGTTCGACGCGGATCGTCCGGTCGTTGTTTTTCGGGATGACGCGCTCGTAGCTGGGAAACGGTGCGTCAATGATGCGCGCGATGAGGGTTGAGGTGCCAAAATCAAACGAAGTGTGCTTCTTGTCCACGGTCACCTTGCAGGAATCCCCCCCCGACAGCCGGCTGATCCCCTTTAGCGCAGTGGCGGGGACAACCGTCTTTAGTGTTTCAGAACACGGCACACCCAGGCACTTGAACATTACCAGCCGCAGGCTGTCGGTGCCAACGATCCTGAGATGGTCTTCTTCGAGCTGAAACAGGATCCCCGACATCGCACTGCGAGCCTTCTGCTTGGATACGGCGAAGCTGGCTTTTTCCACTGCCTTTGCCAGCAGCTCCCGCGAAATTTCGAATTGATGCTGCTCAGCCTCCAGCTTAGGCGCCGCCGGGAAGTCTCCCCCATCATGCCCGGACATGGTGTATTTGCCCTGATCGGTCTTGATGTTGAGTGAAAAGTGCGGCATAAACTCGAATTCAACCGGCACATCGCCCAGGTTCCTCACCGTCTGCAGGAGGTACGCCGACGGGGCGGCGATACGCATGGGTGGGCCGCCTGCTGCGTCGTGAAACTGCACCGGCACTCGCTCGATTATGGTGTTGTCCAGGTCCGACGCCGTAAGACTGAGTTGGCCGCGCGCGTCCCGCTCGAACAGGATGCAATTCAGTATCGGCATCGTGGTCTTCAGCGGCAGCGCAGTGGAAACGCTGTCGAGCGCCTTGGCGAGTACCTTACTGTTGGTTGAGAATTTCATGAGTCCGCACAGAAGTTCACTGCAAACTTAAGCAAAAACAGGGCTTGCTGACACGTCCGCGGCGACTGCGCGAGGCTTCGACGACGAGCTGCGTCACGTGCTGTCGATCAGGCACTGGCGGATCTGATCCACCATCTCGCGATACTGCGGATTTGTTTCCATCTGATTGCTTACGCTCCGATTCGCGTAGATCACCGTAGAATGATCGCGCCCTCCGAACTGTAAACCGATGGTCTTCAAGGAATTCTGCGTGAGTTCTTTGCAAAAGAACATGGCAATCTGCCTTGGCTGCACAACTTCGCGCTTGCGCGTCTTGGCACGCACCAGATCCTGGTCCATGTCAAAATATTCGCAGACGATCTGCTGGATACGGTCAATGGACAGGCTCGCTGGCCGGTAATGGATGAGGTCCTTGAGCGCAGCCTTGGCCATGGTCATGTCGACTTCATCGGTCTGCAGCGTCGAAAGCGCCATAAGGCGCACCAAGGCTCCTTCCAGCTCACGGATGTTGCTCTTGACGTTGCGGGCCATATAGTCGATCACATCCGGCGGCAGATCGAGCCCTTCATCAGCGGCCTTGCGGTACAAGATCGCCAGGCGTGTCTCCAGCTCCGGCACCTGCAGGTCAGCGGTAAGGCCCCACCCGAAGCGTGACAGCAGTCGCGCCTCTATCCCCTTGATTTCACTAGGCGGCCTGTCGGCGGACAGGATAATCTGCTTTCCAATCTGGTGCAGTTCGTTGAAGACGTGGAAAAATTCTTCCTGGGTCTTTTCTTTACCGCCAAAAAACTGTACGTCGTCGATGATCAGGACATCGATGCTCCGGTAGAATTTGGAAAAGCGGCTGATCTCGTTCTGCTGGATTGCGTGCACGAAGTCATTCGTGAAGCGCTCGCTGGACAGAAAGCGGATACGCTTTGAAGCGTCGTTGGCCAGGACGCCGTTGCCGATGGCTTGGATCAGGTGGGTCTTGCCGAGCCCTACGCCCCCGTAAATCAGAAACGGGTTAAAGGAGGTCCCCCCCGGGTTCTTCGCGATGGCCAGTGCAGCACTGCGAGCCAGCCGGTTGCAGTCCCCTTCGATGAAGTTGTCGAAAGTGTAGTTCTTGTTGAGCTTGGGGTCCACCGCCACCAAAGGTGGAGTGGTTACAGCCTGTGAAGGGGCCGCGGCGCGTGGCTCAGCCACGGTAGGCATGCGAAAACCGGGTCCGCTGCCCTTGGACGGGCGCGCCGGCAACCGCATGGAATCACTGTCGCCGCTATCCTCCTGCTCAACGATAATGACCTTGTAGTACAACCGCGATTCGGGACCGAGGATCTTGGCGATAGTCGTGTTAAGCAGCTTGTAGTAGTGCTCCTCGAGCCATTCGTAGAAGAAGCGGCTAGGCAGCTCTACGGTGAAACGAATCTCCTCATCGTTCTGGACCAGATCAACGGGCTTGATGGGAGCGAACCAAGCTTGGAAGCTGGAGCCGTTGATGTTGTCCTGAATGATCTCCAGGCAGGACTGCCAGGCTTCAGTAGGGGTGGGGAGCATACAGTAGGCTACGGTTCAGGCCGTCGTTCTGTGCCAACGGCCTGACAAGATACGATGTCCATATAAGCAGATTCCAAGAGGTAATGCGCCGCGGTGAAGCCCGGCAGTCCGGCACCACGACGCGAATGACCAAGAGCCCGTCTATTTCGCGCGCGGCAACGGTTGCTTATGCCAAAATAAAGCTTTAGTCGGACAGGGCGGTGACAACTTGTCCACATTGTAGCCGTGTAGATGCAACCGCGCAGCGCCCACAAGACACGTGGCAGTTGCAAGATACTCACAAGTAACTAACAGATATAAGTACTTCAGTAGTAATAGCTTAGGATTGTTTTGGACTTTACGAATAATCCTTCACATAACGGTAACAATGTAGCAACGTCGCTTTTTGGTATCGCGACCGGGTTATGCACAATTTGTCCACTGCGCAAAAAGGCCCATTGGCTATGGACTGCCGGGGGCACCTGCCAGGACAGCGCAGGGCGCGCGGATGCGGAACACCGGCCGCAAGTGGCTGTTTACCGCGCGCTATGGATATGGACATGCAGACCGTCGACCCGGTTGCGGGCACGTGTTGCCGTTTCACGCCCGAACCTCAGGCTCTGGATCTGGATCCTGCGGAATTCACAGGCATACAGATAGACGTGCACGTGGTGCGTGAAGGCGGTAATCTGGTGCTGTCGGTTGCGGCCTCCGCCGACGTCCGATTGGCCTGTGACCGAACGCTGGACGTGTACTCCACGGGTGTGTCCGGCTCGTGCCGTATTTTGCTGCAGCCCCATGGCGCCGAGGCGAGTGAGCACGGTTACGACGAAGCGATAAATCTTCAGCCATTGCAGCGTCAGGTTGATGTGGCGAGTGTGGCAAGGGATACGCTCATGCTGGCGGTACCGGTCCGCAAGGTGGCACCGCGTGCCCGAAACATTGACCTTCAGCGTGAATTCGGTGCTCCTGAACCCACTATCGCGCAGCATTGGGCGCCGCTGCGCCACCTTCATTCCGATCCCTGACTGATCATGGCTCATCCTAAGCGCAAGCATTCCAAGGCTCGTACGCGAACGCGCCGCAGTGTGTACTATGGCGGACTTTCCCGCCCGGACACGATGCAGTGTGAAAATTGCGGCAGTGCGAAGCTGCGCCATCGCGTATGTCCAAGCTGCGGCACGTACCGCGGGCGACAGATAGTTGAAGCCCAGGAAGCCGCGTAGTGTCCGGCTACTGCCGCGGCCGCTGGTCGCTTTCGTTGTAGGCTAGGAATACCGATGCCAACCCGAGTTGCTGTAGACGCGATGGGCGGCGATGACGCGCCGGCGGTCGTCATTGCGGGCGCGCTGCATGCCGTGGAGCAGGCTGACCACGATCTGCGCCTCTTGCTGTTCGGACCGCTGGAGACGCTTCGGGAAGAAATGGCGCGTCAGGCGCCGGGTGGGCATTCACGGATTGAGCTGATTGACGCGCCCCAGGTCATCGGCATGGGTGAGTCGCCCGTGGCCGCGGTGCGTGCCAAGCCGCACTCGTCCATGCATATAGGGCTTACGTATCACCGCGAAGGCAAGGCGGATGCCTTTGTAAGTGCCGGTAACACCGGCGCCATCACGGCTGCCTCGCTTTTCGTGCTTGGGCGGTTGCCCGGCGTGGCGCGGCCGTCCATTCCCAGCTACTTTCCGAGCACCGACGGCATGTGCCTGTTGCTGGATGTCGGGTCGAATATGGACAGCAAGCCGGAGCACCTGCTTCAGTATGGCCAGATGGGGACGGCTTTTGCAAGATGCACGATGGATATTGACGCGCCCAGTGTGGGCCTGCTCAGTGTTGGGGAAGAACCAGCAAAAGGCAATGAGCTGGTGCGGACAGCGTACAAGCTGCTCTCTGCCGACAGGAACATAAACTTCATAGGCAACATCGAGGGGCGGGACATTCTTCATCATGCCGCGGACGTGGTCGTCTGCGACGGCTTCGTAGGCAACGTTGTGCTGAAGCTCGCGGAGAGCGTCATGACGGCGTTGCCTGTCATGGTCAGCCAGGAAGTTGAAGAGCAGAAGCTGGATTCGCACTCGGCTCAAACCTTCAAGGGTATCGTCCGCGGCCTTAAGCGCCGATTTAACCCCGAGACCTACGGAGGCTGCGCACCGCTGCTAGGTGTGGACGGAACCGTGTTTGTGGCCCACGGCAGTTGCAGCGCCCGCGCATTGGAAAAAGCCCTGCTCTTGGCTGCCCGGACCGCATCGACCAACCTCACGCATGCGATCCAGAGCCGGGTCCACCTCGCCGACTTGACGCGGAATAATGACTAGAGCTGCCATCACCTCTGTAGGCCACTTTCTTCCAGAAGAGCGGCTTACCAATGCAGACCTGGAGAAGATTGTCGATACCACAGACGAGTGGATTCGCACGCGCACGGGGATCGAAGAGCGGAGAATCCTGAGAGACAAGGACAAGGCAACCACCTTCATGGCCATCGAGGCGGCCAAGGAGGCGCTGGAGAAGCGCGGCATGGACGCCGCCGACCTTGATGTTATCATTGTGGCCACCGTAACACCGGACATGTTGTTTCCGGCTAATGCATGCCAGGTGCAGGCTGCCCTGGGAGCAACCCGGGCTTGGGGCTTTGACCTCTCGGCCGCGTGCAGCGGCTTCTTGTTTGGCCTTACTACCGCAGCGTCGTTTATCGAAAGCGGCCGCTACCGCAACGTGCTCCTGGTGGGTACCGACAAGATGAGCAGCATCACCGACTACACGAACCGAAACACGTGCGTGCTCTTTGGGGATGCAGCGGCGGCCGTGCTGCTGGAGCCTGACCTCAACGACAACGGACTGATAGATACCGTGTTGCGGTGCGATGGCAATAATTGGGAATCGCTATGTATGCTCGGTGGCGGCAGTCTGAACCCGCCTACGCATGAGACGGTGGACAAGAAGATGCACTACCTGCATCAGGATGGGCGGACGGTCTTCCGGTTTGCGGTGGCTGCTTTTGCCAACGTGGCGGCGGAGGTGATGCAGCGAAATGGGCTTACAAGCGAGGAGATACGGTATTTCGTGCCCCACCAGGCGAATCGGCGTATCATTGATGCGGCGGCTCGCCGCATGGGGCTGCGCGCCGATCGCGTTATGCTCAACATAAACCGCTACGGCAACACCACGGCCGCAACGATTCCGTTGTGCCTCTACGACTGGGAGCACGCCCTCCGAAAGGGAGACAACATAGTGCTGGCATCCTTTGGAGGTGGATACACGTGGGGGGCCACCTACTTGCGATGGGCCTATGACGGGCATACCATGGCTCGCAAGCCTGCGAAGGAGATGGAAGAAGCATTGGGTTAACAACGACGGTATCGAATTGAGCAGCGCATACCTTTTTCCAGGTCAGGGATCGCAGTACCCTGGGATGGCGCACGATCTGTATCAGGCGTACCCGCAAGTGCGTGCGCTCTTTGACGAAGCCGACGGAGTCCTTGGCTTTGAGCTGTCTGAGTGCTGCTTCTCGCAGGACGGTGCGGAAGACCGTGCGGACTGGGTCCTGACGCAGACGGACATATGCCAGCCTGCGATATTCACGCACTCGATGGCGGTCTTCAGCGTATTGGGCCGCATGCCCGATGCGGTGGCCGGCCACAGCGTCGGGGAATACAGCGCACTGGTGGCCAGTGGAGCCATCACCTTTGCGGATGGCCTTCGCACTGTGCGACTGCGGGCACAGCTGATGGCACAGGCGGGTCAGCAGCGCCCGGGAACCATGAGCGCGGTGCTTGGGCTGGACTCTGAGTCCTTGGTGGAGATCTGCCTGGCCGCGTCAAAGGGGGGGCTTACGGTGCAACCCGCAAACGTTAACGCCCCGGGACAAATAGTCATATCGGGCGACATTGAGGCGGTTGCCGGAGCCTCGGCGCTTGCTAAAGAGCGCGGGGCCAGGCGCGTCTTACCCTTACGCGTGAGTGGAGCCTTTCATTCGAAGCTGATGCAGGAAGTGCACGGCCGCTTGGCGCTCCAGTTTGCGGACCTCGCGATAAGGAAGCCCACCTGCCCCGTTTACCTGAACACCCTGGCGCGGGCGACCTCCGACCCCGAAGAGATACGCGAAAACCTCCTGCTGCAGATCACCTCACCCGTGCTATGGATGCAGTCGGTTCGGGCAATGCACCACGATGGCTATACGCGCTTTGTCGAAGTCGGACCGGGCCGCATTTTGTCCGGGCTGGTGCGGCGCATATTAGGACGTAAGGTTGCTGTGTCAAACGTGGGCACGAAGATAGAAGTGGAGCAAATGAAGCACGCAGACTCGGCATGACATTTGAAGGCAAGGCCGTATTGGTGACCGGCGGCACGCGTGGCATCGGGCGTGCGATCGTACTGGCATTTGCTGCTGCCGGCGCACGAGTTGCGTTTACGTACAGGAGCTCCACTGCATCGGCAGCAGGACTGGAAGCGGAGCTGCAGGCCAAAGGTGTGGAGGTGATGTCCTTTCAGGGGGACGCAGCCGCAATGGCTTCAGCCACGGAGGCCGTGCAAGGGGTGCTTCGTGCCTGGAATCGGCTGGATGTCCTGGTAAACAACGCCGGCATCACGCGAGACAACCTCTTGTTGCGCATGAGCGAGAGCGAGTGGGATGATGTCTTTGCGGCGAACCTGCGAAGCATGTTCAACTTCTGCAAGGCGGCCTATCGGCCCATGATGCGCCAGCGCAGCGGCCGTATCATCAACATTTCCTCTGTTGTCGGCATCAGCGGCAATGCTGGCCAATCCAACTACGCCGCTTCAAAGGCAGGCGTATTCGGCTTCACCAAGAGTTTGGCGAAGGAGCTTGGCGCCCGAAAAGTCACCGTCAACGCGGTGGCACCCGGCTACGTCGATACGGACATGACGGCGAAGCTAAGCGGCCAGAAGCGTGAGGAGCTCATGAAAACGATCCCGCTACGGCGCGTCGCAGCACCTGAGGAGATTGCGCAGCCTGTGCTGTTTCTTGCCTCCGATGCAGCCAGGTATATTACCGGGCACACGATGGTGGTGGACGGGGGAATGGCAATGTAAGGCGCATGGCAACTCAGTATACGAAGACGATAGACTTTACGGCGCGCGCAAGGCGGGGCGAAAAAGAGCGCGTGGCGCAAACCCAGTTTCCCCCTCCAGACCCACCCCTCCCGGCAGCGACCAAGGACACGCTACCAGCCGCGGCACGAACGGCCTTTCAGGCCACCGGGTGGCCATCGCTCATGCCTGTGCAGGCCATCGCTATTCCGTACATGTTGGACGGGCGCGACCTCATTGTGCAGTCCCGCACCGGAAGCGGCAAGACGGGCGCATTCCTGCTGCCGATTTTCAGCAGCCTTGATGCAACACTGGCGCAAACGCAGGCGCTGGTCCTGGCGCCGACACGCGAACTCGCGCGCCAGGTCTACGAGGAGTGGGAGCGCATGAACGTGGGTCAAGCGCTTACTGGCGCGCTCGTTTACGGCGGAGTAGGATACAAGCAGCAAACCGAAAGCCTCAAAGCTGGTGCCCATCTGGTGGTGGGTACGCCCGGTCGCATCCTGGATCACCTGGCGCGAGGAACCTTTACCCTGTCCCATCTCAGCCTGCTGGTCCTGGATGAGGCGGATGAGATGCTCTCCTTGGGGTTTATGCCCGACATGCAGACGCTGCAGCGGTACCTGCCGGTCGCACGCCAGTCGTACATGTTTAGTGCCACGATGCCGCCGAAGGTACGTGCGCTTGGGGGCATGTTTCTTAAGGAGCCGTCGTTCTTGGGGCTAAGTGCGGATCAGATCAGCGTAGACACGATTCAGCACGTGTACTACCGCGCGGATCTGCAAAGCAAAAGCCGATCGCTTATCCGGCTGCTGGAGGTTGAAAATCCGCAGTCTGCCATCATCTTCGCAAATACCAAGAGCGAGGTGGCCTATCTGGCGGCGCTCCTGAGTAACTACGGATTTGTTGCAACTGGAATGTCCGGTAACCTGGCGCAGGAGCGGCGGGAGAAGGCTATGCAGCGGCTACGTGACGGTCGGCTGCGCATCCTGGTTGCCACCGATGTGGCCGCACGCGGCATTGACATCAGTGAGCTGAGCCACGTCATCCAATATGACGTGCCGCTTAGTGCGGAGATGTATATTCACCGGACGGGGCGTACGGCCCGTGCAGGACGGGTGGGAATCGCCATCACGTTGGCCTCGCTCGAGGATGAGTCGCAGCTTCGAGTAATTGCCCGCTATTACGCGTTGGATATGGAAAAACGTTCATTGCCCACAGAGGAAGAGACGACGGCGCGCGTAGTTGAGCGCGCTACAGTGGTGCTGGAAGGGGCGCTGCGCAACAAGAGCAACCAGCAACGGGATCGCCTGGCAAGGTTTGTTCCGCTAGTCAAGACGCTTGCAGTCGAAGAGCCCGAGCTGTTGGCGATGCTGGTTGACGAGTTGTACCACAGCCGTGCCCACGGCGTTCAGCCCGGAGGCAGCCAACATAACCGCAAGCGCACGCAGCGCAAGCGATAACCAAACTTGGTGTGGGCAGGATTTCGCGGTTCAGCATGGTGCTGGTTGCGCTGGTGGCCGCCATCAGCGCCTGCTCCCAGTCGGACCAGTACCTACAGTTTGCCGCACCCGTTGACGTGGCGGGCTTTATCGATGATGTCACGAGCGGCGAACGTGCGTGGACGCCTGAAGCACTGGGCATGCGGCTTGGAGAACCCACCACGGAAGTCCAGCAGGGGCCTGACGTGGTGCTACAGTACTATGGATTTGAGCTCCGGATGCAGGGGGATACGCTGACCCATATTGCCCTTACCGACAGCCGCCACACAGCGCCCGAAGGGATCAGAGTAGGTTACCCGGTGTCGCAGGTGCGACGCCTCTGGGGTCCGCCGCTGGCGCAAGAAGAAGGGCGATGGGAATACCAGACGGAGGGCGCCCAGCTGGTGCTTTTGATCGAAGAAGGGATCGTAAGTCGCGTGGAATGGCGCCTGGGATCGGCGGGCGGTGGGCGGTGAGGGATTCGAACCCCCGACCTCCTGCTTGTAAGGCAGGCGCTCTAAACCAGCTGAGCTAACCGCCCCAGAGAGCGGGAAACGGGATTCGAACCCGCGACCCTCAGCTTGGGAAGCTGATGCTCTACCTGCTGAGCTATTCCCGCTGGGAACCCGTTCCAACGCGTCCTTTTCAGGAAAGTTGGGGCGGCTGGGCACATTCTTGCCGCTTCGTTGTTTACGCGCGTCCGACAAAGTCTGGCATTCACCGATGAAACGTACGTACCAGCCCAGCCGGCGCAAGCGCAGGAACAAACATGGATTTCGCCAGCGCATGAGTGACCGCAACGGGCGCAAGCTACTCGCCCGGCGCCGCAAGAAAGGTCGTCGCTCGCTGACGGTGAGTGACCGTTACATAGGCAAGTAGGGTGCGACGTGCGTCTGAAGCGTGGCCGCGCGCGGCGCGCCTGAAGCGCCGACGGCTCATCCGTCCGCTGTTCGCGCATGGACGCAATGACACATCAAGCATCTCGGTAGGCGCAGTGCGATTGCTATACCGCACAGTGCCGCAGCATGTCACGGGTACCTCAAGTCCCATCCAGGTAGGCTTTGCCGTCAGGCGCCAGCAGACGGCCGTGCGTCGTAATACCATGCGACGCGTCCTGCGCGAAGCGTTTCGTACCAGCCTGGTTCGCGCGACGCTGCGCGCGCAGCCGGGGCACAAGCTGACGGTCATGGTGCTATGCCGCAGTCGCAGCGCGGTGAAGAACTCCAAACTGCGGTCAGACCTTCAGCAGGCGCTGGACATCCTTGCCGCCAGCTTGCAGGTGCGACCTGGCATAAGCAAAGAGGCCTCTTGTGGATCGTAATGTAATCACGGCAACAATAATGATGGCGGCGGTCATCATCGTGTGGATGTGGTGGATGCCGGCGCCCCAGCCTCCGGGGCAGGAGGCGCCACCACAGGATTCTGCCGTTGAAGTGGTCGAGGTGCCGCAGCAGGTCGTGCCTGCTGAGGCGCCTGCACCGATTCAGGACACTACCGTCGCTCTTTCGGGAGAAGAGCGTCAGATCACGGTCGTGACACGACTCTATGAGGCGCAATTGTCAACCAAAGGGGCGACGCTGACGCGCTTTTCGTTGTCTGAATACCACCAGTTTGACCAGGAAACGCCGGTGCAACTGATTGGCGACGGGCCTGCCCTGGGGCTCAGATTTCAGTCTCCCGGTGGCCGCAACCGCGATACACGCGACTTCTTCTACGAATCCAGCTTCCGGGGCGACCGCCTGGATGTCTTGGACGAGTCGCGCTCCTTGACGTTCACCACGCCCGCAGGCGACGGCTTCATACGCAAGACGTACACCTTCAATCCGGGCAGCTATGAGGTAGGGCTCAAAGTGGAGATGAACGACGCGTCCTCATTTCAGACCAGCGACGGGTACGAGTTGGTTTGGGCGGGCGCCGTGCCCTTCAGCGAGGATCCCACCAACAGGAAGGAAGAAGCGCCGCAGGTCGGCGCATGGGCACGAAGCGGCGGCGAGGTGGAAGGCGTGAGCCTGCGGCGACGCGAGGAAGACGAGGTGTCGCTGCGGGGTGATGTCTCATGGATAGGCGTCAAGAACAAGTACTTTACCGCCGCCGTCATCCCGGCAGCACCCGCGCTGGAAGCCTATCTCTTGGGTATGCGCACGGGCGACTTGGATGAGCCCGGCATCCAGATAGACCTCGAGGCCAGACTGTACATGGGGTCGCCACGGCTTGGAGGTGACGACTTTCGGCTGTACCTGGGGCCGCTCGACTACCGCTATATCAAGCAGTACGAAGGGCTCTACGGCATGGTGGACTATGGCTGGAACTTGTTCGAATGGATCACGCGACCTCTGGCACGCTTCATATTCATCCCGACCTTTGCACTGCTCAGCTCTCTGATCCCCAGCTATGGGCTGGTGATCATCGTGTTCTGCTTGCTGATCAAGCTGGTACTCTTCCCTATCACGCGCGTGTCGTACAAATCCATGGCGGGTATGCGAGAGCTCGCCCCGCAGATGAAAGAGATTAAGGAGAAGTACAAGGACAACCCGCAGAAGCAGCAGCAGGCGACTATGAAGCTGTACAAGGAAACGGGTATGAACCCGCTCAGCAGTTGCCTGCCCATGCTGCTCCAGTACCCGATCATCATTGCGCTTTGGCAGTTCTTGCAGCAATCCATCGATATCCGGCAACAGAGTTTCCTGTGGGCTCCAGATCTCTCGGCCCCGGACGCCATCCTGGACCTGCCGTTTAGCATCCCATTCTACGGGGATTACGTAGCAGGCTTCACCGTGCTTATGGGTGTCTCATTAGTTATACAGATGCGCGTCCAGTCGACGCCGACCAGCGGGATGCAGCAAAAGATGATGATGTATGGGATGCCACTGGTCATCTTTGTGGTCTTTAACCGGCTGCCGTCCGGGCTCAGCCTCTACTACCTCTTTTACAACGTCTTCACGGCTGCACAGCAGCAGTTCATCAACATCGGCCTGAAGAAAAAGAAGGCACAGGAGCCCACCCGCAAAGGCGTCATCCGAAACGCCCCACAGAAGAAAAAGGGATCCGGCAAGGGCAATTCGCGCCGCAGGTAACACGCGCAGCCATGACCGCCTCTGATACCATCGCGGCCATTGCCACGGCACGCGGCAAGGCTGCACTTGCAATTGTGCGCGTGAGCGGGGCGCAGGCCATTGAGGTCGCCGCGCGCTGCTTTCAGGGCGCGGACCTTTCGAAGGTATACTCGCACACACTCCATGTGGGGCTCTGGAGCGCGCCTGATGGCGATGCGCTTGATCAGGTTGTTTGCTCGGTGTTTCGGGCGCCGCGCTCCTTTACGGGCGAAGACATGGTCGAGGTGTCGTGCCACGGCGGCGACTACGTTGTAACGCTTGTCCTTCAAAGCCTGCTGGCAGCAGGGGCACGGCTGGCTGCACCGGGGGAATTCACGCAGCGGGCTTTCCTTAACGGAAAGCTTGATTTGGTCCAGGCCGAAGCGGTTGCCGACCTGATTCACGCCTCTTCGTCACGCGCTCATCGCGCCTCGGTGGATAGCCTGCGGGGGCGCTATTCGAAAACCATAGACGAACTGCGCATGGCGCTGCTGGATGTCTGTGCACTGGCGGAGCTGGAGATCGACTTTTCCGATGAAGACGTGCAATTCGCCGATCGCCGCGCCCTGCGCTCACTGCTGCACAACACGCAGCGCTTGCTAACACACGCGCTAGCATCCTACGCCCTCGGCGAGCTGGTACGGGAGGGCGTGCGGGTAGTGATCGCGGGACGTCCCAATGCCGGAAAGTCCACCCTGCTGAATGCGCTATTGGGCGAAGACCGCGCCATCGTCAGCGACACGCCCGGCACGACGCGGGACACGGTAGCGGCCGATAAGGAGATTGGCGGCTTGCTGTTTCGCTTCATTGACACGGCGGGTCTACACGACGCGGTGGATCTCATAGAGGCGGAGGGCGTACGGCGGTCGCGCGAAGCCATCGTGAAGGCGGACTTGGTGCTATATGTCTATGACTTGTCAGTGGGGCTTGCGGAGAGCGAGCATACCTTTTTGGCGTCGATCAACCATGCAAACGTGCTGGTCGTGGGTAACAAGGCGGATCTGGCGGGCGGGGCCCAGGGCCTTGCCATATCTGCGTTAAAGGCGCTTGGAGACGCAAGCGCGCTGGAAGCGCTCCGTGCGGCGGTGGTCGCTGCCGTCGTGGACCAGGATGCGGACACGGTTCGACTGGTAACAAGCCAACGGCACCATGCGCACTTGCGTGCCGCTTCCGATGCAGTAGCGCGGGCGCTGGCGGCATTGGATCAGGGAATGCCGGTGGACCTCTTTACTATGGACCTGCGGGCGGCACTGAATGAGCTGGGCTGCATCACCGGTGCGGTGACCAATGAGGACGTGCTGGGCGCTATCTTTTCACGTTTCTGCATCGGAAAGTAAGCAGCGGAACCGCATGGATGCCTTCGCAATTAACAGAGGCTGCATTAGAGGCCAGTTCTATGTCGCAGTATGACGTCATTGTGGTAGGCGGCGGGCACGCAGGCACAGAGGCGGCCGCGGCCGCGGCGCGCATGGGTGCCCGTACGCTTTTGATCACGATGAGTCTGGAGGCCTTGGGTCGCATGTCGTGCAACCCGGCCATCGGCGGTATCGGCAAGGGGCACATCGCCCGGGAGGTTGATGCGTTGGGTGGCATCATGGGCCTCGCTACGGACGCGGCAGGTATCCAATTCAGGATGCTTAATCGCCGCAAAGGGCCCGCGGTGTGGGGCCCGAGGGCCCAGTGCGACCGCGTGGACTATGCCAACGCGGTGCGGCAGGCACTGGAGGCGCAGGAACGGCTGTACTTCCGTGCGGATGTAGTTACGCGCGTCGTCACGAAGTCGGGCCGTGTGACGGGGGTGGAGACGCAGCTCGGTGAGACCTTTGAGGCAGCTGCGGTCATCCTCACCAGTGGGACGTTTATGAACGGCACAATTCATGTCGGGGATAAGCAATTTGGCGGGGGGCGCATGGGAGAGCGGGCCACTCGCGGACTTACCGGCTGCCTCCATGCATTGGGGTTCGTGTCTGGAAGGCTGAAGACCGGTACACCGCCAAGAATTGACGGACGTTCCTTGGACTACAGCCAACTCACTGAGCAGAAGGGGGACGAGAAGCCGAGCCCGTTTTCCTATATGACCGACAGGCTCACAGACCGTCAGCTGAGCTGTTGGCTGGCCTATACCTCGCCGGAAGTTCATGACACGCTTCGTGCCGGCTTTGACCGGAGCCCCATGTTTATGGGTCGCATTCAGGGGCGCGGCCCGCGATATTGTCCGTCAATAGAGGACAAGATTGACCGCTTTGCAGATAAAGAGCGCCACCAACTGTTCCTGGAGCCCGAAGGACGCCACACGTACGAGGTATATGTCAACGGGTTTTCTACGAGCCTGCCCGAAGCGGTTCAGCGCGCTGCGCTGCGGCAGGTGTCTGGGCTGGAACAGGTTCATATGCTGCGTCCGGGATATGCAATAGAGTACGACTACTTTCCACCGCACCAGTTGCAGTACTCTCTTGCCACCAAGCGTGTGGCAGGCCTCTTCTTTGCAGGCCAGATCAACGGCACTACGGGATACGAGGAAGCCGCTGCACAAGGGCTGGTTGCGGGCATTAATGCGGTCCGCTATCTGGGCTCGGAGGAACCTGTCGTGCTCGGACGCGCCCAGGCCTACATCGGAGTACTCATTGACGACCTGATCGCCAAGGGGACTGACGAGCCGTATCGCATGTTTACTTCGCGCGCCGAGCATCGCATTCTCTTGCGGCAAGACACGGCAGACCTTAGGCTAACGGGCCTCGGGCGCCAGTTGGGGCTGGTCCGCGAAGCGCGCTACCAGCGCATGTGCGCCAAGCGGAAATCCATCGAGGTGACGCTAGCCGCCCTGAAGAAGACTACGGTGCGTCCGGCGGAAGTCAATGACTTCCTGGCGATGGCAGGTACGCAGCCGCTTGCGCACCCGGCGCCCTTGGCCAGGGTGGCGCTGCGCCCCGAAGTCTCACTGAAGGCACTGCTATCGGCCGTGGGCAAGAGTGTGGCGATGCAAGCCCCCGGAATGGAATGCGTAGCACAACTGGTGGAGACGGATCTGAAGTACGCAGGGTACGTGCGCCGCCAGGAGGAAGAGGCCAAAAAGATGGCTCGCCTGGAGTCGCGCCGCATTCCGCGGGACTTCGACTATGGAGCCACCACCAACCTAAGCATGGAAGCGCGCGAGAAGCTAACGTTGATTCGGCCGGAAACTTTGGGTCAGGCTTCTCGCATCAGCGGCGTAAGCCCGGCGGACCTTTCGGTGCTCATGGTTTTGCTTTCTGCGCGGGCAACTGGTGTACGCGCAGCCGCCGGGGCGTGACGTGCTGGATGCACCCACGGTCGATAAGCTGCGCGCGTTTGAGGCTGCATTTTGGAAGCTTAACCGGCGCCACAACCTGGTGGCGCGCGGCGAGGCCGCGCAGTTTTGGGAGCGCCACATCAAGCACAGTCTGGCGCTGACCATGCGCCCTTTCCCCGATGGAGCCCATGTGGTGGACTGGGGCACGGGGGGCGGCCTGCCGGCCATCCCGTTGGCGATTGCCGCACCTGCTCTGCGGGTCACAGCCGTGGATTCGGTGCAGAAAAAGATCTGGGCCGTGCGCAGGCTTGGCCGCGAGTTAGGGCTTGAGAACCTTGGCACATGGTGTGGGCGCGCCCTGGTTTGGCCCGGGTCGGCAACGCACAGCGTCAGTAGAGCTACTGCACCGCTGGCTACGCTGTGGCAATGGCACATGCGCATCGCATCGGGCGGTAGAACAACGCCCGAAGGCGCATGGGAGACAGGCCTCGTCTGCCTAAAGGGCGGTGACTTATCTTGCGAGATGGCCGCGTTGCACAGCGCCTATAGCGATGTTGGCGTAGAGGTGCTGCCGCTGGACTTTTTGGGGCCGTGGTTTCGCGAGAAGGCCATCATACACGTCTTCCAGCTACCTGATTGCGATGGACCGTGAGAGGCGGACGCTGAAACGTACCGACCGGTTGCTAGCCCTGGTGATGTTCGTGCAGGGCAGGAAGAGGACGACGGTAGCGGAGATGGCAGAGCATTTTGGGGTCAGCCAGCGCACAGTCTTTCGTGACCTGCGGTCGCTTGGCGAGGCCGGCGTACCAATCGCGTATGCGGAGTCATTTGGCTATGAAGTCCTGAAGGGGTATCACCTTCCGCCGCTGATGTTTACGGGGCGCCAAGCGGCCGCCTTACTGATGGGTACGGAGTTTATCAAGCTGCGTTCGGATGCCGCGATAACGAAGGAAGCCAATGAGGTGGCGGAAAAGATTCGGGCTGTTCTTTCGGACTCTATTCGCCAGTACATCGACGCGCTGAACGAGCGAACTGTGCTGGACCCGTATTGGTTGCACAAAACGCCGGCACACGAATACTGGGCCTCAATCAGCGAGGCGATTGCCGACCGCCGAACTGTGTGGATCGAATACTTTGTCCGAAGCCGGAAGGAGCTTACCCGGCGACAGGTGGACCCGCTGGGACTCGTATTCTACACGGACCATTGGAACCTTATCGCGTTCGACCATCTCCGGCGTGACATGAGGCAATTCGTGTTGGAGTATATTCAGGATCTGCAAGTACTGACCCGACGCTTTACGCCGCCCGAAGGGTTTGAGCTGCAGGAGTACCTTCGGGAGCGAGGCGCAAACCCCTCTGGCGAGCGCATTACGGTCCGTTTTCCGGCATCCGTCTACGGGGCGGCGCGGCGCAGCATACCGGCTCGAATCGAGGAAGAGCAGGCGGACGCGGACCACGTGACGGTGACTTTTCGATTCGAAAACATGGCATATCTGGCGCAGTACCTGCTGCGTTTCGGGCGGCAGGTCGAAGTCCTTGCGCCTATTGAGCTGCAGCGCTGCATTCGCGCAATCGCACTTGAGTTGGCGGAGCAGTATGCGTCCACTTGACGCTGGCTCATGCGTCAAGAGTCTGCGACTACGCTGAGAGCGCTTCCAGTAGCGAAAGCGCGACCTTCAGCGTTGGCACGCGCTGAATGATAGCGCGCGGCACGCCGCCTTTGGACTCCTTCATGACGAAGCGGTGGCCTGTTGCCTCCAGGCGCTCCATCAGCGGCTGGAGGCAATGTTCGCGAAAATACAGGTCGTCCAGAGCCAAGTACAGAAACAATCGCTGGTTGCGATACGCCACGCGTGGCAGGCGCAGCCTTTTTGCGCACAGCTTTATGCGCGCGAGGGTAATTAGATTCAGGGCTTCGGAAGGGAGCGGGCCAAAGCGGTCCCGCAGTTCTTCACGAAGGTCAGCCAACGCTTCCGTCGTCGCGGACTCGCCGAGTCGACGATATAGTCCTAATCGTTCGAGATCACTTTCGACATAGGAGTCCGGCAGGGCGGCGTCCCAATCTGTATCCACAGCGGCATCGGGGGCCGGAGGTACTGGGGCCTCGCTGGCAAGCGACGGAAATTCATCAGTGCGGAGCTCTCTGACCGCTTCGTCCAGAATCTGCTGGTACGTCGCAAAGCCCAAGTCTGCGATGAATCCGCTCTGCTCCCCGCCGAGGACGTTACCTGCACCGCGAATGTCCAAGTCGCGCATCGCGATCTGGAAGCCGCTGCCAAGCTCGCTCAGCTGCTCTACGGCACGCAGTCGCTGCCGCGCTTCGCGCGTGAGCGCGTGGATCGACGGGACCAGCAGGTAGCAGAAGGCCTTGCGGTCGCTGCGACCCACGCGGCCGCGAAGCTGGTGGAGCTCGGCCAGCCCAAACCGCTGCGCGTGGTGGATAATCATCGTATTGACATTGGGGATGTCTAGGCCATTCTCGATGATCGTGGTTGATATGAGCACGTCAAACTTACGGTCGACAAACGCAGTCATGGCGCGCTCGATTTCAGCGGCAGGCATCCGGCCGTGAGCCACCTGCAAGCGCACACCCGGAACGAGATTGCGCAACATTTCGCCAATGTCCTGTATCGAGTTGACACGGTTGTGCAAAAAGAACACCTGACCGCCGCGACTTATCTCGTACAAGATGGCATCGCGGACGAGTCGCTTGTCAAGGGAATGAATCTCTGTAACAATGCTCTGCCGGTTCGGCGGGGGCGTGTTGATTATGGACAGGTCCCGCGCACCCATGAGTGAAAACTGCAGTGTCCGGGGGATGGGCGTCGCGGTTAGCGTTAGCGTATCCACATCCACCCGCATTTGGCGCAGCCGCTCTTTGACCCCTACACCGAAGCGCTGCTCCTCATCCACTATCAGCAGGCCAAGGTCCTTGAATTTCACGTCCTTGGAAATGATGCGATGCGTGCCGATAAGTATGTCTACGGTTCCCGACTGCAACCCGTCCAGGATGCACCGCGCGGCCTTTCCAGTGCGGTGGCGGGAGAGCATTTCTATCTTCACCGGGAAGTGCTCAAGGCGCTGAGTGAAGGTGTCCTGGTGCTGCCGGGCCAAGACAGTGGTGGGCACCAGAAGCGCTACCTGTTTCCCATCTTGGGCCGCCTTAAATGCAGCCCGGACAGCTACTTCCGTCTTGCCAAAGCCCACATCGCCACAGACCAGACGGTCCATCGGGGCGGACGATTCCATGTCGCGCTTGACGGCCTCGGTGACGCTGAACTGGTCGGGAGTATCTTCAAACGCGAAGGAGGCCTCCATTTCTCGCTGCCATACCGAGTCGGGCGAGAAGCTGAAGCCGGCAGCGGCCTTGCGCTTGGCGTAGAGTCGGATCAGGTCACGCGCAATATCCTTTAGACGCTTCTTGGTCTTGCGCTTGGATCTTTCCCACTGGCCGGACCCGAGCTTCGTGAGTTTGGGCGCGTGGCCCTCTTTGCCGCTGTACTTGTGCAGCCTGTGGAGCGCGTTGATATTTACATAGAGCACGTCACCCCCTGCATAGTGCAGGCGGACGGCTTCCTGTTCTTTGCCGCGCACGGTAATGGTGCGGAAGCCAGCGAACGTGCCTACCCCAAAGTCTGTATGGACGACAAAGTCCCCGGGCTGCAGGCTGCGCAACTCATGCAGCCGAATGCCGCCGTGCCTCTTGCGCTTGCGAGTGGTTGGACGGTGGTAACGCCCAAATATTTCGTGGTCCGTAAATACCGCAAGCCCGGCTGAGGGTAGCTCAAATCCCTTATGCACCGACTGCACGACCAGCTTCAAAAACCCTTCGCCGAGCGCATTATCCAGCAGATCGGAAAGCCGGTCCATTTGGCCGCTGGTGTCGCACAGGATATAGGTGAGGATGGACGCGCCTGCACTACCCGCGAGGTGGCTCCGCAGGAGATTCATTTGCCGATTGAAGGCAGGTTGGGGGCGACTGCCGGTTGCAATCGTGGAGGCGATGGCAGCGTCGGTAAACGTGCCAAAGTGCAACCTCGGACGCGAGCCAAGTGCCGTATGCAGCGCTTCATAGACCAGGAAGCGTTCCGATGGCGCAGCCAGCGTATCAGCTGCGTCTGCTTCGGCGTAGCGAGCAGAAGCCGTTTCAAACAGGTCTGAGGTTAGTGCCTCAAAGCGCAGGTTGTCAAAGAGCACCATGAGGGCGTCGTCCGCCATATAGTCAAACAGTGAGGAGTAGGTGGTTTTGCTGGTTGCAAAACGTTCCAGGCGTGGCGCGATGCGCACACGCTCCAAGTTGCTGACCGACCGTTGGGAGCGTGTTTCAAATTCACGCAGGGATTCTATTTCGTCGCCAACGAATTCGATGCGGATGGGATATCCACTGGTGTAGGAGTAGACGTCAACTATTCCGCCACGCCAAGCTATTTCGCCAGGCTGGTCAACAAACCGCACGTGCTCAAACCCCTGATCGACGAGGCTTTGTATGAGATGCTCCGGCTGAATAATGTCTCCAAGCGCCAGGGTGCGTGATGCGCTTCGTACACTCGCCTTGGCGGGTGTACGTTCTACCAGCGCGTTGATGCTGGTTACCACAATCCCACGAAACCCTTCGCTTAGCTGCTGCAGCACATCGGCGCGCTGTACCAGTGGCAGTGAATGCGCAACTTGCTCTCGATCATACGGTGCGCGGCCACTGGGCGGAAAGAGCAACAGGTGCCCACCGTCGCCGGCGATTTGATCCAGATCACTGTGCAGGTAAAGGGCGGTGTCTGCATCCGGCAGTATGCACAGGGTAAAGCGGCGCGAGGTGCTCCAAATGTGCTGAAGGATGAATGCCGGTAGCGACCCGGCCGCGTCTGTTACATGCAACGGCTCCGCAGCCTCGGCCTGGCACCATCGGATGATCGCGCGGCAGAAGGGCGACGCCGCAACCTTATGCAGTATGTCGCTTAGGGGCGTGACGCTCAAATTCGGTGATCGTTGGCGAGTTCAAGGTTTCACGTGAAACACTGCAATGGTGTACCGAGGCCCGTGCTGATCGCGGGCGTAGCCATTCGCGTGGTGCGGCCATCGTATCGGCTGCGTAGCGAAGTGTTTCACGTGAAACGTCTCGCGCACTGGGGCAGCTCTCTGGCCAGGCGCACAGGGCTTAGCGAATAAGCCCGGCGGCAACGGTCAAAAACTTCCAGCGAAGAGTTTCACGTGAAACATCCGGCGGTTCGGAGCCGCTCCTTGGCCCAGCGCGCAGGACTGCTTGCGTAGGCTGCACGGCCATTCTGGTCGCTTTGCCTGTACATCACCGCTGTGCTTTGAACCGCATGATTGGCAACCTCCGAAGTCGGCCGGTGGCCCCGATTGATCGCTCTGCACCGGCCGTCACCCTGAGCGCCTTTAGTATTAACTGGTGCCAATCTCCACCCTTGAACCTACTTGCTCCCGCCCGTTACGACAGTAGTGCATATTCCGACGATGTGGGCCACCAGATCCGCTCTGAAGTGGGCCATCAAATCCGGCGCAAGTGGGCCACCGAATCCGATGCAAGTGGGCCACCGAATCCGGCGCATGTGGGCCACCAGTGGTTGGGTGCGAAGTTAGCAACTTTATCTCTTTTTTTGTGGTGTGTTGGAGGGCCATAAGGACTTCTTCTTCCGCATAGATTCTCCGACCAGTTCGATTTTGTGCGCGTTGTGGATTAGACGATCGAGCACGGCGTCGGCCAAGGTAGGATCCTCCATGGTTTCATGCCATTGTTCCACTGGATACTGACTCGTCGCAATGGTGGATCGTGTGTCATACCGATCGTCGAGGAGCTCCAGCAGATGCCGTTGCTGCTCGGCGGAAAGGTGCCCGAGACTCCAATCATCCAACACCAGCACGTCCATTTTGGCGAGCTTGTTCAAGAGTTGCTGATAGCGTCCATCGGCGTGAGCGATCTGCAAATCCTCCATGAGTCGGGGCAGTCGGTGATACTGTGCCCGAAAGTTCTCCAGGCACGCCTTGTGTGCAAACGCGCAGGCCAAGTAGCTTTTTCCGACTCCGGTTGCGCCGGTGATGACGATGTTCTGGTGACGTCGTACCCATTGACAACTGGCCAGATGCAGCATGAGATGCTTATCGAGTCCGCGGCCCTGCCCGTAGTCGATATCCGCCACAGAGGCCTGATGCTTCAACCTGGCGCGCCCCAGCCGCTGCGCCAGGCGACGCGAGTCACGCACAGCCATCTCGTTGTCGACCATCAGTGCGAGGCGGTCCGTAAAGGTCAGCTCGTCCATGTCGGCGGTGACCAACTGGTCACGCAGGGCATTGGCCATGCCGAACAGACGCATGTGTTCAAGTTTGGCTACGGTAGGATGGGTGAGCATTCCTCTTCCTCCTTTGGGGATGAATTACTGTAATAGGCGGCACCGCGAATGTTGTTGTGCTCAACGACACAGGGCCGCTGACTGCCTGCGGCGCTTGCGATCTTCTCAACGATCTGCTTGACCGCGGGGTAACTGAAGACTTGCTGGTCCAGCGCTTCTTTCGCCGCTGCCTCCATGGCGCGCGCACCATGCTTCTTCGCCAGGCCCAGAAGGCTTCTGCATCGCGCGAAGCACTGCTCTGGGATATCGAATCGGTGGAAGTTGGCTTGGATCAACGCCTGGGTGTGCGTGCCGACTTCGGCGGCCCAATTCACAAAGCGCTCTGGCGTCCACGCGGCGTAGGCTTGATGGTGCGAGGGCATGTGATGCTGGTTCGTCACATGTTGACCTCGCAAAAGACCACGACGATGCGCTGCTATGTACGTATCATCCTGCCGATCGAGGTAAATCTCCACCGTGTCCTGGTGTACCAGCGCGTAGACGGTCTTTCCTGCATACTTGAAGGGTACGCTGTAGTAGCATTTGTCGATCGACACGTGATAATTGAACTGCACCTTACGCTTGCTCGTCCACTCACCGTACCGGTAAGGCGTGCGTGGTAGCGGGCGTAGCGCAGGCTTGTCCAGATCTACAAACCAGCTGTGACGACTGCCATCCTTTTTCTGGAAGGGCTGGGCGTTGAGTGCTTCCAGCAACGGGGCGATGGCTGCATTCAGGTCTTGTAGACTGGAGAAGTGACGATTGCGAAGTGGCGCCAGGATGCGCCTTTGAGCCTGCAACACGGCGTTCTCAACGGCGGCTTTATCCTTTGGTTTTCCTGGTCGAGTAGGCAGCACACAGACCTGGTAGTGATCCGCCAATTCCTGAAACGTTGCGTTGATCTTCGCTACGTCACCCCTGTTTATCGCCGTCACGGCGGTCTTCATGTTGTCCGGAACCAACACGCGAGGCGTGCCACCTAAAAACTCGAAGCATCGCCGAAGCGATCCGCAGACATCTTTCAGCTGCTGCGTTAAGGTCGCCTCTACAAAGGTGTAATGGGACGCGCCCAGCGTTGCGACAAAGAGCTCAACCTCGCGTGACTTGCCCGTGCGAGGGTCTACGATGGAGGGCCTTTTTCCTGAGTAGTCCACGAAGAGCTTCTCGCCCGCCCGGTGTTCCAGACGCATCTCCAAGTGCCTGTCGCTGCCACGCCACTGGCGGTACCGCAGGCAAAACTGGCTATACTCCAGGCCATCAGGATGGCCCGCTTTGTACTCAAGCCACAGTTGCCGTACCGTCATATACGAGTGCTTGGCCAAGGCCTTGTGAACCTGCTCCCAATCGGGCAGCGGCCGCTGAGGCACCTGTTGCTTGTCGTCCGAAGGGAAGAGCTGCTGCTGCAGCTCTGCATCGCTCAATGCTGCGCACTGCGACCAGGTCAACCCCGTCTGCTGTACACGCGCCAACGTACGAGATACCGTGCTGCGACCGACTCCTACTTGCTGCGCGATGCGCCGCTCAGAGTAATTCTGCTCGTAGCGTAGGGAGAGGATATACTTGATTCTGCGCATCGGTATGCGGTGTGCTGCCATGTTGCTGTGCCTCCAATTTGTTAGGGAAGACACAACTTATTCAGTGTTACTAGATGCCCAACGTCACGCTCTGCGGGGGCACCCAAGCGGCCCTATGGTATCGGATCTGGTGGCCCACATGCGCCGGATTCGGTGGCCCACATGGATCGGATTCGGTGGCTCACTTGCATCGGATTCGGTGGCCCACATGCGCCGGATTCGGTGGCCCACATGCATCGTAGTATGCAAGTAGCTCACCGCCCTGCCCTTTCTCGCACCAGCGCGAGCATTCGAGCTGTCAACCGAATCCTGCCACCATTCAAACAAATCCGCATGCTTCTCAAACTTGACCGCCTGAATGAACACAATGCAAAAGATCTCGCATTGCCACTGTCGGAAACCGCATCTCAAGAGGAGACTCGGTATGCATCTAGCCACCTGCGCGCGAGAAGCCACGTCTAATTCCAACCTGCGTTCTTCCTCCCGCGAGAAAAAGACCCCCAACCGAATGTGCATAGATCGACACTCTTGGCATCATTCTAGCTGCGCTGGAGCTGCCGGAACGCTTTCCCCCAACTTTGAGGGGCGTAAGAGACATGCAAATTCGACGTGTTCACCTCAGAATGGGCTAGGCCTGCCGTTTACCCAAGTTTTCCCCTTGACATTCTGATTTATGCCGCATAGATTGGCGGCATGTTCCAGCAGAACCAGATTCTTCGTACGCTGAGCGAGGCGCAATCCCAGGCGCGTCTGGACGGCATCTTGGCTGATGAGGGTCTGAAGAACCGTGCCGCCATCGCCCGGCGTGTGTGTGCGGCATTCGATTTTTTCGACGCACGCGGGCAGTCGCAAGTAGCCAGTTGCGCCAAGGCGCTCTCGAAGCTGTCCGACCGCGGCTGTATAGCACTGCCGGCGCCGATGAACGACCACGCTGCCGGCGCGTCCCCCCGGCTGCTGAAGGAGGGCGTGCCCATGCCGAGTGCCCTTCCTCGCTCCGTCCGCGAAGTGGATGACCTGTCGCTGATCGTGGTCACGGACGACGACCAGCGCGCCGTATGGAACACCCTATTGGACCAGGAACATCCGCGGGGCACGACGACGTTCTTCGGCGCGCAGGTGCGCTACCTGGTGCATAGCGCGCAGGGCTATCTGGGCGTGCTGGGCTTTTCGGCCTCGGCCCTGCGTCTGGCCGCACGGGAGCGATGGATGGCCTGGAGCGATGCGCAGCGCCAGGCCCACCTGCATCATGTGGTGTGTTTGAGCCGCTTTTTGATCCGGGGACCCTGCACGCACCTGGCGAGCCATGTCCTGGGCCTTGCGCTCAGGCAGCTGCCCGATGATTTTGAAGAGCGTTACAGGTACCGCCCTTGGGTGGTGGAGACCTATGTGGATCCGAACTGGAAGGGTACATGCTTCCAGGCGGCAAACTTTCTGCACATTGGTTATACTGCCGGCGGCAAACGACAGTCCGACGATGAACCCGAGCCGCCCAAGGCGCTGTATGTGTACGAACTGGACCGCGGGTGGCGCCAGGCACTCGGCGTGCCGGCGGTGGAGCTCCATCCTGTGAGAGCACCCCACGAGGCGTTGGACCGTGACCAATGGGCGGAAGCCGAGTTCGGGGACGCTCCACTGGGCAATCGGCTGCGCTCCACGCGCCTGGTACGGAGTGCGTCGATGCTGGCTTCGGTGATGGGCCAGTCCATTACGGGCAATACGGACTACGATCGTGCGGCGGTCAAGGCGCATTACCGGTTGCTGGAGAGCGACCCGGCGTCCAAGGTCACTCCGGAAAACATATTGGCGCCGCATCGTGCGCGCACGATCGAGCGCATGCGCAGCCAGAAGGTGGTGCTCTGCATCCAGGATGGCAGCCGGCTGCGCTATGCCACGCGTCCGGCCTGCACGGATCTGCAGGTCACCGGCCGCAACCAGACCACGGCGCAAACGCGTGGGATGCATGTACATGCGACGCTGGCGACCACCTCCGATGGTCTGCCGCTGGGCGTGTTGCGCTGCAGCTACCGGGATCCTTCGCACGGTCCCCTGAAGCCGAAGGCCCAACGATGGCTGGACGCCTACCTGGACATCTGTGCGGCGGCCGATCAGATCTCCCGCAAGATTCGCGTGATCTGCGTTATGGACCGGGAGGGCGACAGTTTTGCGCTCTTTGACGCCCAGCGTCGTCAGGGCCGCGTGGAGATGCTGGTCAGGGCGCGGATAGATCGCCGGCTGGCCAACGGCAGGAAGCTGTTTGAGACCCTCGCGGGCGGCCCGGCGGCCGGCAGCGTGCGGATCGAGATCAAGAAAGTCACCGCACGCCCGAAGTCACGGGGCAAGCCCGCACGCCCCGGGCGCAGCTATCGCATAGCGGACGCCGAGGTGCGGTTCCACCGGGTGACGCTGCCGGCCACGACCCAGGAGGCAGATCCGGTGACGATGTACGGGGTTCACATCCGGGAGCAGGCCCCGCCGGAAGGCGAAGAGGCCATAGAATGGTATCTGCTTACCAGTGTGGCGGTGCACACGCTGGAGGAGGCCCTGCAGGTGCTGGACCACTACGTGAAGCGGTGGCGCGTTGAGGACTTCTTCCGGGTGCTTAAGAGCGGCTGCAAGGTGGAGCGTCTGGCGCTGCGCACGGCGCTGCGTCTGGAGCGGGCGATCGCGATCTACTGCGTTATTGCCTGGCGCCTGATGGTGCTGACGCTATTGGGGCGAACCGTGCCAGAGTTGGACTCGGAGGTCTTCTTCACGGAGTTGGAGCTTCGTTTTTTGACGAGCTATGCCAGCCGTGTGAAGCTGCCTCGGCCCGGCACGCTGCAAGAGGCCATCCTGCTGCTGGCGGTACTCGGGGGGTACCAGAATCGCACTCGCGACGGGCCGCCCGGTCACCAGATCATGTGGCGCGGGCTGGAACGATTGGCGCTGGCCACACTGGGATACGAGCTGGGATACGAGGTCCGTGACGCTGAGTAAGGGCGGCACTGCGCTGCGATAACCCGTGGACTGTGATCCTGTCACAAGGCAGGATCCCTATACCCTGCCGGGGCTGTATGTCCACGGTAAGCAAGGCCTCCGCCCGCAAAGCAGGCGTAGACCGCGTTGAGCTGAACGAAGCGTCCCTGCACGACCAAGCCTTGAGTCCACAGCCAAGACCCCTGTGCCACATGGACACACCCCGTGTCGCTCGGCAACGACTGGACATGCTTCTGATACCCTCAAATGCGTAAGTCTGCCAGGTAACTTGGGTAAACGGCAGGGCTAGGCTATACAGCAAGCCATCAGGGCGGCCCACTTTTTATTGAAGCGAAAGGCGTGGCACCGGCATATACAAATGCATTGCCAGGGCTATTCGGACATGGTCCGAGTCTGGTAGCGACCGCTGAGCTGGCCTCTTCCCGTCGCCCTGGGAAGGAGAACTGCTCCAGCTCTGCATCGCTCAGAATTGCGCACCCTGCCTTCTTAATGCGGGCGAAAATTCGAGGTGCCGTATTGCGACCGACACCCAATTGCTGGGCGATACGCCGCTTGGAATAACTCTGCTCGGAGCGTAGGAAATGGTTGTGCCTGATTCTGTGCGCAGGTATATGGTGTGCTGCCTTGATATTTTGCCCCCAATCTGTCAGGGCACGCACGACATGTACACTGATTCCAGACGCCAAGCCTCACCCTCTGCAGCCGCTCGCAAGTGGCCTACTTGGGTGGAACTCGTCGGCCCGCTTGTGTCGAGGGGTGCATTTTTCAGTTCGGAGTCTGGCCCCTCATGTCGTAAGACACGGGCCCGTCGGCCAACAACGGCAAGAATAGTCGGACGTAAGACGGCAATTTCCTCGGTAGAACGATGTTCGCCCGCCTCTGGCCTAGGCCTTCACAGGACCCTGGGAAGTTGACGGTTAAGTCATGCACAGGCTCCTCTTTGTACTGCGCATTCAGAAGGTACAGGGTCTCGAAACCGCCCGTTGCTACATCAATGACGAAGGCGAATTCCTCGCGATGCCCTCCGCAATGATGACGGCATCCATGTCGGCATCAATCATGAACGAGTGCTATCCACATCCCTATCGCTGCGTAAACCAAATCACGATGGCTTGGCTCTGCAATGGCCTCAGGCGTCGGATGACCATCTGGCGGTCTATTGCACGTCCGGGCACTTGTGCAGTGCTCTGAGCAGGAAGCGTAATTTTTTCCCATGCCACAAGCACCAGACAGCCGCATGCAAGCGTCGTATCCAAAGTAGCTCAAGATGATGCGCGGCTCATCGCTTGTACGCTGCAGCAGGGGGAGTTCCGGCCATGCCCTTCGTTCTGACCGCCTGCTACACCTACGAGGCTGCGCCGCAGAAATAATCGCAGGTCTAAGAGCACCAGTTTGGTGGAGTAGCTCCACCGTATGCGTCTGAGCGCACTAAAAGTGGATGAAATGTCCCGCGCTCAGGTTGAATCGGCATTTCTATGGTGCCCGCTCCTAGCTTTCTTGAATCCACCTACACCCGCAGGCATTTGCCGATTGCGTAAGTCTTGTCCGCGTACCAGGCCGAAACACAAACTTGGCACTCACGTGCCGCATGGGATTTGCCACGCAGGGTCGAAGCGATGCGTCGCTTCGGGTTCTGGCAAACTTCGCCGCCAATGTTTCACGTGAAACACCACGATTCGAGAATGAAGCACCCTCACCTCGCACAAGCAGCCGCACGCGCTACCTATTCACTACCAATAGCCAGGCGAACGAATCCGTTGGCACGCTTCAGGCGGCGCAAGGCCTCGGCCCGGTCCACTGCGGCAAGAATCATTACCAGGGCTGTCTTGACATGGCCACCCGCGGCATCGAGCGCCACCGTAGCGGCATCGTAGTCCAATCCCGTTACAATTATCACCGTTCGACGTGAACGCTCTACGAGCTTCCGTGCGCTCGTCTGGAGGTCGACCATCATGTTTTCGTATACCTTGCCCATGCGTATCATGGCCGCAGTGGTCAGCATATTGAGCACGAGCTTCTGCGCTGTGCCACTCTTCATGCGCGTCGAGCCCATTATTACTTCGGGGCCCACGACTACGCAAATCGCCACATCGACGGGCAGCGTAAAGCTGCTGCGCGGGTTGCAGGTTACGAACAGTGTCTTGCATCCCATCACGCGGGCTGCTTTCACCGCCCCTACTACATAAGGTGTCCGCCGGCTGGCCGCAATCCCGCAGACAATGTCACGCGGGGTAACGCCATGTGCACTAAGAGCCGCCACACCATCTGCCTCCGCGTCTTCAGCTCCCTCTTGGGATCTGAATACGGCCTTGCGGCCGCCGGCAATAATGCCCTGTACCATTTCAGCGGGCGTACCAAACGTGGGCGGGCACTCAGACGCGTCCAGAATTCCGAGCCGACCGCTGGTACCTGCGCCCACGTAGAACAAACGGCCACCGCCTTCAAACGCATCGACAACAAGCTGAACCGCGCGGGCTATGTAGGGCAGCTCCAAGCGTACGGCCTGAGGTACTAGCTGGTCTTCGTCGCTGATAGTGCGCAGAATGTCAGAAATGTCAGCCGTATCTATATGCCGGGAGCGTGGATTGCGTTGCTCCGTAACGAGAGACGAAAGCTGCTGGTAAAGCTTCGTAGAACCGGGCATAGAAATCTGATATTTAGGCCTTAGTACGCCATAGGAGTTACATTGGGCCCCCGGGCACCAATTTCACACAGACCAACAGGCCGGGCCGAAGATCCGCCGACCGCATGAGGGTACATTCGCTCCGGTTGCGCTCATTTCGCGCGCACGAGGACTCGCAGCTGGAATTTGCGCCAAAAGTCAACCTCATCTACGGGCCGAACGGGGCGGGAAAGACCAACGTCTTGGAAGCCGTTCACTACCTGTGCCTGTCGAAGAGTTTTCTGACGACCAACGACCGCCTCGCACTTCGGAAAGAGTCTCCTTTCTTTGAATTGACGGCTGCCTTCGGTGGCCGGCGTCGCCGCGCCGTAGAGGTGCGACTGCTCTATGATCCGCGCAGTGGGAAGCACATCTTCACCAACGGTGCGCCACTTGAGCGACTGGGAAACCTGGTCGGCATGCTGCCGGTGGTCTCGTTTGCGCCGGGCGATATCGCCATCACGTCTGGCGCACCTAATGAGCGAAGGCGCTTCATCAATAACATATTGAGTCAGGAGCGCCCGGCCTATATGGACCGACTTATGCGTTACCGGCGCGTGCTACGCCAACGCAATGAGATGCTTACCGCTGCGCGGCGGCGGCACCAAGTGCTGGACCCGGCGATCCTGGCGCCGTGGGACGAGCAGCTGGTAGACCATGGAAGCTGGCTAATCACAGCACGTGTCCAATTTCTGGTTGACTTTGCAGCATTCCTGCAAGATGCATACAGGCACCTTGCGACGATTGAGGAGCAGCCTGCCATGGCGTATCGCGGCATTGCGCCCTTGGAGGAGGGCTGCAGCAGTGAAGAGATTCAGGAGGCCTTTCGGCAACGCCTCCACTCAGCAGCCAAGCGCGAGCGAGTGATGGGCCGAACGCTGGTGGGCCCGCACCGCGACGAATTACTGCTTACAATCGATGGATTCGAACTGCGACAGTACGGGTCGCAAGGGCAGCACCGTACTTTTGGTATCGCCATTAAGCTGGCCCAACACCTTTATCTCCAGAGCCGTCTGGAAGAGCCGCCTATCCTGCTGCTGGATGACGTCTTTGATTCACTGGATGCCAAGCGTGCTGAGGCGTTTCTATCGCTCCTGCAAAGCGATTTACTGGGACAGAGCTTGATTACGGCCGCCGAGAGACAGACCGTCAGCAGGTTTGTGCCGTTCAGTGATGAGTCAAACCGGCGAATGCGAATCCACTATGGCAAGGTTGAAGTAACGGACGACTAAGACCGCAACAAGCCAATTGTTCCGTGTGGATTATATGTTTCCGTCATCAATGGGAGGAATAAAAACAGCCTCGCCGGCCAAGGTCATCTTGTTGGCCTCGTTATAGATGTAGGTCTTGGCTTTCACTTGGCGACGCTTGGCCAGCTTCTCCAAAACCCTGACCTCAACTTTTACCGTGGAGTTGACTGGCACCGGCCGCAAGAAACGGCAGGAGATGTTTACCGCGACGCTTCCGTGCCCGGGAAAGTCGTGTCCCAGCACCTTCGAGATGAGCGCCAGCAGGAACACACCGTGCACGATCCTGTTACCAAAGCGCGTTTGAGCCGCGTACGCAGCGTCTACGTGGATAGGGTTGTCATCGCCGGTGATTCTTGCGAAAGCCAGCACGTCGTCTTCACTGACGAACCGGTAGGTCGCAAAGGACTGACCGACCTCCAGCGATTCGTACGTGTGAATTATCTGAGGCTCAACAGTGTCCATCACACCAGTAATAGTCGTAGGCCCACGTTCGACGACAGTCGGTCTAACAATATGGTGCATTGGGGGTTTCTTAGCAAGCGACATAGGGCAATGAAGCAAACTGACCCCCATTCACCACTGCGCGCGCTATCACAACGGGAATGCGGCTGACGTTCGATGTTATACAGAAAGGCTGGCAGTCCTTTGCGGGTTCCAGCCGCGGCCGCCGCCTGCTTAAAGGGGCGCGGATCGTGTTCACAGTGGGGATCGTGGCCTTCCTGGCCTGGAAGCTCCGGGATGATGACCTGGCACAGGTTGTCAGTGGCTTGCCACTGAAGCCACACTTCTACGCGCTGCTGCTGGTAGTGTATTTCGTCTTGCCGGCTTCGCAGGTTCTGGCGTATCGCATCACGTGGACGTTTCGCCTACGACACAGCATCCCGGCCTTCATCAAGAAGCGAATCCTGAATAAGGACGTTTTGGGATACACAGGCGAGGTGTTTCTCTACAGTTGGGCCACCAGGCATGTCGATGAGCCTGCAGTGGAGTTGATGAAGACCATTCGCGACCAGAACATTCTGTCATCGGCGGCTTCCACAATGGTGGCCATTATCCTGGTGACGGTATTCATCTTCACCGGCCAGGTTACGCTGTCCGACCTGGTAGGCGATCGGCAGCAAGGCACGATAATTGCGGGAACCATCGCTCTGGCTATTGTCCTGGTGATCCTGGTACGGGTATGGAAGTTCGTGTTTGCCATGCCGTGGCGCTCAGCCTCCATGGTCTTCAGTGTTCATGTGGCTCGCATTTTTTTGCGGCAGGTCGCGGAGATCACTATGTGGCACGTCGCCATGCCCGAGGTGCTCCTGAAGGTGTGGTTTACCTACGCAGCCGCTTTCATCTTTGCGTCACGCATTCCATTCATTCAACCTGATCTGTTGACGGTGGTTATTGCCGTGGCGCTCGCCACCAAGCTGGGGGTTTCGGAAGCACACATTCTCGCACTCTTTGGGGCGGTCGTCGTGGTGCACCGGGGCATCAGCCTGCTCTTTATTATGGCCTTGCCTGCGCTTAAGCGGCGCGGCGGTGCGGTAAGAGAGTCCTCAGTGTGACCCGACAGGCATTAGTCGCGTCTGTTGTTGGACTATGGGAATCGTGTGCGGAACGTTCATGGAAACAATTGTCTACGTGACTCGCCGTCTGGGCTTGCTATTGGTATTTTGTATAGCGGGCACAAGTGTGATGTGGGCGCAGCACGTTCTCGTGGAGGACTTTTCGTACGAAGGGCCAGTGCCGACCAAGTGGCGGATCTTGGAGAGGCGATCCAAAAGCGCGCGGCCCCTGCCGAGCATGCTCCAGCGCGACGATGACTTTGTTGAAGTGGTCACACTGGATGGAGAAAAGGTCCTGCGGGTGTTTACGCGCAACGAAACCGTTCAGGTGGCCCGGGTAAACGGGGAAGAGGGATTCGACTGGAATACGCGAACGCACCCGCTGCTTTCATGGCGCTGGCGCGCCGACATGCTACCTGAGGGCGCTCGCGAAACCACCAACGCACGCAATGACACAGGGGCCGCCTTCTACGTATCGTTCGACTGCAATGACTGGCTCGGGCGCCTGTGTTCCATAAAGTACACGTTCAGCTCAACCTTGCCGGTCGGAACGACGGCGCGCTACGGTCCACTGCACGTGCTGGTGGTATCCAGCGCAGTGGATGGCTTGGGCAAGTGGATCGAGATTGAGCGAAATGTTCGGAACGACTTTCGGGCCTTGTTCGGCAAAGAGGCACCAGAGAGGCCGCTTTTTATCATGGTATGGGGCGATACTGACAACACGGAAGGGATTTCAGACGCGTACTTTGATGCCATTGCAATAGCCGCACAAGGGTAACATGGAACACATCTTCAAGGCGTTGCGCCCCGTCATTAGGGGCGTAGCGAGCAAACCTCTGTGGGTGCTCGGTCTGGCGGCTATCCTGACTGTTGTAAGCCTGCTCTTGGCACGCAACTTGGTGATAGACCCTGATTTTGCCAGCCTCATTCCGAAGCACTACCCGAGCGTTCAGGCTCTTGAGCGCATGCGCGCTACCATTGGGGGCGGGGATGTGTCGGTTGACCTGGCCATTGAAAGCCCGTCTTTTGAGGCAAATCTTGCCTTTGCTGAAGCGCTGGTTCCCGAGGCGCTGGCACTTCGTGAAGAGCGCACTGGCGATCCCTTCTTTGTTCGTGCAGAGCTTAGGCGCGACACGGAATTCCTGCGGGATAATGGTCTCTACTTCGCTACCGACAAGGAGCTGGAGGATATCATCACTGGCTTGGACGACGCGATTTACGAGGCCAAGCTGCAGGCCAACCCGTTTTTCTTTGACCTTGAGGATGACGAGGATACGGAGGAAGACAACAGCGAAGACCTGCGAGGTACGTTTGAGCGCATCGTTGGCAAGGAATACTACGTTTCAGAAGACAGCACCACGTTGGTCGTGCGCCTCTTCACCGCGGGTTCACTGACGGACGTCAGATACATTGAAACACTCTACGGGGCCGTAGAGCGTACCATCGAGCGCTTGGAGCCAGCCACCTATCATGAGGCGCTTGATACCGTCCTCGGTGGTCGGCTGTGGCGGAACCGCGTTGAGGTGCGCACAATTACTGACGATGTTCTTGGCTCGTTCGGCGCTGGACTTGCGTGCGTTCTCCTGACGATCATGGCCTACTTCTTCTACAAGGCCTGTCAGACACGCGGGCGGCAGAGCCTTACTCGACGTCTGATTCTGATTGAGTTGGCACGGGCACCGCTGACGGCGCTGATAATCGGTGCGCCACTGTTTGCAAGTCTGACATGGACAGCCGCGGTGGCGTACCTGGCGTTTGATACCCTCAACCTTCTAAGCTCCACGCTGGGCCTGGTGCTTTTTGGTCTCGGAATCGATTACGGAATTCACTTCTACGCTCGATACATCGAGGAGCGTGCAAGCTTCAGTCCCAAGGAAGCAGTCGTTCGCACATTCATGAGCTCGGGCCAGGCGATCGCCGTAGGAGCATTTACAACGGCCGCGGCCTTGTATGTGCTTGTAATTGCGGACTTTAGAGGCTTCAGCCAGTTTGGGTTTATAGCGGGTTGCGGCGTGCTGTTGGCGCTGGTAGCGATGCTGTTCGTGCTGCCGGCATTCTTGGTGGCCATGGAGAACATGAGACTGATCAGGTATGAACGTGACGGATCTACGCATGTATTTCAGAAGGGACGCTTCCCCGGCGCTCGCGGCGTGTTGGCTGGGAGCGTATTCGCGGTGTTGCTGGCAATATTTCAGGCGCCCGGCGTAACCTTTGAGTACCGGTTCGGAGAGTTGGAGCCCAAGTATGAGGATTGGATCGAAATAGCTACGAGGGTACAACGCGCTTTTTATGAACAGGGTCGCCGCAATCCGGCCTACATTGTCGTAGATGATCCGGACAAGACGCCGGCTGTCGCAGCGGTTCTGCGGGAGAAGATGCACAATGACACGACCGTGCATGTCATTGATGCGGACACCTTCACCACAACAATCCAGTCCGTGGAAACGCTTCAGGAGCGATTTCCGATGACGGTCGAGGAACAGCATCAAAGGCTCTCCCGCATCTCCTTCATTCGGGATACGCTCCTGGCCGATCCGGTGTTGGATTCAGACGACGACATTGAGGCCTTGCGGCGGGCCGCGCAAACGCGCGAGCCCATCATGCTCACAGACATTCCTGACCTTTTGCGCCAGCGGTTCACGTCCAAAAGCGGTGACCTGGGCAACTTCGTAACGATATATCCTGCTATTGGCCTTTCCGACGGTCGCAAGTCAATCGCGTTTGCCGAGGATGTTGGAGCGGTTACGACGGAGGACGGGGATACCTTCCATGCAGGATCTTCCTCCATCGTCGCAGCCGACATGCTGCGCCTTATGCAGCAGGAAGCGCCCTACATGGTCCTGGCCAGCCTGGTGATTGTCATGCTGCTTATGTGGGCCAACTTCCTGCGCATTCGGCTGGCGCTGTTGGCGCTCCTGCCGCTCGTGGTGGGCGTGTTATGGATGCTGCTTGTTATGAAGGTTATTGGCCTGCGCATGAATTTTTACAACCTTGTGGTGCTACCCGCGGTTATTGGCATAGGCAACGATGCGGGAGTCCACATAGTACATCGTTACAGGGAGGAAGGGCGAGGCTCTTTGCTCAGGGTCCTACGATCTACTGGGGAGCACGTAACCATGGGGGCGTTGACGACTATGGTGGGCTTTTCCGGTCTGCTGCTGAGCTTCCATCCTGGTCTAAACACCATTGGTGCGCTCGCACTGGCTGGCATAGGGACCACACTATTGGCTGCGCTGCTCTTCTTGCCGTCGCTGATTCAGGTGCTGGAAGACCGCCGAGGCCGTAATTTTGGGGACCGACCCACCTAACTTGGTGGTGGGTTGCACGCCTTCTAGGATCATCAATCACCAACCAAAACTAGAGCCCACGTCTCTAAGAGGAAAAACCCCCTGTGCATATAATTCCTTGGACACTTTGGAGTCGGAGTTAGTGAGTTGCGTTTTCAGCTGATGGCGCGAAAAGTCAGGCTAGAGTTCAACGTAACCCCTAACGTAATCCTTTTCCTGTCATGAAAAACGACCCGACTACGCTCACGAACGGGGCGCCGGAAGCGTCCGCCACAGAGGTGGTTCCACGCGCTCGTCGCCGCCGATTCTCCGCCAAGTACAAGCTGCGAATTCTCCGGGAAGCGGATGAATGCACGGGCGGCACGGCCGTTGGCGCACTGCTGCGCAGGGAGGGACTCTATTCGTCCCATCTCTCACAGTGGCGCAAGCAGCGCAGCGAGGGCAGGCTGGGCAGCGTCAAACGGGGCGACGACGAAGTAGTAGCCCTACTTGAAGCCCAGCTGGAAGCTGCTCACAGGACGATCGAAGGCCTGAGGAGCAAACTCGGCAAGGCCGAGCTGATCATTGACGTTCAAAAAAAGATCTCGAGCGCCTTTGGGATCGGGATCCAGGACAGCGAAGGCCCATGAAGATCGCGGCAGTGAAGCTGTTGGCAAAGGATCTTGGTGTGGCCCCCGCCTGCAAGGTCGTAGGTATCCCTCGTTCGACCTACTACTACAGCTTACAGGCGCCCGCACCCAGGCCGCGGACGCGGCAGCGTGGACGAAGCCTTCGCCGACTGCCAGCGGCGAAGCGGGCGGAGATCCGTGCACTGTTGAACTCGGAGCGGTTCAGGGATCTGCCCCCACGGCAGATTTATGCCACGCTCCTGGACGAAGGCACCTATGTGTGCCATTGGCGCACGATGTACAACATCCTCCACGAGTACGACGAAGTGCGCGAGCGCCGCAATCAACGTGTTCATCCCCCGTACAAGAAGCCGGAGCTGCTGGCTACCGTTCCCAACAAGGTCTGGTCCTGGGACATCACCAAGCTGCGAGGACCGCAGAAGTGGAGCAGCTATATGCTGTTCGTAATGCTGGATATCTACAGCCGATACGTAGTGGGCTGGATGGTAGTACCCGGGGAATCCGCCGGACTGGCCGCTGAGTTCATAGCCGCCACGTGCGAGCGCCAGGGCATTCGTCCGCAGCAGCTGACGATACATTGCGACCGTGGCCCTGCCATGATTTCTAAGACCTATGCGCAGCTGCTGGCGGACTTGAGGGTGGAACGCTCCTACATCCGGCCCTACTGTTCAAACGACAATGCGTATTCGGAGTCGCAGTTCAAGACGATGAAGTACCATTCGGACTACCCGGTACGTTTCGGATCGCTGGGGGACGCCCGTGCCTGGGCCCGGGCGTTCTTTGACTGGTACAACAACCAGCACTACCACTCGGGTCTTGCCTTAATGCGTCCGTCCACGGTTCACTACGGCCAGGCGCGATCGGTACAATCCCAGCGGCAGCGCGAAATGGCAGCGGTGTATGCAGAAAACCGTGAGCGCTTCCCACGGGGTATGCCCAAGGTGCCCATGCCACCCCGGCAGGCTTGGATCAACAAGCCGTCAAGCTTGATGCGCTGCCATTGGTGTTGCCCGACCCTGCGCAGACGAACCACGATACCTTGGCTCCACCTACTCTCTAGCCACCAGCGAGATGCGCCCAGATTCACAAACTTTCGCAGCCAACTGTCCAATTTTCACTTGCACACTCCGAACCAGAAAGACCTATATGTGCCCTGTCACTGGGGAAAGTGTTGAATGGGACACTTACATAGATCGGGAAATTGACTATGTAGTTGGAAGAGCCAACGGAACAGTCGAGTCTTTTCAAGGGTGGCGTCGCGGGATTGACCCATATTTAGTTGGGCGGGGGATGTGCATAGGCGAATACGGCCTTCTGCCTGCGGCGTTCCACCTCACGAGTAAGGGCTGCTTCCATCGCTCTCAGATGCACAGGCTCCAATATGCGACTTAGCCTGGACTCGTAGTGCTTGAAGATGGCAGCGAACCAGCGGTGCCGTTGGTTCGTGGAGCACCATCTTTTTACGTTTCGCGTGCGATGCGTAATGACGCTATTGAGGTTCTCGATGAGGTTACTGGTCTTGAAGCTGCGCCGGAGGGTCTCATGCAGTGGTAGTCGCAGCACCGCAAGCGTTTCGTGCAGCCCTTCGCGCAGGCTGGCGGCCGCGCGCGGTTGCCCAGGCTGCAGATCGTCGTGGATAGCAACCAGCGCTTTGCGCGCACGCTCATAGTCCGGCTGATCGTAGGCATCTTGAAGCCGGCCTTTTGCGCGCTCGGCTGTGCCCTTCTGCTTGGTGTGCTGCACCACGTTCTCGCGCTTGTGCCACTGACACCGCTGGATGACCGCGTGATCGCCAAACACATGCTGCACCGCCTTGCGCAGCCCCTTGCTGCCGTCGATGATCACCAGGATCCCGCCAGCATAGGAGAACCCGCGCTGCACCAGGTTCTCCAGCAAAGCGGTCGCTTTGTCACTGTTCTCGGTGGTGCTTTCGATGTAGCCTAACACTTTCTTCTTGCCTGTACGGGTGACCCCCAGAGCGAGGATCATCTGCACACCCTTCAGGCACTTGCCATCTATCAACAAGGCCACATACGTCTCCTGATCCAGCTGGCTGGACTCAAACTCCTCTAGTGCCTGCGTGGTAGTGGTCTCGAACATGCGAGCAACGCTGCTCTGGCTCAGTCCCAAACAGTCGGCAAACTCGCCGGCCACGTCCTTGTAGTCGCGCTGCGAGACCCCCGAGAGCAACAGCGCCGTGAGCTTCTCAAGCTGCTTGGGATCCCGCTGGTGCAGCAACTGGTAGGTCTTCAGCGGCACTTCCTTGCCCGTGTTGGTGTCACGCACCCGAGGAACCGATATCTGAATACGCCCCGTACCATAGACAATAGAGCCTGGATTGGTGCCCCAGCGCTGATAGCCGTTCTTGTTGACGGTGCCCCCCGGGATCGCACAAATTCAAGTTGGGAATTGGAGGGTTGCTGTGGAGGTGGACCCTAGTCTCCACCATTCCTTTCCAGTCATATGAACCCCTCACAGCCTGTTTTGGGGAGGGCTGAGGCGCCGGCAGACGCCCAGATCAATCCCTCCGGTGACGCGCGGCGGCTTCTGATGAAGCTCTGCACGCACATACTGCAACAATTGACCACCGACTGGCCCATTCCGGCAGCGCATCAGCAGCCGGCGCCACCGCCCGTAGTAATGAAGGCTTCTGCTGCGGCCCAGGACACAAAGCCGGACTCGGCGCCGTTGAATGAAGCGTGGCAGCTGTTGCATTCCCGCAGTCTGCAAGACGACCCGATCGTTGCGATTTGGCTGCGCGGGCTGTGCCCACGCGGCGTTAACATCGTTCTTGGAGCGGGTCTGACCATCACGGGCTATCGCCGCATACTTGGCCTGGTAGCGTGCTACCCTGAAAACGTCTCTGCTCTTACGTCCTTTGTGCAGTCGCTGTCCGATCGTGGCCTTTCGGCCGCCGATGGGCTGCTCTGTGTGCTGCCCAGCAGTACGGGACTTCAATCGGCGGTGCGCCAGGTGTTCGGCGCCAAGGTCGCTATACAGCGCTGTCTCAATTCGCTGTTGGATCAAATCACCTGCGGTCTTCCAGAAGACCTTGCTCCTGTGTATCGTAATCGCCTCCGCCAGGCATGGAATGGGTTCGATGCCCGGGAAGCTGAACGCGCACTCACCCGTATTCACCAGGACTTGACGCGCGTCAATCGGTCCGCAGCGAAGGTTTTATGGGAGGGCCTGGAGCAATCTCTGACGATTCAACGTACGGGCATGCTGCTCAAGCTCGACCGGGGGCTACGCGTGATGCGCTTCATGGATGCCATCAGTCGCAGGTTGCAGACCCCGGCCAGCGCCGTTTTCCAGCAACGCGAACAGATGGCACTGGCACTGTTGGAACACGAGGCTCAGCTGCGCCGTGTGGCCCATGCGGCCTATCTGCCACAACTTCGTGAGAGTCTCATCAACCTTAACGCCGTCTGATGCCCCATACCCCTATGCTGGATCAATCACTCATCGAGGACTTTCGGGGGCTTGCGCAAAGGAACTTCATCGGCCTGGCCAGCTGCCTTGGATGTCTTGATCATCTTCTTACCAAGATGGCCACATGGGTCATGGAAGCCGAGGCCCGCTTCATATGCGGCGCCCGTGGGAAGCACCATAAGACAGGCTTTCAGCGCTGGGGGGCGAATCCGGGTTCCATCCGCGTCGGTTTGGAGCGCATTGCGGTCCGCGTTCCGCGCGTGCGGAATGTACGAACCCGAAAGGAGCGTCCTCTGCAAACGTACCGCCTCTTGCGCGAGCGTGGGCTTATGGACCGGGAAAGCGTGGTAAGAAGGTTGCTGTGTGGACTGTCGCGGTGCAATTACAGGCAGGCGGCCCAGGTCTTCACCGATAGTATGGGGTTGAGTGCCAGCAGCATAGGCAACGCCTTCATGTGCGCCGTGATAAGGCGCTTTTCTCTGGTGGGTGCGAATCCCATCCATCATCTGTCGCTCCAGGTGGTAGCGGCCAAGGCGGTTTATGGAGGTAACGACATGGACTGAAGCACTTTGGCAAAAGGATCGCTTTGCGATTCAGCGAACGTACGGGCCGGAACGCGTAGTGAATGCTGAGCAGGCCTCGAAACTGCTAATGCGAAAGCCGACCCTCCATGAAGTAGGGGAAGGCCGCCGGCAGTTCGGGAAGCGAGCGACACAGGCACCGAGCTGTTTTCGCCGGGGTAATGGCACTGGCACGTACGGAAGATGAGAAAAGACGCAACACGGGAAACCCTGTTGATGGTGGGCACACCAACTGGAAGCTCGCAAGAGCCAGGCTGGGTCAACAGGGCGGCGGAGTGGCCCGTACTACCGTGGAAGCGGGGTAATGTCCGCAGAGGGAAGGGGCCGCAGGTGCGGAGCGGTGTTCAAAGAGGGAAAGGCCTCGGCAATGGCGTAGTCCTAACAGCCGGTTTACGGTCGGAGACCTCAGAGACATCACATGCGAAAGTGAAGGAAGCGCGCTCCGGCTCTGCCGGGGAGCGTGGCAGTCAAGGCGTAAACAGGCTTGGCTCCGAGTCATCAGGGGTGTCGAGTAGGCGATGGAGGGTGTCCCCCTTCATTAGGCAAAGCTCTTCGTTTCGGGCGACTTTTCCGAGTGCGAGATGCATGATCCGCCTGGAGAGCCCGGTGCGGGAAAACCGCACGCCGGGTTCGGTGAGCGGCGGGCGGAAACGCGCTCCTCGGAGTGGCGCGCCGCCCGCCGACTCTACTACGCAGACGGCAGCGCTACTGGAGGCATTTGAGACGCGCCGATTCGATCAGCACACCTTTGCGGTGCTCCTGCTTGATGGCAAGTATTTGGCTGGTATGCAGATGATCGTAGCGATGGGCATCACGACCGAGGGCGAGAAGGTCGTACTGGGCTTTGCGGAAAATCGAGAACCTCAACAGCATTATTGCGAACCGATCACGGAACGTGAAGCGCTGGGGATCATCGGGGATGCGTCAGCGCTGGTGCGGGGCGATATTCATGCAGTACGAGTCGAATCTGAAGCCGATACGCCGGGAGGACATGAAGGAGCTGACCCAGGCGCTGAGCACCTCCGGGGGTCGATGGGTTAGTGGGGATTCGGTCTGCCAGCCCCAGAGGACTGCAAAGGCAACACCTGCCGCTGGATGCCACAGCGCAGTAGTGCGCTGCTGACGCTGGCATAACGCAAAACCCGCAGCTGCCTGGACGCTCTGAGGCGCTGCACCGTGCCAAGATCGCCGCTTACGCGTGCGATCAGAGGATCCCTGCGGGATATCGTGCCCGGAAAGTCACTCCACGAGCCTGCCTACGCCCGAAAATCCGCGTGTGAGCACGCAATTGGGCCCACATTGGCATGCACCGTCCCATTTGCACCCACACACTCGACCCGAAGCCCAATCCATTGCCAAAAGATATCTACTTTGAGGGCCCATCTCGGCAGAAGCTGCCGAAACCCAACTTAAAAATGTGCAATCCCGTGCCCCTTGCCACACAGCTGCGTCACTTCGGCCTCTATCGCCTGCATAGCCATCGCTTCATACTGCTCTGGGAGCTCGCGCAGGAGCTGGGCCAAGGCCAGCGGATCGGTCGCAGCCAGACGCTGGCAGAGTGCGGCAATGGGTTCGTCCGAGGTCGGTGCTTTCATGAGGGTAGGCGGCTGGATAGGGCTTCACGAAGATCTGGAAGATACGAGGCAAAGGCCATGCGCCGCAGGCCCACCTCCAGTTCCAACAACGCCAGGGCAATGCGCCCCAGGCGCTGACGTACGCTCCCTGGGGGTACGCACGATTGCAGCTTCTGACCCAGGGTGTCCACGCTGTGCAGCACGCGCAGGCCGCGGTCCACCGTCAGTAGCAGCCCCGTCCGCTGAATGGTGAGCGTCTCCTGAAGACCCTCCAGAAGCATGTGGGCGGCCGAACGGTTCACACGCTGCAAGTCTCTGTGAATCTCCAGGAGCGCAGTCTCGGCTTGCCTCGCGTCCAGCAGTTGCCACGCTTGCCGCAATCGGCTGCGAAAGACGGCCTGCGATGCCTCCGGCAAGCCGTTGATCACCTGGCGAAGCTTCGTGCTTAAACAACGCTGTATGGCTACGCGCGGACTCAAAGTGGTCTCTACAGCCCCTTGCACACCCGTGCCACTAGCTAAAATGCAGAGCAAGCCCGCATCAACACAGAGTCCACGCGTTACCAGACTCTGCAGAAACTCCTGCAAACGGGCAACATCCTCCGGTGCGCAGGCCACCAGGCCCAGGATGCGACGATGGCCGCTCAACGTAACGCCCACGCAAAGAGTCAGACGTACACCAATGACGTACAAGCTCTTCAGCCATAGCGCTACCACAGCCTCATCAGATAAACTGCGCGTCTGCAAGTATTCCCATGCTTCATCGAAGCGTACGCCATCGTCCGGGGCAGCCTCCGCTCGTTCGGGTGCAGCCATGGACGCTGGCTCACTGCGGCCAGGCTGCTCAGCAACAGCGTCCGGCTGCGGCAGCAACTCGCCAGCCAGCATCTGCAGAATGCTGGCGTAGTGTAGCATCAGGTGCAAACGTACCGCTTGGCCTGTGCTCTGCGAGTCGCCTGATGGCGCGTCAGAGCACGCTTCAGGCGGCAACGACAAGTGGGTCTTCATGGCTGGGTTGGGTTAGTGACCGGGGATGTTCAACCATCCCTCCCCAACTAGCTATGAATCAATCTCCGTCGCCGCCAGACAAAAGAAGAGCTAGGGTCGCTGCAACAACTTCATTGCCTGCGTGCTAATGGCCCTGTCAATGCCGGATTTCAGTGGCTTCCGCTCTAAACTGGCTATCGTGTTGTGCAACATGTCTCTAAGAGATTCTTGACCGTCCTCCTCTTTGAGGACTTCTAGAAGATGACCTAGAGCGAGTTCTAAGACGTGAATGCGTGCCGGATCTTCGTCTATGTGGTGTTAAGAGGATGTTGCGAACGAGGGCGCTGTTCCAAGTTGCGGGCTGCTATTGAGGCAAGGGCGCGGAGCTGCCCAGCCTGACCTTTGTCGGAGCCCAATCGCTTAAAGTGGCCTTTTCTCCGAGCTTTGGATTAGCGGGGCGGCGCTTAGCAGGATTGTAGGCCGGTATGAACGGGAATGGCAACACAAGATCCTTATTTGGAATTGACTTTCTGAGGGCTTCCGTGCTGAGCCTCATCAATCTTAGTGCTAGATCGTCTGTCGTGACTGGCATTTGACTTTCCTGTTGTGGGCTGTTTGTCTTTAACGTTGGACGAACCGCCACGGTTCTCGGGCGAGAGAAAGCAAATGAGATGGTGGTTGGTATGCAGAGGCTCGTACGCGTGTACCCCTAGCTGCATCACTAGCTCTCGCTCCTTTTCCGTTGGCTCGCGGACTCTCTCGAATAGTTCGCGAGCTTCCTGTCTGTCGATGCTAAAACTGTGAGACGGATACCCCGATATTAGCTTGTCTAGCATCGAGACCTTTAAGTTGCCTCCCTCTTTCAGAAGCCGCTCCCCGTATTCATGCGCAATGCGTATGGCCCTTATCGCTTCTGTTACGCGTAGCGGCTCTATCTGTCGATACAAAGGTTCAAGCAGTCCAGTCGTGACCTGAATGGCCAATTCAGCAGCGGTGCGCAGCGTAATGCCTCCTGCACCTCGTTTCATTCGCACGAACAAACTCTCGAACGTCTGGCGTGCATGATCCTGCAAAACTGACAAGGCGAAATGGTGTATCAATCCTGAGCGCCACTCCCACATTTCATCTTTTTTCTGCATCTGGACATCAAGAGGGCCAAGCTCTCCGAGGTCGGAAATGACAAGTTCATGGGCGCCCAAGGCGACCAGGGTCCCGGCGCTCTTGCAAAACCCCGAGACGAAAAGCCGAACCTTTTGGTATTTCGCCTGCAAATAGCGTGCTATTCTGTAGGCGACGTCAGGATTGCCTCCTTCGGTTACGAGAATGAGCAGCACATCGTTGCTCAAGCTCCGGCTGGTGAACAGGGACAGGAATGATAGGAAATGACGCTTCTTAAGCATGCCATTGTACAGAATCACGTCACAGTCAAGGCTGCTGGCGATTTGGACAATCTCCTTTGGGACTTTTGGGACTCCTTCAGTTTCAGCCACACTTCACCTAGTCATCCAAGGGGGTTGGCAATGCGGGACCGGCGACCGAGGCATTCTACATCACCATGAGAATCGTAAGCCAGTACGCTGCCACCTGCCCACACTGGCAAACTAGAGCCATCGGGCGCAAATGTTCTGTGAAGATTCGGTGAGATAGGCGCGCAGCGACACTTTACGGAAGCGATCCCAGTATACTGCACTCGCAACGGCCGGCCTAGCCAAGTTATACATACGAGAGGCTACGCATGTTGCCGGAGGCTGGCTGCTACATGACACAAAGATGCAGCCATGTTCTCGTACCGCGGATTAGCCGGGCCCCTGCTAGGATTGCTGATAGCCAACTTCCTGGCAGCCGACGTTCACGCACAATCCACCGCTCACATGCTTGCGGTCGTCAACGAGACCAGCAGGCGCGAAATGGCCGAAGTAGAGAAGCGCTTCGACCGCATCCTCAAGGCAGCCAACAAAACGTGTGCTGACAAGCCCGCCGAACGCAATATTGCTAGCGTGTGGGTGGAGCTTCACAAGGTTATAAAGAGTTCGGGCAGGCAGTGGGGCGAGACCTTGCTCGACTTCTCCGACAACCTGGGGGTTATCGCTGATTCGCTCGGCCGTCATTACGCGTCCATTGGCAAGCGCGTGCCTGTCCCTGCACGGTGTAACGAGCCTTGGGCCACATACACAACAGCAAGGCAAAAAGGCATGAAGCAGAGCGAGGCCGTCAAGTACACGATAGAACTATTTCGCGCTCTTCCTGGTACTACGCTGTCCCGTAACTCAACCAGACTGCAACCCAATTAGTTAGCTCTCCCTGGCGTCGGGCTCGTTATGGCTTGCCTGTACGAACCCCGAATGCCCGCCGAGTCCATAGCAGAGATTGAAAATTCTAATGAAGAGAGAGTTTTCAGGTACGGGTATCTGCGACGGTTGATGGGCCACCGCCTCGGATTCGCATGGCCGGGGGCTGGAATAGCAGTTCTAGCCCTGATGATAATACTGCTTGGTGCTTACTCCTCCACAATGATGTACGCTTCCTATTTGCTGCCCTAGCGATTGCAAGGGCAGCAACTCCCTGTCACGCTTCACCCTGCGGGCGAAAGCACGCTGCAACCGATTGCCCGATGAAACCGATAGGAATATACCCCAGTGAAACCGCCGCCCTTCACGTTCTGTCTCATATTGAGCGATTTTGGAGCAAGCATTACGCGAGTGTAGACGGGGTGCGAAAAGCTGACTGGCTGATCGACCAAAATGTATTTGACTACGATGTCCGTATGTGGGAGTTGTTTGTCACGACCAACAACGTAACCTCGCGTGAAGCACGCGCCTTTTTCACTGTGATTGTGAGGATGGCTGAGGCGATGGCTCAGATGGAGAAGGAAAATAAAGTTCTTTTTCCTCTTTAGTGTAGGGTCGGGTGGGCGCGTCATAACCCAGGAAGCCCCCGACCCCTCCCTCTTGCTCCTCGCCGGTCACAGGGCACGCGTGCATCTTGCGAAGAGGGGTGCTTAAGGATTTGGAGTCGCTCATCTTATTGGTACAGGATTGCCCACCAAACCCTTATACGGCAGCACCGCCCCCTGGAACGCGCTGAATGCCAGTCTCATGCGTGCCAGCACGGACAGGTGTCGGTGGTTGAAGCGTCAGCACACCTGATCGACATACCGGGGCAGGTGCTTCCTGCTCCAGTGGTGATGTGTCGCGTACGTGCGCTTCAAAACCGCCCAGAAGTACTCGATGGAGTTAGTGTGGAAATGCGGATTTTCCGCATCCACGTAGATATGTCTGCCATGGCAGACGCGAAAGTGTTTGTAATGTTTGGCGAGCAGGCCGAAGCCCTTGCGCTCGTCTGTTTAGACGTGGCTTTCGCGGTCGCACATGACGCCGCGCAAACCGCGTGAGGCGCTCCATATTGGTGCTGCGTACCGGCATGGCTACCACGCGGCTGCCACGCTCCAGCGCACCCACAACCGGCACCTTGCCGATGCCACCGCGCCCGGTGCGCAGGCGCTTGCGAGCGTGCTTGTTGCGCTCCAATCTGCCCACCTACGACTCGTCTATCTCAACGGCGCCATGCAGCTTGGCGATGCCATCCAGGCGGAACCCCGCACGGATGCGGTGCATCAAGTACCAGGCGGTATGCTGCGTCACGCCCACCAACCGGGCCATCCGGTAGCTCGACATGCCTTTGGAAGCGCCGATAATAAGGAATACAGCCAGAACCCACTTGCGCATCGGTAGCCTGCTGTGCTCCATGCAGGTGCCACTGCGCACGGAGAAGTAATGCGAGTCCGTCACGCACCAGTACGGCATCGGCTTACGCTCTGGTGTCTCCCGACCGTCTACGCTGCCACAACGCGGGCAGGCCGTGCCGTCCGGCCACCTGACGCCCTAAGCCCACCTGATGGCAGTGGGCTCGTCGGGGAACTTGGCAAAAAGCTCTGGCAGCGTCATGGGTGCGGTTCAAATTAGGTGGGTTAGTCCCTAAACTTGACGTAGGGGGCAGCTGAAAGAGCTGCTTGTTTTGGCGGCCTTCTTCGCCGCACATTCCTAGCTGTCACCCTGCCATGACTCGCACCATCCTGCCACGCGCTCCTGGCTCTGCTGCAATCGTGGCCGAACCCTGGTCAACTGCATCTTTAGTTGACGCCGAGCCCGTATTGGAGTGTTCACGAAGCATGCGCGCACCAGTGTCAGCCTGTCTTGGCAAGCGGCCGAAAAGCCAATGGCCGCATCGGGACATTCAGTTTTTCCGAATTGGTGAACGGCAGTTGGGGCGCGAGGAAACCGCACACACTCATCTCATCGAAGTACGCGGATACTCTGCTTGCAGCTGAAGGGGCTACCTTACACACAGCGCATATCGAACTCGTTCACTTCCCTTAGTCGACCTCTGCCACTTACGGCGGCTGACAATCGTTGACCCGATAGCTCCAACGTGGCGCCGGGCACGTACATGCCGCCACGAGCGAGCGGGTACTACTCCAAATAGTATGCAAGACACCACGTCTCGCAAGGTCCATAGATCGACGATACCGAAACCGGCTGCTGGACTTGCGGAATGAACAAAAAGATCGTATGTATAGGAGTGCCGGTGTTTCCCTGACTACTTGCTATTGGTGTTCTGCCATGAAACGAATCTGTCTATTCCTCGCTCTTTTTGTCACAGCAGGCGCAGCCGTGCCCGCTGCTACGGCGCAACTGCGCAAGGCCGAGCGTGCTCTGGAGGCTCAAAACTTCGAAGAGGCACACAGCATCGTCCAGGCCCGCCTTGAAGACAAGCCGAATGACCACAATGCCTTCGACCTGCTGGCAAGAATTCATGAGGCTGAGGCCATGGCGTCGGAGGGAGAGGTATTCCTTGCACACTGGAAGGAGATGGTAGCTGCGTACCGGAAATTGCTTGAAGTGAGGCCAAGGAGCGAAGCGGAAGTGACCACAAAGCTGCTCATCGCATACCAGAATGCCTTTTCGGGCGGCGTGGAGTCGTTTAACGGCGCCCAGGACCCGGCTAATGCAGATGCCAAAGCGGAGTTCTATATGAAGGCCAGCTTGCAATTCAGGGCGGCTTCACTGGTGATGCCGGACTCCTTGTACCCCTACCTGAATTGGGCTTATGCCGCCATGAGCGGTGACGCTGACATTGAAGCGATTGAGCCGCTGAAGCGCGCCCTGGCAATTGGTCCGGCGGAAGTAGAATGGTACAACTATCTCGGACGGATTTACCTGACAAACAAGCGCGCAGACGATGCCGTAGAGCCACTCGAGGAAGGGGTGGAGATGTTTCCTGACGATGAAGAGTTGCAGGGCTGGCTGCTGAATGCCTACGCGGACACCGGCCAGAATGACCGTGCAATCGAGCGCTACCAGGAGCGGGTCCAGGACATGCCGGATGACAGGATCTCGCGCTACAACCTTGGATCGCTCCTCCTGCAGGCCGAGCGGTACGACGAAGCGATCGAACAACTTGAGGCGGCGATTGCGATTGATGATGAGCATGTTGATTCGCACTACAACCTTGGCGCAGCCTTCATCAACAAAGCTACGGATATACAGCGGCAGGTCTCAGCGCTCGATGACACCTTACGGGCAAAGCGGGAAACGCTCTCCAAGGAAGAGATCGAGGAGGAGCAGGCTAAAGTCTTTGCCCTTGACGACGAGAAAAAACGGTTGATGGAACTGGCCATCCCGTACTTGGAGCGTGCCAAAATGCTTTCTGAGAATTTGCTTTCTGAGGGCGCGGAGATGGACATCAGTGGCATCTGCAGGGCGTTGTTTCAGGCCTATGGCCAAACGAACGCGATGGAAAAACTTGAGACCGTGAAGGCCTGCGCGGACTTCTAGGTTACTTGCAGGTCGGCAACTCTCCAGCCATCAGGCGTGGCCGCGTGCGGGGCTGAGCTCGAATCGTGCCGCGTCAGGATGCAAGCCCCTCCATTGCCTGCACATAGCGTGCGGCGACGGTACTCCACCGGAAATGCTTGAAAGTGTGCTCGCGTGCCTGGGATCTAAGCGTCAGTAGCGCCGCCGGCTTTTCCGCATAGTGCGTAATGGTGCGGACAAAGCCAGACACGTCGCGGCTTGCGACTAGATGGCCGTTAACGCCTTCGGTAATGACATCCTGGATTCCCTCCAGTCGGGCTGCGACCGCCGGGACGCCACAGGCACCGGCCTCCAGCATCACAATTCCAAATCCTTCCATATCGCCAGGTACAGGGATGTTGGGCATCACCAGCAGGTCTGCCTGTGCATAGAGGCGAAGCAGGTCCTGATCGGAGAGGCGACCCAGGAGGCGTACCCGGTCAGCAAGGTTGCAGTCTCGAATGGCCTCGGCGATTCGCTCTCGCTCAGGGCCTGTACCGACAATGTGGTAGTGAACACTGTCTGGAATTTGCGGCATCACCGACCGAACGAACCAGGCAACTCCTTTCCGTCGCACCAAGCGCCCGACGCTGCACAACAGCAAAGGGCCCGGGGCCGATGGCCGCCTTACGATAGCCGCAAAACGGGCCGCCTGAACACCGTTGGGGATGACGTGCACGCGCGCTTCAGGCATACCACGTGCCACGCACGCTGCGCCCGTGGCACGGCTTACCGGCAACACTGCGTCAAGCACATGCAGGACGCTACGCACAAGAAACCACTGGTACGGGCCTTTCTGTGTAACGTCCTTGCCATGGGCAATGGCTGCCATCGTGATGCCTCGTCGCGAAAACGTGCGTCGCAGCAGCAGTCCCAGTGTTCCGGTCACCATGGAAGAGAAAAGCACGGCATCTATCTCTGCGCGCCGCGCCTTACGCCAAATGCGTACCAGCGTGGGGAAAAACCAGAGCGCACATTGGATGTGATGCCACCGCCAGGCGCTGCGAAGAATGAGCCGCGTGACTTCGGCGTGTGCCGGGAGTGCCTCAGAAAGCTCAACGGCCACGCGCTGCATGCCGCCGACGCTTGCCATCGGGCGGTCGCACGGGGGAAATGAATGCGAGACAAACAGCAGCCGCATGCCAGCTTATGCGGCTGCGCGTGCAACGACTGGTTTCGACTGCTTGCGGATAAACGCTTCACCCTTCGACGGACGGAGCCAAATATCCTGGTAGAAGTCGGCCATGCGCGCCATAACCTGGTCCCAGTCAAACAGCAGGGCCCTTGCGCGCGCCCGTGATCCCATGATGCGGCGCAAGGCAGGGTTGTTTACCATGCGCTCAACTTTCTGGGCAAAGTCGGCGTCGTCGCCGGGCGTAGCGAGAAATCCGGTGACTTTGTCCACCACTAGCGCGTTGCTGCCAGCGGCGTCGGCGCAGACCGCGGGAAGCCCGGAAGCCATGGCTTCCAGCGTGACGTTGCCGAAGGTCTCCGTGTCGCTGGGGAACAAGAATATGTCCGAGGACGCGTACGCCGTCGCCAGACGGTCATTGGAGAGTGGACCCGTGAAGATCGTGCGCGGCAAGCGCTCAGCGAGCCGCTTGTACGCTGGCCCATCCCCCACCATCACGCTACGGTGCGAGATGCCCCTGGATTCCAGCCTACCTACAACGCCCGCAAACACATCAAGGCCCTTCTCCCACACCAATCGTCCTACATAGGTGATGACCACCTCGTGGTCCTCTACACCCAAGCTGCGTCGCCATCCCAGGCTCCGCCGCTCCGGTCGAAATTGCTCAGGATCCACGCCGCGTGGCCAGAGGCGCAGCCCATTAGAGATGCCACGCGAGCGGAGTTCATCCGCGATGGACTCCGAGGGCACGTAAATGTGCTGGCACTGCGGATAGAACCACCGGCCGTAGCGCCAGGCCGTCCCCTCCAAAAGGTCCATACGATAAAGCCGGTGGTACGAGCTGAAATACTTCAGGTACGCTCCAAAGTGGGTATGGAATGAGGCAACGACCGGGATCTTCTGCGCGTTGGCCCACTGCAGGGCCTGCTTGCCCAGGTAGTCGGGCGAAGCGATGTGGACCAGGTCCGGGCTGAAAGCTTCCAGTTGTGCCCGCGCCTTGCGCGAAAGCCCAAGTGACAGCCGGTAGTCACTGCGGCCCGGCCACGGCAAAGAAGGCACCGCGACAAGCGTTCCGGCGTGCTTGAAGGGCGGCGGCGCCTTGGAAATCGGCGCAAATACGAGTACCTGAGCTCCTCGGCCTTCCAGGTAGGCGACCAAGCGGTTGAGTGTCAGCGTGACGCCGTCGGAAATGTGGTTGTACGCGCCTGCAAATATCGCGATATGCCTTCCCGCGACCTTCCCGTGCCCCGCGATCCGTCCCCGTCTCATGGTACCATGCTCTTGTGGCGGTGTCTTCGGCCTACCCCATAGGCCTGCACATCGAGTAAGGCCCTGCAATGCTGTCCTACCCTAGGCAGATACAGCCGCAAGCTGTCACGATAAAGTAACAGCGGCAGCGAATTGTTTTGCTTTCAGTGCGTCCCGGAGGTGCCGGCCTGTATGGCTGGTCTCGTGCTGAGCGATATGCTCGGGCGGACCTTCCGCTACGACCCGACCGCCGGCAAAGCCGCCTTCAGGCCCGAGGTCAATGACCCAGTCGGCCGATTTGATCATATCCAGGTTGTGTTCAACAACGATGACCGTGTGACCCATATCCACCAACCGGTTAAATGCCGACAAGAGTTTGCGGATGTCATCAAAGTGCAAGCCGGTGGTAGGCTCGTCGAAAACGTAAAGGATATGCTCTTGGGTACGTGTGCCCAGGTGCGTGGCAAGCTTGATGCGCTGCGCCTCGCCGCCGGACAGCGTTGTGGCCGGCTGGCCAAGCTTCAGGTATCCGAGCCCGATTTCGCTGAGCACGCGCAGGCGCCCCGAGACTGCCCGGGAGTCCGCAAAGAATGCCACCGCCTCATCAATGGTGAGGTTCAGGATGTCATCTACATTCTTTCCATTAAAGCGGATCTCCAACACGTCTTCTTTGAAGCGCTTGCCGCCGCATTCCTCGCATTCCAGGTGCAGATCCGCCAGGAATTGCATTTCAACCTTGGTGGTGCCTTCACCAGCACAGTGGTCACATCGACCGCCGTCCACGTTAAAGGAGAAGTATCCCGGCATGTACCCCCGCAGCCGGGCCTGGTAAGTTTTCGCAAGGAGCTGGCGTATCCCGTCAAACGCCTTGGTATAGGTCGCCGGGTTGGAGCGGGGCGAGCGGCCAATGGGGCTTTGGTCCACCATCTCAGCGCGGTCAAAGAGTCCGTATCCCGTGATCTCGTCATGGGCTGCCACGGATGCATTCCCGGTCGAAAGCCCCTTGAGCCGCCGAAGGCCCCTATAGAGTGTGTCGTGGACCAGCGTCGACTTTCCAGAGCCGCTCACACCGGTCACGACAGTGATTAGGCCGAGCGGGAAGGCCACCGTAAGGCGCTTGAGGTTGTGTGCACGCGCCCCCTTGACGACGATTGCCTGCGACCACGCGGGCACGCGCCGCACATCTGGGACGGGAATGCTCCGGCGCTGGCTGAGGTAGGCGCCGGTGAGCGACGTCTCGCACTGGAGCATGGCGTCGTAGCTGCCTTGGAAGGTCACCGAACCCCCTTGCTGACCGGACCCAGGTCCAAGGTCCACTATCTGGTCAGCATGCCGCATCACTTCGGCATCGTGCTCGACTACTACCACCGTGTTGCCCAAGTCGCGCAAGCGCTTAAGGATATTGATCAGACGCAGCGTGTCGCGCGGGTGGAGGCCGATGGTTGGCTCGTCGAGCACGTATAGTGACCCCACCAGAGAACTGCCTAAAGACGATGCGAGATTGATGCGCTGGCTCTCTCCGCCAGACAGCGTCTGAGAAAGGCGGTCAAGCGTTACGTACCCCAACCCAACTTCTACGAGGAAGCGCAGGCGCTTGCGAATCTCGCTCAGCAGAATGGCGGCGATCTCTTCCTGAAAGGGCGTAAGCTTTAGCTCATCAAAGAACGCCTGCGCATCCTTGGTGGTCAGCTCCACGACCTGTCCGATATGCATCCCACCAACCTGGACATACAGGGCTTCGCGGCGCAACCGGGAGCCGCCACAGTCCGTGCACTTGCTATAGCCCTGATAACGCGCATAGTAGAAGCGGTAATGCCTACGGTAAAAGTTGCGCTCCAAAAAGCGGAAGAAGGGCCAGATGCCGATATAATTTGTGGTGCCTTCCCACATAATCTCTTTGTGCGCCTCCGGCAGCGCGTGGTACGGGCAGTCGATATCGATGCCCGAATACAAGGCCGCGATGATTAGATTCGACTGATGGACTTCCCACTTTGTTAGATCCCTGAAGGGCGCCACAGCCCGTTGGCGCAGGGACAGGTCCTGGTCCGGAATGATGAGATCGGGGTCGAGTCCCTTGCGCCGTGCAAAGCCTTGGCAGGTCGGGCACGCACCAGCCGGACTGTTAAAGGAGAACAGGTGGGTCGTGGGCTCAGTGAACTCAAGGCCGTCCCGCTCAAAGTGTTCGCTGAATTCACGCACTTCGCCGCCTTCCTGTGCCTGCACCGCTATGCAGTACCCATGGCTCTCTATGAAGGCCTGCTGCACGGAGCCCGCAATGCGTGTGGCATTGGCTTCGTCTCCCTTGCGAATTACCAGCCGGTCCTGCAGCACAAACAGCCCATCAGGGCGGAGCTGGACATCACCGTGGCCAATGTCGATAACCTTCGCTGCGCCGGGTGCAGCAGCGGACAAGATTCGAGAATAGCCACGTCGGCGCAGCTGTTCGAAGGACGTGCGCGGCGGCACCGGAAAAGCCAGGTAGAAGCGAGTGCCATCCACCCACCGCCGAGCCAATGCAAGGGCGACCGCACGGGGCGCGTCACGCGTAACCGGCTCCCCACTAATGGGCGATATGGTCGTCCCCACCTGCGCGTACAGCAGGCGCAGGTGGTCGTATATCTCTGTCTGAGTGGCAACCGTGGACCGCGGGTTGCGGGCAAGCGCTTTCTGCTCGATCGCTATAGCCGGTGCAAGTCCGCCTAGGAAGTCGACGTCCGGCTTATCCATCCGTACCAGAAACTGCCGGGCGTACGCGCTTAGGCTCTCCATGTAGCGGCGCTGACCCTCGGCAAAGATCGTGTCAAATGCCAGCGACGACTTGCCTGACCCCGAGGGTCCCGTGAAGACGTTGATCCGGTGCTTGGGAAGGTCCAGGTCGATGTTCTTCAGGTTGTGCTGTCGGGCACCACGAACAACAATAAAATGGCGGGGGTCAACGCCGTGGGCGAATCCGGAAGAGTCCATGACCTTAGCAGTGTGCAGCCTTCTTTAACGCGTGTATGCGCCGGTGGAGCCCTCCCGTGGTGTCGGAACTGGGGGGCCATGATTGTGTACCACGATCCCCGTCTCTACGCGTCTGCTATGGCTTTCCTGAACCCGCTGGTGCTGGTTGCTCTGGCGGCGGCAGCCATTCCACTCCTGATACATCTGTTCAACTTTCGGCGGGCGCGGCGGATAGACTACAGCTCTTTGCGTTTCCTGAAAGAGCTGCGGCGCTCCACGCTGCAGCGCGTGCGCGTTGAGCGGTGGCTTCTGCTGCTGTTGCGGACGCTGGCTGTGCTCTGCCTCATCGCCGTCTTCGCGCGCCCTATCCTGGTAGGGAGCGCGTTTACGGGAGATGCCAAGGTGTCGATGGCGATTGTGATCGACAATTCGCTGTCGATGGTGCTTCGTGACGGGGGCGGCACCTATATGGAGCAAGCCCGGACCCACGCCGGGGCGCTGGCGGAAGTCGCCGATGAAGTATTTGTCCTGCTTACCGCCCCGAGTCCGGTGGCGCGCGGCCCGTCGGCGCTGGAGGCGATCGAAGCGGCGGTGCCGGATGCGCGTGCCATGACGGCGCTTGAGGCCATTGTGCGCGCGGCAGAGGTGTTGCAGCGCGAAGGTACCCACCTTAACAAGGAGGTATACTTTGTGGGTGATATGCAGCGGAGCATGCTTGCAGATACCACAAGTCGCGCCGTGGCCGAGGATGTGCGCGTGACGCTCGTTCCCGTGGGTGGCCGCACGCACGAGAACGTTGCCATAGGAGCAGTGGAGGTCAGCAGCCGCATTGTTGAGGTGGGCGAACCCGTGCGAATCGAGGCTACGCTCAAGAGTTACCAGAATGCGCAGGTAGATAACTACGTAGCCAGCCTGTACCTGGCGGGAGAGCGCGTGGCGCAGCAAAGTGTGGACTTGGCGCCAGGTACACACATCTCGGTATCCTTTATGGCGACGCCAGCCGCACGTGGATGGCTTGCCGGCCGGATACAGGCCGAGGACGATGCATTTGCTGCGGACAACCGGCACTACTTCACGCTTCATGTGCCGGCGACCCGTAAGGTATTGGCGGTGCGCGGGCCACTGGCTACGACAGAGTTTGTGACGCTCGCGTTGACGCCAGGAGACGATGCCATGCAAGTCGAAACGATCGAAAGCACTGAGCTGTCTCGCGTTGAGCTCAGCGCATACGATGCGGTGCTGCTGGTGGGGCCTCGGACGCTGTCCAGCGGGGAAATAGGAGCCCTCGCACGCTATGTCAGCGATGGGGGTGGGCTGATGCTGTTTCCAAGCGAAGTGCCCACGGACGTCAACACGCTGCTGGGCGCGCTCGGCGGCGGGCATGTAAGCGACTATGTTGCCGCGGAGCGAGGAGGCCCGCCAATTGCGACGGTAACTGGTCTCGATAGGGAGCACCCGCTGTTTGAGGGTGTCTTTGAAGACGCGGGGCGGATGGAGCAGCCCGCCGTTTATCGTGCGGCAGTCTATGAGCCAGAATCCGGTGCGGAGCAGACGCTGCTGTCGCTTTCGAGTGGGCGGCCTTTCTTGCAGGAGATCCGCAAAGGGCGAGGCCTTGCACTTGTATTCGTGGTGAGCCCCGATCCCAGTTGGAGCGACTTGCCTATTCGCGGCCTCTTTGTGCCGCTGTTGCACCGTGCCGTGCATTATTTGGCCGCGGGTGAGTCGGTACAGGGCAACCGGCTGACAGCAGGCAAGGCCGAGTCGATCCGGCTGGGTAACATCACCGGGCGGGTCCACATCGTGACGCCCACGGGCGAAGAAGTCACGCCCGAGCAGCGGCAGCTGATCGGTGCCACCGTGATTGAGACCTCCGAGGAATACGGCACTCCCGGCATCTACGACGTAGTGGCCGGTAGCGCAGTGGCACGGCGCATGGCCATGAATATGGACTCCAAAGAGTCTGACTTGGCCGTGGCACCGCAGGGCGAGGCCGCGAGCATGCTGTCCGAGGCCGCAGGCGTACCCATTCGCATAGCGCGCGCACAGGAGGATCTGGCCGAACGCATGAGAGAAGACCGCGTTGGCGTCGAGCTTTGGCGCCTGTTTGTGGTGCTCGCCCTGGTTTTTATGGGGTTGGAGATGATTGTGTCCACGCGGCGAAAGGAGCAAACTGCATAGTCCTTGCACACCACGGAAACGCCACAGGAAACCGCGATCTTGGCGGGTGTGAGACGGCCCCAGGCCAGGGGCCCCGATATAGATGACTCACTGGATGAGCTGGAACTCCTGGCTGCCACAGCAGGAGCCCGCATCGCGGGGCGCCTTACACAGGCACTGCCACGGCTGAATCCGGCCACCTACATTGGTTCCGGAAAGGTGGAGGAGCTTAAACGGTTTGTAGCACACCATAATGCGGATCTGGTCATCTTTGACGATGACCTCAGTCCCGTCCAGATCCGCAACCTGGAGCGGGCCATCGCGTGCAAGCTGCTGGATCGATCGGCGCTCATTTTGGACATCTTCGCGCGACGCGCCAAGACGGCCGTAGCCAAGACGCAGGTTGAGCTTGCGCAGCTGGAGTATCTGCGCACGCGGTTGACGCGCCAATGGACGCACCTTTCGCGGCAGCAAGGCGGCATTGGCACTCGGGGCCCGGGCGAGACGCAGATCGAGACGGATCGCCGCCTGATAGGACGCCGCCTGGCGACGCTGAAGCATCGACTGAAGCAGATCGATCAGCAGCGTGCCACGCAAAGACGCAGCCGCCGTCAGCACCGTACTGTGTCGCTGGTTGGCTATACGAATGCCGGCAAGTCTACGCTGCTTAACGCGCTGGCGGGTAGCGATGTGCTGGCGGAGGACCGGCTCTTCGCTACGCTGGATGCCACCACGCGGCTGGTGACGCTCGCCCGGGGCAAGGATGTGCTGCTTTCGGACACCGTCGGATTCATCCGAAAGCTGCCGCACAAACTCATAGAGAGCTTCAAGAGCACCTTGGATGAGGTGCGCGAGAGCGACCTGCTCATCCACCTCGTAAGCGTAGTGCACTCGCGTTACGAAGATCACATCCAGGTAGTTCACGAAACGCTCGAAGAGATTGGTGCCGCCAACAGGCCCACGCTGTTGGTCTTTAACAAGGTGGATGTACTCCTCTACCCGGACCAGATTGCGAGAATTCATGCGGCCTACCCTGAAAGCGTGTTCGCGTCTGCGCTCCGGGGAACCGGGCTGGAAGCCCTTAAGGCACGCCTGGTCACGCTTCTGAGTGGCACCACGGTGGAGGTCGTTGCCTACGTGCCGGTAACCGAGGGCAAGATTCTTGCGAGGATCCATCGTATGGCAGACGTCCTGGCGGAAGACCATGTCTTTGCACATGGCAATGGAAACGGCCCGCAAATGGTGACACGGGTACATTTTAGGGCGACACACCGGGACGCGGCAGTGCTCCAGGCGGCGCTCTTGCCGTTTCAGGGGCTCGTCCCCGTAGAATCCATTTAGAACCTTGTGCGGGTTGGGACCGAACAGACGTGGCGCTCAGGCGTCTAATGGCTGTACCAATCTAAAGCCTCTGGTGACAGAAACGACGGGCGGCTATAGCGCCGAAAGCATCCAGGTCATGGAAGGCTTGGAGGCGGTCCGCAAACGCCCGGCGATGTACATCGGGGATGTGGGGCGGCGCGGGCTGCACCACCTAGTCTTCGAGGTGGTAGATAACGCCATTGACGAAGCCCTCGCGGGGCACTGCACTGACATTGAGGTCGTCATACACCAGGACGGGTCGGTATCTGTGAGCGACAACGGGCGGGGCATCCCGGTCGGGATGCATAGCAAGGAAAGACGCTCCGCCCTGGAGGTTGTCATGACCGTGCTGCATGCCGGTGGCAAGTTCGACAAGGACTCCTACAAGGTGTCCGGCGGCTTGCATGGTGTCGGCGTCTCGTGCGTCAATGCGCTTTCGTCAAGACTTCTGGCAATCTCCCGTCGGGAAGGCCGTGTGTACAGCCAGGAGTATGCCCGTGGGAAGCCCCGGGCCCCTGTGCGCTCGATGCGCGCGCTGGAAGAAGGAGAGTCGACCGGGACCATCGTGCAGTTTTGGCCGGACGACGAGATTTTTGACGCGACGGAGTTTCGCTTCGACACGCTGTCCGAGCGGTTGTGCGAGCTTGCGTATCTAAACGCGGGACTGAAGATCAGCTTGGAGGACCGGCGAGAAGGTGAGCGTGAAGAGTACTGCTATGAGGGGGGCGTGAGCGAATTCATCAGCTACCTGGACGAAGCGCGAGAGCCTATCCAGAAAGAGATCATATACATTGCCAACCGGGACGAGACGGTAGAGTTAGCGATGCGCTACAACACCGGGTTTTCCTCCAACGTTCTCTCCTTTGTCAACAACATTAACACACATGAGGGCGGCACGCATGTCTCCGGTTTTCGCAAGGCGCTGACCAAGACGCTAAAGGCGTATGCGGTACGTAATTCGCTGCTGAAGAATTTCAAGGGCGACCTGTCGGGCGATGATTTTCGCGAAGGGCTCACGGCCGTACTCAGTGTCAAGGTGGCGGAGCCCCAGTTTGAGGGGCAGACCAAGACAAAACTCGGCAACTCGGATGTGCAGGGCATCGTCGAGCGCGTTGTGGGCGAAAGGCTTAAGACGTGGCTGGAAGACCGCCCAAAAGAATCTAAGCGGATCCTCGGCAAAGTAGTCCTGGCGGCAGAGGCGCGGGCTGCCGCCCGCAAGGCGCGGGAGCTGGTCCAACGCAAGAATGCATTCGGGGGCGGAGGCCTGCCGGGCAAGTTAGCGGACTGCGCTTCCAAGGTGGCCGACGAATGCGAGCTGTATCTGGTTGAGGGGGATTCCGCGGGCGGCTCTGCAAAGCAGGCACGGGACCGTCACTTCCAGGCAATTCTGCCGCTTAGGGGCAAAATCCTGAACGTGGAGAAGGCCCGCCTGGATCGCATTCTCAGCAACGAGGAGATAAAGAACATCATAACGGCGCTTGGCACCGGGCTGGCCTCCAGCGAAGAAGACTTCAACATAGAGAAGCTGCGCTACCACAAAGTGCTCCTGATGACGGACGCCGATGTGGACGGAGCGCACATTCGAACGCTGCTGCTGACGTTCTTTTACCGCCACTTGCGTCCGCTGGTGGAGCAAGGCTTTGTCTATATTGCGTTGCCCCCTTTGTACAGGGCTAAGATGGGCAAGGCGGAGCGGTACTGCTGGAATGACGAGGAGTTGCAGTACTCCATTGCGCAGATGCAGGCGAACAAGAATGGCAAGGCCACTATCCAGCGATACAAGGGTCTGGGCGAGATGAATCCCACGCAGCTCTGGGACACTACCATGGATCCTGAAACACGCATGCTGCAGCAGGTCACCGTCGATGACGGGGCGACGGCAGACAGGATCTTTTCGACCCTGATGGGTGATGCCGTGGAGCCGCGCAGGAAGTTCATTGAGCGGAACGCCCGGTACGCCACGCTGGACGTGTAGAGGCCGAAGCGATGCCGGTGGACGTCAGCATCGTGGTTCCAGCCTACGAAGAGGCTGCATCGCTCAGCGTGCTGGCAGATGAGATTCGTGCGGCGTGTACGGGCGGCGGGCTGACGTTTGAGGTCTGGCTGATTGACGACGGATCGCGCGACGGCTCCTGGGATACCATCTGTGCAGTACACGCTGCGGACGAGCGCTTCAGGGGCGTGCGCTTCCGCCGCAACTATGGCAAGAGTGCGGCGCTCATGGCGGGTTTTGCGCGTGCTACCGGACGCGTAGTCGTGACAATGGATGCTGACCTGCAGGATGATCCGGCCGAAATCCCGCCCTTGGTGGCCATGGTTGACACGGGGCTGGACCTGGTAAGTGGGTGGAAGGTGCGGCGTAAGGACCCGCTGACCAAGACGCTGCCGAGCGTATTCTTTAACCTGGTCACTCGAACAGTGTCGCGCATCAGGCTGCACGATTTCAACTGCGGCCTGAAGGCCTACCGGCAGGACGTAGTCAAGGCCGTGCGCATCTACGGGGAGATGCATCGGTACATCCCGCTTTTGGCCAAGTGGGAGGGGTACGGCAGGATTGGCGAGAAGAAGGTCCGCCACCGCGCAAGACGCCATGGGCGCTCGAAGTTTGGCTTGGAGCGGTACGCTCGCGGCTGTCTGGATCTGCTGACCGTGACCTTCCTTACGCGCTTTGGAGCGCGTCCAATGCACTTCTTCGGCACATGGGGGCTTTTGGCCTTCCTGGTCGGAATTGCCTTGAGCCTGTGGATCTCGATCGAAAAGTGGGTCTTCGGCAGTCCCGTCGGCGATCGGCCGGCCCTGCTGCTTGGAGCGCTCCTGATCATGGTTGGGCTCCTGCTGATGAGCACCGGTTTCGTTGCGGAACTCGTCGTGCGACAGCGTATGGAGGAGAAGCTACCCTATGAGGTCATCAGCGAGACATCTAGCGTGAAGTAGGCTTGGCAGCTGCAGACCTTGGCCGTCCATACACGAGACAAGCCAGAATATTGTTGAAAGCCGGACGTAGTTCCCGGTGCCTTCGGATCTGGTTTGAAAAGAACTGCACAGCCGCACGGATCCCACCCTGCAAAAACCGCCTTTGCACGGGGCATGAGCCAATCTGATTCGTGTAGGTTTCGTGCACGGCACTTCTGGCGACCCTTCAGGGCGACTTCTTACCCATACTGTGGACTTGCACGTCGGCACTACGTCTGCCTGACTCGTTTTGGAGATGGCCCGGCGCCGTGGAGGAGCGGCGCGCCTTTTCAAGCACTAGAACACTTGTCCCGCACACTCTATGGTGTAGTGCGGGTACGGCTGCAAGGGCAGACGCAGGGGTGCAAAGTCCTTTGTGGCCGCAAAGCAGCCACTTAGGATATGGGATGGCAGATACGCTGGCAGCACCTTCATTGGAGTGGACGAAGCCCAACACTGGAACCAGCGAGGCAACAGCGTCTTAGAGAACGTTTGGAATATTGCTATTCCGTATGCCAGGAAAGTCAGGCGCTGGAAGGATGCGCTGCACCGACTACGCACGGTAGCCATGTGACTTCAAGAAGCCGAATCCAGGCTATTGAGCGCTTTTGAATCGCAAAGACCCCTCCTGCGCTACAGGCTGTACCTGACGGTGTGGCGAAACAGCGTACAAAAGACCCGTCATGGCTCGGATTGTCGCCGTCACTGCAAGCTTGGAGGTAAAAATGGAACGAATAGATCTCGACTCAAGAATGAGCAATACCCGAAAAGGAGTGCGAACACACCACCTCGCGATTCGGCCTCCGCCAATTCTCTGGATAGTTGCCATTGGGCTGGCTGGTATCGTCTCGGCGGCTTTTTCCTGGCCGCTCGCCGAGGCGCAAACCTGGTCGGAAAGGACCGCTTATCAGGCTAAAAGGTTTTTTTTCGACAGGACCACCGCGGCCGCCGCAACCACTATTGTCACTGCTTCATTCCAGGACGGGGTAGCACCAAACAATGCTTACAGCGGTACGCGCGATACAAAGATCAAGTCGGATGAGCCGAGCACGGTCTTTGGTGCCGACCCCGAACTTGAAGTCGATGGCGATCCAGACCGTTCGGTGATCCTTAAATGGGATCTGAGTTCTCTGCCCCCCGGCAGCTCCGTCTTGTCGGCCTCAATAACGCTCGAGGTAACCAACGCCTCCTTGGACAGTTATGAGATTTACGAGATGAAGCAGGAGTGGGTGGAGGACGAGGCAAACTGGAGTCAGTATCGCAGCGGAAGTTCATGGCAGACTGCGGGTGCCGGAGGATCGCCGGATCGTGGCGCGGATGTGTTAGGGGCAGTCAATGCAACCGATACCGGTTCGATTACCATACTGCTCGACACCACTGCACACCGGCTCATCGAGGACTGGATCGATAATCCATCGACCAACAATGGATTTATACTGCAAGATTACCCCAATGCCACCGACGGCGCCGACTTCAATTCTCGCGAGGTCTCCAGTGCGAACAGTCGGCCCAAATTGACGGTCACATACCTGCCAGATATCGACATGGCAGTCGAAGGAGCCAATGAGATTCCCAGCTCCCTGATGCTTTCAGCGAATTATCCCAACCCATTCCAATCGACTACCACGCTACGATTCAACATGCCGGCTCGGGCATGGGTAAATCTAGAAGTAGTGGATCTGTTGGGTCGCACGGTGGCGACGCTGGTTGATGGGCCGATGGAGGCGGGGGAGCAGACTGTGGTATTCGATGGCCGGGGATTGTCCTCGGGGGTATACCTGGCCCGTCTGCGAGCAAAGACGGTCACGAAGGAAATCAGAATGGTGCTGCGCCGTTAGCTCAGCAGGCTCGTTGAGGCAGGCGGGAATCTTACAGGAGCCTGTTGGGCATTCCGACCTTAGCGGCACGGGCAAGCAGGCCATGGGCTGGCGGCTGATCTTTGGGCGAGGACTGCGTTCCGAGTAGGCCAAAGTGATGCCGGTGAGTACGGAATACCATTCCCAAAACTGTGCGCGCTGCGCAGTAGCGACCAAAGTTCAAAGCGGAATACTTGGATTTCAGTTGTAGCCGCCAGCGCCCCCGGGCTTGGTTGGCGCCGACTGCGATCGCTCAATAGCACTAGGGTGAAAATGAGGAATTGCACTATGCCCGAAAGCTCCAAAGTGCGCAACTGACACCGCCGTACCGGGAAACCACGGCCTCTCAGAATGTTTGGAACTTGAGCCACTACAGAACAGACGCAGCGCCACTACGTGCGTGCGCCCAGACGCTTGTGCAAAGGGAGTGACGAATCGTGGTGCAAGCGCTGGCGATGGACGAAGAGCTGCGCGTGAATCTGCGAGCCAACAGCGCCCTTACGAACGTAAACACTATCATTGCTGTGTATCTTAAGAATGCCAGCCGCTGGAATAAGTCGCTGCACCGACGCCGCCAGGTGCCCATGGCACGCAAAATGGTCGAAGTCAGGCTCGGGCGTGTTAACGGCGCAGAGGCCCTTCGGGGCAATGGGCTGCACTAAGAGTCGTAGTACAGCGGCGTATGAAAAAGCCTTTGTAGATCCAACCGTCCATTACCACGCAAACTCGAACTTCAGCGGGTAGACCTGCATGCGCTATGACCCCGTAAAGGATAGGGTGGGTGCGCTGTGTAGCCGCAGCCCTTGGCTGCAGCTTCTTTTTTACGCCTTCATGAACGTGCTGCTGCTTCGGGCTTGGCATGTGCGACGCGCCCTGCGCAGGAACTTGCAGGGCAAGCGGCCGCCCATTCGAGTGCTTGATGCCGGTACGGGCTTCGGACAGTACGCATGGTTCGTGGCGCGTGCGTTTGAAGGGACCGAGGTGGTGGCCGTGGATGTCAAGCTGGACTACCTTGAGCGGGCGCGCGCGCTTTTTGCCGAGCGGGCTCCCAACATAGCGGTGAAATATGATGACTTGACCGTGCTCAAAACGCCTGGTCCATTTGACTGCATTCTAGCTGTGGATGTACTGGAGCACATAGAAGACGATCGTGGGGTGCTGCAGCGCTTCTCGCGCGTTCTGGCGCCCGGAGGCTTGGTGGTCATCAGCACGCCTTCGGATCTGGGGGGCTCCGACGCGCATGTTGAAGGGGAAGGCGGCTTCATTGAAGAACATGTGCGCGAGGGCTACAACAAAGAAGCGCTAGAGGCCAAGCTGCGGGGCGCGGGCCTGGGAATCGCCGAAAGCCGGTACACGTATGGCCCGTACGGGTCGTTGGCCTGGCGTCTTGTTATGAAGACCCCACTGCGTGCACTGAATGTGTCGTGGGCCTTTGTAGTCCTGCTTCCATTTTACTACATGGTTACCATGCCCGCGGCGCTTATTCTCCATGCCGTTGATACACGGCGCGTCAATGCTCGTGGAACGGGCCTCCTCGTGATTGCACAAAAGCCCTAAGCCTACTGCTGTGGCTGCCAAGTACATCTTCGTGACCGGGGGCGTTTCTTCCTCGTTGGGCAAGGGCATCTTCTGCGCCTCGCTGGGAAGGCTCCTGAAAGGACACGGCTTGCGGGTAACCATCCAGAAGCTGGATCCCTATATCAACGTGGATCCGGGAACCATGAATCCCTATGAGCACGGGGAAGTCTACGTCACCGACGACGGCGCCGAAAGCGATCTCGACTTGGGGCATTACGAGCGCTTCCTGGACTATCCCACCAGTCAAGCCAACAATGTCACCACGGGGCGGGTGTACAGCGAGGTAATCAACAAGGAGCGCTCCGGGGCCTATCTGGGCAAGACGGTCCAAGTCGTGCCGCATATCATTGACGAGATCAAGCGCTGGATTCTTCATCTGGCGGAAGCGGCCGAATACGATGTTGTGCTCTGCGAGATCGGCGGCACCGTAGGCGACATTGAAAGTTTGCCCTACCTGGAGGCGATCCGGCAGCTACGCTATGAGCTCGGTCCGTCCAACACGCTAAGCGCGCACCTCACGCTGGTGCCGTACCTGGCCGCAGCAGGCGAGCTTAAGACCAAGCCCACGCAGCACTCGGTCAAGATCCTGCTTTCGTACGGCCTGCAGCCCGACATCCTGGTATGCCGCAGCGACCGGCATCTGAATCAGGAGTTGCGTCGCAAAATAGCGCTCTTCTGCAATGTTGAGCCCCTGGCTGTCATAGAAGCCGTCGACGCCGAATCCATATACGAGGTGCCGCTGGATTTGGCGGGCCAAGGTGTTGATAAGCTGGTTTTGAAAAAGCTGGACCTCCTGCATGGCCTGGTGACCCTCGAGCCCGACCTGACGGACTGGATGCGTTTTTTGCGCCGGCTGAAGAGTCCAAGCGGGGCAGTCAACATCGGCTTGGTTGGCAAGTACGTTGCGCACCAGGATGCGTACAAGTCCATATCGGAGAGCTTCATGCTTGCCGGCGTAGAGCTTGGCATCCAGGTTAATGTGCGGTACGTGCTGTCTGATACGCTCCTTGAGGTCGGTGTGGCGGAGGCGCTACGCGGCGTAACAGGTGTACTTGTGGCGCCCGGCTTTGGAAGGCGCGGTATAGAGGGAAAGATTGAGGTGGCACGCTACGCGCGAGAAAACAATCTGCCGTTCTTCGGGGTATGTCTCGGGTTGCAGTGCGCCATCATTGAGTTTGCTCGCAACGTCTGCGGCTGGGAGGGTGCGCATTCCACGGAGTTCGACTCTGACACACCCTATCCTGTGATAGACTATATGGAGGAGCAACGCGCCCTCGCAGCAAAGGGCGGCACTATGCGCCTGGGGGCCTATGCGTGCCACATCGTAGAGGGTTCGCTGGCCCGTAACATCTATGGCAGGGCGAATGTCCGCGAACGGCACCGGCATCGCTACGAAGTCAGCAACGCACATCGCGCCGGACTGCAGGAGCACGGCTTGCGCTTTTCGGGTATAAACCTCGAGCGCGACCTCGTAGAGATTGCCGAGCTGCCGGGGAAACGCTGGTTTTTGGGCACCCAGTTCCATCCGGAATACCTTTCGCGGGTTGGTCGCCCGCACCCCCTTTTCACCTCCTTTGTGCGCGCGGCGCTAGCATACGCGAATCGGGAGCCGGATGCGGCGGTCAAAGGCGTCGCATGACTGCCACCACGCGGCCGATGATGTAGGCTTGACCCGGGATGAAGGTCACCGTTGCATAGCGGTGGTCTGCGGGGCGCAGCTTGATCCTGTCACGCTGCCGCACGAATTGGCGAGCCCGAAGCTCCTCACCCACCCGTACCGCAACGGTTTCCACGTTACGTAGCCGGTGCCAATGCACCTCTTCGACGACCAGGAAATCGCCCTTGCGAATGCCGGCCATACTCATGCCGTCATCGGTACAGATGCCCAACAGGCACCGATCCCGCTGCTCCGCCTTCAGTAGGAAGTAGGGATCTACGCGGAAGTATGCCGCAGGGGCAAACCGGAGTGAACCGCTTTCGGTCGCAGTGCTGCTGCGGCTTATCACCGGCAGCGGCAGCGAGCCCAGGTCTGCCGACAACGGGTCCAGGTCTGCGTCGATCAGGCGTATTCCTCTTGCCGCACGCGGCTGGCGCCGCACGTACCCCTTTTTCTCCAGCGCCGTAAGGTGTTTGCGTACCCCCGACGGTGAAGCTATCCCCAGCGCAACACCGATCTCCTGCAGCGTTGGCGGACGCCCTTGCTGCTTCAGGTACGATCTGACATATTCAAAAACCTCGTTCTGTCGCTGCGTGAGAGCCGGGCGCATATCGGCACAGGGGATAGGTGTAAAAATTTACACCTTATAGACTAATTGCGCAAGTAGCAATATGTACATATATCGTTCACAGCGCATTGGCTAGCACAGGGGTCCTGGAAGCCGATGACGATTCGATGCAGGTGGTGTAGGCTGCCACTATTGTGGGGAAAAGTGGGGAATTATCCCTATATTGCACGTTGCAATAAAAGGCGCGATGGCAGGCTTCAAGGGACAGGCAACGTTCAGCGTGGATGCAAAGGGTCGTCTTGCGATCCCGGCCAAGATGCGTTCGGCGCTTCGGCCAGAGGCGAACAGCACATTCACGGTCACACGAGGGTTTGAGAAGTGCATCTCACTATACCCGCTTGACACTTGGGCAGAGCTGGAGAAGGCGATCGGATCGCTAAGCACGTACGACCGGGAGTCTCGTGCCTTCACGCGGCGCATCATGATGTGGGCCGATGAGGTGAGGGTGGACAGCCAGGGGCGCATCGGGTTGCCGAAGGCGCTCACCGAATACGCGGGCATCAAGGAGCGAGCACTGATCCTTGGCGCCTATGACCGCATTGAGATATGGGATCCGCAAGTGTTCGACGAGTACCTCTCGCAGGAGGAGGCGGACTACGAGACGCTTGCGGCCCGCGTCATGGAAGCGCGATGACGGTGTCGGCCGCGTTTCACACGCCGGTTCTTTGTCATACTGTACTGGAATTGCTTGTTACCGCTAAAGATGGTGTCTACGTCGACGGTACCCTCGGTGGGGGCGGCCACAGCGCAGCGCTACTGGCGGCGCTGACACCTGCTGCACGAGTCATCGGCATAGACTGCGATGCGCAGGCCATTGAAGCGGCACGGGTCCGCCTGCAGGCGGCTTCCAACTTTATGGCCTTGCGCGGCAACTTCAGCCGCCTGACGGCGATGCTCGAGAATCAGGGCATACGCCAGGTGGATGGGCTGGTCCTTGACCTCGGTGTCTCGTCACATCAGCTAGACCACGCGCCACGAGGCTTCAGCCATCGTTACGAAGGGGCGCTCGACATGCGCATGAATCAGCAGGCCGCCACGCGGGCCGCAGAAATCATCAACGAGTGGCCTCCAGAGGCGCTTGCCAAGGCACTCTTCAGGTGGGGCGAAGAGCCGCGGGCGCGCCGTATCACGCAGGCAATCGCGAAGGAGCGGCCCATCACCAGCACAACGGCCCTGGCAAGCATTGTGCGGCGCGCCGTGCCTGCAAGGCACGAGGCCAAAACGCTGGCGCGGGTTTTTCAGGCCATTCGTATCGGGGTGAACGGCGAATTGCAGGCGCTCGAATCGGCGCTGAAGCAGGCGCCGGATGTCGTTAAGGTCGGCGGCCGGCTGGTGGTCATCAGCTACCATTCGCTCGAGGATCGGCGCGTCAAGCGCGTCATGCGCCATGGAAACCTCACCGGTGACCCGGTCCGAGATCTGTATGGTCACTCACTGTCGCCTTGGCGTGCACTGCTGAAGAAGCCCGCCATGGCAGAGGAAGACGAGGTGCGGCGCAACCCCAGAGCACGAAGTGCCAAGCTGCGCGCGGCGGCGCGCATACGCATTCCAGGCAGCAACGCAACAACATGATGGCCCGAAGGAGTGCCAAACATACAAACTTGCGGCCGCGCGCCGCGACGACTTTGAAACGCTGGCAACACCTGCGGAGCGACTCGCTGGGCTCGAATGCGCCCGGGGAAGTCACGACGATCTCTACCGCCAGATTTGCCCTCTTTGTGGTGGCGGTGGCCACCGTTTTCACGCTCTACATAGGACACGTGTACCAGACGCAAGACATCCTGAATGCCCTACAGCAGGCGCGAGGAGAAAACCTGCATCTGCACCTGCGCCACAACGAGGTGAAGGGGGAATTCGACGAAGCCACCGGCCCCTCGGTGATCCACGAGCGGGCGCCTGGCCTGGGCCTGGAGGATGGCTTTTCCAATGCACCTTTGGTACGGGCCAACTAGATGACACGCCAGAGTATCAAAGACCAGATCGTGGGGCGGATGTACGTGCTCCTGATGCTTTTCACGGTGGCTTTGCTTCTAATCGTGGGGCAGCTGGCTTGGATCCACTTTGTTGAGGGTAGGGAACTGCGAGCACAGGGGCTGCGCCAAGCACGCTCACAGACGGTGCTGGCAGCCAAGCGGGGTACCATAGTGGACCATGCTGGGCGCGCATTGGCCGTGAACGCACCGCGCTACGACCTGGCACTTGACCCGACGTCTCCCGGGTTTGAAGAGGCGCGCGCGGAATTTGCCTCGCTGCTCTCTCGTGTCACCGGCTGGAGTGAGCGCAGCATCCAGCGTCGAATCGATGCGCGTTCCAGTCCTCGGTATGTCCGGATGGGGGAAGTTTCTACCGAACAGCGCCAGGTCCTTGACACACTTGGTGTGCCCGGCCTTATCGTCCTGGAGAGCTTTACACGCAAGTACAACTACGGGACTACAGCAGCCCATGTACTGGGTCATGTGGACCGCGATGGCGTCGGACAAGCCGGGCTGGAGCTTGAATACGACGAGTTCCTGCAGGGCACGCCGGGGCGACGCATGCTACTACGGGACAGGCGAGGATACCGCCGCGTGGACGCGGCGGGTGTGGTCGTAGAGCCCAAAGATGGCCAGACTCTAGTGCTGACCATCGACCTGATTCGCCAGACGATCCTGGAAGAAGAACTCGAGCGTGGCGTTCGGGAAGCACGCGCCCGGCGCGGAAGCGCCATTGCCGTCAATCCGCGGACCGGGGCGATCCTGGCCATGGCCAGCGTGCCGTCGTTTGATCCCAACAATCCTTCCGGGGCACCCCGGGACGCCTGGCGCAACAGCGCGATTACGGACCGCCTGGAGCCTGGCTCCAGCTTCAAGCTCGTGGGCACCTCGGCTGCGATAGACTTGGGAGTTACCTCCATGGATCGCATCATAGACACCGGGGACGGGACGCTGAACATCTTCGGACAGGTCATGCGCGATGTACACGCCCAAGGCGAGATCCCCTTGAGGGACGTCATCACATTCAGCAGCAACGTGGGTATGGCGAAGACAGCGCAGATGCTGGAACGAGCCGACCTCTATCGTTATGCGCGCAACTTCGGCTTTGGGCAGAAGACATGGATCGACTTGCCCGGTGAGGTTCCCGGTCTTCTCAAGAAGACGAATCGCTGGAGCAAGACCACGCTCACCTCCCTGGCAATTGGCTACGAGGTCGATGTAACGCCACTGCAGATGGTGATGGCCTATGCCGCGCTTGGCAACGGCGGCCTCCTGCTGCAGCCCTATGTCGTGGCGGAGCGTCGCGACATTACGGGCAAGGTCCTCTGGCGCGCGGCCGATGATCCCGCGCGGCAGGACTCTGTACGCCGTGTCATGGATGAGGCAACTGCACGTGCGTTGCTGCCCGCCTTTGCGGACGTGGTGGAACGTGGCACCGCAAAGCGGGCTCAAGTCCAAGGGTTGTCCGTTGCTGGCAAAACGGGAACGGCACGCAAGGTGGTTCGGGGCCGTTATGGGGGCGGCTACCGGGCGAACTTCATAGGCTTTTATCCGGCTGACAGCCCGCAGGTGGCAATGGTTATCGTGATGGATGAGCCCAGAGCCAGCATCTATGGCGGCGTGGTGGCAGCTCCGGTATTCAAGCGCGTGGCGGAGCGGTGGATCGGAACGCTGCCGGCGGTGGCCGAACAACTGATTCCCGGCGACCCGCACTTGGACATCATACCCCCGGTGCCCCCGGCTCAGGTGCGCATGACAAGCTTGGCAGGACCGATCCCGACGCAGGATACCACCGTGGGCATTATGCCGGACTTGGTTGGGATGAGCGCCCGTGCGGCACGCCATGCCATGGTTCAGCGCGGGCTACGCGTACGCCTGCAAGGCCATGGTCGCGTTATCAGCCAGGATCCCGCAGCGGGAGACTCCTGCAGGCAGGAGGTGGTGCTTACCCTGGAGTGATGCCAACCGTCCACTATACAGAATTGCTCAGCCGTTTGCAGCGCTCACAGCTGGCTACCGGTGCGAGCTCAGGCACGGGACCGGTAATCCGGCATGTCACCTGTGACAGCCGCACCGCAGGGCCCGGCAGCTGCTTCGTCGCGATCCGCGGAACGCAAGTTGACGGGCTGGCCTATGTCGATCAGGCCATTGCGCGCGGCGCTGAGGTGGTGATTTCAGAATCGGCTTCTCCCCATGAAGCAGTGGCTCACGTGCAGGTAACCAGCGCTCGCTCTGCGCTCGCGCTCTGCGCTGCAGCCCTCTATGGTGATCCCGCTGAGCAGCTCAGATGCTTCGGCATCACCGGCACCAATGGCAAGACCACCACCGCGTGGCTGCTGCACCACGTGCTGACGGGGCTCGGCGAAACGAGCGGCCTGCTCGGCACCGTTTCCTATTCCTATGGCGGCGCCAGCACGGAAGCCTCCCTGACCACACCCGGCGCGCCGGAGTTGCACCGGATGCTAAGCGAAATGATGGCCATCGGATGCCGCTGGTGCGTGATGGAGGTGTCGTCGCACGCGCTGGATCAGCGGCGCGTGTACGGCATCCCGTTCGGCGTAGGCGTATTCACCAACTTGAGGCACGATCATCTGGACTACCATAAGACGCGGGCATCGTACACGAATGCCAAGAAGAGTCTCTTTGATGAGCTGGGGCCACATGCGGTGGCAGTCTACAATGCGGACGATGCGGCAGGCCCGCAGATGGTGCACGACACCGAGGCCAAAAAGGTAGCGTACGGCCAGCATCCGCATGCGGTTATACGATTCAATGTGATTGATGACACCGTACAGGGGCTGCATCTTTGCTTGGACGGGCAGGCATTTTCCACCCGTTTGAGCGGCACATTTAACGCCTATAACGTCGCGGCAGCCTATGCCGCAGCCTGCGCCCAGGGATTGCCGGCCGCGGATGTGCTTACGGCACTGGCCAAAGTGCCTCCAGTGCCCGGACGCTTTGAGCCCTTCCGTTTCGACGATGGCGCAATGGCCATTGTGGACTATGCTCACACGCCCGACGCACTGGAGCAGGCACTGGTCACGGCGCGCCACTGCTTTCCGCAGGCAGCACTGTGGTGCCTGTTCGGCTGCGGCGGCGACCGCGACAAAGCCAAACGCCCGCTCATGGGAGCCGTCGCCGAGCGCTTGGCGGACCATGTGATCGTTACCAGCGACAACACACGCGGCGAGAGCTACCGCGCCATCAGCGAGGACATAGAACGGGGCATGGAACGCCCGCGGGAAGTGCTGTGGATTGAGGATCGCCGTGAGGCAATTGGCCACGCAGCCCGGCGTGCGGGCGCAGGCGATGTCGTGCTCATCGCCGGTAAAGGGCACGAAGCATTTCAGGTTATAGGCAACGAGGCCCATCCACTCAGCGATCGGCAACTCGTCCTGGAGGCCTTTGCACAGCGCGTGCACATTAGCTGATTTATGCTCTACTACCTGCTGCAATATCTGGAAGCGCACTATCACCCGCCGGGGTTCCAGGTGATAGAGTTCATCACCGTGCGCGCATCCCTGGCCGCGATCACAGCGCTCATGATCGCATTGCTGTTCGGGCGCCGCGTAATCCACTGGTTGCAAAAAAAGCAGATTGGCGAAAACGTGCGCCGAGGACCAGCCTCGGGCGTGGTGGACCACTCCCACAAAGAGGGAACGCCAACGATGGGGGGTGTCATCATCCTCATGGCCATTGTGGTAAGCACACTGCTTTGGGGCGCCATCATGGAAGTCTATGTATGGCTCATCCTCGTGGCAACCACATGGATGGGGATTTTCGGCTTTGCCGACGACTACATCAAGGTCGTCCGCAAAGACAAGGCCGGCCTGGCACCCCGGCTGAAAATCATCGGCCAGGTCGGGCTCGGGCTCATCGTCGGCAGTGTGCTTTACTTCCACCCGGAATTTGCCGAAGTCCGGGACCTAACCGATCTGCCGTTTCTGCGCAACTGGCACTTTGACTACAACATCCTGGGCCATCTTATTCCGCAGGTCGGCATCAGTCTGGGGTGGCTGCTGTTCATCCCTGTGGCAGTGTTCGCGGTCACGGCTACATCCAATGCAGTGAACCTGACCGATGGCCTGGACGGCCTGGCAGCGGGTACGACGGCCATCGTGGCACTCGGCCTGGTAGCGCTCTGCTACATAAGTGGCAACAGCATGCTGGCGGACTACCTGGGGGTTATGCACCTGCCTACGGCGGGTGAGCTTACCGTCTATGCCGCCGCACTTGCGGCCTCCTGCCTCGCGTTCCTGTGGTTTAACGGATACCCCGCCACCGTTTTTATGGGAGATACCGGCTCGCTGTCGCTCGGCGCCGCCGTCAGCACGCTGGCGCTTATGGTCAAGAAGGAGCTGCTGTTGCCGCTGCTGTGCCTGGTCTTTTTTGTAGAGACCATCTCGGTCATCATGCAGACCACCTACTTCCGCCATACGCGCAAGAAGACCGGCACCGGACGCCGTGTCTTCCTGATGGCGCCCCTGCATCATCACTTTGAGGCGAAGGGGCACCATGAAGTGAAGATCGCCGTGCGTTTCTGGATCGTGACGGTCCTTACGGTGCTCACCACATTACTTACGCTCAGAATACAATGAAACCGGTACACGTCCAGGGTACCAGCGTCACGGTGATGGGCGCCGCCAGAAGCGGGTGCGCGGTGGCGCGCCTGCTTACGGCCCATGGCGCGCGCGTGCTGGTTTCAGAAGCGCGGCATCTGGCGCCCCAGCACCAGCGGGCGCTTCTGGACCTGGGCGTAGCCCTGGAGGTGGGTGGCCACACGTCTCGTGCCCTGGAGGCTGACTTTTTGGTCCTGAGCCCGGGCGTACCGCCTGCAAGCCCGATTCCCCAGGCTGCGGCAGCGCGGGGAATACCCCGCTACTCCGAGCTGGAGGTGGCCTCGTGGTTCTGCCAGGGGACCATGGTGGCAATTACCGGCTCCAATGGCAAGACGACAACGACATCACTCATTGGCCACGTCTTCGCGCGAGCTGGCTTTCAGACCGTTGTGGCCGGCAACATCGGGATGCCCCTGTCATCCTATGCCGACAGTACGGGACCTGAAACGATGCTCGTGGTGGAGGTCTCGAGCTTTCAGCTTGATCACATAGAAACACTCCGTCCAAACGTCAGCGTGCTGCTCAACATTACGCCGGATCACCTGGACCGCTACGGCGGCGACTTTGGACGCTATGCAGAAAGCAAACTGCGAATCTTCATGAACCAGACCGGGACCGACGATGTGCTCGTCTACAACTACGACGACACGCTGGTGCGTGAGCATGCTGCCCGCCTCACTACTGCCAGCGGCGTACGTGTCATTCCCTTCAGCTACCATCAATCGCTGTCGGAGGGTGCATCGCTAGCGGGGGGAACTCTGGTGCTGCGCCTGGGGCACGGGGCGGAAGCCCTTATGCCAACCGACAGGTTGGCGCTGCGCGGCGCGCACAACGTGCAGAACTCCATGGCCGCAGCCATCGTCGGCCGCTTGATGGATGTGGAGCTGGAGTCGCTGCGCGAAAGCTTGAGCGCATTCGAGGGTGTGCCGCACCGCCTCGAGCTCGTCCGCGAGATTGACGGTGTGCGCTACTTCAATGACTCGAAGGCGACTAACGTCAACGCAGTCTGGTATGCGCTGCAGAGCTTTGCCGCCCCGCTAGTGCTTTTGGCTGGCGGCCGCGAAAAGGGCAACGACTACGAGGCGCTAAAGCCGCTGTTGCCGGGTCGTGTACATACGCTGGTCGCTTTCGGCGAAAGCGCAAGTAAGGTGGCGCGAGAACTCGGCCCACACGCCGGTACAGTGGTCGCCGTACGGACGTTGGAAGAGGCTACGCACCAGGCGCGTGCGTGCGCCAACCCGGGTGATGTTGTGCTGCTCAGTCCTGCTTGCGCCTCATTTGATCTCTTTGAGAACTACGAGCAGCGGGGGGACACCTTCAAAGCACTCGTGAATGGTTTCTGACGTGGACCGGAGGCCCGAACATACCGTTTTCGCACGGCTGCGCGGCCAGCCACCCATGGACAAGTACGTGCTGTGGGTGGTGTTGGTGCTCAGCGCGGTCGGGACGCTGGCGGTATACAGCGCCATTGGCTTTTTAGCCGAGGTAAAGGCGGCTGGCGACACGGAGCTGTTCCTCATGCGCCACATTGTGCGCGTGGTCCTGGCCCTGGCCGCCCTGGTTGTCTTCAGCCTGGTGGATTACCATTTCCTGGCTCGGTGGGCGCGCATCATATTGCTGGGCTCCTTGGTGCTGCTCTTTCTGGTGCGCGCTCTTGGAGTCACCTATGGTGGTGCTACGCGCGCATTCCACCTGGGCCCGCTTAGCGCGCAGCCGTCCGACATAGCTAAGGTTGCGCTTGTTCTCTATGTGAGCGTACTCCTGGTTCGCAAGCAGGAGTACATCGATGACTTCCGGCGGGCCGTGCTGCCGATCCTGTTCTGGATACTCGTCACCGTCATGCTCATCGGCTTGGAGGACGTTTCCACTGCCGGCCTGGTGCTCATGGCGGCGCTACTGGTATGCTTTGTGGGCCGTGTACGCGTGCGCCACCTTGCCAAGCTGGGTGCCGTGTGCGCGGTGCTCGCTGTGCTGATGCTTATGAATTCGCCGCAGCGCGCCTCACGACTGGAGTCGTACCTGGGTCTGGATCTGTTTGCGACGTCCGACACTACGGAGCTGTTCGGCGAAGCGGCTGAAGGGTATCAGGCCCGCCAGGCTCGCATCGCCTTTGCGATGGGGGGCCTTACAGGGCGCGGCCCGGGCAAGAGTGTGCAGCGAGACTTCCTGCCCGCACCATACAACGACTTGATCTTCGCTATCATCGCCGAAGAGTATGGGCTGTTGGGGGCGCTGGCACTCCTGGGTCTTTTTGCGGTTCTGATGCTGCGCGGATACCTGCGCATTGCGCGGCACGCCCCAGACCCATTGGGGCTATTTCTGGCGACGGGCTTTACGACGATCGTGACGCTGTACGGGTTTATCCACGCCGGCGTGGCGGTGGGCCTGTTGCCGGTGACCGGTCTGCCGCTGCCGCTGGTTTCGTATGGCGGAACGAGCATGATAGCCGCTGGCGTGATGATCGGCATCTTACAGAATATCTCGAGGCAGATTGGCCGATGACCCGCGCACCACGCATACTGTTAGCTGGAGGGGGCACGGGTGGCCATGTGTATCCCGCCATAGCCATTGCCCACGCAATTCGGGCGCTGGAGCCGGAAGCCGCCATCGCTTTTGCGGGTACGCGGGACCATCTGGAGTGGCGCGCGGTGCCTCGCGCGGGCTATGCCATTCACCCAATCACGGTAAGTGGCTTTCACAGAAAAGCGCTGCTGAAGAACCTGAGCCTCCCGTGGAAGCTGGCGCGCGGTCTCTTGCAGAGCTGGAGTCTGGTCGGCGACTTTGATGCGGACGTAGTACTTGGCACGGGTGGCTATGTGTCGGGCCCAGTGCTGATGGCCGGCCACTACCGTCGACGCCTGGTGGTGGCGCAGGAGCAGAACGCGTATGCGGGCGTCACCAACCGACTCATCGCGCGATTTGCTGCGCAGATTCATATCGCCTTTCCAGAGGCTGCAGCGTGGTTTCCCAAAGAGAAATGTCGCCTGAGTGGCAATCCCACCCGGACGGAGCTGACGCAGGCGAATCGCGCAGCATCGCGCGCCGCGCTCGGCGTCCCGGACGGTGCCCGCGTACTATTCGTTTTTGGCGGCTCTTTGGGCAGCCTCGCCATCAACGAGGCTATGCTGCGCCACCTCGGGGCGCTGCAGAAGCACGAGGACCTCTTTGTCATCTGGCAGACGGGGCGTCTCTACTATGAGCGTCTGCGGCCGCAGGTCGCGCCGCATGCGCGCCTGCACCTGCTGGAGTATGTCCACCGGATGGACGAGGCATACGCCGCGGCGGACCTGGTGCTTTCTCGTGCCGGTGCTGTCACATGCAGCGAGCTCCTGGTTACGCGCACGCCCGCAATCCTGGTGCCTTCGCCGCATGTGGCAGAGGACCACCAGACAAAGAACGCCCGGAGCATGGAGCAGTTGGGCGCTGCCATTGTGGCTGAGGAAAAAGAACTCGACCACGCCATGGCTACGCTTACCGTGGCGCTCCTGACGGATAGCGAGCGTCTCGAAGCGATGAGAAGGGCGGCAGCCAAGGCAGCACGGCCCCATGCAGCCCAAACGATTGCCGAGAATGTGCTCAGCCTGGCGGGGTGGCAAGGGCGCACAAACGGAACGGCGCCATGATGAGCAAGCGACGACAACCGCTTTTGGGCCGGATCCGCCATGTGCACATGGTGGGCATAGGCGGCATTGGCATGAGCTCAATCGCGCACGTGCTGCTGGAGCGCGGGTACCAGATCACGGGGTCCGACCTCCAGAAAAGCGAGGTGACCGCCAGCCTGGAGCAGGCGGGAGCGGTGGTCTACGAAGGGCATGCAGCCGCGCAGGTGCGTGGCGCGGACGTGGTGGTTTACTCGTCCGCGGTGGAATGCACCGAGAACGCAGAGACATGCGAAGCCGTCGCGCGCCGCATTCCGCTCATTCCGCGCTCGGAAATGCTGGGCGAGCTCATGCGCATGAAATTCGGCGTTGGCATCTCGGGGACGCATGGCAAAACCACCACGACATCATTGGTGGGCCTGGTGATCGCGGAAGGCGGGTTTGATCCAACAATCATCGTCGGCGGCAAAGTGAGCGTTCTGGGCTCTAACGCGGTGACGGGAGAGGGTGACATCATCGTCATAGAGGCCGATGAGTACGATCGCACATTCTTGCGGCTTACGCCGGCATTGGCCGTGATTACCTCCATAGAGGCCGAGCACATGGACACGTACAGTGACATGGACGATGTTCGGTCCGCATTTGCGGAGTTTGCTAATTCTGTGCCGTTTTTCGGAGCGGCGATTGTGTGCCTGGACGACATCGGAGTGCAGCAGATAGTAGGCTGCATTGAGCGTCGCCTGGTCACCTATGGCACAGCTCGCCAGGCGATGGTGCGGGCGGAGGCTATCACACAGGACGGAGCGGCAACGTGCTTTAGCGTTACGCGGGACAGCACTCACCTCGGCACCGTCACAGTAAAGGCCATCGGCATCCACAACGTGCGCAACGCGCTGGCGGCTATTGCCGTGGGGTTGGAGCTGGATATTCCCTTTGGCCGGATTCAGGCCGGGCTGGCCAGGTTCACCGGTGTTCAGCGGCGATTCCAGACTCTGGGCGAGGCGCAGGGCATAACGGTGATTGACGACTATGCACACCACCCCACCGAGGTCGTGGCCACGCTGCAGGCTGCTAGTGAGGGCTTTCCAACGCGGCGCATCGTGGCTGTATTTCAGCCGCACCTGTACTCACGGACCGACGACTTTAAGGAGCTCTTTGCGCGCGCCTTCTTTGATGCGGACATGGTCATCGTGACCGGCATTTACGCGGCCAGAGAGAAGCCGCGCACATCGGTCAGCGGACGTCTGATCGCAGACCTCGCACTTCGGCGCGGGCATCGCGATGTGCACTACGAACCGGACCTGAAGGCCTTGCCACAGTTGCTGATGTCGCGCTGCGAGGCCGGCGATGTAGTCATCTTCCTTGGCGCCGGCGACATTTGGCGTGTTGCGCGGAGCTTTTTGGCCCTACTTCAGTGATGAAAGGCAACAGCAAGCATCATAAGAGAGGTGCGCGCCCGGTTTCGATCGCGGTGGTGGTTATGCTAGTTGGTGGCGCGGCGTACAGCTTCCACTGGATGCAGCATCGCACGTGTACCCAACTCAACATCCGCGGCATGAGTCAGGCAGACTCGGCCTCCATAGCGCGGTTGGCGATGCCAACGGATCTCACTATGGAGGCCGCAATCGTCGCGGATCGCGTGCGGCGGCATCCCTGGGTGCGATGGAGTACCGCTACCTGTTACCCCAGCAGCGTGTTGCACGTCAGGATCGAGGAGCGTGCTCCGGTGCTGCTGGTAGTTGACGAGACCGGGCGCGGCACCCATTTTATCGATCCGGCCGGGTTTATGATGCCGGTGACGGCGCGTAGCACCTTTGACGTGCCGATCTTAAGAAACCTCAGTGAGCCGTACCACCCCGTGAAGCCGCTTGAGCACCCTGCAGTACGTTCGCTTGCGCAAGATTTGGCGCAGGTGGATGCTGGCACGGAGCGCCTGCTGTCGGAATTCATTCTTACACCCAAGGGCCTAAAGCTCTACACTGCACCGGCTCCCGCCGGCGCGCCCGTAGAAGTATGGCTGGGGCACCAGGGTTTCGCTTCACGCCTTCAGTGGTTTCGCTCATTCTGGGACCAGCACGTTGCCGCCCATCCTACGCAGACCTTCCACATGATTGACCTGCGCTTTGAGGGTCAAATCGTTACCAGGGAAGGATCGACTTAGCCACAAATAGCAACCCAGCACCATGAACGAACGGATCGTGTTAGGCATGGACATCGGTACCACTAAGGTGTGTGCCGTCGTCGGTGCTGCAGACAGTTTCGACCGCATCAACGTCCTTGGCATTGGCTTGGCGGAGTCCCAAGGCCTCAGCCGGGGCGTTGTCGTTAACATTGACAAGACCGTTGCAGCGGTACAAGAAGCCATCGGTGCGGCCGAGCGTGCAGCCGGCGTCAACGTGGAGAGCGTGATTGTTGGCATCGCTGGCGACCATGTGCAGAGCTTTCAGAGCCGAGGCGTCGTAACGATCGCTCATCGTGACCAGGAAATCACACGGCTGGATGTAGAGCGACTGGTGGAAGACACAATGCATGTTGCCATGCCGGCGGACCGCGAGATACTCCATGTCATCCCGCAGGAGTTCATCGTAGACGGCCAGGATGGTGTTCTGGATCCGGTCGGTATGAGCGGTGTGCGGCTTGAGGCGAACGTGCACATCATCACCGGCCTTGTGTCCGCTGCCAAGAACATCTACCGGTGTATAGAAAAGGCCGGGTACGTTGTAGATGCCATTGTCCTGGAGCCACTAGCTTCGTCCTTTTCCGTGCTCCATGCAGATGAAAAGGAGGTTGGTGTTGCCCTGATCGACATTGGTGGAGGTACTACCGATGTCGCTGTCTTTGAAGACAGCACTATACGCCATACGGCGGTCATTGCCGTGGCAGGCAACAAGGTTACCGACGACATCCGCAAGGGCCTGGGCGTGATGCGGGACCATGCCGAGGCGCTCAAGTGCAGGTTCGGGTCGGCGCTTGTGGACGAGGTAGAGCCGGATGAGGAGATTCGGATCCCGGGTCTTGGGGGACGGGCGGAGAAGAGCATCAGCCGCTCGGCCTTAAGCCAGGTTATTCAGCCGCGCATGGAGGAGATCCTCGAAATTGCGGCTATTGAGATCAAGCGTAGCGGGTATTCCCGCCATCTGGCCGCCGGCGCAGTGCTCACTGGGGGCGGTTCTCTTGTCGCCGGGACTGCTGAGTTGGCCTCGGAGATACTGGGGATGGAGACCCGCGTCGGACTGCCCATCGGGCTCGCTGGGGGACTTGTGGAAGAGGTTACCGATCCCAAGTTTGCCACAGGCGTCGGGCTCGTGCTCTACGGCTTACAGCCGTCTTTGTTGGGGGCTTCACAGCTTAATGGATACGACGGCGGTCTCGTAGCCGCCTTACACAGCGATAGTAACGGTCCCTCGCTGGTGCACCGCATCGCCGGGCGCATGAAGGGCTGGTTCGACGAACTCTAATCATACCTACGAGCGTTTCAATGAATCCTACTGGAGGAACACCGATGGAACAGCACTCAAGTTCACGCTTCACCTTTGACTATAGCGGTGAAGGAATGGCCAAAATATGCGTAATCGGAGTAGGCGGAGGTGGTGGCAACGCAGTAAATAACATGGTCCGTGAAGGGCTGCAGCATGTGGACTTCGTGGTGATGAACACGGACTCCCAGGCGCTGAACGATACGCTGGCGCCGCACCGCATCCAAGCTGGCCGGGTGCTTACCAAGGGGTTAGGCACCGGTGCGAGGCCGAAGATAGGGGCGGAGGCTGCAGAGGAAAGCGTAGATGAGGTCGAGGCGATGTTGCATGGCTTCGACATGTGCTTTATCACCGCCGGCATGGGGGGAGGTACGGGTACCGGCGGTGCACCGGTGGTAGCCGAGGTCGCCAAGCGCCTGGGCATCCTGGTGGTGGCCATCGTGACCAAGCCATTTGATTGCGAAGGGGAGAAGCGGATGGATATGGCTCTGGAGGGCATTGAGCGCCTGAAGGAGCATGTTGACACGCTGATCTTGATCCCCAATGAGCGGCTACTGGACATCGCAGATGATGACACTACGCTAATCGAAGCATTCCAGCGGGCGGACGCGGTGCTCTATAACGCAACGCGTGGCATAGCAGACCTGATCACGTGCACCGGCCTGATCAACCTCGACTTCGCGGATGTGCGCACCACGATGAAGGACGGAGGGGCCGCGCTTATGGGTACGGGTACCGCACGGGATGGAGAAAACCGCGCGGAACAGGCGGCTATAGAGGCCATCAGCAGCCCACTGATGGAAGGGCTGTCCATTAGCGGCGCGCGCAACGTTTTGGTGAATATCACTGCGGGTAGGGGTCTGAAGATCAAGGAAGCTACCGCAGCGACGCAGCTCATTAAGCGAGAGGCCGGCGGTGACGTGGAGGTTATCTTTGGCACCGTGGTGGATGAGGACATGGGTAATGAATTCCGGGTGACCGTTATAGCCACCGGCTTTGGGGCGACAAACAAGGCGGAAGGCACGCGGACAGTGCCGCTGAATGAGCCGTACTTCGACTATAAGGGAGAGCACAGCCTTAAGGTGCTGGACATCCCGGCGTATGAGCGGCGGGGTCCGGCCAGTCGGCGCCAATCAAAGCCGGAGGGGGAAGAAGAGAAGCCGACCGTCGCGATCAGACGGCTGGCAGCGCCGGAGCGTGACGAGAGACGGCGCGTAAAGCGCGAAAGCTCGGATCAGCCTGCATTTCTCCGCAAGATGCTGGACTGACCGCCGAATGGGGAACTCTGTCGCAACCGGCGGATTTACTGGTGCCCATTTTCCAGACTAATCACGCAGGTATGCCACAGCACAAGTCGGCGGCCAAACGGGTTCGCCAGAATGCCCGTGCAAGGGTAAGAAACAGGATTCACCGTAGCCGGGTGCGCACGATGGTGAAGAAGGTGCTCCACTCGGAGGACCATGGGGAGGCTACGGTGGCTTTTCCGGCGGTGCAGTCCTACCTGGACCGCTTGGCCACCAAGGGCGTCATTCACAGGAACAAGGCAGCCAACTATAAGCGCCAGATGCAGCGACGCATCCAGGCACTATCCTCAGTGTAATTCCGTGTACCTACGGCGGGATTGCCTTGTTGGTGGGCGATTCCATGCAGTGGGGAGTCCAAGTGGTTTCCCCGTTTCCGCAAACAGGATCGTGAGGTTGTCCAATGATTCAACGCTACTCAACATTGATGCTGCTGGCCGTACTGATTGGGACTGCCAGCGAGGCTTGGGCGCAAGCAAAGGTGTATCGCCCAGAAGGCACCGTCTTCATCAAGCCCAAGGTGGGGCTTTCGAACTATACCGGTGACAACGAGAAGTCTCCGATCAACTTCAACGGCGACGCCTTCAGCGTTGGTACGCCCTTAGGGCTGGCTGCCGAGGTTGGCTACCAGTTTAGCGTACCGTTTTCGGCGAGCTTTTCCCTTGCGTACGGTGATTATCCCGTGATCACTCAGTTTCCGCCGCCGGACACGCGCACGGACGATGCAGTGGGTGACGATCCCTCGTCGCGCGTGTCGGTTCAGGTCTTTGGCAGGTACACGTTTGCGAATGCAACGCAGCGGACGGCGCCGTATTTCAACTTTGGTCTAGGTGCCTCATTTGGCACGGCCACGCAGAAAACGTCACCCTGCTGCAACCAGGAGGAGAGTGCTTCCGCGTTCGGCCCGGTGTTGGGCGTAGGCCTTGACGTTGCGATGAATGCGCGGACATCGTTCTTTCTGGAAATTAACAGCGGCTTGCATTTTGGGGACGACCAGCTTGATAGCAATGCGGACAATGGCTTCGGCCCCATGGATGTTCTTTCCGGCATCGGCGTGGGTTTCAAGGTTAACCTCACATCAGCGATTACACCGGTTGGAGTGCAGAGTGTAACATGCCCGACCGGAATTGTGGTGTTGCGGACAGAAGCGGCCTTTAGTGCGGAGACCAACCCGGCCGCGACGCAGCCTGTCACAATTACTTGGAACTTTGGCGACGGGACTTCGGGCAGCGGCGCCACGGTCACCCATGCCTTTGGCGGCGATGGCACCTATACGGTTACTGCTACTGCCGAGAATGCAGCGGGCCCAGCTACGGGCAGTTGTACGGTCGCGGTGCTCGAGCCCGCGGAGATCGTAACGATAGCGACCGACAAGGCGTCCGTCAGCACCTGCGACGAGGATCTGTCGATCACCTTCAGCCCGAATGCGCGCGGCTCGGCGCCGCTCGCGTACAGCTGGGACTTTGGCGATGGCAACACGAGCCAAGAGGCTAATCCGTCTCACACTTATGCGGAAATGGGAACGTATTCCGTCGTCCTTGTTGTGACCAATGCCGGTGGCAGTGACACGCAGACTACAACCGTTGAGGTTACAAGCGAAGGCTGTTTCGACTGCGACATTTCATCAATGAACTCGGTCTTCTTTGACCGCAACGCGTCCGTACTGACAGAGGATGCGCGGCCCCTCTTGCTGGAGAATGTAGAGATTCTGCAGAATTGCGAGTTTCGCGTACGCATTGAGGGACATGCGTCGCGCGATGAGCGGAGGGCACAGCAGCTTTCGGAGGACCGTGCGCGTGCGGTAGCACAATTCTACAGAGATCTTGGGATAACCAATGACCGGATGACGGAAATGGGTATGGGCGCCTCGGGTCAGACAACCAAGAAAAGCGGTGCGTCCCAGTTCCGGCGGGTGGACACCACCCCGGACAACTAGAACCTGACAGCGTTTACTCAGGCGTCCCGTAGCCGTAAGGGCCACGGGACGCTTGTTGTTTGTGGCACCGAGTGGCTGCGGTCCACCCCATAGTTGCATTCAGGTGGATGGAAGTGGTCCTAGGCCGGATTTTGCAACTGCGGTGAGACTGTCTTTGTGATCTCGTGTGTGGCAGATGCCTCCGGTTGACAGGCGGCGTTACTGAATTCGGCAGAATAGTCGCCGGGAGTCTGTCGGGCAAGTCGCTGATTCGGCGCCCAAGCGCGCCGGAGCCGCGAACTCGTGGCTACTGTTGGCTTACTGCGGAGCGAGGGCCAAGGTGGCTGCAAATGGTGTATGCTGGCAGGCAAAGGCTGGGCGGCAGCCGCTTCTTGGCGGTGCCCCAGGGGCACTCCGCAGCTGCGTCATACCAGTACAGCTTGCCGGGTGCCGCGGCGATAGCCGTGCGACCGGTGTTGTGCCCGACATTCCGGAGATACAAGTGGCACGATCAATGACGCTGCCTGCTCCGGTATGCGAAAACTGCCGACGTGAACGCACTTGCATGGCCGATTGAATGATGAGCCGGAAAGGTTAGGAGGTTTACTTTTCTCGCTTATTCACTGAGTGGCATGGCTTATCGGACTTGCGCATATCAGGTTCAGGCAAGGAAAAACCAACGACATGTAGCGGGACCAGGCAGATCACATCGAACAGGACTCGCGCTTTTGAAATTGGCGAATCTCCTCCCGGACGAGCAGGCAGCGCAGGAATGATTTCAAGGCAGATTCTGGCCGGACGGTTGCTGTTGCCCGCACTGCAAGGGCACAGATACATACGCTTGCTCCTAGCAGAAAATGCCCGACCGCTGCCGAACGTGCCACAAAGGGTTCAGCACTCGCACGGAAACGGAGCTGGCGCCCTCGAGGCTTCCGCTTCAGAAATGGACGTACGCGACCTACCTCGACGTGACCTTGCTGAAAGGCGCGTCCAGCCTGAACTTGTACCGCGCTCTAGGCATTACGCAGAAATCGGCTTAGTTCATGCTCCAGTGGATCCGGGAGACATTCGCGGCAATGGCTGCTGCCGCGTTTGAAGGGCCGGCAAAAGCCGTCGAGACGTATGTGGGTGCCAGAGAACCAAACAAGCACGAGGACAAGAATCTGTATGATAAGCGGTCGGTATGACTGCTGTGGCTGGATTGAAGGACCGTGCAACGGGCCAGGTTCGGGCCGAGGTGGTAAGGACACGTCAGCCGCAACGATCCAGGGCTACGCGTACGATAACACCGAGATCGGCGCGGCGATCTACACGGACGGCAGAGGAATGATTGGAAAACAGAATGAAGCGGTCAAGGGCTCGGTTGGCGAGTGTGTGAACGGAATGGCGCAGGCCAGCGGCCTGGAATCGTTTTGGTCACCCATGAAGCGTGCGCTATACGGCTAATTCCACCACATGAGCAAGAATCACTTGCAGCGCTACGTGAGTCAGTTTGCCGAGAAGCACAACATTCGGGAATTGGATACAGGCACGCAAGTGCAATACGTACCGGCGGCATTGGTACGACAACGGTTAGTGTACGAGAACCTAATTGCACAGGGGAAACAGCGGCACCGGAACAATTCCGCGTACGCCCTGTGACATCTCAGACATACTGCTTGGATAGGTGGTTTCTATGAGAATCAGGATTGACAGACCGAATCACATGCTTCTTGTGATTGCGGCGGCGCTTGGCACGGGTGCGGTGCTCTTGTTAAACACTTTTGATCCGTTTGCCCTCCTGGTAGACATGTTCGCAGACAATCAAAGGCTTTACCTGGCCGATATAGGGTTTGTGCTTTTCCCCCTTGCGAGCGCCGCACTTTTGCTTTACATCGTTCAGTGGAGCGTATTGGCCGTGAAGCACGTAAAGGGGAAGGTCAAAGGAACCGGGTGCTGATCCTTTCCTGCCTGTTGCCTAAATGAGAACGAGAATGCAGGTCTGCAAGGTATTTGAGCGTTCCATTGACGCGCTACGCCCGCATCCGAGACATTGTGCGCTGACGCCGAAGGGAGCGACGCGGCCGCTGGTTGAGGTCAAGCCGATGCATAAGCTGGCGGCGGGGTAGTATGTAGGTACGGGCCCCTCTCTGGCACTGGATCCTGACCGCCTTCTTCAGTCGCCCCCAAAGATCGCTGGACGCGTATTCCGAGTGTCTACCTGCATGCCGCGTACGAGTCTGTCAGAACCACCAAGCGGGCAACCGCTTTGCCCTATCAGGCCGAGGAAACGTGTCTCAATCCATTCACCCGACTCCAGTAGCACAAACCGGCTAACGAGCGCTTCATTGGTGACCATGGTGGTGGCGAAAACGTCTTTGAGGTGAAATCCCAAATGCCTTTCAGTATAGTGGGTGAGCCTGCAAAAGGATACCCAACTCGGCAAAGCAGCGCTCCCTGCCTTGATTCTCACTCCCGTGTTACGGGATACTCTTGGTTGCTCTTGGACGCGTAGTCGGAAATGCATGCAACGCCTAGGTCCATTTCTCGCGAAACTCATATATCGGTCTACTGTGAGGTATTACAGGTGACTAGACCCGCGTATTTCTTAGCGGGCCCGGCCTGGGTCGCAATGGCTGGGTCTACGCCTGTCTTGCGACTCAGAATATGATCGGCGGCTATGAACCAATCCTGATCGTTGACGATCATTCACGTACCAAAGTCAGGCTCTATCTCCCCATATTAGTCCTCAAATGCAAAAAAGACTGGCACCAAGATTCTTAGTAGAGCGACGCAGGCACTGTAAAACATTGACCTTGGCGGTGTATAGTGGCGGCTGAAGGGAGAGCAGGCAAGAATGCCTGAGAAAGTTGAGGCGATTTTGGCGGATTCCACGTTGAACTCCTGTGAATTAGGTTGGCCAGACCGGCTTGCATCTCAGTATACCAGCCCCTAACGTTTGGAGGCCTTAAGAGAGAGAGTACGCGCCTGCGGCGGACCGATGCCGGTGTGACGCGGGAATGCGCCCCGGAGTGAAATAACTATGCCCGGATACGACAAAGCACAGCGAGCACGCGTTGCCAGTGCCATCAAGCGGGAAGCGATACGACTCGGGTTTGACGCCTGCGGCATTGCGCGCGCCACCAGACTTGACAAGGAAGCCCAGCGCCTGGAAACGTGGCTCAGCGAGGGCCGCCATTCGTCCATGGCGTACATGGAACGGCACTTTGAGAAGCGCGTGGACCCCACCAGGCTCGTTGAAGGAGCACAATCTGTCATCAGCGTGCTGCGTAACTACTACCAGCCGGGTACGCTACCCGACGATCCCTCCGTCGGCAAGGTGAGCCGGTACGCGTGGGGCGATGACTACCACCATGTGCTGAAGGAGGCCCTCTATGCACTTTTTCAATGGATAGACGAAAACAACGGGCCGATTTCAGGACGGGCCTTTGTGGATTCAGCGCCGGTTCTGGATAAGGCGTGGGCCGCACGCAGCGGACTCGGCTGGATCGGCAAGCATACGAACCTCATAAGCCGCGAGATGGGTTCGTACTTCTTTATCGGGGAGCTCATCATTGACTTGCCACTCGATTACGACAGCCCTATCCCGGACTACTGTGGCACCTGCACGCGCTGCATAGACGCATGTCCCACGGATGCCATTTACCAGCCATATGCTGTTGACTCGAATCGCTGCATCTCTTACTGGACGATTGAGCACCGCGGCGACCATGTGCCGAAAGACCTGGAGCACGGCTTCGACAACTGGATCTTCGGCTGCGACATCTGCCAGGATGTTTGCCCTTGGAACAAGTTCAAATATGCGACGAACGAGTCAAGATTCATGCCCCGGCACGGGATAGCGGATACGCCACTTAGCGAATGGGCGGAGCTGGATCTTGCCGCTTTTCGCAAGCGCTTCAAGGGCAGCGCAGTCAAGCGGGCCCGGTTTGGCGGGCTGCAGCGCAACGTGCGTGTGGCCGTCCGAAACAGCAAAAGGACTTAGGGATCTTCCGGACGCAGCAGCGGAAACAGGATCACATCCCGTATCGACGCCTGATTGGTAAGGAGCATCGCCAGTCGGTCCACGCCAACGCCCAATCCGGCCGTCGGCGGCATCCCGTATTCCAGTGCACGGAGATAGTCTTCATCGATCTGCATTGCTTCAAGGTCACCCTTGGCTCGCAGGCGGACTTGGTCTTCGAAGCGCTTCCGTTGATCCTCCGGGTCGTTGAGCTCACTGAAGGCGTTGCAAAGTTCATTGCCGTTGCAAATCACCTCAAACCGCTCGACCAGGCCCGGTTTGCTGCGATGCCGCTTGGCTAGCGGGCTGAGCTCCACCGGGTAGTCTGTAACAAAGGTGGGCTGGATGAGGTGCGGCTCTACAAATGTCCCAAAGATATCGTCAATTATTTTCCCGCTTCCCATGGAGGCATTGACCTCCAGACCGAGGGTTGTCGCCACGTCTGCCAGCGTACGACGGCTTGCTCCGTAGAGGTCATGGCCTGTCCGCTCCGCGATAGCTTCAAACATCGGCTTACGTGGCCAGGGCCGCGAAAAGGAAATGTCACGGCCCTGCACTTCAATCGTCGTCGTGCCGTGGAGTGCATCCACAACGTGTTCGATCATTTCTTCTACCAAGTCCATCATCCACACGTAGTCCTTGTAGGAAACGTATAGTTCCAGCATGGTAAACTCTGGGTTGTGGAAGCGGCTCAGGCCTTCGTTGCGGAAGTCTTTGGCAATCTCGTAGACGCCATCAAACCCGCCGACAATCAGGCGTTTGAGGTAGAGCTCATCGGCGATGCGAAGAAACAGCTGCAGGTTCAGCGCATTATGATGGGTCACGAACGGGCGTGCGGTCGCGCCGCCGTAGAGGGGTTGCAGCACTGGGGTTTCGACCTCGACATATCCACGCGTGTCAAGAAAGCGGCGCAATGCCGCCATCATGCGGCCCCGCTGCCTAAAAACTGCCCGCACCTCCGGGTTTACGATCAGGTCCACGTACCGCTGACGGTAGCGAAACTCTTTGTCTGTAACCTCATCGAATGTGGTGCCGTCCTGCTCTTTCACCACCGGCAAAGGCCGCAGGCTCTTGGAAAGCAGCGTCAGCGCATGGGCGTGGATGGTAACTTCACCGCGGCCGGTGCGGAACACATGCCCGCGGATGCCGACGATATCGCCGATGTGCATGAGGCGCTTGAACTCCTCATTGTAGAAGCCCGCGGGCAGATCATCGCGCCGAATGTAGACCTGCATGCGTCCGCTCGTGTCCTGCAGGTCAAAGAATGAGGCCTTACCCATGATGCGTCGCGACATCAACCGTCCGGCAAGGGACACTTGGAGTGACTGGGAGTCTTGGTGCAGCGCGTCATCAAAAGTGGAAAGCACGTACGCAATTGTCGTGTCCACGTCCCACGCGTACGGGTAGGCATTGACGCCTCGCTCATCCAGCTTACGACGCGCAGCGAGGCGCACTTGCTCCTGATCAGACAGGGCTTGGCGTTCGTTCATTAGGCTTCAGCGGGTAGCGGCACGATTGTCGCATTCACGATTGCAAGCGAGAAGCTACAAGATCTACGGCACGTTCTTAGCGCCTGGTTTCGTGAATCACGTATCTACTGAGTACACAACAAGCATGGGGATCACGGAGCCGGAACCTGCAACGGGCTCGACTTTAACGGGCGTCCTCCCCCATGCCGATGCAGCTCAATGAGGCTTCGTCACGATGTGATTTCATGAAGTATAACATTTAGGCTCATTCTTCTTAGTGACATCAGGCACAATTAGTCGTTGACTTCAACGAGCATGTATGCGCCATAGGGGTGTTACTGGGAATGACCCCAACTTGGTCTTGATGCCCTACAGCTGGCTGGCGAGAGCTTGGGCCTCTGGCTTGCCGCCCAGCACTGCAAAGCCTTCCTGCACCCTGCCAACGTACGGGGTGACCTCGTGCTTGTACAGCGTGCCCAGGTGCGCCACTAGCGACGCAAAGGTCATGGCCTGGCAGTCCGTCTCAGTCCGCTGGGACCGGGCTTTTTGCCCGGCCGCGTGAAAGCGCTCGGCCGCTAGCGCCACACGCTGGCTTGCGACGTGCTAGCCTTCGGCGTAGTCTTCCGCCACGAGCGTCGGGGCCAGCCGCCGTAACATGTGCCACTGCGGTAGTAGGCCAGCACACAAGCGCAAATTGTTACCGCTGGAGGTAGTATTGGGGGTCGCCGTCCACAGCAAATGAATCGGCAAATTCCTCAAATGCACGCAATTCTACGCTGCCCAGCAGGCGTCGCAGCGCGCGGCTTGCTGGGCGAGACTCTTTAGAAGCCAAATGGGCCAGGAGGGCGATGGCCAAATGGAGGCTATCAATCCCGAAGGCCTCAGCGTTTGAATTCAGGAATGGGTCCCTAGACAATTTGCGGATTGCCTTGGCTATGTGAGGGGCGGTGCGCATGAGGCTGCCCTTGGCCAGGTCCGGGGCCTCGGCGTCCCAATCAATCTGCTGGCAGATGGCGCTCAGGTCGAGGGCGGCTGCGGGTATACTGGATGGCGCGGAGTCCAAAGAGTTCAGCTCCTGTAGTGGTGGCTTGCAATACAGGGCGGCACCCATTGGCGGCGGTGCGCTAGCCCTCATGGCCGAACTCAGCGGAGCCATTGACACGTCCGCGGGACCATAGTGCACACCGGTTCGGGGCGTGGGCAGCTTGACCTTTTGCGTTATTGGCATGCCCTCCTGTCGCTCTCCTTCCACATCCACAAGGACTAGGCTGGTAAGGTGCGTGACCAATCCCTCAGCCACGGCTATGCGCGCGGCATCGTCTTCGCGCGATCGGGCCACTGCGAGACTGGCGGCATAGGCGGCGACGGCAGACGAAAACGCACCACGTTCGGTATCACTTGCGTTCTTAGACCAGCGTGATTCAATGGCAGCATTCCCTCTGGCAGTGACGAGTCGCAACGGTAAACCGCTCTCGCCAACTTCAAACGGCCCGTCTGGAATATGCAGGGATCGGAGCCCTCGCACGCATTCTTCCAGTGCCTGCGCCACATCCGCGCCAAAGCTGAACTGAAGATCGCCTCCGGTAAGGGCCGCCAGGTGACCGACATTGGCCTCAAGGCTGTCTTCGCCTACAAGTACCACAAAAATACGGCGGCCCCTAAGCGCATGGGCTTGGACATCGAGTGAATAGCTCATGCCGTCAGTGATCAGCAGCACGTCCCTGACTTCGACAGAATGGACGCGATTGAGTGCATTCCCGATTTCTGTTCCACCCGCCGGTGGGCTAAGCTTGGACACCAGTCGCGCAAATGCCCGCGGCTCAGCGGGCAGGCCGTTCCCAACGGGCTCGCAGGAATCGTCGAACTCCCATAGCGCGACTCGATCACCACTACGCAGCCATTCTGGCATGCTGTGGAGCGCATTCACCAGCGCCGCGTGAGTGGACAGCATTGTCCCGGAGGCGCCTTCGCAGTACGAGGACATCGACCCCGAGTGATCGACCAGTACAACCACATCCAAGTCCTCGGTGCCGTCCGGGCCGGGTTCAATGGACAGTGAGACCCCGCGACCATCCCGAGTACGGCCCCTAAGGTCTTTGTTGCTCCAGCCTTCTACCAGGATGTCAACAGGTGCGTTGGCCGGAATCTTAGCCTGCAGGCTATCGTCTGCGTGCGGCACGAGTACGCCGCCAGCGAGCGTGATGCCGCGAGCATCATGTCGCAGGCGCAACCTGGCGTCAGGAGCGCTGCCGCCGTGCACCAAGTCGTCAGAATCTGGAAGACCAGAAATTCCGTACACATCACCGACCGTCAAGGGGATGCGAAGGTGGCCGCGGTCAGCCTGAAACCGCAAAGGCATCGCCCAACGGGTTGCGACTTCGGCCCTTACGCCAGCACCAAGGTTGCCAACAGAGAGCAAGTGCACGCCGCGAATGAGTTCTTCGTGAAGTACGGCGGCGTTGCCTTCATCTATGGCGTCCTCGTACTCTTGGCGCGCCGCTTCACGGAGCAAAGCCGTGGCCCGAAGATGCCGACCGCCGATTTTGGCTGTTAACCCGAAGAACGCGGCGTGCACGGGTACAGGAATACTCAGGAGGGCCTCGACAGGCAGTTCTTCGCGGTTTTCGAAGATACGTGTAGTCTCTACAAGTGCCAGCGCTCCGCGGATAGTGACCGCAATGTCCATGTCCACAAGTACGGCTGGCTCCGCGCCCTGGTCAGAGCGCTTTCGCTCAACCAGCGCGGCTACTGGATCGAACATCGGGGTGGGCGCAGCGGCGTGAACCAGGCTGGATGCGACACCACCGTGATTGGAAACTGTGGAACGTCTTGAGGTCATTGTTCTTCTCCGTTCTTGTTGAAAATCTCCCGCAGGAGAGCGCGAAGGCGTAGCAGTAACGGTTCCACTGGCTCGCCCGAAGCGATGAGCTCCGGGTCAACGACTAGGGTGATCCCCGGTGCTACGGGAAATGGCGCGCCCTTGCGCGCCTGCTGAAGCACCCGTATGGATGCAGGTGTGAATCCGAGCTCTCTCAGCCGCAGGTAGCGCCTGATGGCCGCGACATGCTCCTCGCTGTACGAGGCGTGCGCACGCCCCCCTTTTGGGGGTGGAACGAAGCCTTGGGCGATCATGTACCGCACTTGCCGCGGAGCGACGTCGACTTTTTCTATGAGTTCATGGAAGTTCATACCTAAATCCTTTTTACAAAGTAATTGTCAAAAGGTTGCACGGATCCGGCACCTGCCAAAAAAAAAGCCGACGCGGGGCATGGAAGGCGACAGGTCCAGTGGGGTGCAACGGGTCGGCGCCCGCTCAAAATGCATTGCCAGAATGTGGCCCACTAGAGAAGGCTGGCCGGCGGTACTATGGCGATACCGGCGTGGAAAAGATACCGCCAGGCGGAACCTGGCGCGGCACTGGGGTGGCTATCGCGCTACAAAGGCGCAGAATCCGTTTGCATAGCGCTGCCTCAGTACTATCGCGGTAAAATCCACACGAAGGGCAGACTACTCAGATAAAAATGCCCTGCGGAGCGGCCCGCCGGTGGGCGTTGCCAGCGCTCGCGCGGCGAATTCACAATGCGTAGTTGAAGAGCGGTCGCACCGTCATGGGCACATCTGCCAAGGGCCGGTTGGCTGGCTGGCCATTCCTGCCAGTGGTCTGCGTCGTGGCGATGGCATTTAGCACATCGAGGCCTTCTACCAGTTCTCCGAAAATGGTATAAGCTCCATCCAGATGTGGCGCGCCTCCAAGAGAGGTGTAGACTGCGCGCTGCTCTGGGGGAATCGTAAAGCTTGGATCACGTTGCCTGCTCTGCTGCTCAATCTGCACAAGATCCTCCTCCGTCCAAATCCGGCCGTGCACAATGTAGAACTGGCTCCCGCTGGATTCACGCTCGGGGTTTACCTGATCTGGCTGCCGGGCCGCCGCCAATGCGCCCCGCTTGTGGAAGAATTTGGAGTCAAGCTCGGCGGAAATCTGGTAGCCGGGGCCCCCAAGGCCGTCGTTGTACGGGTCGTCGTCTTTCGAATTCGGGTCGCCGCCCTGAATCATGAATTGGTTCATGACGCGATGAATCAACGTGCTGTCGAGAACACCCTCTGCAACGAGCTTTCTGAAGTTGTCTCGATGTCCTGGTGTTTCATCGAATAGGCGCACGACCATGCGCCCCTGAGGAGTTGTAATTTCGTAGAAGTTGGTCACACCTGTTTGGGCTTGTGTCGGCTCTACCTGTGCAGGCTCAGTCGGCACAGGTTCTTCTTGAATAGTGTTGGCTGGGTCAGACTCCGGCAGCACCGATGCTGCTTGCTCGGATTCGCTTTGGGCAGATTCTTCTTGCAGTGCGTCGGCTTGTGCGGGCTCCGCCGACTGTTCAGATGCAGGTTGCCCGCAGGCTGCAATCAATGCGAGCGCAAATACAAAAAGAAGCGATGCCTTACGACTCATGTGTCCAATACTTATGGTTTATGTCAAAGTAGCGGAGTACAGCTCTGCGTAACATTTGCTCCTCTGCCTCCTTGGAGAGTTCGGATGGCAGTGGGTTGGTCTGTTCCCAAATCCAGTGCCCGTTGCCTTCCATGCCAATGCGCTCGTAGTACCCGAGGGTCTCCAGGACGCAATACGTGCCTTCCAGCAGAATTTGCTCCTTTCTGGCTTTATCCAAGTCCGGCACAAATCCCTTGCCAAGCTCCTGAATACCAACCAAAAAGAGAATGCCTTCAACGTCTGCTTTTTTCCCAAACCTGTTGAGGGTCCATCGCTGAAAAAGAGCCCATCGCTCCTGAAGCGTACCGTCATCGCGGGCGCCCCGGGCGTCAGCATCGACTTGATCTGAGTTGTATTCCACCGCCGCCCCGTGGGCTTCGAGCATTCTGGAAAGGCACACCGCCAACACCGTCGTGCGGCCAAAGTTCCCCGTCACACGCTTTGCAAGGGCCTGTAAAAGGCGGCGTTGTACTATCGCGGGTCATCGGCGTCAGATGGAACCGTCTTGGGCGATACATACTAAAAGGTGCGCTAACGCCTACGCACCAACATTTCAAATCAATGTTAAGAATCGTTTCCATCTTGCTAGTGGCTGCTGCAGCGCTACCTGCTAATGCACAGCGCTTTGGCGGTGCCGTCGCAACGACGGCGGATGAAGTATTTGTCGGCGAAACCGGCAACACATCGGTTGCCGGCGAGGTCTATGTATATAGCCGAGCCGAAGGGTGGGCAGAGTCCGGGCGCCTGCGCGTTACTGACGAGGCCGACCGGTTCGGTCGTGCACTCGCGGCGCACGGAGACGTGCTCCTGGTCGGCGCCAGCGGTGCAGACGCGGGCACGGGTGCTGTATACGTTTTTAGCAGGGGCGATGCGGGCGCGTTGTCACACACGGCCACGCTTACGGCCTCCGATGCCTACGAAGGCGACCAATTTGGAAGTAGCATCGCCTTTGACGGCACTACCGCAATGGTGTCTGCCCCCGAAAAAGGCGATGGGGCTGGTGCGGTCTATGTATTTGGCAAAGACGAAAGCGGCACTTTCACCCAAGTTGCGACGCTAACCGAAGATGAGGCGCAGGGGTTTGGGTCAATCATAGCGCTTAAGGGTGCCATAGCACTCATCGGTTCGCCTGCGCACGACGATGGCCGCGGAAAAGTGTACGTCTATGAGCGAGATGGCGACAGCTTTGCACAAACCGGCGCCTTGGAGCCGGCCAGTGGAGCCGAGGGAGGGCGGTTTGGGTCCGCACTGGCGCTGGGCGGCGGTATGGCATTTGTGGGCATGCCCATGATTGCGCAGCGCCAGGGATCAGTGATGGTCTACGAGCGGGACGAAACGGGGGCGTTTGTGGCCTTACCACAGTTGCGGGCTTTTGAGCCGCAGAGGGGTGCGACGTTCGGTACCAGCTTGGCGTTTGGGGACGGAGTGCTTTGGGTCGGATCGCCTGGCGAAAACCAGCGTGCCGGGGCCGTGTACCGCTTTGAGCGGCGCGAAGGAAAATGGGGCGGGGCGCAGCGCCAGCTGAGCGCCGTAGCACCGGCTGGTGCGAGCTTTGGTTCGTCGCTGGCAGTGACAGGCGGCGTGGCAGCCGTCGGGGCAACCGGGGTGGATCGGCGCGAGGGTGCCGCAGTCATCCTGGCATTGAGCGAGGAATGGGACGAGCAAGGTATGGTGGTGAACGATATCAAAGGCTATGATCCGGTGATGGGCGGTGCAATCCAGTGCGCTGAAGGTGAAGCGCGCGGATGGGCCTGTGACAGAATCGACCTCGTCGCCTTTGTGCCCACACACCAGATGGGTGGCTCCCGAGGCACGATGTCAAACGACATTTGGGGGTGGACGGACCCGGCGACCAGCCATGAATACGCGCTAGTTGGCCGCTCCGATGGGACATCGTTCATCGATGTCACTGCCCCGGAAATGCCTGTCTATGTCGGGGACTTGCCCATGACCGAAGGCTCGCGTGCGAATGTGTGGCGCGACATCAAGGTGTACAAAGATCACGCATATATCGTGGCCGATGGCGCAGGGGAGCATGGGATGCAGGTGTTTGACTTGTCGCAGCTGCGCTCCGTGAAGGATATGCCCGCGACATTCTCGGAAACTGCGCTCTATGAGGGCATCCACAGTGCGCACAACATCGTCATCAATGAAGACACCGGTTTCGCGTTCGCAGTTGGTTCCAGCGGCGGCGGTGAGACCTGCGGCGGCGGACTGCATATGATCAACATCCAAGAACCGGCAGCGCCGACGTTTGCAGGATGCTTTGCGGATCCCTCCACGGGGCGCCGGAATACCGGTTACTCCCACGATGCGCAGTGCGTAGTCTATCATGGCCCGGACGCCGAGCACCAGGGTAAGGAAATCTGCGTTGGCTCCAACGAAACGGCCCTCAGCATTTCGGACGTGACGGACAAAGAAAACCCTGTGGCGCTCGCGATGACTGTTTATCCAAAGGTGGCCTATGCCCACCAAGGCTGGTTAACAGAGGACCACGCGTATTTCTACATGAATGATGAAGGCGATGAGCCACAGCAGCTGGTGGAAGGCACGCGTACCCTTGTGTGGGACGTCACTGACCTGGAGGATCCCGTACTGATTCGCGAATACATTGCGAAGACGACGACCACGGACCACAACCTGTACATCAAAGGCAATCTGATGTACCAGTCGAATTACGGCAGCGGGCTGCGGATTCTGGATATCACTACGCCCGACAATCCGGTCGAGATCGGCTTCTTTGACACCACGCCGAACGCGGAGGGCGGCGGCTCCTGGAGCAATTACCCATACTTCAAGAGTGGCGTGATCATCGTCACGAGTATGGGTGAGGGGCTCTTTGTCTTAAAGCAGCGCCCCACCGACACGTAGTCAAGTAAGGCGTACACCGAGTCCAGGCGCATCAAGCAGTTCCAGGCGGCCTTCGTGCAAGCGAAAGCCGCCTGTGGCCACGTCGCGCGAGAGGTCAAAGCTGCCGTCAAGATCCAAGTACCGAGTCGCTGGCGAAGCATACGCAGCATGAAGCGCAGCGGCGATGCTGATCACGCTTTCGTCCATGCATCCCCACATGCAGGACAAGTTTGCAAGCGCCGCCAGGTCCGCGATGGCCAAGCCGCTGGTTATGCCGCCGCACTTCATAAGCTTGATGTTGTAGATGCCAAAGGGTGGCGCCACTGACAGCGCTAGCGCGTCCGACTCCGTGTGGAGGCTTTCGTCAGCCGCCATCGTGGGGGCGCAAGAACTGGGCAGCGTGCGCATGGCCTGTACAGCCGCGGCTGGCAAAGGCTGCTCAATGAACTCCACATCCAGCGAATGGCTCTGGCGAGCGAGTGACATTGCCTCGCTTGGAGTATAGCCCTGATTGGCGTCAACCCGTATCCGGACGTGGGGGCCCACATGTGCGCGAAGCGCGACTAGTCGCGCCAGATCGCCCTGTAGGTCATGGCCGAGCTTCACCTTCAGCACGCGAAAGCCCCGGCCGATGTACTCTGTCGCTTCATGGAGCGTATCCTCCAGGGGAAGGATTCCAATGGTGATAGAGGTAGCTATTCCGCTATGGCGGCGCCCCAGGAGGTCCACGACAGGCACACCCGCGTCGTGCGCCAGTAAGTCGTATAGCGCCATGTCCAGAGCGGCTCGCGCCGCCGGTGTGTGCGGCATGTGATGGCGAAGCGCCCCGGTAAGTGCCCTCAGTTGTCGCGGATCCTTGCCTATCAGAAAGTCCTGGCCCATGTCGTCCATGGCCTGAGCGCACGCAATGGATGACTCCCCGGTGGTATCCGTAGGGGCGGCAGACCCCAGTCCAACCAAACGTGACGAGGTTACCAGCCGCACAAAGTGCAGCGTGACGCTGTCTACGCGCTTGAATGCTATTTCATAGGGGCGCGCCAGCGGCAGATGCTCTGTAAACGTTTCCGCGCGGATGATTTTCATACGCGTGCGCAAATGAGGTCCGCGATGCGCAATACGCCTTCCTCCAGTGGCAGCACCACCGGCAGCTCAAGATCGGCCTCTAGCAAAGCTTGGGCGGACTGCGCCTCGTCATGCGACATGCCCTGTGTGTACAGCGTGACAGCCCACACCTCGGAGCCAAGCAGTCGCACGAGCTCCATTTCCTCGCCAACGGGTGGCAAGGTGCACCTCAGTGCTTCAAAGTCCTCGAAGAACTCTCGTTTCGGTGCGTGCTGCAGGACGACACCATGTGCGGCACCAGAAAGAATAAACTCCGAGCCTGCAGGGCCCGATGGGTTGCGCAGCCCCGACTGGCCCTCCAAGAAGATTACATCCGGCTGTGTGTCCTCATAGCAGCGAAGGATGGCCCCCTCAAGCTCGCCGGAAACGAAATCGTTCAGTGTAGCATCGACAATGAATCCGTGCTTCAATCCCTGCAGCCAGCCAGTTTGGCCAGTATAGATCATCTCGGCGGTCAGCCCACGCGCTCGGCATGCTTCACGCAGCATCATACACGTAGTGCGCTTGCCTATGGCACAGTCCATGCCGAGTACCGCGATGCGGAGCGCGGGTACGGACAAAATCTCCCCGGACCAAAAGCGCAGCTCGGAAGCTGGCCGTGGCTTGCGGAGGTCCACGATGAGGGCGCCGTGCGAGGCCGCGATGGCCGCAAGGCTTGCATCGTCTGCGAGCAAGTAGTGAAGTCCGTTTACAAGCGTCAGCCCCGCCCTGGCGGCGGCTTCCAAGTCGTTACGAAGTGAATCCGGCAGCACGCCGCCGACGGTGGCAACACCCACAATGCAATGCGTAACGGGCGCGCGGACTTGGCTTAGAGCCTCCTCAACGCAGCCAAAAAACGGGACACCGCGCGGCGTACCATCCAGCACCGTGCCAGCGTCCTGCCCGGCATAGCCCGGGTCGACGACGCCAGCCAACGGGAACCGGCTCGGTCCCCGGAGCATCCCGTGCGTCGTCTTAGCAAAGACCGTCTCAAAGTGGCCACTGGTGAGCGCGATGGCTCGCTCCGGCATGAGTTAAGTGTAGTGTTGGCTTGCTGCAAAAGATACGGACACTGGTATCTCTGGGGGGCTCAGCCTTGGTAAGGACGAAGTCCCAGTCCCTGTTGCCAGGGGGAGGCTGCAGTTGCGTTGAGGCGGGACCGAAATGTGAGGTACAACACCTACCGGACATTGAACCCGTGCCCAGCTTGCTTGATGCCGCACAGTAGGGATCCGTTGCAAGTCTCGAATGGACGCTATGGCCATCAGCGCCGTCCGATAGTGAGCAGGATTTGTGAGCACGCAGTGTGCCAGATGGTGGGTAAGGATGAGGTCACCAGGCGTTGCGCTGGACGCGCCCCGGTCAAATGGACAATGGTATGACGCGAAGGCGTTTGACCCATCAGCTGTGGAAGGAGCCTGTATTCCAGAACGGAACGATGCACAAACGCACCCTGTTCAAGTAGTCTTGGATACTATTGAAACGGCCGCTCCGACTAAGGTTCGGCACTAAACACGCTGACTCGCCATGCCCGTGCGCACCGCCACATTCCTGTTATTGCTTCTCTTGGGTGCTGGCTGTACGCAGCCGCCGCCCAATGTCGTGGTCATCCTGATTGATGACCTGGGCTGGAAAGACATCGGCGCATATGGAAGCACATTCTACCAGACCCCCCACATTGACCGCCTGGCGGCGCAGGGTGTACGCTTCACGCAGTTTTACTCCGCAGGCCCGAATTGCTCACCCACGAGAGCAAGCATCATGACGGGACGCTACCCCGCGGGTCTTCACCTCACAAACCAAGTTAATGGACGACGCAACGGAATGCTGCGCCAGGCGGAGTTTCGCAGGGCGTTGCCCTTGGAGGAGGTAACACTCGGGGAGGCGTTCCAGGCTGCCGGATACGCCACGGGCTACATTGGAAAGTGGCATTTGGGCACCGGAGGGTTTCGTGCAGAGCATCAAGGATTCGAAACCGTGTTCGCGTCCAATGACTCAGGTCATCCGGGGTCCCACTTTGCGCCGTACGGTAGCGAGAGAAATCAGGCGACACGCGTACCGGATCTGCAGGCCGATGAAGACAGCACTTACTTGACTGACCGGCTGACGGATGCGGCGATTGAGTTCCTGCAAGCCCATCAGGAAGATCCTTTTCTTCTGGTGCTTTCACACTATGCCGTGCATACACCTCTGCATGCCAAGCCGGAACTCGCAAGCCGCTATGAATCGACCCGTCCCAATTCCTCCTTTCGGCCTGAACTGTTCAACGCCATGACACGCGAGCAGCAAGGCCATGCCGTTTATGCAGGAATGGTAGCCTCCGTAGACGAAAGCGTGGGCCGAATCGTAGATGCCTTGAGCAGGTTGCGGTTATCCGAGCGCACCATTGTCGTTTTTACGTCCGACAACGGCGGCCTAAGCACGCTTAGTAATGGACGCACAACTGCACCCACGGCCATCCTTCCGCTGCGTGCCGGAAAAGGGTGGCTTTATGAGGGCGGCGTGCGAATTCCGCTGATCATTCAGGGCTACGGGGCTGCTGCAGGGGGCGTTATGGACACTCCAGGCATAACAAATGATCTGATGCCTACATTGCTGTCGCTCACCGGCCTTCCGCCAAAGGAGAATTTTGATGGACAAAATCTCTTCAGCGAGAATATGCGGGATCGCGCACTTTACTGGCATTTTCCGCACTACCCCGGCGGTGGCAATCGCCCCTCTGGGGCTGTCCGTGCAGGACGCTACAAGCTTATCGAATGGTACGAAACCGGTGTTACGGAGCTCTACGATCTGGAAGCAGATCTGGGAGAGACCACGGATCTCAGCCGCACGATGCCAGCGAAGAACGCGGAATTGCTGGCCATGCTACGCACTTGGCGCACGAGTCAAGACGCCAAGATGCCTACACCTAACCCCGACTTCAAAGGGCCCACGAGGCAGTAAGTAACAACGCCAGCAGGCGAGTCGTCCGCGCCCGCGACGACGTGTCGGCAAAGTAGTCCGGTGAAGACTCGTGGCGCTTCGCGGCCGTCATACGGCATGGTTCGTACGAGTTCACACCGGTTTGGCCAGCGGCCATCAGCCTTCTTGTCTGGCGATGGTAGGGCAATCCACCGGGAAGGATGCTGGAATCAATCACCGAAATCGCCAGGTGGTACAGCCATAGCCTGTACACCTCATCTGGATCCATGCGCCAGAACATTTCCCTCGATGCAAGGGCGGAGCCAAACAAGCCGCCTGTGGATCAAGTGCGATGAGAATTGCAGCGGTACTGTTCTGTTCAGTTTATTGTCGCATGCCCCGTAAACACCTCTCCTTGATGCCGGTTTGCAGATGCCACGACCGGCTTGACTCGTTACGGGCAACCTTTCAATTTCGCATCTGGCCTCGGGCCGGACTTTGGCGCATTTTCGCATTAACTTTGCGGCCCCCTTGTGGCCCTGTGTCTCATAGTCCTGAGTTGCACTACAACCTGATCGACAAGTGATGAAGCCTCGCGCGCTCTGCACCTATACAGCCGTACCCTCCTTGCCACCGGCGCTGGAGCGCCTGCGGGAGCTTGCGTACAATGTGCGCTGGTCTTGGCATGAGGACACACTGGATTTGTTTCGCCGCCTGGGTGATAGCCTGTGGGATACAGCGGGCAACAATCCCGTCAAGCTCCTGGGCATAATTTCCCAGTTGCGGCTGCAGGAGGCCGCGGAGGACGAAGGCTTTATGGCGCACCTTGCGGAGGTGTGCGAAGACTTCGATGTCTATATGCGGGCAGAATCCACATGGTTTAGGCGCGAGCATGGCACGGGCAACGCACCGCTGGCCGCGTACTTTTCTGCTGAGTTCGGCATCACGGAATGCCTGCCCATCTTCGCCGGCGGACTGGGCGTGCTGGCCGGAGATCACCTGAAGAGCGCAAGCGACCTGGGTGTCCCGCTGGTAGGAATAGGGCTGTTATACCAGCAGGGGTATTTTCGGCAGCAGATTAGTGATGAAGGCTGGCAGCAGGAATCGTACGAAGTCAATGATCCGGCAGTATTGCCGCTAAAGCTGGCGTTGGACAAAGCTTCGAATCCGGTCACGGTGTCTGTGATGTTGTCCGAGCGTCAGGTATTTGCACAGGTCTGGCACCTACAGGTCGGCCGCGTGCCGCTTTACCTTTTGGACACGAACTTCGCTTCCAATCCGCACGACGAGGACCGCGACCTCACCGACTACCTCTACGGTGGCGGCAACGAGCTGCGGATTCGTCAGGAAGTCATGCTTGGCATAGGGGGGTACCGCGCCCTGCGGGCCTTAGGGATCACGCCTCAAATTTGCCACGTGAACGAAGGCCATTCGGCGTTTTTGACATTGGAGCGCATCTGCGAATTCATGCATGGCGAAGGGCTCTCATTTGCGGAGGCTCGCATCGCCGCATCCGCCAGTACAGTCTTTACGACACATACTCCAGTGGAGGCAGGTCATGACCGGTTCCCGTCGGATTTGATGGACCAGTACTTGACTGGTTTTGCTGAGCGCGAACTTGGACTTTCGCGCAGAGACTTTCTCGCGCTCGGTCGTGAGGACCCCGACAACAATGATGAGCCATTTGGCATGACGAAGTTGGCGATGCGCATGAGTGCAACCAGTAACGGCGTAGCGCGGCTGCATGGCGTGGTGAGTCGCAAGATGTGGCAGCGACTATGGCCGGCGGTGCCCGAAGCCGAGGTCCCCATAGGGCATATTACCAATGGGATCCACGTGTCATCGTGGTGTGCGGCTTCCTTGAAACGGCTTTTCGAGCGCTACCTTGGACCGCGTTGGCAAGACGTGCCGAGCACGGACGCTATGTGGAAACGGGTCAACCACGTGCCGGGCCAGCTGTTGTGGCGCACGCATGTCAACCGCAGGGAGCGTTTGATCACCATTGCACGCCAGTGCCTGCGCCGCCAACTTGCCCGCAATGGAGCGCCCCAGTCGCAGTTGGCGGACGCTGCCAACGCGCTGGATTCCAATGTGCTCACAATCGGCTTTGCGCGGCGCTTTGCAACGTACAAGCGTGCTGCGCTCCTGCTTAAGGATCCTGAACGCCTGGCCCGCATCCTCGGCAATCCGGACCGGCCGGTCCAAGTCATCTTTGCGGGCAAGGCGCATCCCAGAGACGAGCCAGGCAAACGACTGATCCAAGAGGTCGTTACGTTGTCTCAAGCAGAGCCCTTCCGAGGGCGCATCGTGTTTGTGGAAGACTACGACATGAATATTGCCCGCTACCTCGTTCAGGGCTCGGACCTGTGGTTGAACACGCCGCGCCGCCCTCGTGAAGCGAGCGGCACCAGCGGAATGAAGGCGGCGGCAAACGGCGTGCTGAACCTCAGCGTCTTGGATGGCTGGTGGGACGAAGCATATGATCCGACCCTGGGCTGGGCAATCGGCACGAGGGAGACCTTTAATGACCACGCCTACCAGGACAAGCTGGAGGCGTCGATTCTATATGACATCCTGGAGCAGGAGGTAGTGCCGCTCTTCTATTCTCGCAGTACAGATGACCTGCCCATCGGATGGATTGCCCGCATGAAAGGGTCGATTGGGACCTATAGCGCGCTTTTCAACTCGCACCGCATGGTGCGGGAGTACGTGGAAAAGGCGTACCTGCCGGCGGCAGTGCGCTACGGCCGACTGGCGGGCCAAGGCATGGCGCGGACACGCGCGCTTGCGAAATGGTGGGAGCGCGTGCGGGTTGGATGGCCGCAGGTTCGCGTGACCTTATCCCAAACCGGGCCGTTGGGCGAGCAAACTGTCGGCGACGAGTTTGCCGTCAGGGCCGTTGTGACTCTGGGCAAGCTGAGGCCGGAGGACGTGGATGTGCAACTTTGCTTGGGAAGTGTAACGGTAACCGGAGAGATCGACGACATCTCTGTAGAGCCGATGCACGTTATCGACCCCGATAGCCAAGGCGAATTCGTTTATGAAAGCGCGGCTGTGACATGCTGGCAAAGCGGCTTTCGCGGGTATACGGTGCGCGTCTTGCCGCACCACGAAGATTTAGGCTCGCCGCTTCTGCCTGGTCTGGTGGTGTGGGGAAACTAGTGCCCTAACGCTGAGATGTCGATGCGCATCGGATCTTCAAATACGCTGTCCGGCAACTCTTCGTAGACCCCGATATTGGGGAGGCGAAACGGCCCATCGTCTAGCATGCCGCGCCCATCCGATAGCATGATTTTGCCGTGCTGCGTCCAGTTTTCCCAGGGCCGCGTGAAGCCGGGCGCTTCGTCGGCTGTGCTGGCGTAGTAGGACCACTGTGTCACCAGATTCGTCTCCTTGTCCACGTACACGTCGTAACGGTTGTTCGGCGTGTGGCCGATTTCGTGGAACTTTAGCTTGAGGACGTAGGCCTCGCGCCCATCTTCAGTGGTGCCCTCGCCGCCATACCCGAGCGTCACGCCGGAGTCTTTAAGCTTATAGGGCATCAGCAGCCAGTACCCGCTGTTGGCCCAATTGCGGTAGGCCCGAGCAACGGCCGCATCGCTGTCGGGTACCGGCACTCCGTCAGCATAGGCGGCACCTTCTCGCGTATTGATGTTCATGAGCACGACCAGGCTGTCCTGTTGCCAGCGGAACCGCCCTGTCCATTTGTCCCAGACCTGATCGTCACGGAAAAAGCTCCAGGACAGGTAGCGTGTGTTGTCCCAGTTTGTGCGACCACCCAAGGCATCCATAACCTGATCGGCGATTTCCATCGCACGAGCATCTGAGCTCGCCTGGTCAAAGCCCTCCATGGGAGGGTTGTCCTGCGCGAAGGCGGCGCAGGTCATAAGCGGCAGCGCTAGCAGCAGAACACGGAGTTTCATAGCAAATTGGAGAAATAGGGGAAGGGCAGCGTGCACAAATTAGGGATCACTATGGACAGTGTGCGAGTTTCCACATATCTACAATAACATATGGTATCCGCCTTATGATGCAAAGATTCCTACCTGCACTGCTTTTCCTGTCCTGCGCAGCCACGTTGGCATCCGCGCAGGAGGTCACCGAGGAAGACTACGCGCGGGCCGAGGCCACGCTACGTACCAGCGGCCTTGTGTACAATGCCAGCGTCCGTCCCAACTGGGTAGATGGTGATCGATTCTGGTATCAAAACCGCACCAGGGCAGGCGCGGAGGTCATCATGGTCGATCCAGCCCTGGGCACGCGGACCCAGGCATTTGACCAGGCGCGGCTTACGGCGGCCCTGGCGGAGTTTGCGGGGGAGGAAGTTGATATGGCTGCGCTGTCGTTTATGAACCTGCAGTTTGAGGATGGTGGGCAGGCCGTCTCACTGCGTCTGCGCCGCCAGATGGTACGTTGCGACCTGGTTGCGTTCAAGTGTACTGCAGCTGATGCATCCCCGGCGAACGTGCCGTACAGTGTCACCTCACCGGACGGAAAGCTTGCCGCGTACATTAGCAATCACAACCTCTGGGTGCAGGAGCTGGCAACTGGCAACAAGACGCAGCTGACCGTCGATGGCGTTCAAGACTACGGCTATGCCACCAACAACGCGGGCTGGACGCGTAGTGACATGCCTGTGGTCTTGTGGTCGCCCGATTCCAGGAAGATTGCCACTTTTCAGCACGATGCCCGCGGTGTGGGTGAGATGTACATGGTCACTACGGAGGTGGGTCACCCCGAGCTTGAGGCCTGGAAGTACCCGCTGCCGGAGGACAGTGTGATCTTTAGGATATCTCGCGTAGTGCTTCATGTAGAAGAGCCGCGCGTGGTGCGATTGGACATGGCGCCGGATCCGCACCGCAGCACGACCACAGACCACATTGCAGGACGGGGCGGGACCTTTCTTGATGTGCAATGGAGTGACGATTCGGAGCAGCTTGCGTTTATTTCGTCGTCTCGCGATCACAAGGACGCATGGCTGCGCATAGCGGATCCCAATACGGGTGCTGTTCGGACCGTTTTGCACGAGCATGCGGACACGTACTTCGAGTCCGGTGTCAACGCCGAAAACTGGCACGTCCTGTTTGACTCGGACGAGGTGTTGTGGTATTCCGAGCGCACCGACTGGGGACATCTGTATCTCTACGACCTGGAAAGCGGGGCGCTTAAGCACCAGATTACCAGCGGCACCTGGGCCGTGCAGCAGGTACGACACATAGATGCGGCGGAGCAGACGTTGTACTTCACCGCAAAGGGTCGCGAGGATACCGATCCTTATTTCGATCACCTGTATAGAGTCAACCTTGACGGATCCGGATTTGCGCTGCTGACGCCCGAGGCCGCACACCATTCGGTGACGATCTCGCCTACGGCCCGTTACTTTGTCGACAACTATTCCACCCCTGTTACGCCCGCCATCGCGGTGGTTCGGGGTATGAGCGGTAAGGTGGTCGTGGAGCTTGAAGAGGCGGACATAGCAGACCTCCTGGAGAGCGGCTGGGTGCCGCCTGTGCCGTTTGTAGTCAAGGCGCGTGATGGCGAGACAGACCTGTATGGTTTGATGTACAAGCCGTCAGACTTTGACTCAGCCAAGTCCTACCCGGTGCTCAACTATCTGTATCCGGGCCCGCAGTCGGGCAGCGTAGGAAGTCGGTCGTTTCGGTCGTCTCGTGGCGACAAGCAGGCGTTGGCGGAGCTTGGGTTTATCGTCGTGGAGGTCGACGCGATGGGGACGCCCGGACGCTCGAAGTCTTTTCATGATGCCTACTACGGCAACATGGGCGACAATGGCTTGCCGGATCAGGTAACGATGATTAGACAGTTGGGGGCGCGCCACGCATGGATGGATCTGGACCGCGTTGGCATTTGGGGCCATTCAGGGGGCGGCTTTGCTTCCACGGCTGGCATCCTGCGCTACCCGGACTTCTACAAAGTGGCGGTGTCAGGTGCGGGCAACCATGACAACCGGAACTACGAAGATGATTGGGGCGAAAAGTGGCAGGGGCTGCTGGTAGAGAACGAGGATGGTACGACGAACTACGACAACCAGTCCAATGCTCTATTGGCCGAAAACCTTAAGGGCAAGCTGCTTCTTGCCCACGGCCTGATGGATGGCAACGTGCCTGCTTCAAGTACCCTGTTGGTGGTCGAGGCGCTTGTGGAGGCCAACAAGGACTTTGACCTGATAGTGTTTCCAAGCGGCAGCCACGGCTTTGGGCGCGGGAGTTCGTACTGGATGCGCAAGCGTTGGGACTATTTTGTGCGGCACCTGTTGGACGTTGAGCCGCCGAAGGAGTACGAGTTTGGCAGGCAGGGCGTGCCCGTTGCCCAACCCTCAGGCTAGGCTGACTGTCCCCGACCGCAGTCGTCAGGTGCTCTTCTGCCAGCCGGTACCCACTTGACAGGCGTCCACCGTTTGAGCCTGGTAGGCAGGAACGAGCAGCACTTCGGCTACTCGAATCGAGTAGCGCCGGGGCGCGGTCCGGACTGGCTGCGCGCTGACATGAATTCTCGCGGCTCGGGCACCAGTACGCGGAAGCTATGCGGAGGGTCAGCGTCGCGGAAGCGCACGAAGCGTTCGCGCATACCGAATGCGTGGGCCGCTCGCACTGCTTCGGCCAGCAATGTGATGTCAGGCGGCACCGCAGGCGCTTGGAGCTCTAGTAGAACAATCGCCTGGTGGGGAGCCTCGCTGCGCTGCAGCATGCCCGATCTGGCGCGGCTTAGTCCGGGCTGTGCGCCCGAGACTACCGATCTGCAGGGAAAGACATGGTTGGGCAGTCATCAGCCTGTAGCGGATCACCAAATCACAGCATGCTCCGACGCTACGCGCGTCATTGCAAGCACGTGAAGACTACGCAGCCCATTCAACTGCCGCTACCACTCTACTGCAACCGCCAGAATCTGGCGCTGCACCGGTTCACAAGCACACAATATGTCGTAAGTCTGACCCGAACACGAGGCAAGTATGCCGTCATTGCGGCCGTATTTCCTCGCGTGCGGTAAGTGGCAAACCTGTTTGCAGGTAGTAGACCAGCGCTCCTAGTGATGCCATTTTCCGGGCATATCTTGGGGCAGGCGCGGGGACAGTCACTTTGCTTGGGCGTCCGTACGCCGATGGGGTTGCTGGTGATGGCGCTTTGTCCCTGTGCGTATGCGCATGTCTTCGCCCAGGATGGAGGCGGCACAGCGCGTCCTCAGTCGGAGAGCTTGCAGTTTGGAGTGATATTCTCCAATGTTGGCGGCACGCAGGCCGAGTTGATTCTTGAAAAGGACTACATGGCACTGAATGCACTCTACACCCCCACCAATGGCGACAAATGGATAAGAAGCTGGTGGTGGGACCTGACGCTGACGGGGATCCGGATCACGCCTGAACGATCGAGGCCTTCCATGTCGTATCGTTGGGAGCTGGCCGCGCGAGCCAGATAAGCCTGTGGGACACAAATGTGAGTGGATCCTTGCCGATTGAATTAGGCGATCTTCCTTCACTAGAGCAGCTTGATTTGCAGAGGAATTCACTTTCAGGGCATATCCTTTCCGGACTGGCGAATCTCGTCGGAACTTTGTCACTTTATTTTTTCCAAGAGCCAGTAAGTACCCTTCAGACAGTCACTTACGAAAACTGTCTTTTTCTATAGCACTACCATTTCAGGGTCGTTTTGTGTGCGCCTTGTAGGTGTAGTTGTGAGGCTTGAGGCCCATAATCATGGCGATCTGGCGCTGGAGCGGACCTTGGTCTGCATCCTTCTTCAACAGAATGCAGGAGCGCCGGTCTGTTGGCAATACGGTCGTGATCCGGTGCCACCGGTTCAGCTCAAACTGCAGCGTGGTCCAGCTGCTGTGGAGGTCATACTGCTTCAGCTTCGTGCGAATGAGTTGCACCGCCTGATAGGCCAGTACCGAGAGGAAGATGTGTGTCCGGATGCGCTCATCCTTGCTGTGGTATAGGGGACGCATGCCCAACTCGGACTTCAGCGAACGAAACGTGCGCTCGATGTCTGCAAGCTTCCAGTATGTGCGTGCGATTTGCGAGGCAGACCAGTCCGTGTGGCTGGTATGCAGGATGTAGCCGCCCGATGCTTGCGTCTGCTGCTCAAACGCAGACAGGTGCGTAAAGGTGACCGCCTTCGCGTGCGTACTGTCCTTTTTGCGCAAGACATCGATCTTGTACTGGTACGAGACGCGCTTATGCCTTTCGAGCTCGCGACCGAGTCTGCGTTGCACCTTGTCGTATTCCTTGACGCAGCGGGGCTTGGAGAGTCCCTCGTGCAGGGTTTTCAGCGCAGCCTCGAACTTTGCGCGCCTGGTGTTCAGTATGCGATCACCGGTGGCCTTGCGTGCCTCGCTATGCAGGTAGACTTGCAGCGTTCCCTCTTGCTGCTCCAGGCGCCAGGCTTTGATGGAGACCCCGCTTTGTGTATTCCAGCACTCCTCCGGCGCGCGTTCAGGGGGTGGCGGCGCCTGCGTGCGCTGCACACAGATCCAATCCAGTCCCTTCGACCGCAAGTACGCCACATTGGCGCGCGTGGCTATGCCCGCGTCCATGATGACGGTCGCACGAGCGCCATTGAGCCGCTCCATGGCCTGTTGAAGCGTCTTTGGTTCGCTGGCATTGCCAGCAAGGACGGCTGCGCCACGCACAAAGCCGGACGCGTCCAGCATTAAGGCCAACGTCACCAACGGACAATCCGATCGCTTTTCCTTGCTTCGTCCATACGCCAGGAGCGCGCCTTTCTTGCGACCCGTGTAGAATGTGTTGGTCAGATCATACAAGATGAGCGTCTCACTAAAGCCCAACAGCCGCTGCGCATTGCCATAGAGTCCGTCCATAAGCGCTTCGCGCAGCGCATACAGCCGATCGCCTACCCGGTACAGCGTACTTGCGCACGGGGCCTCCAGCTGCACCAGCTCCAAAATGGCGGAGGCCTTCATCATCCACTGGTACGTATGCGCCTCACTTCCGGGCGACAACATGCGCCCAACCACCAGAACCAGGGCCATGCGAATAGCATCTTCTCGCATGCCCAGCGCGCGTAGCAGCGCCGTGAAGCCGAGTTGCTCCAAGGCTTGCAGGCATACGCGCTCGCCGCCGACCGTGCGTGTATCCGGATGATGCACTGCGTCGGTAATGATGGCGTCGCGGTCGTCGCGTCCGGCGTCCACATCGTAGTCCTTCTCACGCAGCCGGCGCACGATCTCGTCCACGGCGCATTCGATCTTCTCATCCTCCAGCGGTAGTGCGCGCTGTCCGCGCAGTGCCAGCTCAACCCGCTTGGTTACGGTGGGCCAGTCGGCTTCGGCAATGTCAAAGTCCTGTCCAAGGTTCAGGATGGTTTTTTGATTGGGCTGGCCATTGACACGTCGGCATTCGAGCAGTCCGTATCCGGTGCGTTGCGTTGCATCTTTGAGCTTGTAGACTCTCCTGCGGATGTACACGGCGCAGTCGTATTGGCCTGCGCCCAATATAGCGGGTGGGGGCGTTGCCTGTGTGAAGTATTGATGACTAACACTAAAATGGCACTACAAAAGACTTCATCAATAATAACGGTTATAAACCCTATGAGTACTAGATGATAATCGAGTTAAAGTCGCCTATTTTACCCGTGCCCACACCTCGTCCCTCGGCAAAAGTGACAAACTTCCGTCGTGTACCTGAATTATTAGAATCGTGGCAGGAACCGGTTTGCTGACGGGATTCCTGTCGAATTGGGCAACCCAGCGCAGTTGTTCAGCCTGTCTCTTTCTTCCAATTCGTTGTCTGGCGAGATATCCAGCGAAGTAGGGAATCGTATGTTACTTGAAATTCTGAGTATTGAGGGCAATACCCTTTCAGGTAAGCTGCCGAGGAACGAAATACAGCTGGACAGTCTGAAAATGCTGATGTTTGGCGGCCAGCCTCTTTGCGCACCTGCGGATCCTACATCCCGGGCAAGGCTAAGGAGTCTCTAGAATTGGGATCGCGTCATCTGCAGCGGCTCCTATTTCTCGTTCCTTGTTGATGACCAGCCGTACCAGAGGGGTGCGACTATTCTTGATTTCGTTCTTCCTGCAGCACCCGGGGGCACGTGTCCGTATAGTTGTACGCTCAGCCCGGATCCGCCTGCGGGGCTGGTGCATGACGAGCAGTCGCGCACGCTCAGCGGTACACCGCGCACGACGAAGTTGCGCTACGATTGTAGTAAATGCGCAGTCTGCCGTGGAGCTGGAACACTGTCAACGTGCGGCGACCCGGTGTTGCTACGAACAATGCCGGCTCGGCACGGGCGGTCTACGTGCGAAAGACGTTGCGAAGGAGGAACATCACGTTTTCAGGGCGCTCGCGGAGGCGGCGGTAGTAATACGGCAGCCACATGTCGCCGTATGGCACGTAAACACGCATATTGTAGCCGCTTTGGGCCACCACCAGCTGCGTCTTGGGACGGAGGCCGAAGAGCATCTGAAACTCAAATGCCTCCGCGCTGACACCTTCGGCTACGGCATACGCCCGCGTGGCATCTACGAGCGCGTCGTCGTGCGTCGCGATGGCGGGGTAGCGGCCACGCAGCAGGAGTACCTGCATGCATTCGATATAGCGTGCCCGGATCTGTTTCATGTCCTGGTAGGCAAGATCCGCCGGTTCCCGGTACGCGCCCTTGCATAGGCGAACGCGCGCTCCCAGGTCGCACATGCGCTCAACATCCTCGCGCGTACGCTTTAGGTAAGCTTGGAGTACCACGCCGACCGCCGCAGGATACTCTGGATACACGGCGTCAAAGAGGCGCAGCGTAGACTCCAAGACGGACGTGTTCTCCATGTCCAGTCGTACGAATCCGCGGGTCTCATGCGCCACAGCCAGAAGCGCACGCAGGTTATCCAGACAAAAGTCTTCGTCAATAGTCTGCCCCATCATGCTCAGCTTGATAGAGATGTTGACCTCGACGCCGTACTGCCGGTGTTCGTCTGCAAGCGCGCGCAAAAGCCCGATATAGTGGTCTCTGGCCGCCTCGGCCAAGCCGCGATCCTTGACGTGCTCCCCTAGGAGGTCCACGGTGGTGAGCAGGCCCTTGCGGTGTGCGTCACGTATCACTGGCATAGCCGCAGACATGGTTTCCGCAGCTACAAATCCTTTGGCAAGAAAAAACGGGAGCCGCACCATGCGACACGACCAAGGTAGCCGTTGGGGCGCAATAGTTCTGGTCAGCCCTGTAACAAAGGGCCGGTGCACTCGTAGTGCGTAATGTCTTCCGGTGAGTGGGGGATCTAGGGCGCAGCGCGACTCTTCCCAGAGGTCGGCTGCGTCCTTTTCCACTTATTACGAAGATACTACGGGATTCTCTGTTTGTCGCTGGCCGCTGCCATTTTCGTCCAACTTTCCAAGACTCCTGGCAGCTGGTTGGGGCTCTCTACCACGATGTGCGCCCCTCGCTCCATTAGCAACTTGCTGTGTGTAGCGTGATCCAGGTATGGGGGCACGTTGCCCACGGCCCACATCCCGGCGGCGCTCGCGGCCACCACGTCATCCACCGTATCGCCAATGTAGAGCGCTTGGTCCGGGCGGACTTGGCGGCCGGCGGCCTGCAGCCTGCCTAGCGCGTGCAGCAGCGGAAAAGGATCCGGCTTACCGCGCCGTCCATAGTGCTCCCGGGCCACCAATAGCGGGAAGTAGGAACGCCACCCCAAGTGATCCAGCGTCCAGCGTGCTTCTGCCGCAGGGCGCCCCGTGACAATGCCGAGGATGAATCCATGGTGCCGAAGACGCTCCAGAGTGGCGGCATCTACCAGCGGAGGCTCATCATTGATAAAGCCGTTCCAGCGATCGCCCCGGTACCGGCGCTGAAACTCCGCCGTCACACGCGGCAGTGAAACCTCCATGCCACTGTCAACCACTATGGCATGCGTGAGCCCCCAGTCGTCGTTGAAGCCGCCCCGGTTTTTGTAGCGCTGTGTCACACTAGCGTTGATCCGTCGGCCTGTGAAGTACAGCACCGTCTCTTCAATGGCCCGCCTATACGACCGTGAGACGTCTACCAGCACACCGTCCATATCGAACAGCACCACCTTGATCGCGTCCGGTACAGCCATCGTTAGGTACCCAGCGGAGTGAGAGCAGGCGCGGCCGAACTACGAATTCATGGACACTAGGAATTCGTCATTGCTCTTGGTCCCGCGAAGGCGGTCCAAAAGAAAGTTCATGGCCGGAATGGGATCCATGTCGGCCAAGAGCTTGCGCAAGATCCATATGCGCATCAGCCGGGCCTCTGAAATCAGGAGTTCTTCACGCCGCGTACCGGACATCACGACGTTCATGGCCGGATACATGCGCCGGTCGGCCATTTCGCGGTTCAGTACCAACTCCATGTTGCCGGTGCCCTTAAATTCCTCGAAGATCACTTCATCCATGCGGCTGCCGGTATCGATCAGCGCAGTGCCTATGATGGTTAGAGAGCCGCCTTCCTCCACGTTGCGTGCCGCCCCGAAAAAGCGCTTGGGACCACGCAACGCGCCTGCTTCAATGCCACCGGACAGCGTGCGTCCCGAATCCGGGGCTACCGCGTTATGGGCCCGCGCCAGACGCGTGATGGAGTCCAGCAAGATGACGACATCGTGCTTGGCTTCAACCAGGCGCTTGGCCTTCTCCAGCACGATGCCGGCGACTGCCACATGGCGTTCGGGGTCTTGGTCGAATGTGGAGGCAATGACCTCGCCTTTGACGCTTCGACGCATGTCGGTGACCTCCTCGGGGCGTTCATCCACCAGAAGGATCAACAGGTGGGCCTCTGGGTGGTTGGCCGAGATGGAGTTGGCGATCTTTTGCAAAAGGATCGTCTTTCCGGTCTTGGGTTGCGCCACGATGAGCCCCCTTTGCCCCTTGCCAATGGGAGCAAACAGGTCCAGGACACGCATGCTCATTTCGTTGGGGCGCGTCTCCAGGCGCAGCTGGTCTTCAGGGTAAAGCGGCGTCAGGTAGTCAAAGCTCTGGCGCTCATCAACACCGCCGGGCGGGCGGCCATTGACGTTGTTGACATGGATCAGTGCAAAGAATCGTTCGCCCTCCTTCGGCGGCCGTACTGCACCATCAACGGTGTCCCCCAGTCGCAGACTGAAGCGTTTAATCTGGCTGGGTGATACGTAGATGTCGTCGGGACTGGGGAGGTAGTTGTATTCTGCGGACCGTAAAAACCCGTACCCGTCTGGTAGTACCTCCAATACCCCCGTCTTTTCAATCATGGCATCCAGCTCCATGCGCCCGGGCTCGTGACGTGCCATGTACTCAGGGCGTCCCTCGTAGACACGTTTGCGCCGCTCTTCGCGCATGGAGCGCCTGCTGTCACGACGCGTCCGGTGACGATCGGAACGTGGTCCGCCGCGCCGTTGATCCGTGCGTGAACCACGCTTTACATCTTCTCTGGGCGGGCGTCCGCCGTCTCCATGCACGCGCGGTTTGGGATCCCGCCCTTCGCTGGAAGGAGGCCTGCGAGTAGACTCCCCACGCGATTCTTCCCCGGGCTTGCCAACGTGCCGGAATCGAGGCCGCGAGGAGCGCGAAGACTCAGATGGGGCCTTTGACCGTGCGGGCGCTTCGGGCGGGAACAGCATGGCGGGAGGCTCCGTCTTGGCCCTTGTGCGCGAGCTTGCGTCGGGCGGCACTGGCTGGGAGGCGGGCTTCTTGGGCGGTGGCACCCTCGGGGGCTGCGGAGCAGATGCCTGCGCGGGCGCTGCCGCGGCACCGTTGCCAGTACCAGTGCCCGGAAGGTGCTCGGCAAGAAACTCAATCAGTCCCTGTTTGCGCAGGTGGGTCCAGCCTTTCAGCTTATTCTGGCGGGCCAGGTCCGTGAGCTCGGACAGTTTTTTACGTTGCAATTCAGCGAGAGTCATGTCGTCTGGCGATAGGTTGCCAAGCAGGGCATGGATGAAGGCGCGTGTCAGTGAGGGCGGCGACGCCCGATGAGGTGGATGAGCAGACTGGCCCGTAAGCCGTATCTCAAGCAGCAGGAAAAACTAACAGGGGTGATTCACAGCAGGGCAGGCAGCCCAATTGGGAGGAGGCTTAACGCAGGGGTATCACTCTTTGCCTGATGCTTGTACGCACAAGCCAGGATTCCGTTGCTTCAGCGTGCAAGCCAATAAGAAAAATCATGATCTAACCGCTAGGCATAGGCCCCCAGAAACTCGCCCGCAAGGTGATGGGACCCGCATACCAGTATCCAGTCCTCCGGAGCAGCACGGACCTTCACTTGCGAAAATGCCGCTTCCCATGTGCCCGAGCAGGCAATCGGCACATGCCAAACGCGCAGGATATCGGCAAGCTCGCTCGCATTTAACCCACGCCTGGCAGGTACATCACAAGTATACACAATTGCGCGCGCTTCAAAAAGGGCCTGAGCCATCTTTGCAGCATCTTTGCTACGTACTAGCCCAAAAAGTACAAAGAGGCGCCCGTGGCACTGGGGACGAGCGTAGGCGAGGGCGCTCCGCAGTCCGGCCTCGTTGTGTGCCACATCCAAAATGACTCGCGGCGAGATTGCGAGTGTTTCCAGGCGGCCACGCAGCCCGCTGAGCGCTCTCACACGTTGTAGTCCTGTCCGAATGGCTGCGGGCGCATTTCCGTAGAGAAGCTCCGCCGCACGTATGGCGAGGAGGGCATTGGCGGCTTGGTGCGTGCCTGACAACTCAAGCGTCAACGCCGAATAAGTTGCCCGCGGCGTTGTAGCCGTGAGCTCAAGGCCATCTGCTCCTTGTGCGGTGTCCATCTGACATTCGCGGTGCGTCACATGAATCGGGGCGCCGAGATGTGCGCCGATCGCTTCGAGCACTGCCAGCGCCTCCGGTTGCCGCGTAGCCGTAAGCAGTGGTACGCCCGGCTTGATGATCCCGCCCTTTTCCCGCGCTATGGCACTCAGAGAGTGACCCAGCACATTCATGTGATCAAGATCAATGCAGGTGATGATGCTCAGTCGCGGCTCCAAGATGTTGGTAGCATCCAAACGGCCGCCCAAGCCGGCCTCAACGATCGCGACGGACACTTCCTGCTCTGCAAAATAGAGGAAGGCTAGCGCGGTCATGGCCTCAAAGAAGCTCGGCTGCACCGCGTCCATCACATGGCGGAATCGTGCAACTGCCACATTCATCCACATGACCGGCACCATGGCCCCGTCGCAGCGAATGCGTTCGCGCATACAGGTCAAATGCGGCGAGGTATACAGTCCCACACGCGAGTGGCCTGCCGCTCTTAGAATCGCCGCAACCATGGACGCGGTAGAGCCCTTGCCGTTGGTGCCGGCGATGTGGATGCTCGCGAACTGCCTGTGAGGGTGATTCATCGCCGCTACCAGTGCATTGACGCGCTCAAAGCCGGGATGCATGGCCTTCGCCCCCTTGTCGCCGTAGCGAGGCAACTGCAAGAGGTACGTCTCAAATGCGTCCATCTAGCGGCGCGGGCGCATGGTAACGACGGGCAAAATCATCTCCTCCAACGACGCGCCACCGTGCTGCATTGAGTCGTTATAGAGGTTGAGGTAGTGGTGGTAGTTGGTGGGGTAGAGGAAATAGAAGTCTTCCTTAGCAATGATAAAGTCCGAGGTCAGGCGATCGGTGGGCAGCCCCCACGCATGTGGGTCTCTGATGACGAGTGCATGCTTCGGGTTGACCTTGAGGTTGCGTCCGCTCTTATATCGCAGCGCTGTCGACGTGCGCCGATCTCCGCGGACCTTCGTTGCATGCAAGCTGCGGATCGCGCCATGGTCGGTCGTAATGACGATGGTACAATCATGCTTGGCAAGGCTCCGAAACGCCTGAAACAGCCAAGAATGCTCAAACCAAGTGCGCGTCAATGCGCGATACGCACGTTCGTCCGGTGCCAATTCCTTGATGATGTCATAGTCTGCGCGGCTGTGCGCTAGGATGTCGACAAAGTTCACCACGATCGCGCTTAGGTCTGCCTGCAGCAAGTCGGTCACTTCGCTGGCAAAGGCGCGGCCGTCTGCCTTGCCGACCAGTTTCTGGTAACGCAGCCGGACGCCCGTGTGCCGCTTGCGCCGCAAGAGGTCAGCCAAGAATGCTTCCTCGTGGCGATTCTTGCTGTGCTCATCGTCCTCGCCCGAGTCCCACGCCCGGGTATGCAAACGTGCAATGTCGCGAGGCAGCAGCCCGCTGAATATGGCGTTTCTCGAATATGGTGTCGCCGTTGGAAGGATGGAATAGTGAAAGTCCTTCTCTATGGCAAAAAGTGGATAGAGCAGTTTTTCAAATTCCAGCCACTGATCATACCGCATGCAGTCGATGACGAAGAATAGCACGCGCCTTTGTTCGTCCAGCCGCGGCAGCACCCATTTGGGGATGACCTCGTGCGAGAGCACGGGCCGCGCGTCGAGCGCGGGACGGCCCGCGAGGCGGATCCAGTCCGTGTAGTTGGCCGCGATAAAGCGTCCGAAGGCCCGATTGGCTTCCTGGTACTGTTCCTGCAGGATCTGCCGTGCGCCCTCGTCCCCTTCAAGTTGTGCATCGTAGTGCACAATCTCACGGTACAGGTCAACCCATTCCCGGTGGGAGAGCGGGTTCATGAGTGCATTGGAAATCTGGCTAAATCGCTGCAGGTAGTCGTGAGACACCTTTTCGCTGCGCAGGCGTGCACGCTCCAGCAGGCGCTTGCAGGTCAACAGGATCTGGCTGGGGTTGACCGGCTTGGTGAGGTAGTCACTGATCTGGTCTCCCAGCGCTTCCTCCATGAGGTGCTCCTCTTCGCTCTTGGTGACCATGACCACCGGTACCCGGGGCCGCACGCGCTTGACGGCTGCCAGCGTATCCAGCCCGCCCATGCCCGGCATCTGCTCATCCAGCAGTACCACGTCAAACGGGGTGCGCTCCACGGCGGCTACCGCGTCCGACCCATTGGTGACGCGTGTCACGCGGTAGCCTTTATGCTCCAGAAACAGGATGTGAGACCGGAGGAGGTCGATCTCGTCGTCAGCCCATAGGATATGCGGTGCACTTGACATCGGCAAAGTCAGTAAGTTGCGATGCGTAGCAGTGTTGCATAGTAGGGCGAATTGACCGCGCGCTGTTACGTTGCCGGCACACTTTTTGTTCGGCTATGCCGGAAAGCTGCTTCTGGGCAGGCTTGCATCCACGAAACGAAATCCGCGATGTCTACGACCAGCAAGGTAACTCGCAAGATGCAGACGGCCATCAACCTGCAGATCCAGGCCGAGCTAGAGAGCGCATATCTGTACCTGGCGCTTTCGGCCCACATGGAGCTGCAGAACCTTAAGGGCTTTGCGCATTGGCTCCGCCTGCAGTGGGAGGAGGAGCTTTCTCATGCGCTTAAGCTGTATGACTTTCTGTTGCAGCGCGACGCGCCGGTATCGCTTAAGGCGCTCGGGCAGCCAGCCTTTGAGGCGAGCACGCCCCTGGAAGTCTTTGATTTGGTGCTGCGCCACGAGCAGCATATCACAAGGCGAATTAATGAACTTTACGCCCTGGCGGTCGAAGAGCATGACTATGCTTCGCAAGCGCTGCTCCAGTGGTTCGTCACGGAGCAACTGGAAGAGGAAGAAAACGCCCGCGCGATTGCGGACGACCTGCGGTTGGTGGGTACCGCCGGTCCGAATCTCTTCCTGGTGGATCGCGAGCTAGCTGGCCGCGCCAAGGAGGTCGGCGAATAATCTGCTGCGCAGGCGGACACATTTCCGCCTCAGGATGTACACCAACCGCAATCAATCACAGGAATCCCATGCACTATTTCACGCGCTACTTTGCCATCGCAGCTGTATTGGGCATGCTTGTCCCGAGCGTCTGGGCGCAGCGGGACTTTGACGCAGTTGAAATAGAGATTGTTGGCGTTGCCGAAGGCGTCTATATGCTGGTCGGGATGGGTGGTAACATTGGCCTATCCGTGGGAGAGGACGGCGCTTTCCTGGTTGATGACCAATTTGCTCCCCTCACCGGGAAGATACTGGCGGCCATTGCCACGCTCACGGAAGCGCCGATACAATTTGTTGTCAACACACACTTTCATGGCGACCACACGGGGGGTAACGAGAATCTGGGTAAGGCCGGCGCGATCATCGTCGCGCATGAAAACGTCCGAAGCAGGATGAGCGTGGAGCAATTCAGGGAGTCGCTGGGGAGTTCCACTCCTGCGTCACCGCCGGACGCGCTGCCCGTGGTCACCTTTGCCGAAGGGCTCACCCTCCACTGGAACGGGGATCAGATTCGCGTCTTTCACGATGGGATAGGCCATGCCCACACCGACGGCGACGCCATAGTACACTTCACGCAAGCCAACGTCTTCCACATGGGCGATACGTACTTCAACGGCATGTACCCGTTTATTGATGTCGGCAGTGGCGGCGATGTCGGTGGGATTATCCAGGTCGCAACACGGATCATTCATATGGCCGATGGCGACACGAAGATCATTCCGGGTCACGGTCCGCTTTCCAACAAGGCGGAGCTCACCGCGTACCGTGACATGCTTCGGGCGGTCACGCGCGAGGTGCACGAAGGCATCAAAAAGGGGCTAAGCTTGGACGCAATCGTGGCGCAAAAGCCTACCAGCACCTTTGACGCGACCTGGGGTGGCGGGTTTATCACGCCGAACGCGCTGGTTGGGGCGATTTACCAGTCCATCCAAGGCAGGTAGCAAAGCTAAAGGAGGCCCGCGGCTTTGGCCGCGTGGTGGAGTGCTTTGCGCTGTGGTATGGTCAGGTCGTTGGGAATGAGGACGCTGACTTTCAGGACCATGTCACCCCCACGTACACCCTTGCCGCGCACTCGCAACGTGGCACCGGGCTGCGTCCCAGGCGGGACAGTCACCGACACGGGGGTCCCGCTGGGGTGGGCCACCTGGAAGGTCTTGCCAAGCATGGCGGCCATGGCGCCGACCTGGAGCGTTTCGGCCGATACCAAGTCATTTCCCTTCATCCTGAATGATTCATGCGGGGCCACCTTGAAGGTAACATGCAGCGGCGGGCCGGTGACATCTTTGATACGGATGGCGTAGCCATCGCGGATATCTTCCGGAAGTGTTACCCGTACCGGCTTGTCCTGCGGGACCAGGATGGTAACGGGGCCGCCGCGGAAGGCTTTCTCGAAGGAAAGCGTTTTTGTGATGCGGCGCTTGTATTCCATGTCGCCAAAGAGTTTGCTGAACCAGCTGCCACTCCTGGTTGGCGGCGTTGCCCGGCGCACAAAGGTGCCGTCGGCGCGTCTCTCGAAATTGGTGCCACGCGGCGTGGTCGTGCGAGCCTCCCTGCGAAATTGGTTGACGGTTTCGTATACGCGCAGTTTGTGGTCGTAGGTAGACTTTTTGTCCCTATCGGATAGCACGCCATAGGCTTCCTGAACCATTTTAAAGTACTCTTCTGCACGCTTGTCACCGGGATTGTGGTCCGGGTGATATCGTTTGGCCAGCGCCCGGAACGCATGCTTGATGTCGGCGCCGGTCGCGTCGTGCTGAATGCCCAGGATTTTGTAATAGTCTTTGGGTTTGCCGCGTGTCATGTATCTTCTTCTGGTACTTCACTGTTTCTACGCATCTGCTCTATGAAGTGATGCGCACCGCGACGTGTTCATGAGGCAGCTGCGCAACGTATTGATAGCCAACAGAGGCGAGATTGCCCTTCGCATCATGCGAACGTGCAAGGAGCTCGGGATTCGCACCGTGGCAGTATACAGTGAGGCCGACCGCCAGAGTGCACATGTGCGGTATGCGGATCAGGCCTATTGCATTGGGCCAGCACCTTCGAAGCACTCATATCTGGCGATTGACCGAATCCTTGATGCAGCAAGGCAATGTAGAGCGGATGCGGTGCATCCGGCGTATGGGTTCCTTTCTGAAAACGCCACGTTTGCCGAGCGCTGCGCGGCGGCTGGCCTGGCATTTATTGGGCCGCCTGCCAGTGCCATCGCGGTCATGGGAGATAAAACGCGCGCGCGCACGCTGATGCGGCAGGCGGGTGTGCCCGTGGTGCCGGGGACAACTGATGCGGTGGAATGCCTGGAGGAAGCAAAGGCGACGGCGGCGCGCATTGGGTATCCGATCATCACCAAGGCCGCAGCGGGTGGCGGCGGCAAGGGCATGCGCCTGATCGAGAGCCCCAGCGAGCTGGAGGAGTCGATGGCTTTGGCCCAAAGCGAAGCTCAGTCGTCCTTCGGTGACAGTCGCGTATTCATCGAAAAGTATCTCGTGAAGCCCAGACATATTGAGGTGCAGGTCCTGCTCGACAGCCACGATGGAGCAGTGCACCTTTTTGAGCGGGAGTGCTCCATTCAGCGTCGACACCAGAAGGTGATTGAGGAGGCGCCCTCCTGCGCTGTCACACCCGCGCTACGCAGGCGCATGACAGATGCGGCACTCAAGGTTGCCGACGCGTGCGGGTACGAAGGTGCGGGCACAGTAGAGTTTCTTCTCGACCGGGACGGGAGCTTTTACTTCATGGAGATGAACACGCGATTGCAGGTAGAGCACCCCGTAACGGAGTGGATCACGGGCCTGGACCTGGTGGAAGCGCAGATTCGCGTAGCGCGGGGCGAGCGGCTCCCTTACGCACAGGCAGATCTTGGCGTGAATGGACACGCTATTGAGTGCCGCGTGTACGCAGAGGACCCGGCTGCCGGATTCTTGCCTGATGCAGGCATACTGGTCCGGCATGCCCCGTGCATGGGATTTGGGATCCGGGTTGACGCGGCGTTCGATGTACCGGGCGAAGTGTCGATCCATTATGATCCTATGATTGCGAAGGTATCCGCGTGGGGGCGAACGCGCGAGGAAGCCATCCGGCGCATGGTGCGTGCGCTTATGGACTACGACGTCGTTGGTGTGAAAACGACGATTCCGTTCTGCCTGCGCGTGATGGAGAGCGATGCGTTTCGGCGGGGCGACCTCTCCACGCACTTTATCGGCGAACATCCGGCACTGTCGGCATCTCGTCCAACTTCTCTGGACAATGCTCGTGCGGCTGCGATCGCTGCGGTGTTGGCTCGCCAGGTGCCGCGGCCAGCCGCCGCGCAGCCCAGCGAAGAGTGGCAGCGGCGCAGGGGGCTTTAGACCTTCCAGGCGAGTGTCAGCCCGTCTCCAATGGGTACCAGGCTTAGGTGGATCCTAGTGTCGCGATGCAGCTTTGCATTCAGTCGCTGGATGGCGGCAGTAGCGCTGTTAGCCGAAGGGGGGCCGGCTACCGCGCCCTTTCTGAGAACGTTGTCAATCAGCACCAGTCCGCCGGGGCGAAGCAGGCGCAGGGTGTATTCGTAGTAGGTGTCGTATGCCTCTTTGTCCGCGTCAATAAACGCCAAATCGAACGTTCCCTCCTGCCCATCTGCAACAAGGTGCGCCAGGGATTCCGTTGCGGGTGCAAGGCGCAGGTCTATTTTGTGGGCGACACCCGCCTCATTCCAATAGCGCTGCGCCACGTTGGTAAACGCGGCGTTAACATCGCAGGCAACGATCAGTCCGTCGTGTGGCATAGCGAGAGCGACGGCCAGCGAGGAGTATCCGGTGAAGACGCCAACCTCGAGGGCCTTTTTTGCACCTGCCAAGCGGGCAAGGAGTGCCATAAACTGTCCCTGGTCCGGGGCAATCTGCATCTTTCCTTCGGGGTGGAGAGCAGTCTCTTCCCGCAGTCGGCGCATTACGGGTGGCTCTCGCAAGGAGACGTCAAGGATGTACTGGTACAGTTCAGGCGTCAGATCGATGGTGGTACGGCTCATACGGCATGGGGTGATCGCGCGGGAGTGGCCATGAAATCAAAGTGGCACCGGCACGTTCCCTACGGCGGCCTCCATGCGTGCCACGGACTGCGGTAGTCTCAGAGGCGGCGTGCCGCTATATGGCGCCGATGAATGTGCCCACGCCCTTGCTGGGTGCGTAGCGTGCGGAATTTGGCCACTGGTTGGAGTAGCCGCGGAGTGCACCTGGCAAATGTAATTATCTTCAGCAATGAGTCGACACGATTGCGACACAGAGCCACGGCTGGTCAGTTCACTGATCCTATGCGCCACCGGCTGCAGGCAAATTCACCCTACTCGCGTGTTGACAAGTGTTGGCGGCATACACGGGACAGATTGCGCGCCCTGGCGAATCGCCACAGGTCGGATTGAGATTCAAGCGAATTCGAACACGCGTTTGCCGCCTGCCTCACTCGGTCACATGTCCCGGCCTGAAGCGCGGAGCGACTACTGAAATACAGGGCGTAGCGGCTGCCCGTAGCAATCCTCAAATTTCCCAACGGCAATGAAGACAAAATCGACTATCGCCCAAATACCCAGTCCACCAAGGGTAAACAGCATAAGGACCGCAGTACCGGCTTTTCCTACGTAAAAGCGATGTGCACCGAATGGGCCTAGGAAGTAGCATAGAAGGAGTGCACTTGAGAATGATTTCTCGCTCAGTGGGGTATCATTCATGGGTCTGATGCCGTCTTATCTGAATTGAAGGTAATGGCTGCATGGAATTGGAGCGCAGCTTTTACGTGTGGACTGGCGCACGGGTCTTTGCCGCGACGCGCGCACACCGCGTGAAGCAGCTCGCCACAATCGCTGCACCCCTAGCCGCGCAATCTACACGGAACACACGCACAAAGCAAGTACATGGCGTACACTCTTTGCTGAGCGCACGCAGGCTGTATACGTGGACCCCCGCTCCAATGAAGAACGAGGCGTGCCGCTTTGATAGGCAGCGCGGCTGCAAGAGGGGATAGCACGTCTTGCACACTCAAAGCCCTGGTATGGAGAAACTGCGCAAAGAGGAAGGGGCGCTGGAGAATCATGTCCTCCAGAAGGTGTTGCGGCGGCGGGGTTAAGCGCATGGGAGAATGCCGTGCCATCCGGGCGGCATGAATTCAGCGGATCCGATTGGCTGTTGAAGGCAGCTCAGTCGTGTGCCAGCCGGTGGTGTCCCAAGGAATGCCGCCCCAGATGTCCATGGTACCAACTGGACGGGCTAAGAGGCGGTCCAGGCCCTTGAGCGATCTCGGAGCGCGAGTACCCGGTGTAACGCCGATTTCGGGCTATGCCGCGCCCATCCGGTCTATGCAGGACAGGCTCGTGGCAGGTGCGGTAGCCACCGCCCCTCACACCAATTCCATCGCAAGACTATGGAGGCGAGCAGGGGTGCGAAGGTGGGTCCTCGGACCGTAGCGCCCTATTTATTTCGACGCGGCGCGAGTGCGCAAACCTAGGTTCTGGTGGGGGCCGGAAAGTAGGCGGGCGTTAGCAACGTCCGTACAGGCTATTTCAAAGTGGTACCAGGTGTTTTCGCCACAGACATGCCGATGCCACCTAAACAGGAGATTTCAACTTCATCATGCGCGCAATGAGGCGTTTTGTCGGGCTTGTACCCTACATAGTGAAGCAAATTCGTTGCATGATGGGTCCCGCCGGAAACCAGTAGCCCCCAGCAATCTCTGCGGCATGGTTTCCTAGTAATAGGTCTCGGCCATCTGCATGCCACTTCCGGTGAGCCACTGCTCGATGGCCTTGACGGCCTCTCGCGTCCCGCGAGTGGCCAGCGGCTGCCCAAAAGTAGATACGCTGACGATCACATCCGCATGTGCGGCGCGGGCAGGCTTGGCTTCAACAAGTACGTCCTGGATGAGGTCGTCTTCCTGCACGCGAACCTCAAACAGCAGCCCTGAGTCTCCGACGCGGCGCAGCGCTCCTGTCACCACGACCTGGCCCGCAGAAAAACTGCGTCGAAACGGCACAAAAGCAGTGAGGCTCGGAAGCGCTCCATTAAGTAAGACGTGATGCATGGCAATGCGAGCTACCGTGCGCGGGAACGAGGCAGGGTCGGCGGCAATCTTGGTCAGTCGGAGATGATATATAGGCCGGCTGAGCGTGTTCCACTTGTTGGCATACTTGGTTCTTAGCATCGCCTTAGGCGGCGCTGGCGTGGAGACCTCGTACAGTCTGGTACGCTCCGCGTCTTCTATGGCGGTCTCATAGTACGTCCGGTCATCCGTGGTAAGCAAAAGCGCACCACCCGGAACGAGCCTCGTGGACAGCAGCGCAAGAAAGGGCCTGTTCACCAGGCGACGATCGCGGTGGCGCTGTTTGGGCCAGGGATCCGGGAAGTTTACATACAGCCGGTGCAGGCCACCTTCCTGGACGACATTGCGCAGCAGAAACTCGGCCTTACCGAAGAACAGCCGTGCGTGCTTCACGCCGGCACGTCGCAGCCTGCGGTATGCTCGGGACACAGATCCACGAGAGACGTCGGCACCCAGCAGGTTCCATGTAGGGTGGGTCCTGGCCAAGTGCACCATGAAGCTACCGTCACCAAACCCCGCCTCAATAACAAGAGATGCTTCGCGGCCAAAAAGGTTGGGCGCATCGACCTCATTCGGCTTCAACAGCACGGCTTAGGTGTACAGGTACGCAAGGTCCACCATGTGCGTCCCATCAGCGTCCGCTACGACCATCCTGCCCCCCGCCCCGCGGATGCGGGCGCCTCCGACCTCACCGGCTTTGTTGAGGGCGTAGAATGAGACGTTAAAGGCGGGCTCGCCGTTGTCATTCTGAAGGCGCCGCAGCCGCGTGTGGTCCGCGATGCGCTGGCAAGCGTAGAGACAGGCGTCCTGGGGGCTATCGCCCGCCCGCATGCGCTCGACGATCAGAAAGGATGCCAGGTTCTCCAGGTTAGCTTCCCCCCGACCGGTGGATCCTGCAGCACCAACGTCGTTGTCGCAGTAGAGGCCCGCGCCAATGATGGGAGAGTCTCCCACTCGTCCCGGAATTTTGAAGGCGAGGCCACTGGTGGTGGTAACGCTGCTGATGTTGCCGGCAAGGTCGATTGCGGAGCAGTGAATTGTACCCCAGTGGTCAAAGGAGCGGCGCATGGCCTCGCCAATGTCGCCGTCTTCCGGGCTGTGCGGCGGCAGGTAGTCGTCCCGGTTGGATAGGCTTTCGCGCCAGCGGACCCATACTTCGCGTGCCCGCTCAGTCAGCAGGTTTTCGATCGGGAAGCCATGCATGCGGGCGAAAGCCTGCGCTCCATCCGCGACGAGAAGCACGTGATCGGTCCGCTGAAGGACCAGGCGCGCGACTTTGGATGGATACTTTACGCCTTCAAGCGCGGCAACGGCACCGGCTCGGCCAGTAGGGCCATGCATAACGGCGGAGTCGAGCTGCACCACGCCGTCCTCATTGGGCAGACCGCCGTAGCCAACAGACGTGTCATTCGGGTCCTCTTCGACCAGGTTTACACCGGCAACGACCGCATCCAGCGCATCGGCACCCTCCTGAATATGCCGCAAGGCTTCGGCTACGCAGCCTCCGCCATTGGCACTTGCGATGACGACGGGCCCCCGGCGGCGTGCTGCGGTTGCCGTGCCGGGGACCAGCGCTGCGGCTCCGGCCAGGGTGCCGGCCTTGAGGAATGTGCGTCTCGTTACGTTGGAAAGTGGCATGACTCGCCTCGATTGGGTTTTGTCGTTGATTGTAATGATACGCTTGGGCAGCGTTGTGCGCTGCAGTCTATTCGCGCAGCGCCAGACGAATAAGCTCGCTGGCAGTGGTCGCGGTTGGGTTGCTGCGCTGTACTACGCGCAAGCGGCGCTCTGCGGCGGCGCGAGTGAAGCCCAGGGTTTCGAGTCCAGCCAGTGCGTCGGCGCGATCCTGTGCGATGCCGCCGGGCTTCACATCCTCAATGCCGAGCTCGGACACACGGTCGTGGAGTTCAACGACAAGCCGGTCCGCGGTCTTGCGCCCAATGCCAGGGACACATGTGAGCATCTGGCTGTCCTTGGTGATGATGTTGCGGCGCAAGTCTGTCGGACTCATGGCAGAGAGGGCTGCCAGCGCGAGCTTGGGACCGACGCCCGCGACACTGATCATGAGCTTGAACAGTGTGCGCTCCGCCTTTGTAAAAAATCCGAATAGCCGGAGTGCATCTTCGCGCACGTGGAGGTGCGTAAGCAGTCGGACGTTTTCGTTCTTTTCAGGAAGCCGTTCATACGTTGAAGTGGGAATGAGCACGCTGTAGCCCAGGCCATTGACCTCCACGACGGCCTCCGCCGGCTTTTTAACCCTCAATATGCCGCTGACGAATTCTACCATGAAGGCCCCACCGGTCGCTGGCCGATAAGATACAAAAGGGCCCGCCGATGCATCTTGCAGGTGGCAGTGCACACTTTTTTCTCTGGCGCGTTGAACACCAGTCAGGCCACAGCCGTTTTCCAATATGACTGAAGAAGCCTCGGAGCCCCGTCGCAGTCGCGCCCGTACGGTCGCGGCAGGCATCTTTTCCAGTCGGATCCTGGGCCTGGTTCGTGAGGGGGTAGTGACGAACTTTTTGGGGCTTTCGGCTCACGCCGATGTGCTGCAAGCGGCATTTCGCGCGCCGAATGTCCTGCAGAATCTTTTGGGGGAGGGCTCCATATCGGCGGCGTTCATACCCGTCTACAGCCGCTTTCTGAAGGAGGGTCGCCGAGAGGACGCGGGGCGCTTTGCGGGCGCAGTCTTCTCACTGCTCGTGGTGATGGTTTCAGCTCTGGTGCTGATAGGCATCGCGCTGGCGCGACCGATGGTATCGGTATTGCTCTTTGACTGGACCGGCGACGCGGCACTTGTGGCAGCTGGGGAGATGACTGTGGACCGTTTGGAACTCACGATCCAGGCGGTCCGCATTGTACTTCCAATGGTAGGGATACTTGTGCTGTCCGCGTGGGCCTTGGGCATTCTCAACAGCCATCGCCGGTTTTTCGTCCCCTACTTTGCCCCGGTGGTGTGGAATGCTGCCATCATTACGGGACTTGTGGTTGGTGCGGGAGCAGTGGGAAGCGGGCTCGCGGCGGGTGACGCTGACGCGCTAACCAGCATCCTGTTTGCCGCCATCGTTGGAGCACTGGTGGGCGGGGTGTTGCAGTTTTGCGTGCAGCTCCCCTTTGTCATGCGTGCGATGAAGGGGTTTCGGCTAAGCCTTTCTACGCGCGTGGAGGGTGTCAAGACGGCTATTGCGGCCTTCGGCCCTGCTGTTGCAGGGCGTGGAGTGTCGCAGGTGTCCGCCTACGTGGACCTCTTCCTGGTGTCGTTTTTGGCCACCGGAGCGATGGCTGCGCTACGCCCGGCACTGGTATTGTACCTCTTACCGATCAGCCTCTTTGGACTTTCGGTGGCTGCCGCAGAATTGCCGGAGCTCGCACGCATGGAGTCCGGCGGATGGGGAAAGTTTCTGGATCGCCTGCAGGCTTCCGTTCGGCAGAGCATGTTTCTAACGATGCCTACGGCCATAGGGTACCTGAGTGTGGGCTTTCTGGTTGTGGGGGTTTGCTATCGTCGCGGTGCCTTTGGTCTGGAGGAAAACTATCTGGTGTGGGCTGTGCTATTCGCATACAGCCTGGGCTTGGTTGCGACAACCGCAAGCAGACTCCTGCAGAATGCATTCTGGGCACTGGGCAACACAAGGACGCCGGCCAAGATTGCGGGGGTTCGGTTAGTGCTTTCGGTCCTAGTGGCGGTGCCGCTCATGTTTCTGCTCGACCAATGGATGGTTACGGAGGTTGTCGGCCTCGCGCCAAGTGACTCGCAGCTTAAGTTCGGGGCGGTCGGGTTGGGTCTAGGCAGTGCGGTGGCGGCGTGGATTGAGCTGTGGCGGTTGTACGCGGCGCTGCAGAAGCGCGTGGACGGGTTTGCCCTTCCGTGGCGCGCGATTCTTGCAATGGCCTGCGTTGCGCTCGCAGCGGCGGCAGCCAGCTTGGGCCTCTGGTGGTTGTTGCCCGCGTGGCCTCTGCTATTTAAGGCAGTGACGATTATCGGCTGTTTTGCCGTGATTTACCTCGGGATTGCCAGATTTCTGGCTTTTCCGGAGCTCAAGACGTGGGCCGGACGGATTCGCCAGCGCATAGGACGCTAACGGCCATGGCACCAAGTCAACGCTGAGGCCAGCGTGCGGTGGTCCCTGCAGCGCACTTGTGGCGCCATCGCCAAGATGCACATGCCAAGAAAAGAGGAGAGCGGCGGTCACATACGGCGCCTGCGCCCGGGTTATCATGCTGGCACCGGTGCAACGGCAGTGGCATTGTACAGTACCATGGTCCTTAACTGAATTCGCCGAGCACCGCGTCCTTCGTTGGTGAGCGAAGCGCACCGCAGATCCGGTCGTGCATTTTCTGACCTTTCGGTGTCAACTCCGGCACCATACGGGATACATTGTAGCGGAAAATTAGGTCTGGGCGAATCCACACAGCATATCCCGGTGCCATCATTAAAAGCAATGCTCCGACGAAGCAGAGTACCCGCACGAGCGATTGATTGGGACTAAACACGCTAAAGAGAACAAAAGCCACCAGTGGAACAATCGCCACTACCCCCCGCGTAGCGTTGAGCGCCGAATCGAAAGGAGTCGCCTGTACGCGCGCCACATGACCACTTCTTCGGGAAGATTCTGGCGACGCTCGTAATCGGAAAACATGGCGACTTGTCGTTTTATTGTGAACGGCGCCCGATCAGCCAGCCCAAATGGGTGCAATAGCAAAAAATGGGGCTTATATACTTACCTGTACACTGCTTGGGGCTTAGACGTGCCGAAGCTCGTCGTTTCTTGCCCTCAAATCTGCCGCTTGCTTTGGTTTCGGCTTGGCCTTCACCAGTTGCCTTACCGCCTTCTGTATCGTTAGTCCGCGATAGCGCGGATTCGGACTGGGCGTGTTGTCGATCCGCTCAAACACAGCGTGTAACGCGTCCTTCGTATCCTTGACCCTTCTCATTTCTCAATCAGATCTTTGTACATAAGCCGCCGCCCTGCCAGTGCGGCCACCACGTGCTGCATTTGTTCGAGCGTGTCCATGTCCCGGACGTTGTGCTTTTGCGCAAACTGGTGCACGTACCGCTGCAAGTGCTTGGCGCTCATTCTGTGGTACACGCCATGGTACGCCCGCTTCAGCGTGGCCCAGAACGACTCCAGCCCGTTCGTGTGGGCCATGCCGTTGACCCATGCGCCCACGCTGTGTTTGACCGTCTCATGCTCCATACCGATCATGCCCTTGTAAGCGGTGGCGTCATCCGTGTAGACCGTTGCGCCGATTTCGGTGTGGTTATACACGAACTGCTTCAACGTCGGGCCGCTTGTGTCCTCAACGACCTTGGCCCGAATCTGGCCGGTACCGCGGTCTTTCAGCCCCGCTACAGCCGTCTTGCCAACCGTTCCGCGTCCCGCTTTCAGCTTCTTGTGCGCGTGCTTGTTGGCCTCCTTGCCCCCAACATACGTCTCGTCGGCTTCAACCGGGCCTTCAAACGCGGCGGCGGCTAACGGCACGAACGCCTCCCGAATCCGTTGCAGCATGAACCACGCCGACTTTTGCGTTATGCCCAGGTCGCGGTGAAGCTTCATGCTGGATACGCCCTTGAGCGAGGTCATTTCAATATAAATGGCGTAGGTCCACTTGAGCAATGGCAACCGTGAGGCTTGCAGCACCGTTCCCGTCCGAACACTGAACCGCTTGCGGCACGTGCGGCAACGGTACGGCATGGTCTGTTTCGGGCAAGCATAGGTATCGGTGCCCCTGCATTGCGGGCAAAAGCGGCCTTCCGGCCAATAGATGGCCTCGAACCATTCCCGGGCGGCCCCCTCGCTCGGATACCGCCGTGCCAACGCTAAAAGTGTGATTCCCTTGCGGTGTGATCTGCCTGGCCCTGTCATGATTCCCCCGATCTGGTCTAATCCTCATACGACTCAATCGGAGAAAAGTTACAGGTAAGTATATAAACCCCCAAAAAATACCAATTTAGTAAAAAGAATTCAGTAGAGCGTCAAAGGTCTGGTCCTGCTTTCGGGAGCGGAATTTTGGCAGAATCGGGCTGGGAGCGAGCCCAGCTTTCTCACAAGCAGTACAGCCGGCGTTGATCTGGACCAGGCATCTGATTCCGCCACCGCACCAGGCTTTCAGCTCGCACGCCGAGGTATTCCGCAGGACACCTGCAGAGACGCTGCCAAGGTGCGCATTCCGGGAAAGTCAGCCGTACGTACGCACACAGCCAATCAGTGGCGGCGCCTGCATTCTGGCGTCGTTTTGGCGCGGACAACCCGCGGGCCCGCGGAAGGGCCTACCGGGCTACTTGTTGATTTCGGCGAGCAACGCGTCCTTGACTGGTGAACGAAGCGCACCGCAAATCCGGTCGTGCATCTTTTGCCCATTCGATGTCAACTCCGGCACAAGGCCGGATACCGCACGGCAGAATGGAACGTCTGGACGAAACCACACAACAATTGCCTTCGACATCAATATGAGCCATCCCGCGAAGATCAAGAGGTCCAACACCAACCCCCACCATTGGTCGAATGTGGCCGCGGAAAAGAAGATCCAAATCGTTAGCAGTGCAATTGTTACTATGCCGAGTGAACGCGACGAGCGCCGTTGCGAAAGGACCCGCTTGTATGCGCGCCGCATGACCTCTGCTTCGGGAAGATTCTGCTGACGCTCGTAATCGGAAAACATGTTGTCTCGCCGCTGGGTGTTTGATACTGATTAAGTGATGCAAACTACTGCTGTAGCGTCGAACACCGATTCGGTCATAGCGTTTCTACAGAGCTTCTGAGCTCCGGTTCAAGATTTGCGGGACCTCGACCCCTGCTCTGAGCGAGTCGGGCTTGATGCGAGATATTGTACCACAGCGGCTATGCTGGGCCTCCCGCGCTCGCGGCGAGCTTTGCGGCGAATGATTGCCGGACCGAGGTTCATCCAAATTCGGCTGGTAGATCACTTTCCGAGACTGTCGAATGGGAGTCACCGCAATTGCATCCGCTGCATCAGTGGCAGACTGAGTAAAAGTGTTCGTATTCCAGTACGATACACCAGTAAGTCCCGTATGTCCAGACTGTGCGTGCACTTTGGCAGTAACGCCTGTCTGGTGTTGCCCGCGTGAAGTTCCGACTTCCCTCGACTTTATCAGTCTGTGATAGCCGTCAGGCAGGCGAATCCTCGCTGAATCCAGATGTACGAGATTTTGCTGCAGGTTGCCTGGTCTGCGCGCCTTCCGTTTTGTGTTCAACTGGATCGCGTATCCGTCTGGAACTGCGCGGCCAAGTTTGGATCGCGCGTATGGCTGAGGCGCAGGAATCTGCATCGCCTGCTATAGCCCATAGACTCGCCGGTGACTCGCACATGCTCCTACGGGGATATCGCCCGGATCATGCAGCACACTACCTGGGCAAAGCGCCTAGAGTATTTCCGATCCACACTGCATATCAGCTCAAGACCGTAGGACTACTTGCCGAAGGGATCGTACCCCAGTCTCACCCAGTCAAATCCGACCAACTCGAGCTGAGATTGTATCGTCAGCCGCGTCTGCTATCTGCCCGCCATCTGCCGCTTCTGCGCCGGCCGACAAATTCCTGCAAGTCGGCTTTCACGATCTGGCGCATTGAATTTGCCAGGCGTGCCGCATGTTGTTTGGGTTCGGTTCCGTTGTCTTGATGGACCCGCCTTGACGCGCATGCCGTGCTGTCTTGTATTCGCGGGCCCAAACTATTGTGCTTCAACTGTGAATCGTGCGGGCCGCGAAAGAAAATAGCAGACGCAAGGTGCCATGCTGACGACGCCTAAGCGAATCCAATACGGCACGGCACAACCAAGTTCTGGCCACGCGCAGAAGGAGCATGCGGCACAATCTTGCCCAAGGTGCCAACCCCGTCCGTGTTGGCCGCGGGAAGGAGCACTGCCAACTTGGATTCGATGATTCTTTGGTCACGTAATCGTGACCGCCGTGCAGTCGTCACATTTGCATTACAACCGCTTGCGGCAAAGTTCGTAAACTCTGCGGCGTGGAAGACATTGAGCTATGGCCCGGCTGATAAGGACAGGAGATACACCCGCAAAAAAGCGCCATGCGCACATGCGCTCGTGCGCAGAGGTGTTGCGCCTGCTGGCGCAGCGATCCTCTTTTGACGAAGAGGCTCAGGACATGACTGCATTTGTGGTAATCAACTTACGCGGCATATACCGTACCATTGATGACAGTGCGCAGGTCTGGGACGAGCGAAACTATTGGAAGAAGGCGGAGCAGCTGCGCCACCAATGGCTTTGGAGCGCTAAGGCAGCGGATCACCTGGAAGGCCTCGTTCGGGCAAATCGCTGGAACGAGGTGCCGCCTGCGCTCATTGCGCTGGTCCCACACTTTAGCAGTATCACCGTTGTGACCATCACGCGTGACGCAGATTGGTGGTGCGGCGCTAAGCGCGCACTACTGAATGGCGACAGCCGCTGAGCTCAGCCTATCATGCATAGAACCGCAACGCCCGTGCCCGGGGATCTACTGGTAGCGCCTCCAGAGCTGCGCGACCCTAACTTCCGGCGGTCGGTAGTATTGATTTGCGAGCACGCCGAGGAAGGATCCTTCGGGCTGATCCTAAACCAGCCACTTGATGTGCAAGTGCGTGACCTGCCCCTGGATCTGCCCGGCGAAGCAATACTGTCACTGGGAGGACCCGTGCAGACCGATACGCTGCACTACCTGCATTTGCACGGAGACTTTGTAGGTGAGTCCAACCATGTGGCAGGCCCCTTGCACTGGGGAGGAGACATTGGAATGATTCGCAGGCTGCTGGAATTGGACATCGCCGGCCCTGACGACTTGCGGTTCTTCTTGGGGTATGCGGGCTGGTCGGCAGGACAACTGGACGACGAAATCCGCCGAGGCGGCTGGTTCGTGGTGAACGGCCAGCAAAGGTTGACATTCTCCGAGACTCCCGCCGATCTGTGGCGGACAGTGCTTGCTCTCATGGGCGGGGAGTACGCGCTCCTGGTCAACTACCCGGATGATCCCCGTGTGAATTAGGAGCTGCGGCTATTGATAAGCCGCATGAACTCCGCGCGCGTCCGATGGCTATGTAGAAACTCCCCGCTCATCGCACTAGTGGCGGTAATTGCATTCTGCTTCTGCACGCCGCGCATCACCATGCACAGGTGGTTGGCCTCGATCACCACAGCCACGCCTTGAGGTTCCAGCGTTTCCTGAATGGCATCTCGAATCTGCACGGTGAGTCGTTCTTGAACCTGCAGCCGGCGCGCAAAGGCATCAACGACGCGCGGGATCTTGCTCAGGCCAACGATTCTGCCGTTGGGAATGTAGGCCACGTGCGCCTTGCCAAAAAACGGGAGCAAGTGATGTTCGCACATACTGAAGATGTCGATGTCCCGTACCAGGATCATCTCATGGTACGATTCCTCAAAGAAGGCTGACTCAAGGATCGTGCGTGCATCTACTCCGTAGCCGTGTAGCAGGAATTGGTATGCACGCGCAACCCGCGAAGGTGTTTTGAGCAATCCGTCGCGCTGTGGCTCTTCCCCTACAGCAGCCAGGATGGCGTGGACATGCCGAGCAATCTCTTCGGTAGCTTGCTCGTCATACTCTTCGTGGCGCTGGTACAGTCCTTGCGTATTGGCCACATCATTGCTGCTGATCATTCGCCGGGCCGAGGTATTCGGCGTAGTTTCGTTCAGTTTCAAAGAGACGCACGCGATAAAGCCGACCTGCCGGGACATGTGGCGCCAACTCATCCCATATGGCGACAACTACGTTCTCGGTAGTGGGCATGATGCCGTCGAGGAAGGCCACGTCAAGGTTTAGATTGCGGTGGTCCAGATGGTCCACGACGTGCTCCTGTATGATTTGCTTCAGCACGCCAAGGTCAAGGACGTACCCAGTGTCTACCTCCGGCGTGCCGGCCACGGTGACCTCAAGGAGGTAGTTGTGCCCATGCCAGTTGGCGTTGTTGCATGCCCCAAAGGTCGCCTGATTCCAGGCGTCCGACTTAGTGGGGTTATTCAGGCGATGCGCCGCGTTAAAGTGGGCACGGCGCGTGATGTATACAGTTGGCATCTTACCGCTTGGCAGTACGTCTAACGGAACGAACAATAACTCTATTTGTTCAGCTTGGGAGTGCACCTTCACCCAATGCGTCATGTCCTCCCCGACGCTCTTTCAGCGCATCATCCAGCGCGAAATCCCGGCTGACATCATCTACGAAGATGCACACTGCGTGGCCTTCAGAGACATCGCGCCACAGGCGCCCACGCATGTTCTGGTAGTGCCTCGCGACCCTGTTCCGAGCCTTGATGGGCCCCTGGAGAGTGCCCTGGCGGGGCATCTTCTCCATGTAGCCCACCTGGTGGCACGGCAGGAAAATCTTACCCGTGGCTACCGCGTGGTGATCAACTGTGGGGCCGATGGTGGGCAGACAGTGAATCACCTGCATCTCCACATCCTTGGCGGGCGCGCTATGGCGTGGCCGCCAGGGTAAGGTGCGCCGCCTTTTGCTGGTACTTGTGGCTGGCCTAGCAGTCAGCGCGCCGAAGGCGCAGGTGGTGCGGACCGGATTTGAGCGGGACGTGAATCGCTATCGGTGGACTTCTACCACGACTCTAGCTACCGTGGCAGGTGGCTGGGACCTTGTTGTTGACAATCGCTTCCTATCCGACGCGTACGTTCAATATGACAATCGCCTTCGCTTCCGTGACGAAAACATCTTAAGGGTGAGCGCCCAGCGCCCGCTGGCACGTAGACTGACCGCCCACATCCGCGGGAACATGGACTGGTTTGGGCTTAGCCGCGCCTTTACGCAAAGCCTCTACGGTGGGCTGCGTGCTACACTGTCTCCAACGGCGTTTGCGGAACCCATCATTGGAGCGGCTATAGATCGGCGGCCGGGCGTGCTGCAGGAAGACGGGTCGTTGCCGCAGCGGCTGGATGTGGGGCCGGCATACGGTGCGCGACTTGGCCTGCGGCGCGCAGCCCGCGATGGGTACCAACTCAGGCTGGAAGGACAGGGGCTCTGGCAACAGATAACGCCGCGCCAGGGGCATGCGGTGCAGTTTGCCGGCGGGGCAGAGCGTCAGTTCGGCACTGCCCTGATCCAGGCGGAGGTGCAGGTCGCCTCCCGTAGGAGGGATTCCTACCAATCGGCGTCGTTCCTCAATAGAAACCTAGCTCGAAACGAAACCATCGAGGCCACGGTAAGCGACACGCTGAATGCGTCGCTGGAGGTTTCTGCGCCAGTGCATGGAGGACTGCGCTTTTTGGCCCAGGCATTTCTCAGGACCAACAGGAGGCGGATTCGTACAAAGCGTGCGCCGGAGGAAACGCTGTTTTTTGACACGGACTTTGACCGGCGCGCATTGGATGCGGAGTTCGGCCTGGTGTACGACTCGCGCAACGTGGCGGCGCAGCTCCTGGTAGAAACAACGGCGGCTTCCGAAGAGCGGCGGCTAACCAATGGCGCTACGCTGCCGCCCTCTGAGGCTGCGCAGAAAACCAATCTGCTCTTGCAGGCCGATTATGACGAGGGCATATTCGGGCTGCGAGGATCCATGCGTGCCGCCGTGCTTCCACGTCTATCCTTTGCTTTGAGCGGCAGCAGTCGCATCGTTCGCCATGACACGCATCAAGCCAACTTGGACGACCGCGATGAGGTGTATCACCAGGGAGAAGTAGGCGTACAGTGGCACGTGAGCCAATATGTACAGGCCGACATGCGGCTGTTCGGCTCGTGGTATCATGCCGTGTACCTCAAAGCGGAGCGTTCTGCCGAAAACAATGTGCAGCGCTCCTTGCGTCTGCGCCCCGGCGTTCGCTGGGAGCCTACGCGCCACACGCGTGTGCAACTGGCCTCGGAGATTCGGGCTACCTATACCGTTGACGACTTTGTGCTTCCCGGCCGACGCCCGACCGACCAGTCGGCGCGCGAGATGCGCGTAGAGGCGGAAATAGACCAGGCACTCTGGCAAGACACGGCGTTACGGGTAACTGGCAGCTATGCGGACCTGCGCTTGGGCCGGCTGCTGTGGGACTCGTTTGCGGAGATTCCCTTCGACACGCTTCGCACGTACAATGCTTGGGTTCATATGGAAACGGGGCGCCACCTGCGCGCCGATATCGGGTGGCGCCTGTACCTGCGCTCAGACTATAATCGGGCGGCGGTGGTGCGCTACACGAGGGTCGGGACCAGCGGTGAGGTGTTACGAGACAGCGAGGGACGTGTGCAAACCGGCACAATTTCGCGAGCGGGGCGCCGCTGGATTCGGCAGATGGGTCCTACAGCAGCCATCATTTGGCAGCGGCAGCCCTCTGCATTGCGCCTGGATGTCTGGGCGAACATCCAGCGAGTCTATCACCGGCTCTATGGGGATCTTCCGGAACGGTCCGCAGCGCACATCCGTGCATCCGCGCGCCAGGGTACCCGCCGGCTTATTCCAATGGTAACACTCACTGTGGTCTGGAGCTGGTAAGGCATGATGCAGACTTTGGGTATTACCGGCGGCATTGGCAGCGGCAAAAGTGCCGCCTGCCGCATATTGCAGTCGCTTGGCGCAAGTCTCTTTGAGGCCGATGTTGTGGCGAAGGACCTTATGGAGCGTTCGGAGGCCGTGCGTGAGGAGGTGATTAAGGCATTTGGTGCCCGGTCCTATACGCCCACGCTCAATCGCGCCTGGCTCGCTGCACAGGTCTTCGGCGATCCCGAAGCTCTGGAATGTCTGAGCGCCATTGTGCACCCCCGCGTGCGAGCGGCCTTTGCGGCAAAACGCGAATCGGCGGTTCGTGATCGGGCAGCGCTATTGGTACATGAGGCCGCGCTAATCTATGAGTCCGGCTTGGACGCGATGCTGGACCGCGTTGCAGTCGTTGATGCGCCGGAGTCCGTTCGTATCCAGCGTGTCATGGCGCGCGATGGCGTAACGGTGGACGCGGTGCGTGTGCGGATGCGGCACCAGCTGGCGCCAGATGAGCTCAAGCGGCGCGCAGACTACGTGATCGACAACAGCGGATCGCTGGCGATGCTGCGTCCGCAGGTTGAGCAACTATTTGCGTTGGTCACGTCCCGGCATTCTCTGTGACAGCCGGCAGAGAAAACCCAAACGTTGAGCCACGACCAAGATGACTCTCAATCATGAGTTGGCTGCCGTGGGCGCCAAGGATATGCTTGACGATGGCCAGCCCCAAGCCCGTCCCACCATGGCTGCGCGAACGGCTTGTGCCAACGCGAAAGAATCGCTCTGTCAAGCGTCCGATATGTTCTGGCGCAATACCGATGCCATCATCCACTATGGACACCTTGACCAGGCGGGTTGGCAGTAGGCGGGCGCCAATTTCTACGTGGCCACCCGGGTTGCTGTATTTGACGGCGTTATCTACGAGGTTGGATAGCACCTGCCGAATTCGTTCTCGGTCACCTCTCACTGCAGGCAGCGAGGCTCCGATGGTGTGACGCACGGTTATGTCCAGGCCAGCAGCGAGTGGCTCAATGGATTCCGCGACTTCACGCGCGACGTTGCGCAGGCTGAACGGCGCCATGGTCATAGTCAGTTCGCCCATCTCGATGCGTGCGACCTCGGAGAGGTCCTCCGCCAGATTGCCTAGCCGCACAGCGTTATGCTGTATCTTTTCCACGAAGGAGCGGCGTACCGCTTCGTCGTTTAGTGCCCCATCCAGTAGCGTGTCTGCAAAACCGCGAATTGAAAAGATGGGTGTTTTGAGCTCGTGCGAGACGTTACCCAGGAACTCCCTGCGATAGTGTTCGATACGCTCCAGCTCCCGCATCTTGAGCTGGACGCCCAGTCCCGTTTCGTTGATGAGCCGAATCAGCGTGTCCAGCTCGTCGTTGGCGCGTTCATTCCTGCGTCCCCCCAATGCCTCGAAGTTTCCGCGATGGATTTCCTCGACGATTGTCTGGGCTTGGGCGAGCCGTCGGCTAAGCAGTAGGGTCGCCACCCAATACGTTCCAAGGCCTATTATGGCAATGCCCAGCATTCCGGCCCATGACGGCACGCCAGCATTCAGGAATGCCAGCACCACGAATGACAGGGCGCTGGCCCCGGCTGCACTCACTGCTATGGTCGCGGATAAGCGGTTTGTGACGGCCATGTGCGGTCATGGCAAGTGCTAACGATCAGGGTTGCTCTGCGAACTTGTAGCCTACGCCTTTGATTGTTTCTATAAACTCTGCGCCCAGTTTTTCGCGGATCTTTCGAACATGTACGTCTACGGTACGGTCCACAACGAACACGTCGGTGCCCCAGACCCGGTCAAGGAGCTCGCGTCGGGAGAAGACGAGCCCTGGTGAGCTTGCCAGGAAATACAGGAGCTCAAACTCTTTACGTGGAAAGCGCATCGCGACCCGCTTGCCTTCGCTATGGCGGAAGACGACGTAGCGGTCGCGGTCAATCTCAAGGTCATTCACCAGCAGGCGCGCTGCTGGCTGGTTTTGTCGTCTTACCCCGCGCAGCAGCGCTTTGGCTTGGGAAATAATGACACGGATGCTGGCAGTCTTGGGCAGGTAGCTGTCCGCGCCTGCGTCCAGACCCTTGATGTGATCGTCGTCCCCCGACAGCGCGGTGAGCATGAGGACCGGAATGTGGCGTAGCCGTTGGTCCTGGCGAAATGCGCGGCACGTATCATGCCCATTCATGTGCGGCATCATGATGTCAAGCACGACCAGGTCGGGCGGTTGTCGCCGCGCGATTTCCAGGGCCGTCTGCCCATCCAGTGCCGTCTCTGTAGCGAGCCCGGCACGCTGGAAGTTGTAGGTCAGGAGGTCAAGGATGTCGTCCTCGTCGTCAACGAGGAGGACAATTGGATCCTTTTTGCTCGCCGGATTCATAGCCGAGTCCCTGCGGAGGTGATTGCCAGGAAAGCTGCCGCACCTCGGAAGCTCACCCATTCCTGTCGTGCAATAATTATAACTGTCTGCGACCTCGGAAACCAAGTCCCAGCTATTTTGGAAATTGCAACTGCGCAAGTGCCAAGCGCCTGCACGCAATCGGGCACTGCGGAATTCGGAATTGCCCTATTTTGAACTTTCCTGCCTTTTGCACCACAGATTTCAGCGTCTTCGAAGCATGACACGCACGGAGTTGGAGGCCGTCGCAGCTGGCGGTGGGACACCTGGAGTAGAATTCAAGCTGTCAACAGGCAGGCGTAGCGACGCGGCGAAAACGGTCTGCGCCATGCTGAACGGCGGCGGTGGATTTGTGCTCTTCGGAGTAACGGACCGCAGGGACATTGTCGGCCAGGAAGTATCGACACAGACAGTCGAGAAGCTAGTCCAGGAGCTACGCCGCATTGAGCCGTATACGCTGCTTGGTCCGGACATCGTACCTCTTGATGGCAGGCTCAGTGTAATCGCTCTTTCCGTCCCCAGTGGAGGAATTCGCCCCTATACCTATGACAGTAGGCCGTACGTGCGCCAAGGACCTACCACCAGCGTGATGCCACAGTCGCAGTACGAGCGCTTGTTTGGAAGAGCGCATGCACTCAACACGGCGCTGGGAGCTGATGCCAGCGCAGCAGCTGGGCATGCAGGATCTGGATCACGCAGAGATAACGCGCACGGTAGACGAGGCCATACGGCTCGGGCGCATTGATGAGCCAGGCACACGAGACCCGGAGCGGCGGCTGCTGGACCTGAGTCTCATCGAAAATGGACATATTCTCAACGCCGCCGTAGTGCTTTTCGGCAAGGCCAACCGTGTGTTTCCGTCCTACACACAATGCTCGCTTCGCCTGGCCCGATTCCGCGGGATTACCAAGAGTGTATTCGAAGACAGCCGGCAGGTCTACGGTCATGCCTTCGATCTCTTTGTTAAAGCACAGCAATTCTTGAGACAGCATCTTCCCGTTGCCGGACGCGTTGTTCCCGATCTCTTCGAGCGCATTGACGACCCGTTGTATTCCCTTGAGGCACTGCGCGAAGCGCTGGCCAACGCTATCTGCCACCGGGACTACGCCACCGGATCGGGGTTTGTTGCCGTTGCCATTTATGATGATCGACTGGAGATTTCGAGTATCGGAAGCTTGCCTTTCGGCCAGACTCCCGCCGACCTCATGCGTCCACATCCGTCTCGGCCGTGGAATCCGCTAATCGCTAACGTGTTTTATCGCCGGGGGTTGATCGAAGCATGGGGGCGCGGCACGCTCAAGATGGTCGAGCTTACCAAAGCAGCCGGACTTGCTGCCCCCGAAATCGAAGAGCAGGCCGGAGCCGTCATCGTGCGCTTTCGTCCACGCCGCTACGTGGCACCTAGCCGCGTGGAGCACGCCCTCTCCGCACTCCAGCGTGAGCTATTGGGCATTTTTGCAGCGCGGGGACCCATACCAATCTCTGGGATTATGGAGCTACTCCAGACACCGTCAGCCCGCAGAACGGCTCAGGACAATCTGGCGTTACTGCGCAAGCTGGGCTTGGTAGAAACTAGCGGTCGCGGCCGTGGCGCCACTTGGCAATTGAGAAGCAGTTAAACTCGGAAAATGGGGTGGATTTCTGCAATAGTCGGGCACAACACATGCGCATTTCCGCCAAGAGAATTGAACTGACCTCGGGAGTATTCGCAACTCACAAGCGAGCGTGCCGAGAAATGACATGGCCTGTAGGGCACACGGCGTCTCCCTATTCGCAGGAATAGTCGCTTTATTGCAAGAATGCTCACAAAGCAGTCAGGCGGGTGCAAGTTTGCGCTACGTCTAGGCCTTGGCGCAAATCACGCCGTGTGGTCCTTATTAGTCGAAACTAAACCTGCCAACGAAAGGCTAATTGAACCATTCTCAAGCATTTACAACCTCTGGCATGACGCCCGTATCGGGCGGCTGGAATACAAGTCTGAAACTCCACGCGCTCCTAGCCCGCGCGGGTTCAGGCTAATGCACGAGGATCAGGGGCCGCGTAGAGACCGCTCGGCCACTCGCTAGCCTAGCGTAGTACGTCCCGGGCGCCAGTCCCTTCGCATCCCAGGTCACTTGATGCACGCCCGAAGGCATTAAGCCGTGCATCGGCTGCGCCACGACCCGGCCCAGCACATCGACGATCGTCAGGTCAACGGTCCGTGGTGCTGCCAACTCAAATGAAAGCGAGGTACGCCCCACAAACGGATTCGGGAAGCTGGAAACCAGGGCGAACCCCTCGGGCGAGGGCGTAGGGTCCTCGGTAGCAGTGATAGTTCCGGACGTCATTGCGAAATGCGCAGGCGCGATGCCAGTCGCGTACTGGCGCAGAATTGCACCATCACGGCCGTGAATTGTCACAAACCCCGCCTCCGTGTAGGGGTTGTCGGCATCCAAGCGTGCGGCGTACAATTCGTAGCGGCCGTGATCGTAGGCCACGGCGCCAACGTTTTCGTCGCCGGCAAGGGCAATAGTCTCCTTGTACTGGTTGGTGGCCGTAGAAAAGACCAGGATGAGCTTGTCGCTGCCCCGCACCAGAAACATCTCCTGGCTTCCATTGGCAAAGAACACATCCTGCCCAGCGCTGGAAGCGCCGACTTGACTGTCTAGCGGGAGCGTCGCCTTGACGGTGCCCGTGGCTCCGTCCAGGATTACCACTGCGCCATTGGTGCGCTCCAACACGTCGGTGTAGTCGTCGTTGTAGACGGTGTTGCCATTGCAGAATACCCATACCTCATCCTCGTTATCAACCTCGAGGTGGCGTGGGCCATCGCAGCCCGTGTCAATCGTGCTGACGACCGTGTCGGCCGCCACGTCAATTACCGTAACCGTGCTGTCGGCACCGAATCCCGAGTTGGCTACAAAGGCAAGGTTGCCCACGACGGCGATGTCCTCTGGGTTGGTGCCGACGGGTATCGTGCCCATCACGGTACGCGCCGCAAGATCAATGACGGTGACTTGCGCATCGTAGAGATTGGAAACGTACGCCTTGTCCGCGGCAACCACAGCCATGTATCGCGGGGATGGGATGCCCGCGATCGGGGACTCGCGCATAAGTGTGTTCAGGTCGATGATGTCCACGTTGTGAGACGTGTTGGAGATGATGTACAATGTGCCATCATGCAAGGTGAGGCTCTGAACGAGGGTCCCGAAATCCTCCAGGATCTGCGTGCTGTTGGGTGTGGGTGCGTTTGCGTCAAAAAAGGTGACAGATCCGTTGTTATCAGAAAAGTTGCCCTGATTGCCCACGTATACGTCATGAAAATATTGGGCCGCAGCAGAGGTGGAAACTACAAGGCATGCCACCAGGGCGGCGGCCTATAACAAGGTCCGTTGCATGGCTGAGAGGAAGGTTAGAGGGTGAGTGTTACATCAAGTCGCAATTGGCGCGGCGGCATCGGCTGTGAGGGCAAGAACTCGTAGCGCGTGCCTAAGGTATTTTCGCTGGCCAGTCCTACAACCAGCGTATGTTCATTCAAAGGCAGATGCAGACGAAGTTGATTGTCCACGAGGACGAAGGCATTCGCCGTGTCTTCGGAAGAAATTGCCTGTGCTCCTGTGAATCGAATCGAGGAAAAGAGCGTCAAGCGGCACGCTTGATTTGGCGTGAAAAGACGCAGCGTTAGGTGTCCTTTGAGCTGATTCCGCGGAATCAAGCGCATGTCTGCTGCGCTGCCTGCGCTCGTGTAGGTGTAGTGCACCCCAGCCGAGGCGCCAGCGCGTCGCGTAAGCCCGAACCTGGCCGCCAGCGAAGCCTCAAGGCCGCGCAAGACTCGTCGTCGGACATTGTCCGGTGCCCAGTAACCCGCCTGGGTTGGGGCCCAGATGATCTCATCCGTGTTGCGGCTGACGAACGCGGTCAACTCGGCACTTGCACTCTGCACGGCCGTTTGCACGCCCGCGTCGGCGGTCCAGCTACGCTCGGGCCTCAGTAGCGGCTTGCCGCCTGGCTGCCAGTACCGGTCGTTGAAGGTGGGCACCCTGTACGCGCGCCCGAGCGAGGCCTTCGCGTGCACGCCGGGCAGCAGGCGAACGTTGGCGCCCAGCCGCGGGCTCAGTGCCACCTGCGACTGCGCATCCGCTCGCAGGTAAAGATCCTGGCGGAGTGCAGGATACAGAGTAAGGGGCCCGTAGGTAGCGGTAGCCTGCGCAAATGCGGCAGCGTGCCTTTCTTGGGCATCCTTGGACAGACTCGGGTGCGTGGCTTTTCCGTAGCCTCCTTCCAGCCCGCCACCTACCTGCCAGCGGTGCTTAGGCGTAAGGGTTGTCTCGATCGTGGCTGTGCTGATGAAGGTGCGGCCAGTGTCGTCAATCTTTATCCGGCCATTCTGATAGCGTAGTGCGCCCACCTGGGCCAGTCCGCTCATCCGCAGTGTGCCCCACGAAAATCGTTGCGATCCATGTGACCAAATCCGCAGGTACTCGTCCCACTGTCGCTCCTGACTTGGCAGCGTGGAATGAATCGCGGGAAGGCCGCGCTCTGAATCGTTGTACAAAGCTGCCAGACTCCACCTTCCGTTTGCCTGCACAAGGCTCAGAGATCCGAATGCGGCGCGGTGCATCATCTCGGCGTCGCGGAGCGGCACTTCGCGCGGCGGAAATAGCGCCTTGTTGCGATAGGGGTAGTCGCCGGTGGAAGCGTCGTACTCCGTAGCCAGAGTGCCCACGACACGGCCCCTGCGATGTGATGCCGCGACGCTCATCAGATGCTTGCCGTAAGAACCCCTGCTCATCTTTAGGCGCAGCGGACTTTGCGCGTGCCCGTCCTCATAGATGCCGCTTAGTAGGTGCACCACGCCGCCCACAGCGTCGCTACCATAGGCCGCCGACCCGGGACCGGCGCTTATCTCAACACTAGTCAGGATCAGTGACGGCAGTAGCGACAGGTCGAGCTGCCCCAGGGAAGGACTGGCGATCCGGTGCCCATCAAGCAGGATGAGCGTCGAAGATGCGGACTGGCCACGCTGCGAAAGTGTCGCCAGACCACCGCTATAGCGCCGAATGTAGAGTTCGCTGGATGCGGCCAGAACATCGGCCACGGATTCCGCACCCATCTCGCGCATGAGAGCGGCGCTGATTACCTGGGACCTGAAGGGCGACAGATGCGTAGCGACCGGCTGGCGCGTTGCTGTGACGGTAACCGTCGGGAGCGCGTGGCGCGTGCTATCCTGCGCACGCGCGAATACCGGTGGCAGTACGATAAGACACAACAGGAGGCGTTTCATGCCTGGACCCCAATACATTTGTGGTCCAGGCCATGCACCCACGCAGCAGTGCCGGGCCACAGACCTCAGTTCCCGGAGGTTGCTGGCGTGTAGCCTTCGGCAGGTCTCCTGGCTCGCTGCGCATAGCAGGGGGAAGCCTGCAGCCTTCCCATCCGTAGACAGTGACTGCATGCTCCGGCTTATTCCCCCGCCTGGGACGTGAAGTCCCGGGCGCAGCCTACAGTTGCGGGTACAGCTCCGGGATGGCCCTCAAGAGGGCGGCACCGGATTCCCTAATCTTCTCGCCCAAGGGCAAGAAGAACCGAAGGCACTCGCGACAAAGGTATGGGCCGGTGCGTTCGGTTACAAACAGCGTAGATGAATATTATGCACAGCTAGAAAACTTGTGCCACGTGTTGGAAACTACCGGTGAGTTAAGGTATTATTGGGCTTGGCCGTTGTTTCGAACATCCATTTGAGGGAGCATGACAGATTTTACTCGACGCGGATTCTTAAAGGTATTGGGCATCGCCGGGGCCGTTGGCACGGGCACGGCGGTCGCGGGATGTGGCGGCGGCGATAGTGCGGACATGGCACCAGCCGACGAGCCGATGGAAGATGCGGCGCCGATGGACGACGAGGCGGCGGCCGACGATTCCTTTACCTGTCTAGATACCAGCGGTCTGACGGAAGCGGACATCACCCTGCGCACGACGTTGCAGTATACTGATGCCTCGCCTGAAGAGGGCAAGGATTGCGCGAACTGTGCACTCTACGTCGTGCCTGAATCTGGCGCCGGGTGCGGTACGTGCCAGACCGTTAAGGGACCCGTTCATCCGTTAGGATACTGTACCATCTGGGCGCAGATGACAGGCTAGCCATTCGCGCGCCTTGGGTGGTAGGCGCATGCCTGGAGAGTCCAGGTTCCGCAATTGGCGGCCGCTCGCGGAGCCAGTCGAGATAGGTTGCCGATGGAAGGCAGTTCTCACCTAGCCGAGCCCCGAACCGGGCATGGATTCGGGGCCTTGCCCGTTTTTCTAACCGGGATCAGCACCATCCTCGGTGCGATCATGTTTCTGCGGTTCGGGTATGCCGTAGGAAATGTTGGGCTTTTAGGGGTCTTTTTCATTATTGGACTCGGCCACCTTGTAACGATCCCTACTGCGTTGGCCCTCGCGGAAATCGCTACCAACCGGAAAGTGGAGGGTGGCGGCGAGTACTTTATCATTTCCCGGTCGTTTGGCACCACCATCGGTGGTGTCATAGGCATTTCGCTTTACCTCTCGCAGGCTATCTCAGTAGCATTCTACATTATTGCGCTCGCGGAGGCATTTAGGCCGCTTGCGGGGGGATTTGAACAGCTCGTCGGATTTCCATTTGATGTTCGGTTTGTGTCGGTGCCAGCGCTGCTTGGGCTCATGGCAACGGTGCTCTACAAAGGCGCAGACGTGGGCATCAAGGTGCTGTACGTGGTGGTGGCCGTGCTCATAGCAAGCCTTGCGATGTTCTTTCTCGGCAAGCCTGTGGACGGCTTCGAGCAGGACGCGATCTCCCTGGGAGCGAAGATTGCCGACGCTGACGCGTTTTTTGTGGTCTTCGCCATCGTATTTCCTGCCTTTACCGGCATGACGGCTGGCGTGGGGCTTTCTGGAGACCTTAAGAATCCCAGGGTGTCCCTGCCACGGGGCACACTGGCAGCGACGGTGGTCGGCATGATCGCGTACATCTGCATCGTGCTCAAGCTGCACTACTCGGCGCCGCCGGATGCCCTGGCCACAAATCAGCTCATCATGGCGGACATCGCCTGGTGGGGGCCGATCATCCTGATTGGCTTAGGGTGCGCAACGCTAAGCAGCGCTATTGGGTCGATGCTGGTAGCACCGCGCACGCTCCAGGCGCTGGGCGCGGATGAGAACGTCCCGGGCAATGGTATTAGCGGGTGGCTGGCACACGGGCACGGAACCCTGAATGAGCCCCGTAACGCGACGCTGATTACTGGCGTTATGGCGCTTATCATCGTGCTCCTGGGCAACGTCAACATTGTTGCCCGTCTCATCTCGATGTTCTTCATGGTGACTTATGGCTCACTCTGCGCCATAAGTTTTCTGGAACACTTTGCTGCGCGCCCCAGCTACCGGCCAACCTTTCGGTCCCGGTGGTATGTCAGCCTCTTTGGTGCGGTAATGTGTCTCTTTATGATGTTCCAGATGGACCCGCTGTTTGCGTTTCTGGCCCTGCTGATGATGGCAGTGCTTTATCAGGGCATGAAGCGAACCAAGGGGGGCGAAGGTGATTTGGCCGCCATGTTCCAGGGGGTCATGACGCAGGCCATGCGCTACATGCACGTAAGGCTCCAACGGCAGCGCCGCGAAGAGGTTTATGACGAATGGCGGCCAAGCATCATCATGGTTAATGATCGCACCTTTGACCGGCGCAGCCCGATGATGATGGTGCGTTGGCTCAGCCACCGGCATGGCTTTGGGACCTATCTGCACCACATCCATGGGTATCTGAATGCCCAGTCCTTCGACGAGAGCAAGGAGGTCAAACGGAGCTTGGTCGAAATGGCGCGCAGGCAAAAAAGCCCGGTTTACATGGACACGATCGTGAGTCCATCGATGACGTCGGCCCTTGCGCAGAGCCTTCAAATACCCGGGGTTACCGGCATGCCCAACAACATGGTCATGTTCGAATTCTCGAAGTCTGATCCGCCGGAGATCGTTGAGGACCTCGTCAAGCACTGCGTGTTTGCCGCGAGCACCAAAAAGACCCTCTTGGTGTTGCGGCACGGGGAATATCACTTTGGAGAGCGAGATGCCATTCACATCTGGCTGACGTGGTCCGACCACGTGAATGCCAACATGATGATCCTGCTGAGCTACATTTTGCTGGGACATCCAACCTGGCACGATGCTTCGATTCAGGTATTTGCCGCGCTGCCCAAGGCGCAGGTCAGTGAAGTCAAGCAAGAATTCAGCCGCCAACAGTCGCAGGGGCGTTTGCCGATCTCGGACAAAAACATTGAATTTATCCCCACCGAATCCGCCGGTGCGTTTCGGACCATGGTAGCAAAGCGGTCCCAAGACGCGGCGCTGGTAGTGGTAGGCTTCGGCGTAGACAGCCTGCTCGAGCGCGCGGCCGCCGTGTTTACGAACTATCCGACGCTGCGCGATGTGCTCTTTGTGCACACACCCGAGGAGATCTCGTTCGAGTGAGTGGCGACGCCGCTTGCCGCTACAAAGAGAGGCCCGGCTCTTCTGACTTGTCGTTATGCGAAGACATTCTCCCGGCCGGAATCCCGTACGAACAGGCAGCTTGAACCTGTGTGCTCTTTCATTAAGCGGATGAAGCCAAAGTCAGGCTCATCGCGCAGCCCAAAAAGGTGCAAGTCGGCCAGCGGTGCCTCGGCCACATACGTAGTAAACTCTCCACACGCGACAACAATTTCCGTGTTGGGGATGCGTGCCAAATCCATGAGTCGCTCCATGAAGCGCGTGGCTCCCGCTCGGTCGTCCTCAGACTTGATAACCGTCAGGATGCGCATGGATGCATTCCAGTTACGCATAAGCGTAAAGGCGGTCAGCACCGACAGGTTTAGGTTGCCCACATTCCATGAAAGCTGCCAGTTGGGGCTCCGGTCCCGCACCCACACGTTGACGTAGCGCCGCTGCCCAAGCGACGCCTTCGTGTGCCTCGCGTAGATGAGTGCTCCCATTCCCAGGCTTGCGGCCTTGCTGAGCACGCGCCTGTAGTCGGCGCTCTGCTGGTCATCCCGCGGCATGCCCAGAAAAACGATGTTGGGCCTGAAGAAGTCGCCCCGAAGCATCTGCATACCGGAAATCAGCCCATTCGCAAAAGAATATTGATCCAAAACGGTATGCGATGAAAACACGCCGTGCTCCCTGTACGCCCGAGCCATCCGTTCTAGTTGGGCATCCAGGTCCAAGGGTGCCGCCGCGCTGCCTATCCCGAAGAGCTTTACCGCGCCTTTTGGGCGTGCGATGTTTTCAATGAGCGTAAACGCACCGCGCATGGCTGCGGGGTCCTCAACGGGGATCAGCAGGTTGGGCTTCCATGCCCGCTCCTGCTTGGTAGGGAGGGCGACCGCTTTTTTTGCAGCCCACTCCGAGAATGCCATAAACAAGCCACTGCGCACGTCCTCAAACGGCGCATGGATCTTTCGGTTAGCCAGGAAGAAGTAGAACGTCACCACGACGGCTACCGACACCAAGCTTACCACAGGATTGATAATGAACATTGCAAACACGGAGCCCACAAGCCCTAAAACGGGCACGAAACGCGGAACTCGCAGCAGGGGCCGGAAGCTGATTAGCCCCAGGTTCTGCTCTATGAGTACCACAACGTTGAGCATCGTGTACGTAAGCAGGAAGAATATCGTGATTAGGGGGGCGATGGCATTCAGGTCTCGAAGCAGCATTGACGCGAAGACGAGTCCACCCGTAATCAGCATGGCATTGCGGGGCTCGCCGCGCCGGGTGAGTCGACCGACCCATGAGCTCCGCGGCACCACGCTGTGTTCTCCCATCGCTTGCATGATGCGTGCCGCGCCCACCATGGAAGCCAGTGCGGAAGAAAAGGTGGCGCCGAAGATTCCTGCGATCACCGCCGGTCCCCAGTATGCCTTATCGACCATCACATAGTAATTCTGAGTAAGCTCATCGGGTGTGGCAGAGCGCGCAATCCAGTACGCCAGGAGAAGGTAAATCACAAAACTGACCGCAATAGCGGCCATGGTTCCGGTAGCAATACTGCGGCGCGGGTCCTTAAGCTCACCCGACATGTTGGCACCGGCCATGATGCCGGTGGCGGCAGGAAAGAAGACCGCGAATACGACCCAGAACGATGTGCCCGAAAAGCCCGTTTCCGGTGCACCCGGAAAGCGCCCCCATAACCCTACTTCGGCTATGTCATATTGCATTGATCCGCTGAAGGCCGCTATGGCGATCGATACCAGCGATGCGCCGATGACGGCCATGACAAGGTACTGTACGCGGATGGCCAAGTCCGCGCTCTTGTAGGCGATGCCCCAAAGTACTAGCAGGACCGAAAGGTCGACCAGGAATCCCGAGTGACTCGGAAAGACCCAGAGCCAGGCCTCCCTGAAACCGAAGATGTACAGCGTGATGGCGAGCGCTTGCGAAACATAGCGCGGGATTCCCAAGCTGCCGCCCACCTCCAGTCCCAAGGACTGTGAGATTATCGCGTACGCGCCGCCAGCACCGATTCTGATGTTTGAGGTGATGGACGACATTGACAGCCCCGTGCAGATGGTGATCACGAAGGCGAGGGCTATGATCAGGAAGCCGCCCAAAAGGCCGGCATTACCGATCACCCACCCCTCCCGCAGGTACATGATGACCCCCAGAATCGTCAGCAACGTGGGCGTGAAGACTCCACCGAAGGTGCCAAAACGGCGCTGAGACTCAGGCTGTGTCTCCAGTAGCGGCATATGCACAGACTTGTACTGTTTGAAGGTAACCCAAATGGTCTTGTCCAACCGCGCCCGAGGTGACGCGGGCCTTACTCAGCCTACCGGTCCATTTGCTATTTTGGACACCAAGCATCCCTGAGTCAGCCATGCGCGTTACCATTCTTACAAACGAGTACCCGCCCCATGTGTATGGGGGTGCCGGCGTGCATGTGGAGTACCTGACGCGGGAGCTCGCGCGCCATGCTGCGGTGCAAGTCATCTGCTTTGGCGACCAGGACCTGCCCGGCGGCAACCCCGTGGTGCGGGGCGTGCAAGGTGGTGAGCAGCTTGGTGCGCAGGATGCGCGCCACGCAAAGCTGTTCAACACGCTGCAGCGCAACATTCGTATGGCCGCAAGTGTCGCGCAGGCCGACATAGTCCACTGTCATACATGGTATTCGCATTGGGCAGGGTGCCTGGCAAAGCAGCTAGCCGGTGCAAAGCTGGTTCTAACCACACACTCGCTGGAGCCTCATCGACCATGGAAGGTGGAGCAACTGGGCACGGCCTATCATGCCAGCAGCTGGCTGGAAAGAACCGCGTACGAAAATGCGGATGGTATCATCGCGGTTTCGGAGCAGATGCTACGCGATGTGATTTCGCTCTACCGCGTGGACCCAGCGCGCGTGACGGTGATTCCCAATGGGATTGACGCTGCTGAGTACCGACCTACCTTCGACAAGGATGTGCTTCGGCGCTATGGGGTTGACCCGAATGTTCCGTTTGTGCTATTCGTGGGCCGCATCACACGCCAAAAAGGCATCATTCACCTGGTCAATGCCATAGAGCACTTGGCGCCCGGGATGCAAATAGTTTTGGCCGCGGGCGCGCCGGACACGAAAGAAATCGCAGAAGAAATGGCGGCCAAAGTTGAACGCGTTCAGGCTGCAGGAACGCACCGCGTGGTTTGGATACAAGAGATGATGCCGCGCCCGGACCTGATCGTGCTCTACTCGCATGCACGCGTGTTTGTGTGCCCGTCGGTATATGAGCCGTTTGGCATCATTAACCTCGAGGCTATGGCCTGCGAGACCGCGGTCGTGGCTTCAAGGGTCGGGGGCATCCCGGCCGTGGTCCAAAACGGCAAGACTGGCATTTTGATCGACTACGAGCCAGCTACTTTCGCGAATGCATTGGCAAAAGCCCTCAGCGGCCTGATGGCGGATCCGGCCCGCTGCGCGGACTATGGGCGACGCGGGCAAGCGCGTGTTGAAGCCCACTTCAGCTGGCAGGCTATTGCGCTGCAAACATACCAGTATTACCAGTCTCTACTGTAGGCGAGACTACTCCTGCCGGTACCACTGGACCTTACGTGTCAGGTACATCGTCAAGACAAGGGCGATGAAGAGGCCAATACTTCCGGACAAAAGGGCATAGTCTTCCAGCTGCAGCAAGAGGTACATGAAGAGGTAGATGACAACCAGGACGCTGCCAGTCAGTATGCTCAGCACCCGGGAGTGGTAAACGCTCTGGATGTAACAAGCTATGGCGGTGATGGTGGCAACACCCGCGAGAGCGTATGCTGCGTTGAAGGAGACATGCTCCGAAATCGACAGCAGGAGCGTATAGAAGAGACACAGCATCAGTCCCACCAGAATGTACTGGAACGGATGGGCCCGCTTTTTCTGGCGCACCTCAATCAGGAAGAAGGTCAGCAAAGTCAGCGTTATCACGATGAATGCATACCGCGAGGCACGCAGCGCTTTTCGATAGTGGTCCACGGGCATGACCAGCGCTACTCCGAAGGCAGATTCCACAATGCCATTGGTGGAGTCGCGCCAACGCTGCGGGTAGGATCGGTTGAGGTCCAGCACGTGCCACTGCGCGGTGAATCCGTCCTGGCTGATTTCGCGCGTGTCCGGCAAAAAGGCGCCATCGAACTTGGGCGAAGGCCAGGAGGACTCGAGTGTCACCGCGGTTTTCTTGGCAGCGGGCACCACCTGAATAGATTGGCTTCCGTTGAGGCTTAGGTCAAAGGTGAACTCGCCCCCTTGCATGGCGCCAACCCGGGCGCTGACCCCGGTATCTATCACGCCAGTAGCTTCTATGCCTCCTCCAAACGCACTTTCTTCTCCGTTCCACGAAAGCATGATCACCTCATTGATTCCGCGCATGTCACGAATGCCTACGACGACCGCGGCCTCGTTCCACAGTATGGCATCGGGATTTACCTCCCAGTCGGCGAAGCTGGGCGGAGCGAAAGTACCGCGAAGTGAAAGGTCCGCGGTGTAGACCGTGACCTCGTAGATGCCCCGATAGCGCATGCTGGGCGCCATGGCGCCACTTACCTGTAAGGACTCCGGCAGGAAATATGCGTGGCGCGTTTTGAACGCGACGTCCCCGCTGGTGGTCTCGCGCAGCTCTTTGAACGGCACCACCAGCATGGGGCCCGTGATGACCTGGGCATGGCCCCACTTCTGGCTTACCTCTTCGGTTGCCTCGTCGGCAGTGCGGCTCCGCTCTTCAATGAGGACGGAGATGATGACGGACGGAATGATGAGCAGCACGATCACCACTGCCATCGAAAGCAGCTTGAAGGTGATTGAGTCCCGCATCCACTGTTTTGACTTTTCTATCACGGTGCAATCTGTTTGTGCTGTTTTTGCTACAACTATGGACTAAACAACGGCCACGTCCCCGTCTTCGTATGCTGGTTGGTATTCCTGGACCGGTGGGCATGTGCAAACGAGGTTGCGGTCCCCGGCCGCGTTGTCTACGCGGCGCACCCTAGGCCAGAACTTGTGCTCACGGGTCCATGGAGAAGGGAAGGCGGCCTGTTCTCTTGGATATGGCAGGTCGTACTGTTCGGCGCTGACCTGTGCCACGGTATGCGGCGCCTGCTTCAGCGGATTCAGCACGGGGTCTGCTCTGCCGGTAGCGACGGCATCAATTTCCCGGCGAATGGCGCGCAAGGCGTCGACGAAGCGGTCAAGCTCGGCTTTGCATTCGCTTTCGGTAGGCTCAACCATCATGGTGCCAACAACGGGCCAGCTCATCGTCGGCGCATGGTATCCGTAATCAATAAGGCGCTTGGCAATGTCCAGGGCGTCAACGCCGCATTCGCGCTTGAAGTGACGCAGGTCCAGAATAAACTCGTGCGCCACGCGCCCGCGTGCGCCACGGAACAGTACTGGATAGCATTCCTCGAGCCGTTCTGCCAGGTAGTTAGCGTTCAGGATTGCTACCATGGAGCAGCGCCTGAGGCCCCGCTCGCCCAGGAGCGAGATGTAAGCCCACGAAATGAGCAGGATGCTCGCGCTGCCGAAGGGCGCGGCAGCCACGGGTCCGATGGCCTGACTGCCTCCGGTAGGAATGACCGGGTGCCCGGGCAGGAATGGCTTCAGGTGCGCCGCAACGCATATCGGGCCCATGCCCGGGCCGCCGCCGCCATGCGGGATGGCAAAAGTCTTATGAAGGTTGAGGTGACACACGTCAGGGCCATAGGTCCCAGGGCGGCATAAACCGACCTGGGCATTCATATTCGCGCCATCCATATAGACCTGGCCGCCATGTCGGTGGATGAGGTCGCAGATTTCGCGGATGTCTTCGTCAAAGACACCGAAGGTGGACGGGTAGGTGACCATGAATGCGGCCAGCCGATCCTTATGCTGCGTGACCTTTGCCGTCAAGTCATGCAGATCGATGTTGCCTTTGGGAGTTGTCTTTACCACCACTACTTGCATGCCTGCCATTACTGCGCTCGCCGGGTTAGTGCCGTGCGCCGAGTCAGGTACGATGCACACGGTGCGATGGTGGTCTCCGCGACTGGCATGCCACGCTCGGATTACCAGCAGGCCGGCATATTCGCCGGAGGCTCCGGAGTTAGGCTGCAGCGAGACGCCGTCAAATCCGGTGATTTCGGCGAGCCATTTCTCCAGGTCGTGAAAGATTCGCTGGTATCCTTTGGCCTGACGTGGCGGAGCAAACGGGTGCATGCGGCTAAACCACGCCCATGTGACCGGCGCGAGCTGTGTAGCCGCATTTAGCTTCATCGTGCAGGATCCGAGCGGGATCATGCTTGTGGTGAGCGACAGGTCGCGCGATGCCAGCCGGTGCAGGTAGCGCATTAGCTCGGTCTCCGAGTGGAATCGCGCGAAGATGGGATGCTCCATAAACGGCGTCGCGCGCGCATGTGCACCGTGGTACCCGGGTTCAAGTTCGGCTGCCACCATTTCCGCGGTAACAAGCGCCGTGCAAGCAGCGGCCTTGCCGAAAATGTAGAGCAGGCGTGTAAGGTCCTCCGCTAGGACAGTCTCATCCAGCGCAATGGTTACAGCGCCATCGGGCAGGTAGCGCAGGTTAACCTCCTCATGCTCAGCGATCAATCGTAGATCTGCCGGAGCCTGCTCAACGCAAATGGTGTCGAAGAATTCCTGATGCCGGAGCCTATAGCCCAAGCTTTGGAGGCCGGCCGCCAGTACCCGCGAGAGGCTGTGGACGCGGGTAGCGATGCGCCGCAGGCCATTGGGGCCGTGGTATAGGGCATAGGCCTGCGCAATGACGGCTAAAAGCACCTGCGCAGTACAAATGTTGCTGGTTGCGCGTGCGCGCTTTATATGCTGCTCGCGCATCTGCAATGCCATGCGCAATGCAGGTTTGCCGTCCGCATCTACGGAAACGCCGATCATGCGCCCAGGCACCTGGCGCTTGTAGGCTTCACGCGTAGCAAAAAAGGCAGCATGCGGGCCGCCATAGCCTAGCGGCACGCCAAAGCGTTGTGAGTTTCCGACCACTGCATCGGCCCCCAATGCGCCGGGTGCTTCCAGGATCGCGAGGCTTAACAGGTCCGCACAGACAGCGACATTGGCGCCGGTAGCGTGCGCGTCCTCGATGCAGTCGCGGTAGTCATAGAGTGCCCCGTCGGTTGCTGGATACTGCACCAGTGCGCCGAACACTTGCGGCGTGAAGGACCATGTACGGTGATCGCCTACGTCAATCTGTATTCCAAGGGGTTCTGCCCGAGCCTCGACAATTCCGATGGTTTGCGGATGGCAAGCATCCGACACAAGAAATGTGTCCTTATCCTTCGTGCGTGCCAGCCGATGAAACATCATCATCGCCTCTGCGGCAGCCGTGCCTTCATCGAGCAGCGACGCATTGGCAATCTGCATGCCGGTGAGGTCGATCACCATGGTCTGGAAGTTCAAGAGAGCTTCCAGGCGTCCCTGTGAAATTTCTGCTTGATACGGCGTGTATTGCGTGTACCAGGACGGATTCTCCATGATACCCCGCAAGATTGGGCGCGGCGTCACCGTGTCATGGTATCCCATGCCGATGTAGGACCGGAACACCTGATTCTCATGCCCGATGTCGCGGACGAGGTCCAAGAGCGTGTGTTCTTCACACCCGGGCGGCAGGTTCAGGGGCGACTTTGTGCGAATAGCATCCGGGACGGTTTGGCGGACCAGCTCCTCGAGCGTGCTGACGCCCAGCACTCGAAGCATAGCCTGAATATCATGTGCCGAGGGGCCGATATGGCGATCCTCAAAGCGGTCACCAAAACCCAGATCAATACTCATAGCGTGGCAGACGGGCAGGCTTCAGGAAGCCGTATCTAACGATTTGCGGTATCCGCTGTTCGTTGCGCGAGCTTCTCCAGTGCTTTGCGAGCAGCCTTGTGCTCTGCTTCCTTCTTGTTGCCTGCCTGCTGCTTCACGCGTACCATCGTGCCCACGTGGACTTCTACGGTGAAGGTCGGGGCATGTGGAGGGCCTTGCTGGTCGATGACCCTGTATTTGGGCTTAGGCCAGCCCTTGGCTTGCGCAAGATGATGCAGCTGGCCCTTGTAGTTTTTCTTCTTGGTCTGATTGGTTTCCTGCCTCTTGAGCTTTGACAGGGCAACGCGCGAGGCCAGTTGCTCGGCCTCCTTTTTCGAAGGCGCGTGGCCCTTGCCGCGCACCTTGTTGCCCACACCCACTGCAACCTTGAACACCCTCGAATGCGGCGGCCCTTTGGTGTCTACAACGGTGTAGGTGGGGCGGGGCCACCCGCGGGATTGTACATACTCCTGAAGCAGACTCTTGAAGTTGTCTTGTCGCGCTGCCAGAGCCTCAAGGTTGACGCCCTCAAGCATTGAGCGATGGATGAATCGCTTGGCGATATGGAGCCCACGGTCCAGGTAAAGCGCTCCGATCACTGCTTCTAGGGCGTCCGCCAACAACGCGTCCTGGTCGCGTCCGCCATGCTGCGCTGCCCTGCTGCTCATCTCGATAGCAGCGCCCAGGCCTAGGGACCGTGCGACTTTGGTCAGCGCCGTACCCTTAACCAATTTGGCACGCAGCGGTGTGAGGAAGCCTTCCATTTCGCCCGGAAACGACTCGTACAAGTATTCAGCTACCACCAGGCTAAGGACGGCATCGCCCAGAAATTCCAGACGTTCATTCGAATTTAGGCGGCTGCCGGGCTGGTTGGGCTTGATAGACCGGTGGCGCAGGGCCTGCTCGTAGAGCGACAAGTCGCGGATAGATTCGCCCAGCAGTTGTTCAAGCCGGGCCTTGGTCGCATGGCGGCCGCGGGAAAGGAACGGGAATAGGCGCCGAAGTACGGCGATCATAGGCAACTTTTTGCAGAAGTAGGCATACCTTCTAAGGTACGAACCGATACTATATCACATATGCTTTGGGTTCTAGTTCCACTGGCCGCCTTGATGCTTGCGGGTTGGATTGGTTGGCTTGAATACAAGAAGGAAAGGTCCGTGGTAGATGGCAACCTGCTGGAGCGCATCAACCAGAACGAAATTGCGCTGCAGTCCGCCAAAAAGCGGATTGAAAACTTGGAAACGATCGTCGTAAACAGCTTGGAGGAAGACGGGTCGGAATCGGCTTCGCTGATTGTGGACGAGGACGGTGCGGATTCTTTTTCAGCTCGCGCAGCGCGTGCGCGTGAAAAGGTCACCGCCTAGACCTGCGCTGCGGGTACGCCACAGGCATGCACTACATTGTGCCAGCGAGCAAATTCCCCGCAACTGACTGCCGCTTCTGCAGATAGTGGACGCTGACTTCATACGGCGGTGCATTTAGCGTTGCTTCAGTGGACGCCATGTCATGAGGGAATCATATCTGGCCGTGCGACTTGGCTTAAGGAGCAGCGGCTTGGCTGTCTTGGCGGTGGGTTGATCTGGTGCACGCACCAAGCGGAGGTCGGAAACGACGCACCAAATCAGACAGCTGGCGCGCCAGAGTCCAATGGCTGGGCTACACTCTGACATTGGACAAGCCATGTAAATCCAACCCGTCACCGCTGTGGGCACAGAGGGGGCCAGTTGGTTGACCGGCAGCCAGACCAGCGGTGACGAGGGCATGAGAAACATCTACGCATCATCGTAAGAGCGAAACATAATTGGCGTGGTGTCGTAGCTGTATATGCGTATAGCATGTGCTTATTATTTGTTGAATACATGTCTGGCATGCAATAATGGCGATTTTATTAATTGGAAAACCTCTCATGGGCGCAGTCCTTTCCGGCCACCGTTGCTAGAAGTCGTTGCTGCGGCACAGACTCCTAGTACACATGCTCAACAGCTAATCTCTAGGCCGACAGGGCACTTGCCGGGCGTCCACAGGGCAAAAGGAACGCCTGCAACGTGAACTGTTCGGCTGCGTCCAAATACCGCCTACTCTACTAGGTAACAATCCCCATGCCATCAAGCATCGAATGGACCGACGAGACGTGGAACCCTGTGACTGGGTGTACGCGTGTGTCGCCCGGGTGCGACAACTGCTACATGTTTGCCCTCTATCCACGCTTAAGGGCGATGGCTGCCCCTGGCTATGAAAACGGACCGACTCATGTCCGGCTTCTCCGCGAGCGCTTGGAGCGCCCCCTCTCCTGGGCAAAAAGGCGGCACGTATTTGTCAACAGCATGTCGGATTTGTTTCACCCCAGGGTACCGTATGAATTCATAACTGAGGTCTTCGAAGTCATGAAGCGTGCGGCGGACGAGCGAGATCATGTGTTTCAGATTCTCACAAAGCGGCCCGGGCGCGCAGTCGGATGGTGGAGTCAGCACAACGTACTATTCGACGGCGGCTGGCCGAAAAATGTCTGGATTGGCACTTCAGTCGAAAACCAGAAATACGCTCCGCGGATAGCCGTGTTGGCGCGCCTGCCGGCCTCTATCCGATTTGTGTCCGTTGAGCCGCTGCTTGCGCGTGTTGACCTAAGAGAGTGGTTGGACAAGAATGCACTGCAGTGGATCATTGTTGGAGGAGAGAGCGGGCCTGGAGCCAGACCTATGAATATCGATTGGGCGCGCGACTTGCGGGACCAGGCATGCGAGGCAGGAGTAGCGTTTTTCCTCAAGCAGCTGGGAGGAGTGCGAAACAAACAAGGGGGAACCGCTGCAGTGTTGGAAGGCAGGACATGGACACAGATGCCTGACGGATCGTTGGAATAACATGAGCGAAGACTCTCGAAATTGTGGCGGTGCGTGGACTGAGCAGAAGCTGAAAATTCTGCGAGAGTACATGGATAGTTATACGACGGCATTAAAGAGCGCTCCCTTTCGGCTAATCTACGTCGATGCCTTTGCCGGATCCGGTCGACACAAGATGCCTGATGCCGAGATGCAGCGGCTGGGTGAAAGGCCTAGTTTGTTTGCGCAGCTGGGCGACGGGTATGCTGAGATGGCCGAGTTGCATAAAGGATCAGCTGCGCTTGCACTTGAAATAGAAAACAAGGCATTCAACCACTTCAGATTCATCGACAACGACCCCGAGTGTGTGAAGTCGCTCGAGGAGAAATTAATGCAAAAGCACCCTAGTCGCGATTCCGAGGTTTAATGCGAAGATGCGAACACCTACGTGCCCAGGTTTTGCCGGAAGATGGCACGGACTGAGCGCGCCCTAATGTTTCTGGATCCGGTTGCGACTGAAGTCCCATGGACTGCGGTTACAGCCATAGCTCAAACACAAAGGATTGACTGCTGGATTCTTTTCCCGCTCATGGCGGTCACTCGCATGATGCCAGGAAAGAATGAAACAACGATGCTACTGGCAAGCCAGTTGGATCGAGTCTTCGGCGGACGCGAATACTGGAACAAGGGATACGTTGAATATACTCAGCCAACACTATATGGCATTGAAGCAGGGCAAAAGCGACTGCAAGGGAGCGAGCACATTGCACTGCTATACAAGGACCGTTTGAATAGCGTGTTCAGCCGCGTCGCAAGCACCTCACGTACGCTAAAGAATTCGAGTAATAACCCCTAGTTTGAGCTATTCTTCGCGGCTGGCAACCGCAAGAGTGCCCCTATCGCAGTTGACATAGCAGATCACATTCTGAAGAATTTGTGAAAGGATGCTGCGTGCCAACTTGCTATTCACACCGCTGGGTGCTGCACCATGCACGATCTTGGCGGCATTCGTATCACGGTCAGGCTTTGAGCTCGGGCATGAAGCGCGCCCTAGCGAGGCCTGGACTGTCCCTAGAGCAACCCCATCAGGACTGCTCGCTGGCCCGTTTCTGGCTGCTGCCTGCGCCTCTGCATTCCAACTGACTGCCCGATTGCGACACGCGCTGCAACCCAGCTCTGCTCTCCGATTTGAGCGTTAGCTGTTACGAATCGGACGCGTCCTGAAGCAGCAGCCTAGCTATCCGCTACAGACCACGCTGGCAGCGTTCTGCTGTGGCCCGAAACTGTTCGGCAAGGCCACAACAGGTATGCTGGAACACCGGGACTACTGGCATGTACGGTCGCGTCCACGCAGATTGTTAGGCAACTCCGTACATTCGCTTGAAGCACCCAAAGCCCAAGCTATGACTCTTATCCTACTCTTAGGTGCAATAGTTGTCGTGGCCGGGGCCATCCTTCTGGTGCTTTGGCAGATTGCAGACCGTCGTGTGCGCCCCAGGCTCACAGCTGGTGAAGCGAATGCGCTTTTCGAACGGCTCGATGCGGCCAAAGAGGAGCGCCAGGACATGAAGCGCAGGCTGGAGCAACTGGAAGCGATCGCGTCCGATAAGCCGCTGCACGGAGGTCTGTAGCACGGCTAAGGCCTCAGCCACGCATGTACGGCCCGTGCAAGGCGGGCGCCCAGGTCTGCTGACGCGGCGCGGTCATCCACGCCACGGATGAGGATGACAAGCACGTAGGACTCGCCTGACGGCGGGTACACGATGGCGGCGTCGTGGTGGATGCGCGTGATCCACCCAGTCTTGTTGGCTACGCGCACCCCACCAGGGAGTCCTGCAGGTATCATCTCGTTGAACTCGCTCAGAAACATGGTAGCCACCATGGTGCTGTCGGCCGCTTTTGACACCGCCGTGCCCTCTCGCAAGTGCGCCAACAGGTCGGCCAGCGCCCGGGCAGACGTGCGGTTGCTCAGACCGAGATCGAAGGCCTTCAGGTCCTCTACGCCCCGCAACACGCGCATGCCGGAGGCACCTAACTGGTCCAAAGTGCGCTGAATGGAATCAGCTACCAGGTAATCAATGAGGAGGTTCGTCGCCAGGTTGGAAGATACGGTCATCATCTGGTGGATGAGCTCCCGAACAGTCATGTCCTCACCCAAACGCTCGTAGATCGCGTCGTCCGAGTCATCTTCTATGCTGTAGGGCGAGCCGTCGACGATTGAGCGAAAGGCATTCTTCACGGTGAGCGAATGGTCCAGCAGAAGTGTTCCTTCAGCCGCACGTCGATATGCTTCAATCATGACAGGCACCTTCATGGTGCTGTGTGTCACGTAGGGACACGGAGGAGAGCGTATGAGGTAGTGGAGTAGTCCCCCCAACTGCGTGAGGGATGGGGGCGGGCCCCCTGCAGCCGCTGTTCAGGCGGAGGCTGCAAACCACCAACTGTTGCTGGGCTTAAGAGGTCTGGTGATGAGCGAGTTGGAAAAGGCAGGGTTAGAAACCTGTCAGGTGTGAACCGATGAAGCCGAACGAAAGTGAACCGCTGATGACGTGTCGAAAGAAGTCAGAAGATGTCAAAACCGGTGTAGAGTACTGTCACCGGGATAAGATTGGAGGTTACCTGATTACCGACCGATTGGCATCCGGCATAAAGGCGGCGGGAGCGCGGTTTAGGCCCTTGCGTGGAACGTGAGAACTTGTCGGAGCAATGTTAAGGGAGCGCGTCAAGCAGGCAATCCCTGTGAGTCGTTGAGTACCAATGTGCTCCACAAGGGCGGACCACCTCGTAGTAGTAATGAAGACCCTGTAACGGGGTTGGAGCGAAGGGGGTGGCCTGCGCAGTCTAACTCATTGAGGCAACTATAGGGAGGACCTTAATGAAGCAGACAAAGCCGTTTTCCGTCACCAAACGTCAAGTTTGGGAGGCGTGGAAGCGAGTGAAGGCGAATCAGGGCGGAGCAGGGATAGATGGCGAGTCCATTGGTGACTTCGAGGCCAACTTGGAGAATAACCTCTACAAGATCTGGAATCGCATGGCATCGGGCAGCTATCATCCAAAGCCGGTGAAGCGGGTAGACATTCCCAAGGCGAGTGGAGGCACACGTCCTTTGGGGATACCCACGGTGGCGGACCGGGTCGCTCAGATGGTGGTGAAGAGGGCGCTGGAGCCCGCACTGGAACGTGTGTTCCATAAGGACTCCTACGGGTATAGACCGAACAAGTCAGCACATCAAGCTCTGGACCAGGCGCGGAAGCGTTGCTGGAAGCGGGCATGGGTGCTGGATCTGGATATCAAGTCATTCTTTGACACGATAGATCATGATCTTCTGATGCGTGCGGTGGAACGACATACCACTGAGAAGTGGATGTTGCTCTACATCAAGCGCTGGCTGACGGCTTCGGTAGTCATGCCCGACGGAACGGAGGAAGCCCGGGACCGGGGCACGCCCCAAGGGGGTGTTATCAGTCCGCTGTTGGCGAATCTGTTCTTGCATTACGCGTTTGATCGGTGGATGGAGATATACTTTCCGTCCATACCGTTTGAGCGTTACGCGGATGATGTGGTCTGTCACTGCGTATCGAAGCGCCAAGCCCGCCATCTCTGGGACGCATTAGCACGACGCTTTGAGCAGGTAGGGTTGAAACCACACCCGGTAAAGACTCAGATTGTCTACTGTAAAAGTAGCCGTCATCGGGGTCGGCATCCCAACATATCGTTCAATTTTCTCGGCTACACGTTTCGGCCGCGACAAGCGAAAGATCGTAGGGGGCAGCGGTTTACAGGGTTCAGTCCGGCCATCAGCAACAAAGCGGCTAAGGCCATTCGGCAACAGGTACGAAGCTGGCGACTGCCTCGGTGCAGTTCGCTGAAGCTGGAGGACCTGGCCGAGCGCTATAATGCAACGATTCGGGGATGGATGACCTACTATGGAGTATTTCGCAAATCTGCGATGTATAGCACGCTACATGCCATTGACTGCCAGTTGGTTCAGTGGACTATGCGGAAATACAAGCGATTCAGGCGGAAGTGGCTCCGTGCCTTTCAGTGGTTAACGGGTTGGGCACGTCGGAATCCAACGTTGTTTGCACACTGGCCTATGCTTCATGGTTCGACTCTATTTGTGACCAGACGGCTGCGCAGGAAGAGCCGTGTGAACTGAGAGGTTCACGCACGGTTGTGTGAGGGCCCGGGGGTGAAATTCCCCCGGGCTACTCGACTGCGGCATGGAAGGTGCTGTCCGCCCTGAGATTGACCTCTGTTCCCGTGGCCGGGTCGCGGATGGCGACTGCCACGGTAGCGCCGGGCTGTGCAGCGATGATGGACTCCAGCGTTTCCACCAGCGCGGGCTGCGCCTGATTCACGTGCGCGGCGCAAACAAGCAAGAGGCAAACAAGTGTGCGCATGGCACTATATACGACATGTGCGGATATCCATTATTATAATGCCTTTGGCACCCAGAGCCTCAAGCTCGTCCATGATCCGGTTCGCCTCGCTTCGCTGTGTCATAGCCTTTACAGCCACCCAGCCCGGGCGACTTAGCGGAGCAATCGTAGGTGATTCAATGCCGGGAGTGATGGCACATGCCGCCTCAAGCACTTCTGAATGGCAGTCGTATTCCACCATGACGTGTTGCTTTGCAAGAAGGATGCCGCGGACGCGCGAAAGGAATCGGTGGATACCTTCATCCAGCTTGAGTGCCGGTGGGCGGGCGACCAGAATTGCTTCGGATGACAGGATGGGCGCGCCGACAGTTTCCAGCCCCGCGTGAAAGAGCGTCGTCCCGGTCTGTACAAGGTCAGCGATCACATCGGCTACGCCAAGCTGAACAGAAACCTCCACGGCGCCATCAAGCGGCACCAGGCGCGCCTTGAGCCCTCGCTTCCGCAGATCCTCGGAAACCAGGTTGGTAAATGTGGTGGCGATGCGCAAGCCGCCCAAGTCCGCGAGCGTGAGTCCTGCGCCAGCCGGCACGGCATAGCAGAGGCGCGCCTTGCCAAAGCCAAGCGGCAGCACCTGAATAAGGGGAACCTGACTTTCAAGGAGCAGGTCACGCCCGGTGATGCCCAAATCCAGTACACCGTTACCGACGTACGTGGCGATGTCGCGCGGCCGCAGAAACGCGAAGGTTACGTTCTGCGCGCTGTCATGGACGGACAGCTCACGTCCGGTGCGCCGGCATGAATATCCCGCTTCCTCAATCAGGGATACGGCGCCTTCCGACAGCGCGCCTTTGTTGGGTAGAGCGATCCAAAGCATGGCTTCGTTACAGGTAGCGATAGACATCTTCCAGCTCCAGCTCAAGTGCAATCATCATCACGTGCACATGGTAGAGCAGCTGCGAGATCTCTTCTGCGCACCGCATGCGGCCTTCGTGCTGTGCAGCCATCCAGACCTCCGCAGCCTCTTCAAGGATCTTCTTGCCGATGGCATGGGGACCACCGTCTACCGCCTTGACGGTACGCGAAGTAGGGTCCTGCGTTTGTACCTTGTGCTGAAGCTCAGCAAAGAGCTCTTCGAATCGTTTCATATCGTGCGGATGCAGAATTCATTGATATGATACAGCAAGGAACGCGGTTTGCGTACCTGCTGTCACTTAGTCTTTGGCGAAAACTCACTCATTCCCATGTTCCGTGCCTGCACGCTGTTAGCAGCGCTCCAAATGGTCACCGGCAGCTCGGCGCAGAAGGCGACCATTTTCGAGGCACCACAGAGCGACCAGCGCGTGTCCTACGTGCTGCATGTCTCGCTGGATAGCGAGGCGCGGACCCTGCATGGTGCCGGCCAGATGACGTGGCGCAACCCGGACGTCGTACCCGTTGACACGTTGCAGTTCCATATGTACTTGAACGCATTCAAGGATGAAGGCTCCACGTTTATGCTGGGCCGAGGTGGAGCGCCACGCAGCTCTGCGACAGGCAGCGTTTGGGGCCGGATCGAATTTACGAAGCTTGAGACGGCCGAGGGCACAAGCCTTATGGAACGCGCCTTCTTCATCCAGCCGGACGACGGCAATGCGGACGACGCTACCGTGGCAGCCCTGGTGTTGCCCAAGCCCGTGATGCCGGGCGAGACGGTGGCGCTTTCGATAGCGTTTACGTCGCAGCTGCCCAGGATACTGGCGCGCACCGGTTATCTGGAGCGGCATGATGGAGCGCCATTCTTTATGGCGGCGCAGTGGTTTCCGAAGTTCGGCGTTTATGAGGTGCCCGGGCAGCGGTACGTGCCTGCGGATGCGCCACGTGGCCGGTGGAACACGCACCAGTTTCATGCCTACAGCGAATTCTATGCGGACTTCGGGTCCTATGACGTAACGATTGACGTGCCATCAGGCTACGTAATTGGTGCAAGTGGCGTCCGAACTGAGGCATACGACACGGAGGGGCGTCGCACGGAGCGCTACATTGCCGAGGACGTGCACGACTTTGCGTGGACAGCCAGTCCGGCATTTCTGGAGTTCACGGAAACGTGGCGTCATGTCAAGCTGCGACTTTTGCTCCAACCGGAGCATCGGGGTCAGGCACGCCGCCACTTTGATGCCGCGCGTGTAGCTTTGGAGCGCTACGACAGCATGGTCGGCGTATATCCCTATACCACGCTGACGCTGGTGGACGGGTTGGGGCAGAGCAATGGCATGGAGTATCCGACCCTGATCACGTGCGGAACCCTGTATCAGGCGCCTGCGTGGGCTCGCCTGCTGGAGCTGGTACTGATCCACGAATTTGGTCACCAGTACTTTTACGGGCTACTGGCTTCTAATGAGTTCGAGGAAGCCTGGCTGGACGAGGGCATCAACTCGTATGTCGAGGGCAAGGTGATGGACGACCATTTTGGGGCGGGGAGTGTGTTTGACATTCCCGGGGCGCCGATTGGAGACGCCGCAGGCCACAGGCTGCTGTACGCCAAAGACTCGCCGGAGCGGGGAGCGCTATTTACCAACAGCTGGGAATACGCTTCAAGCCGCGAATACGGCAAGGCGTCCTATTCCAAGAGCGCTACCGTCCTGCACACGTTGGAAGGCTATCTGGGGTGGCCGGCAATGCAGTCCGTCTTGCGGTCCTACTACGACCGCTGGCGATTCAGGCATCCGACCACGAGAGACTTCCAGGCGGTAGCCGAAGCGGTGTCGGGAGAGGATCTGGCTTGGTTCTTTGATCAGTATATATATGGGACGGCGGTGGTGGACTACGCCGTAGGGGGACTTCAGGTTAGCCTACTTGAGGGTGGGCACCATGTCGCAAGGGTACGCGTGGAGCGCACACGCGATGGCGTTTTTCCGCAGGTGGTGCGCGCGGAGTTTGAAGATGGTACGTCCGAGGACCGCAATTGGGATGGCAGGGCGTCCACACAGGAATTCACGTTTACGCATACGGCCCCTGTCCGCTATGTCCGGGTTGACCCGGATTTTCTGGTCAAGCTTGACGTGAATCGGCTCAACAATGGAATGGCGGCAGCGTCGTCGCAGGAGTTTGCGCGAAAGCACGTCCTCAAGTTCACGGTGTGGATGCAATATGCACTGCGCATTGCGGAATCACTGTTCTGATGGCCCATCGCACGCTACTTATGGAAGGTGCACAGGCTGCGTGGGCGCGCTGGTGGCTCGTTGCTCTCGTCTATGGCGTAAGTGCGGCGATTTCGTTGGCCACGGCCTTTCTTCTGGTGGCACCTATGCAAGAGGTCGTCGGATCCTCAGGATTTGCAGTCGACTTGGCGGGCGGTTTTGACCTGGCGCTGTGGGCCGATATCCTGGAGGAAAGCGGCGCGGCACTATGGGCGCAGCGTATCCATCTGCTGTGGATCGTGCCTGCGAGTATTGTTTGGAAGGCTGCGGCGAGTGTCGGCCTTTTGCATGCATTAAAGGGGCCGGCCGGCTCATTCTGGCGTGGGTCGACGCGCTACGTGTTTCGGAGCCTGCTTCTGGGGGCGATATTTCTGTGCACGGCCTTGATTCTGGCAGGGCTGGCCGTGGCGGTCGTCCTGGCAGTAGGACAGCTCTGGTCGGGAGAAGTGGGTCGGTTCTGGGTCTGGCTTGTCTTTGCTCCGGGGGCGGCAGCGATCGTGGTGTCTGCCTGTACAGTGATGCGGGATGTGGCCCGCGCGGTCATGGTGGTCGGGGAGCAGTCCATCTTCGCGGCGATGGGCAGCGGGTTCACTGCGCCATTTCGGCGCAGGGGCGTCTGGGTGCTTTTTGTAGTCTGCGTAGTGATCGGCGGCCTACTGGCGGGCACGTCCGTGCTGCTTGAGTCAAACGTCACGGCAGCCACACTGACGCCCATGACAGGACTTCTCGCCGCGCAGCAGGTAATCCAGATCCTGATTGCGGCCGTTATTGTAGTGTGGTACGGGAGCCTTGCTGCCTATGTCCAAGCGGCGTGGGCTGCCCCGCCAGCGCGGAGCTGAATGCGAGCTGCAGTCCTATCTGCCAGTGCGGTCCGAGCCGGTTCTCCGGCGGGGCCGGAGGGAGGCGTTAGCAAACATGTGCTGCGGCTTGCACGCTTGGCGGTAGTGCGGTAGGCTACCCGGCGCAGAGTACGTGTTGCGCCTGGGGCTGCGGCACAAAATCGTCCGCAAAGAGCATCGAGAGCTGCAGGACCTGCATGCTCCGCTCGACGAAATAGTCGTTCATGAAGGCAATGAGTGCCATCCGCTCCTGTGGCCGCGCTTCCGTGGCATCTAGCATTGACAAGAATCGTTTCCACAGGGGCTCTTCGATCTCTCCCTTCACGTACCGGGCAAAAAGCGTTGGCAGTAACGCCGACCGCCTAGATGCTGAAAACTGGTTCATGATTTCCGGCTCATTTGTAGTAAGACACGCCTTCAACGATCGCAAAAATCGGGCCAACGGACCTCACAGGCGCCAGACAGGCAGGCACTCTGTGGCATGTGAGTATATGAAGTACACGCAATCACGACTCTTTAAGCAACAAAGGCGGTCAGGTGCAGAGTGTCTGCTCTGGTAGACGTGGCCCGGCGCAGCAGGTTGCGCCAGCAGCTACAGGAGCGAAGCTGTTGCGTTCTATTCGTGCCGGGAAGGTACTGGAAGCGCTCTCACTACCTGCGAAGCACTCGTGAAAATTATCCGGCTATTGTGGCAAGACGATTTCTCTGCGCATGCGCGCGACCGGGATGCCGAGTTGCTCACGGTATTTTGACACCGTACGCCGGGCGATCTGGAAGTCTTGGGCGTCGAGTATCTCTGCGAGCATTCGATCCGAAAGAGGGTCGGCCTTGTCTTCTTTGCTGATGATGTCTTCGATGATGGCTTTGACCTCTCTGTTGGACACTGTGTCACCGCTATGCGTCGCCACGCCTTCGGAAAAGAAATACTTGAGTCCATAGACGCCGAAGTCGCACTGCACGTACTTGTCGACAGCCACGCGGCTGACCGTGGAGATATCCATGCCGATGGCTTCGGCGATATCCATGAGTATTAGTGGCTTCAGGTGACCCGGGCCATAGGTGAAGAAGTCCCGCTGCTTCTCGACTATGGCGCGCATTACCGCCAGAAGCGTCTGGCGGCGCTGGTTGATGGCGTCGATAAACCAGCGGGCAGACTCAAACCTTCGCTTGAGGAACTGGCGCGTTTCGGCCTGCGCACCGCGCCGTGGCACCGGTCCGCTTTTAGGTGTCAGTTGCTCAAGCATTGTGTGGTACTGGCGCGAGATGCGAATGCGGGGGCCGCGCGCGGTCGTAAGTGAGATATGGAATTCATCGCCCACGGAGCGGACTTCAAAGTCGGGCGTGATGTAGTTCTCCTGCGTGGTGATGTTGCCTTCCCCGGGCTTGGGATTAAGGCGCTGGATGACATCAAATGAGGCCTTAAGCACGCGATCGTCTATGCCCAGCTTTTGGCGGATCCGGCCAAAACGCTTCATGGTGAAGTCTTCAAAGCATCGGGACAGCAGCGTCAGCGCGGTGTCGCGACCGGGTGTTCCCTCGGGTAACACCGACAGTTGCACCAAGAGGCACTCCTGGAGGTCGCGAGCTGCAATGCCGGCCGGGTCCAGTCGCTGGATCCGCCACAGGACACTCTCCACATCCTTTGTCGAAAGACTCTTGCCGTACGTGAACGTGAGGTCATCGACGATAGAAAGAAGCTCGCGACGCAGGTACCCGTCTTCATCAATAGAGCCGATTATTTGCTCCGCAATTAGTGACTCCTGAGAGCTCAGGTCAAGCAATGAAAGCTGAGAGCGAAGATGGTCCGTCAGAGACACTTCCGCCATCAGCGGACGTTCGGCACGCTCCTCTTGATCAACGCTTGTCTTATGCCCATAGAAGTCGTCTTCGCCCGCCGGGAGCAGGTCCTCCCAGTCAAAGTCGTCGTCGCTGCCGTGGGTGTCCTCAGCATCGTCCTGGGCCGTATCCCCCAGCTCGACGACTTCTTCCAACATGGGATTGGCTTCCAGCTCCGACTGTATGCGTTGCTCAAGGGCAAGGTTGTTCAGCTGCAGCAGCTTGATGTACTGGATCTGCTGCGGAGAAAGTCTCTGCTGGAGTTTGAGCTGCTGTTGAAGGTTGAGCATCGCTTACACGAACACGTTGCCTGCCATGGTGGGATCCTATAGGCTGCGCCTCCGCGTTATGAATCGTCCGCTGAAACGTACCCGGCATCGTTATGTTTGTAAAGGTTACCTTGCTTCTTGTGCATAGCCGCAGGCAACCGTCCTTCTGTCACGCCGCCAAGTATGGGTTCCAAACCAAGCCCAACCTCTCCCTACCTGCGCGAGGAGGACCTTGAAAAGAAGCTCCGTCCCGGTCGCATGGACGAATTCATCGGGCAGCAGCGCATCAAAGACAACCTGCGCGTATTCATCACCGCGGCTTTGGGGCGCGGCGAGTCGCTCGACCATGTGCTGCTGTCGGGCCCGCCGGGCTTGGGTAAAACCACATTGGGTCACATCATCGCCGAGGAGATGGGGGCGCGCATCACGACCACAAGCGGCCCCGTGCTGGACAAGCCGCACGCCGTGGCCGGCATCCTGACCAAGCTAAACCAGGGCGATGTGCTCTTTATTGACGAGATTCACCGCCTGGGTCCCGTGGTGGAAGAGTATCTCTATTCGGCGATGGAGGACTACTTCATCGACATCGTAATAGACTCGGGCCCCAGTGCGCGGAGCGTAAAAATCATGCTTCCACCGTTCACGATGGTGGGTGCGACCACGCGCAAGGGGCTCCTGACCGCGCCGCTCAGGGCCAGGTTCGGGATCGACTTCCGGTATGACTATTACTCGGCCCCGCTCCTGGAAAAGATACTAGAACGGTCCGCCGAGATCTTGAACGTGGCTATAGACCCGAGGGGTGCCAGCGAAATCGCACGGCGCAGCCGTGGCACGCCGCGCATTGCTAACCGACTGCTGCGGCGAGCACGCGACTTTGCGGATGTTCATGGAGACGGGCGTATAACCCTGGCGATAGCGGATCGGGCGCTAACGGCGCTCGATGTCGACCGGGAAGGCCTCGATGATATGGATGCGCGCATCCTCACCACGATGATGCAGAAATTTGGCGGCGGGCCAGTGGGCCTTACCAACCTCGCGGTGTCGGTGGGCGAGGAGCCCGGGACCATTGAGGAAGTGTATGAGCCCTACCTGATTCAGGAAGGCTACATGCAGCGCACGCCGCGCGGCCGGCAGGCGACGGCCAAGGCGTACAGGCATTTCAGTATCAAGCAACAAAACGACCTGTTCAACCAACCTTAGACGATCACGATGAGAACAGCAATATTGCCGGTGGCGCTGCTGCTGATAATGGGCGCGTGCCAAGCCGGTGATCAAGGTGCAACTATGATGTCCATTTCTTGCCCAGAGGGAGGCGACAACGACGGGCTGGTGTTGCAAGATGGGTTCTGCGCCATCGTGGTGGCCGACTCGTTGGGGCGCGGTCGACACCTGACCGTACGCGAGAACGGCGACATCTACGTGGCACTGCGCCAGAAAAACGATCATGGCGCCATCGCAGCCCTGCGAGACAACGACGGCGACGGGCGTGCGGACACGATCGCCTACTTTGGCGAGACCGGTGGCACGGGCATCCACTACCGTGAAGGCTTCCTATACTTTGCTGCAGACACGTTCATCGTGCGGTACCCGATGGGGGATGCACTGCTGCCGGTCGGCAATGCAGAGCCCATAGTGACGGGGTTTCACAACCAACGCATTCATGCCGTGAAGCCCTTTGAGTTTGATGACGCTGGCAACCTGTACGTCAACATCGGGGCACCCTCAAACGCGTGCATGGAGCAGAGCCGAATGCCGGGGAGCCCGGGCCAGGATCCGTGCCCGCTGTTGGAAGGGACCAGCGGTGTATGGCGATTTGCGGCCGATGAAATCGGGCAGACGATGACAGATGCCGGAGTCCGCTATGCCACGGGCATTCGCAACGGCGTTGCCAACGCATGGAATCCCGCTACAGGGAAGCTCTATGTGGTGCAACACGGCAGGGATGATCTGCATCGCTTTTGGCCGGACCGATATACCGAAGAGCAGAACAACGAATTGCCCTCCGAAGAATTTTTTGAGGTTGAAGAAGGCGACGACTTCGGATGGCCCTACTGCTATCACGACCCCCATCAAGGCAAAAAGCTCCTCAACCCGGAATATGGCGGCGATGGCATCGAGGTCGGCCGCTGTGCGAATGCGAAGGGGCCGATTCACGGGTTCCCGGCACACTGGGCACCGAACGACCTGTTGTTTTATCAGGGAGCGTTGTTTCCCGAGCGGTACCATGGGGGTGCCTTTGTGGCGTTTCATGGCTCCTGGAACCGCCAGCCGGTTCAGCAGGGCTTCCAGGTGACCTTCTTGCCGTTTGTGGACGGCGCCATCGCAGGCCCGCCCGAGGCATTTGCCGACGGGTTTACGGGTACGGATTCGGTGGCCGCGCCGAACTCTGCGCGCGCGCGCCCGACAGGGCTGGCTACCGGGCCGGACGGATCGTTGTATGTCTCCGATTCCATAAAGGGCCGCATCTGGCGAATCATCTACCAAGGGAGCTGAAGGGTTGAAGATGGCACCAACTGCGTTGCCGGACTTCTTGGCAGCCTTGCGGTCACAGTGCGAGGGAGAGGTTCGCACGGATGACTACAGTCGCATCCTGTACAGCACGGATGCGAGCATCTACCAAGTGATGCCGCACGGCGTCTTGCTGCCGCGGTCGGCCGCAGATGCGCATGCGGCGGTCTCGCTTGCCGCGCAGTACGGGATCACGCTGGTGCCGCGGACCGGTGGCAGCAGCCTGGCGGGCCAGGCTGTGGGCGAAGCGCTCGTGATCGACTTTACGGCACACCTGGATCGGGTGCTGGAGGTTTCCAGGGAGGAGCGGTGGGTTCGCGTTCAGCCCGGCATGGTGCTGGACCGTCTCAACCAGGACTTGACGCCGCACGGCCTGCAGTTCGGTCCCGATCCTGCCAGCTCCAACCGGGCGGCCATGGGGGGTATCGTGTCAAACAATTCCACTGGGAGCCACTCGATCTGCTACGGCATGACGGCGGACCATGTTCTGGCCATGAATGTGATCCTCAGTGACGGGTCCCGAGTGCACTTGGGGCCGGTGGAAAGCAGCGCGCTGGAAGGGGTGGCCGAGCGCAGTGGGTTAGAAGGCGCCCTTTACCGCGGCGTTCAGAGCATGGTAGCGTCGGCGGCCAACCGCGAGGCCATCATCGGCGGCACGCCGCGTCACTGGCGGCGCTGCGGGGGGTACAACCTCGATCGCTTTGTTGGAGCGGGGCCGTCCTTTCAGTGGCCGCAGGATGCGCGCTTCAACCTGGCCAAGCTGGTATGCGGTGCAGAAGGGACGCTGGCCGTCATTGAAGATGTGAAGCTGAACCTCGTACCCATTCCACTGGTCAAGGGGCTGGGGGTTGTGCACTTTGCGAGCCTCGAACACGCCCTTCGTGTCATCCCGGCGATCCTGGAGGTCTCGCCCAGCGCCGTGGAGCTACTTGATAACCTGGGGCTGAGGCTCTGCCGTGAGGTGCCGAAGTATGCGCGGCTGCTGACCCAATTCATTGAGGGCGATCCAGACTGCGTTTTGATCACCGAATTCTACGGGGATTCGCAGGCCGAGGTGGCTTCCAAGGTGGAGGGCCTTCGCAGGCATCTTGGAGCTCATCGTACTGGAGCTGTAGTGCCGGTCCTGGATCCCGCCCGGCAGGGCGATGTTTGGACCGTGCGCAAGGTGGGACTTGGCCTTCTGATGAGCATCAAGGGCGACTACAAGCCTATCCCCTTCATAGAAGACGCTGCCGTGCCCACCGAGCATCTTGCAGAGTATGTGGAGCAAATTGACGATTTCTGCAAGGATCGCGACACGCGCGTAGCATACTACGCGCATGCTAGTGCCGGCTGCGTGCACATTCGGCCGCTCATCAACACAAAGGTGGCCACAGAGCTTGCGAAGATTCCTGAGATCACCGCCTTTGCGGTGGAGCTACTGCACGGCTATGGCGGCGCCCTCTCCAGTGAGCACGGCGATGGCCGCGTCCGTAGCTGGATGAATGAGCGTTTTTTCGGCCCCGACCTCTATGCGCTGTACAAACAGGTCAAGCATCTCTTCGATCCGCAAGGCATCCTCAACCCCGGCAACGTGGTTGACGGGCCGCCGGTTACGCAGAACCTGCGCTACGGCGCAGGGTACGGCGTCATCCCTCTGCCACTAAAGCTCGATTGGAGCCAGGACCTGGGCTTCGACCGCGCGGTTGAGATGTGCAACGGCGCGGGCATCTGCCGCAAGGAAACGGCGGGCACTATGTGCCCGAGTTTTATGGCTACGCGCGAAGAGGAGCACTCCACACGTGGCCGTGCGAACGCCTTGCGTGCGGCCCTGTCCGGGCGGCTGCCGCAAAGTGAGATTACCAGCCGCCGCATGTACGAGGTCATGGACCTCTGCATAGAATGCAAGGCGTGCAAGGCCGAGTGCCCGTCCTCGGTGGACATGGCCAAGATCAAATTCGAATTTCTGGCCCAGTACCAGGCCAAGCATGGCATCCCGCTTCGAAGTCGTCTCTTCGGCAGTGCTGCCCGCCTGGGCCGGCTCAATAGTGGTCCGCAGGCGCAGCTGGTTAATACTGTTCTGAAGAACAAGGTAGTTCGCCGCGGCATGGAAGCAGCGCTCGGCCTGAGCAGCCGACGCACGCTGCCAACCTTTGCGGCTGAGCCCTTTACACGCTGGTTCAAGCGGCGACCACGTACGAACGCAGCCCGACCGCAGGTGGTGTTGTTTAACGACACGTTTACGACATACCACGAGCCGCAGATTGCCATTGGCGCCACTGAGGTTTTGGAGGCGGCGGGCTTTGAGGTGCTTCTGCCAGGGCACCGGTGCTGCGGGCGGCCGATGATTTCCAAGGGACTGGTAGACGCGGCGCGAAGTGCAGCACGTCACACCGTGAACCGCTTGGCGCCCTTTGCCGCGCGCGGTCTCCCCATCGTGGGGCTGGAGCCAAGCTGCCTGCTGTCCTTACGTGATGAGTATCTGTATCTCTTGCCGGATGACGCACGGGCGCGTCAGGTAGCAGGCCAAGCCTTCCTTTTTGAGGAGTTCGTTGCTCACCTTGCGGACGAAGGGCAGCTGCCGCTCGAATTCACGCATGAGGCGCGGCGCGTGCTTTTGCACGGTCACTGTCACCAGAAGTCGCTGGTAGGGTCCGGCCCCAGTGTACGTGTGCTGTCCTTGCCCGAGGGCTATGTAGTAAGCGAGGTTGACTCGGGCTGCTGCGGCATGGCCGGCTCCTTTGGTTACGAGAAGGAGCACTACGACCTGTCAATCAAGATGGCCGAGCGCAGGTTGTTGCCAGCAGTGCGTTCAGAAGCAGAGGAAACGATCGTAGTGGCGGCAGGGGTTAGCTGCCGCCACCAGATCAAGCATGGTACGTGCCGCGACGCGTTGCACCCCGCTGAGGTCATTCGGCGCGCGCTGCTTACGTCTTAAGCACGGCCGTCGTCGCCTTCAACTGGTCCGTCCGCGTCTTTGGCGTGCAGCTTCACGGTCTTATATCCACCCGTCATGCGGTCACGGATATACATAATGCCAAAGACCAGGACGAGTATCAGACCAAAGGGGGCCAGCGTGCGAAAAGAACTCCTGCCTCCGTAGTTGTCTGCGGGGTTGAGCAATGCCGTAGCCTCTTCCACGACGGGCAAGTCTAGCCCGGTACCCGCGATGGAGCGCAGCAGCTGAGCTGTCCTGCCAGTTGGCAGCCAGTTGGCATCCTCAATTTCACGTTCTTCCGCCAGTAGCTCCTCGACACGTGCCTCATCTTCCGGGGTCCGCACGGAGTCGTCCAGTGCTAACAATTCAATCTGGATCGTCGCTAACGAATCCATGATGGCTTCGTTTTCCAGGATTGGGTCAGTAACCGACTTTATGTCGTCAACCACGGCCATGATGTCTGCGGCCTGCGCCCCGAAGGCCATTGTGGGAAGCACCTCCGTAGCCTGAACGAGGATGTTTTTGGTGGTGTTTTCGGGCAGTTGGCTGTGCCCTTTCTGGTCTGCGACTCCGCCCAGCCACGGCGTAACCAGGAAGGAGGCAAGCATTCCGATGGCTCCCATGACGCCAAGACCCAAGGCCCCGCTTTTTGGGTTGCGCTCTGAAACAAGCCCCAGCATCGTTGGCCAGAAATAGGCTATGCCTATGGCCCAGACGGCCGCCGTGGCAAAGGCCATAAACGTTGTTTCGGCCATGCTGAACAGGTACAGTCCCACCACGGCCAGAATTGATCCGAAAAAGAGAATTCCGGTAGGGGTCAACACACGGACCACGGGCGGCGCCAACAGGCGCAGTGTGCCCATGATGCCGAACACAAAGCCAAAGACCAAAAGTCCGTTGATGCCGCCGGCTTCCAAGACCGGGGGTACCCAGGAGGAGGGTGGCAACTCCATTGAGGCGGTCAGCAGCATCATCGGCATCATGATGAGCATGATGGGCGCGAAGAGTGCTTTAAAGGACTGGCCCACGGATACGCCCGCGCTGACACCTTCGGTCGGCGGAAATGGCTCCATCAACATCATGATCCCGTAGCCGAGCGCTGGAACGAGCACCAAAAACAGCTGGCCGCGCCATCCGATACCGATCGTAGCAAAGACGAGCGTCAAGACGATCGCGGCAATGAGGTTGCCGTATGGAAACCACATGTGAAAGTGGTTGAGTTTCGATGTCTTGTCGTTGGGATACAGTGCCGCCACGAGTGGGTTACAGCCAGCCTCGACCAGCCCCGCTCCGAGGCCGCAGCAGAGTGAGCCTGCCACCGCCATCTCATAACCCTGCGCGGTCATGACCAGGATCGCACCCGCAACGTGGCCGACAAAGGCGCCGCGCACGATCCACCGCATGCCAATGGTGTCGCACAGCGGCGAGAAGATGACCTGGCTGATGGTGAAGCCAATAAAGAAGACCCCTGTGAAGACGCCCAGTTGGGCGTTGGTCAGGGCGAACTCCTGCTTCACTGTAAAGGCGATGCCGGAAATCACCGTAAAGGCGAAGGCCGTAGTGAGAAGGGCCAGGCAGCTGCCCCAGAAAAGCTTGTCTCGCTTGATCATTAGATTTCTTAGGCTTGGCGCCCTTGCAGGCGCGTGGACATAGCAACTAGATTACGGTAAGGATAAAAAATGAAAATCTGCGAATGCAACCCCTTCTGATTCTACGTGCCCCTGGCCACACCTTTCTGGCGGCGCTCCTTCTGCTCTGCGCGTGCGCCGAGCCTGCTCACGATATCGGAAAAGACGACCCGCGCCGCGCGGCCGCGCGGGCCGTAGAGGGATTCGAGGTAGCGGAAGGGCTCGCGGTAACGCTGTTCGCGTCGGAGCCCATGATCACCAACCCGACCAATATCGATGTCGATGCGCGTGGCAGGGTATGGGTCTGCGAGGCCGTGAACTACCGGCCCGACTACAACCCACACCATAAAGTGCAGCAGGCAGGGGACCGTATCGTAATTCTGGAGGACACAACAGGAGACGGCCGTGCGGATGTGCGTAAGGTCTTTTATCAGGGCACCGATGTCAACGCGGCGTTGGGTATCGCCGTCTTTGGCAACAAGGTAATTGTGTCCAGCAGCCCGAATGTATGGGTGTTTACCGACGAGAACGGAGATGACAAGCCTGAAAGCAAGGAGGTGCTTTTCACCGGCATTGGAGGCCTGCAGGATGATCATGGTGTTCACGCGTTCGTGTTTGGGCCAGGCGGGCGTTGGTACTTCAACTTTGGCAACGCGGGGTCGCAGCTCATGGGCGAGAATGGGAGCCCGATCACAGATCCTGCGGGGCGGGTCATTGAAGCAGTCGGAGCGCCTTTTCAACAGGGGATGGCACTGCGCACCAGCGACCACTGGCCTCTGCGGGTCCTGGCCCCCGGCCGCTACAGCTGGCCCGTCGAGGTACTCGGTCACAACTTTCGGAACCCGTATGAACTCACGGTCGATGCCTTCGGTACGGTGTGGCAGTCCGACAACGATGATGACGGCAACCGCGGCGTAAGGATCAACTACGTCATGGAGTACGGCAACTACGGCTATCGCGATGAGCTGACGGGCGCGCACTGGTCCACGCGTCGCACGGGAATGCATGACGAGGTTCCGCTACGGCACTGGCACCAGAATGACCCGGGGGTGGTGCCAAACGCACTGCAGACGGGGGCGGGCTCGCCTACGGGCATCACCATGTATGAAGGCACGTTGCTACCGCCCCCCTTCCACAATCAGATCATTCATGCCGACGCCGGTCCAGGCGTGGTTCGCGCCTATGCAGTCACCAAAGATGGTGCTGGCTATTCCGCGAAGGCCATCGACATCCTGACCAGTCCGGGCGACCAGTGGTTCAGGCCCTCCGATGTAGCTGTGGCCCCGGACGGCTCGCTCATCGTGTCGGACTGGTACGATGCCACCGTAGGCGGCAATCAGGCCGTAGACCAGGAGCGAGGGCGTATCTTCCGACTGGCGCCGCCGGGCGAGCCATATAGCGTGACGCGACCCGACTTTGCTGATATGGAGGCAGCCGCAGCTGCGCTGATGAGCCCCAACGTGGCTACGCGTGCTGAGGCGTTTCACAGCCTGGTCAGCGCGCGCGAAGGGATCCACAGCTACCTTCGCCCATACCTGGATGCGGACAATCCACGCCACGTGGCGCGTGCAATCTGGGCTGCGAAATCTAAAGAGTTTGAAGGAGGCGCGTATGTAGACGTCGCATTGGAACATGATGACCCGGACATCCGCGTTGTGGGCGTACGCCTGGCACGCGAGATCGGGCGGGATCTCATTCCCGTGGGCCCCCTTGTTCGTCGCCTGGTCGGCGATCCTGCGCCTGAGGTGCGGCGCGAAGCGATCTTGACACTGCGCCATGCCCAAGACCCGGCGGCGGCCTCCCTCTGGGCAGAACTGGCGGTGCAGCATGATGGTCAAGATCGCTGGTACCTGGAGGCACTGGGCATCGCGGCCGACGGGCAATGGGACCGGTACTTTGGCGCGTGGCTGGCTGCGACAGGCGACGACTGGCGGACGCCGGCCGGGCGCGACATCGTCTGGCGATCGCGCGCAGCCGCAGCCGCACCGCTACTGGTACAGCTCATCATAAACGAGTCCACCCGTGCAGATGAACGCGACCGGTATTTTCGGGCCTTGGACTTCCACGCGCCGGAAGCCAAGTATCCTCTGTTCAGCACGGTGATCACTGGAGGGCACGGGGATCGGGCCGTGTTGCTGCACCGCGCACTTCTGCACCTTGCTGACCCCGACGCGGAGCCGGATAGAACGGTTCGTGGCGCAATCGATGAATTTCTGGACCTGACCCAAGGCACGCAGGCGTTTTTGGACATCGTTGACCGCTTTCAGGTGACTTCCCAGGAGGACGCGCTGCAGTCCATGGTGTTTGATACGACGTCGACGGGTCTTGGCCGGCAGGCCACCGCGCTACTTGTCAAACTCCATGGCGTAGCGGTCCTTGAAGATGCGCTCTCCGGCGAAGCTGCGCAGATGGCACTCAGGCGGCTCTCGAGTGTCGGCAGTGCCGCCGCCGTTGCCCTGCTGGAGAGCGTGGCACTGGATCTGGCACAGCCGTCGGACCTTCGCAGGCAGGCGACTGCCGCCATGGCATCCAGCGGGGCCGGGCAAGCGCGGCTGTTGGAGCTGATTGCAGCAGGCGCGGTTCCGGCGGCGCAGGTTGATGCCGTTCGGGGGCATTTGTTGAATGTTTGGGACGTGGAGCAGCGCATGGCGGCTGAGGCCGCTCTAGGCGTCCCCGAAGACCGAAACGCGGAGCCGCTACCACCACTGCGCTCGCTACTGGTCGCCACAGGCAACCCACGGCGTGGCCGCACGGTTTTCAAGACTCACTGCAGCCAGTGCCACAGCACGAAGGCGGATAGCGGAGTACTTGGCCCGGGGCTGGGGGACATCGGGGCAAAGCTCTCCAGGGCGGCACTGTTTGAGGCGATCCTGCATCCAAGCGCCGGCATCAGCAAGGGCTATGAGGCCGTGGCGGTGGCGCTGAGCGACGGGACGAAACATGTCGGGCGCATTCTGGATGAGACGCCCCGGGCGGTCAGGCTGCGCACGGCAGACGGCCTCACACTTATGGTCGCGCGCGATCGGATTCAGTCACAGACGCCGTTTGAGTTGTCATTGATGCCTGAGCTGCAGCAGGTAATGACGCGCGAGGAGCTGGTTGATCTGGTGGCGTTCTTGCAAAGCTTGGGGGGAGCGTAGCCAATGCATGATCTGTCCGCTTTGCATGAGCCCCTGACAGACCTTTTTCACGGGGACCCTGAGCGTCATCGGCTGACGTTGCAGCAGGTAGCACTGTACTGCAGCCAAGGCTACGTGGCGGGGATTCCTATGCTGAGTGAAGCGCAGGTGGCAGTGTTGCTCCGGGAGTTGGAGCAGCTGATGCGACCGGATCACGAGCGCCGGGACCTCTGGCACGAGTTTCATCTCAACGAAAGCTCGGAGCCGGACAACGTGTTGTTTCATGCGCTGGGCGCCTGGCGCATCTCCAGCGCGTTTCACGATGCTCTGTGGAATCCGGCTTTCCTGATGCCGGCCAGCCAGCTACTGAATGGCGCAGTGCGATTTTGGCATGATCAGCTGTTTTGCAAGCCCGCCTACCACGGCGGGGTTGTAGCCTGGCACCAGGACTACTCGTACTGGACGCGCACGCGGCCCATGCGGCACCTTACCTGCTGGATTGGGCTTGACGACACCACGCCCGAAAACGGCTGCCTGCAGTACGTGCCCCGCAGTCATCGATGGGAGCTCTTGCCGGTTACCGGTTTGGCGAATGACATGGACGCCATCATGCAGGTTCTGAGCGCGGAGCAGAAGGCGGCCTTCAAGCCCGTCGCCGTGCCCTTGCGGCGCGGTGAGGCGACCTTTCACCACCCGCACCTGGTACATGGGTCATTCGCGAACCGAACGGGTCGGCCGCGGCGGGCCATGGTGATAAACGTATTCTTGGATGGTGTGGCCTCGCACAGCGACGAGCCGCTTCTTGAGGGGGTACCAGTGATTCCACGCGGAAGGCCCGTGAGGGGTCAATTCTTCCCGCTCCTTTATGTACCGTAGCCGGGAACCGGCACCAGTTTGCGTCATACCAACGGGCTTGTACAACTTGGCACAGTCATTTCCATGCGCACGACATCAATTGTAGCTGCCTTTGCAACTTTTTTTCTGGTAGCAGACCTGGCCCACGCACAGCGGCCACAATCACCGCGCGGGGAAGCCGCCACGCAGATAGGCGAGGCTTGGATCGCAGTCGACTACGGCCGCCCGATTCTCCGCGGGCGTACGAACATCTTCGGCTCTGGAGACTCCTACGGCGATCAGGTATCGGGAAACGGCCTTGTCTGGCGTGTGGGGGCCAACAAGTCCACCCGGCTGAACACTGAGGCGAGCCTGCAGTTTGGGACTGGCACGCTTGCCGTCGGCGAGTACAGCGTGTTTGCAGAGCTAGCTGAGGACGAGTGGACACTGATTTTTTCCAATCACCAGGCGAAGAACTCCGGCCGCGAAGAGGGCCCGGGGATCTGGGGTGCCTATGGGTATTCGCAGGACATGGATGTGCTGCGTGTGCCCATGCATGTCCACAAGGGGGACTCGTCTGTAGATCAGTTCACGATCAGCTTCCTGAACGTCACCAGCGATGGCGGCACGCTGGCGCTGTTGTGGGAGCACACGAAGGCGACGGTAGACTTCAACGTGGTCAAGTAGGCTGCGCGGAAACCTTACCGTCGTTTCAGCAGGCAGTTGCAAGTGAATTGCTGTAATAGAGCAGCAATTTTCTGCACGTGTCCATGCTTCCTTGAACACACGGGCCGGCATGTGCTGCAGGCCACGATAGGTCCGGTTGCCCAAATGGGGTCCCAAGCACTCCAGGTGGCCAGTGGTGTACTCCGAAAGCAGTAGCCTCGTGCCCGCTTTCTTGACAACCTGCACGCCCGTAGGCGCAAGCGCCTTTTCGGCTCGGTATGCTGTGCAATCCAGTCGATATCAAACGTTTCCAATTTCGCAGCGTCGGTCCATATTGTGGCCACGTGTCTGTAGAGAAGTTTGCAGCGACCATTGCGGCGTTGGGCATTCATGCGTTACGTAAATATCTGGAGATGCCATCGCGACGGAGTCCGCTATCGGCGTGCCGGAATTGCAGTCGCACAAACGCTCCTATCCCATCTTTTTCGTAGCCGTGCCTCAAACCATAAGGGGCTTGCTGCTGTAACGCACGTTCCACTGGTGCTTCGTGACCGCGTACCGGATGTTCAACACGTTGCAAACGGCGAGTCCGCTATGCAGGGACGCTACTACCTATGCGAAGAAGCACGCTTCTAGAAACGGCTCGAAGAACGGTTATATCTGGTTTATTGTGTCACCACTGTTTGCCTTGGGGTGAGGCGTGCCTGCGCGGAGTCGACCAGGGCGGAGAGGCGTGTAACGACATCTGGATGATCGTGCGCTACGTTGTGGCGCTCACCCTTGTCGGCTGCGAGGTCAAAGAGTGCGACTCCAATGGAGTCCTGGACATACGACTTGCGGCGTGTTGGCGTGGAGAGTGAGACTCCTGAAATGCGCCGGTATCGGTGCGGCACGTGCAGTTTCCATGACCCAGCACGGACGGCTTCAACCTGAAGTCCTTGGACAAAAAAGAACGCGTCATAGGGCGTGGTTGCGCCGGGCGTGCCGCGCAAAAGCGCTCCGATGTCGTGGCCATCCCAGGACAACGAATTGTGTTTGATGCCGGCGAAGGCAGCTATGGTGGGCATAAGATCCATGGCGGTGGCCATCTCGCTCATAACCGAGCCTGCCGGGATAACGCCTGGCCAGTATGCCAACAGCGGTACACGGTGGCCGCCTTCGAAGGATGTTCGCTTGCCTTCCCGTAGTGGTACAGCGGATCCACTTTCAGCACCCTTCACCAGCCACGGCCCGTTGTCCGAGGTGAAGAATACGAGCGTAGATTTCTCAATCCCCTGGCGCTCGAGTGCATCCAGGATCTGTCCTACAGACCAGTCGATTTCCAGTAGAACATCGCTGTAGAGCCCGCGCCCGGAGGCGGCATCGAATGCCTCAGATACGAATAGAGGCACATGGGGTGCGGCATATGGCAGGTACAGGAAAAATGGTTGGTCCCCACTGCGCTCGATAAAGTCTACGGCGCGCTCTGTATAGCGGCGCGTGAGGTAGCGCTGGTCTGGTTCTGTTTCTACGGTCATGACGCCGTCGACGAGAGGAAGGGGCGGATGACGCCGTGCGTGCGGATTGGGATTTATTGTCGAGTCCGGCGTCATGTCGTTGGAATACGGGATCCCGAAGTACTCATCAAAGCCGTGGTTCGGCGGGAGATGGCGTTCGAGGTGCCCCAGGTGCCATTTCCCGAAGCAGGCCGTAGCATACCCTTCACGGCGGAGCATCTCCGCTAGCGTGACCTCACCAGGGGGCAGCCCTATGTCGGTCTGAGGATTCAGGCCTCTGAAGATGCCCACTCGCTGTGGATACTTACCTGTAAGCAGCGCGGCACGGGACGGAGAGCAGAAGGCAGCGGCTACGTAGAAGTCAGTGAAGCGCATGCCGCTACTGGCCATGCGTTCCAGGTGCGGCGTTACCAGGCCCGTGTCTGCATACAGGGCGAGGTCCGAATAGCCGAGGTCATCCGCGACCAGCAGGACGATGTTGGGCTGGGGCGTAGCCGTAGGGCGTGCGCATCCCCAAGCAAGAACTACCAAGCTCAGTAGTAAGAAGCACCGAAGCATTGAAGCGAGGCTACAGTCCGTGGAGTGCGTATCCTGCACTTCTATGCGGGTGAGGTCATCAAGTTTAGGCTGCAGGTGCGCCGATGCTTTCCTGTTAGAGCAATTTGGGTTGGGGACAGCACCTGGTTAGGGCGCGACTGCGGGGGCAGGATCCTGTGCGTTATCAGTCAGGGATACGGCTTCGACTACACTCGCTGGCGCCTCTGGCCCCACCTTGGCCCTTTGGCAGCGAGCCAATTCCTGCTGGCGGGCTCGCGACCAGATACGCTGCCAAGGCTGTCCGGCGTCCACTATGCGGATGCGACTCGGCCGAGGCCAGGATCGTGACGGAGGATCCTTAGCTTTGGTCCGCGAGCCTTATGCACGGCCTCCTATACGCGTTGGATGACACCTTGCGCTCGGTCATGCACAGACGCGCAGGGATCGCACAAATTCAAGTTGGGAATTGGAGAGTTGCTGTGGAGGTGGACCCTAGTCTCCACCATTCCTTTCCAATCATATGAACCCCTCACAGCCTGTTTTGGGGAGGGCTGAGGCGCCGGCAGACGCCCAGATCAATCCCTCGGGTGACTCGCGGCGGCTTCTGATGAAGCTCTGCACGCACATACTGCAACAATTGACCACCGACTGGCCCATTCCGGCAGCGCGTCAGCAGCCGGCGCCACCGCCCGTAGTGATCAAGGCTTCTGCTGCGGCCCAGGACACAAAGCCAGACTCGGCGCAGTTGAATGAAGCGTGGCAGCTGTTGCATTCGCGTAGTCTGCAAGACGACCCGATCGTTGCGATCTGGCTGCGCGGGCTGTGCCCACGCGGCGTTAGCATCGTTCTTGGAGCGGGTCTGACCATCACGGGCTATCGCCGCATACTTGGCCTTGTAGCGTGCTACCCTGAAAACGTCTCTGCTCTTACGTCCTTTGTGCAGTCGCTGTCCGATCGTGGTCTTTCGGCCGCCGCCGGGCTGCTCTGTGTGCTGCCCAGCAGTACGGGACTTCAATCGGCGGTGCGCCAGGTGTTCGGCCCCAAGGTCGCTATACAGCGCTGTCTCAATTCGCTGTTGGATCAAATCACCTGCGGTCTTCCGGAAGACCTTGTTCCTGTGTATCGCAATCGCCTCCGCCAGGCATGGAATGGGTTCGATGCCCGGGAAGCTGAACGCGCACTCACCCGTATTCACCAGGACTTGACGCGCGTCAATCGGTCCGCAGCGAAGGTTTTATGGGAGGGCCTGGAGCAATCTCTGACGATTCAACGTACGGGCATGCTGCTCAAGCTCGACCGGGGGCTACGCGTGATGCGCTTCATGGATGCCATCAGTCGCAGGTTGCAGACCCCGGCCAGCGCCGTTTTCCAGCAACGCGAACAGATGGCACTGGCACTGTTGGAACACGAGGCTCAGCTGCGCCGTGTGGCCCATGCGGCCTTTCTGCCACAACTTCGTGAGAGTCTCATCAACCTTAACGCCGTCTGATGCCCCATACCCCTATGCTGGATCAATCACTCATCGAGGACTTTCGGGGGCTTGCGCAAAGGAACTTCATCGGCCTGGCCAGCTGCCTTGGGTGTCTTGATCATCTTCTTACCAAGATGGCCACATGGGTCATGGAAGCCGAGGCCCACTTCATATGCGGCGCACGTGGGAAGCACCATAAGACCGGCTTTCAGCGCTGGGGGGCGAATCCGGGTTCCATCCGCGTCGGTTTGGAGCGCATTGCGGTCCGCGTTCCGCGCGTGCGGAATGTACGAACCCGAAAGGAGCGTCCTCTGCAAACGTACCGCCTCTTGCGCGAGCGTGGGCTTATGGACCGGGAAAGCGTGACACGAGGGTTGCTGTGTGGACTCTCGCGGCGCAATTACAGGCAGGCGGCCCAAGTCTTCACCGATAGTCTGGGGTTGAGTGCCAGCAGCATTGGCAACGCCTTCATTACGCAGACGGCAGCGCTACTGAAGGCATTTGAGACGCGCCGATTCGATCAGCACACCTTTGCGGTGCTCCTGCTTGATGGCAAGTATTTGGCTGGTATGCAGATGATCGTAGCGATGGGCATCACGACCGAGGGCGAGAAGGTCGTACTGGGCTTTGCGGAAAGCCGTACCGAGAACAGTGCGCAGGTGGAGTCGCTGCTGCAGGATCTGTTGCGTCGGGGCTTCACCCATACCGACAAGCTGTTGGTACAGGTGGACGGCAGCCGCGGGCTTCGCAAGGGAATCAGTGCGGTGTTTGGGGATGCGGTCGTATTCCAGCGCTGCCAATGGCACAAGCGTACCAATGTGACGCGTCACATCAAGAGCGAGCCAGCGGCCACGCAAATGAAGCGTCGGCTTCAGGCGGCTTGGGAACTGCCCACGTACGCAGAGGCACGGGCGGCGCTTGTGTCGCTGCATGAAGCGCTGCAGCGGTCGTGCCCGAAAGCCGCACGCAGTCTGGAGGAGGGTATGGAGGATACGCTGGCGCTTCACCGGTTGGGGGTGCGGAACCAGGCTGTCAGAGACAGTCTGAAGACGACAAACATCATCGAGAACCTCAACAGCATTATTGCGAACCGATCACGGAACGTGAAGCGCTGGGGATCATCGGGGATGCGTCAGCGCTGGTGCGGGGCGATATTCATGCAGTACGAGTCGAATCTGAAGCCGATACGCCGGGAGGACATGAAGGAGCTGACCCAGGTCCTGACCACCTCCGGGGGTCAATGGGTTAGTGGGGATTCGGTCTGCCAGCCCCAAGGGGCTGCAAAGGCAACACCTGCCGCTGGATGCCCCAGCGCAGTAGTGCGCTGCTGACGCTGGCATAACGCAAAACCCGCAGCTGCCTGGACGCTCTGAGGCGCTGCACCGTGCCAAGATCGCCGCTTACGCGTGCGATCAGAGGATACCTGCGGGATATCGTGCCCGGAAAGTCACTCCACGAGCCTGCCTACGCCCGAAAATCCGCGTGTGAGCACGCAATTGGGCCCACATTGGCATGCACCGTCCCATTTGCACCCACACTCTCGACCCGAAGCCCAATCCATTGCCAAAAGATATCTACTTTGAGGGCCCATCTCGGCAGAAGCTGCCGAAACCCAACTTAAAAATGTGCAATCCCGACGCGCACCCTGGCTATGGAGCACGTCAGGTGCATTTGGGCAACCAGCGACGGATCGAGCCGTCCCGTACGGAACTCCTGGCACGCCAAAGGCGGTAAAGCGGATTCTTGCTGAGAGAAGTGTGCGCGATCACAAGTACTCTGGTATGGGAGGCCATGCGTATCGCCTCGCTTCCGTTGGCCATACCGATAAAGAGGCCCGAGCCCTCTTTTGGAGGCTGCTCGCGTTGGGCACGGCGTGAAATCAAGTGCGGTCCCACAACCCCTCCCCGGACCCACTGGCGTCGGCACCTATGGCTTTGGCACGGGTTGTTTACGGCGTCCTCAACGGCTGGCTGCAAATGCATCGACCTACTTCAGACCAGGCGTTTGCGGCTGGCAGGGTTGGGTAGGCTGCAATTCACGGCGCAGAAAACAGGTGTGGCGGTACTACCGTCGAATTGGCGTTTCTCCAATTGGGAGGCCATCGTGGGCTGCTGCCACCAGTAAATGAGTTGGGGCGTAGTTTCGACATTCGAATCGCTGGTCAGCATGCGGCTGGCCGGTAGCAGCGGAAGCTGGGCGCAATTCGGAGGCCGCCTATGCCAAGCCCCAATACCAGTTGGCGCAGCACGAGGGGCTGGTAGCCGGAGCAGCTATGCCGGCTTGGAGTGCCCAATGATCCCAGGTCTGGCGTGGGAGCCCATGGCCTTTACCTGCGGCTGCAGTGCGCAGGACTATCGCCAAGGAGGGCCATGGGAACCGAACCCACGCGATTCCCAACGGCCGCTATCGCTGGAAGCCTCCAGCTCACACTGACAAGGTCAGGACCAACCCCTCCGAATGGAGAATTCAGAGGTGAGTGTGGCAGGGCAGGCCGCGGCGAATTAGAGTCGTTCTGAGAGGGATTGCACATTTTTAAGTTGGGTTTCGGCAGCTTCTGCCGAGATGGGCCCTCAAAGTAGATATCTTTTGGCAATGGATTGGGCTTCGGGTCGAGAGTGTGGGTGCAAATGGGACGGTGCATGCCAATGTGGGCCCAATTGCGTGCTCACACGCGGATTTTCGGGCGTAGGCAGGCTCGTGGAGTGACTTTCCGGGCACGATATCCCGCAGGTATCCTCTGATCGCACGCGTAAGCGGCGATCTTGGCACGGTGCAGCGCCTCAGAGCGTCCAGGCAGCTGCGGGTTTTGCGTTATGCCAGCGTCAGCAGCGCACTACTGCGCTGGGGCATCCAGCGGCAGGTGTTGCCTTTGCAGCCCCCTGGGGCTGGCAGACCGAATCCCCACTAACCCATCGACCCCCGGAGGTGCTCAGGACCTGGGTCAGCTCCTTCATGTCCTCCCGGCGTATCGGCTTCAGATTCGACTCGTACTGCATGAATATCGCCCCGCACCAGCGCTGACGCATCCCCGATGATCCCCAGCGCTTCACGTTCCGTGATCGGTTCGCAATAATGCTGTTGAGGTTCTCGATGATGTTTGTCGTCTTCAGACTGTCTCTGACAGCCTGGTTCCGCACCCCCAACCGGTGAAGCGCCAGCGTATCCTCCATACCCTCCTCCAGACTGCGTGCGGCTTTCGGGCACGACCGCTGCAGCGCTTCATGCAGCGACACAAGCGCCGCCCGTGCCTCTGCGTACGTGGGCAGTTCCCAAGCCGCCTGAAGCCGACGCTTCATTTGCGTGGCCGCTGGCTCGCTCTTGATGTGACGCGTCACATTGGTACGCTTGTGCCACTGGCAGCGCTGGAACACGACCGCATCCCCAAACACCGCGCTGATCCCCTTGCGAAGCCCGCGGCTGCCGTCCACCTGCACCAACAGCTTGTCGGTATGGGTGAAGCCCCGACGCAACAGATCCTGCAGCAGCGACTCCACCTGCGCACTGTTCTCGGTACGGCTTTCCGCAAAGCCCAGTACGACCTTCTCGCCCTCGGTCGTGATGCCCATCGCTACGGTCATCTGCATACCAGCCAAATACTTGCCATCAAGCAGGAGCACCGCAAAGGTGTGCTGATCGAATCGGCGCGTCTCAAATGCCTTCAGTAGCGCTGCCGTCTGCGTAATGAAGGCGTTGCCAATGCTGCTGGCGCTCAACCCCAGACTATCGGTGAAGACTTGGGCCGCCTGCCTGTAATTGCGCCGCGACAGTCCACACAGCAACCTTCTTACCACGCTTTCCCGGTCCATAAGCCCACGCTCGCGCAAGAGGCGGTACGTTTGCAGAGGACGCTCCCTTCGGGTTCGTACATTCCGTACGCGCGGAACGCGGACCGCAATGCGCTCCAAACCGACGCGGATGGAACCCGGATTCGTCCCCCAGCGCTGAAAGCCTGTCTTATGGTGCTTCCCACGTGCGCCGCATATGAAGTGGGCCTCGGCCTCCATGACCCATGTGGCCATCTTGGTAAGAAGATCATCGAGATATCCAAGGCAGCTGGCCAGGCCGATGAAGTTCCTTTGCGCAAGCCCCCGAAGGTCCTCGATGAGTGATTGATCCAGCATAGGGGTATGGGTCATCATACGGCGTTGAGGTTGATGAGAATCTCACGAAGTTGTGGCAGATAGGCCGCATGGGCCACACGGCGCAGCTGAGCCTCGTGTTCCAACAGTGCCAGTGCCATCTGTTCGCGTCGCTGGAAAACGGCGCTGGCCGGGGTCTGCAACCTGCGACCGATGGCATTCATGAAGCGCATCACGCGCAGCCCCCGGTCGAGCTTGAGCAGCATGCCCGTGCGTTGAATCGTCAGAGATTGCTCCAGGCCCTCCCATAAAACCTTCGCTGCGGACCGATTGACGCGCGTCAAGTCCTGGTGAATACGGGTGAGTGCGCGTTCAGCTTCCCGGGCATCGAACCCATTCCATGCCTGGCGGAGGCGATTGCGATACACAGGAACAAGGTTTTCCGGAAGACCACAGGTGACTTGATCCAACAGCGAATTGAGACAGCGCTGTATAGCGACCTTGGCGCCGAACACCTGGCGCACCGCCGATTGAAGTCCCGTACTGCTGGGCAGCACACAGAGCAGCCCATCGGCGGCCGAAAGACCACGATCGGACAGCGACTGCACAAAGGACGTAAGAGCAGAGACGTTTTCAGGGTAGCACGCTACAAGGCCAAGTATGCGGCGATAGCCCGTGATGGTCAGACCCGCTCCAAGAACGATGTTAACGCCGCGTGGGCACAGCCCGCGCAGCCAGATCGCAACGATCGGGTCGTCTTGCAGACTGCGCGAATGCAACAGCTGCCACGCTTCATTCAACTGCGCCGAGTCCGGCTTTGTGTCCTGGGCCGCAGCAGAAGCCTTGATCACTACGGGCGGTGGCGCCGGCTGCTGCTGCGCTGCCGGAATGGGCCAGTCGGTGGTCAATTGTTGCAGTATGTGCGTGCAGAGCTTCATCAGAAGCCGCCGCGAGTCACCGGAGGGATTGATCTGGGCGTCTAAAGGTGCCTTAGCCCTCCCCAAAACAGGCTGTGAGGGGTTCATATGATTGGAAAGGAATGGTGGAGACTAGGGTCCACCTCCACAGCAACTCTCCAATTCCCAACTTGAATTTGTGCGATCCCCTGAGAAACCGGCATTCCAAGAACTATACGCGGTTCCAATGGGGCTATTCTCCCCGCGGCCACGCGGATCCGGCGCCTCAGGCCGTATGGGCAGCGTGCCTGGCCCGAGCCCCCAAGTGGTCCTGCGGCCGGTCCAGCCCGCGTTGCTGTAGAAAGAGCAGAATGTGGGTAGGGCTGTAGGGAGGAGGCTGCATGTGAACGGAAAACACTGCGTTGCGAGTCAGGCTTCCTCCGTCCCGGTTGCACCAAATGCCGTGTTCCTGCCAACGACCTCGGTTTGTGTCTCAGGCGGCACATCATCCCTGTTCAATAGCGCAAGAATGCGTCGCACGCTCCTTCCTGTCAAGGTGGAAGCCCCAGACAATTGGCCAGCCTCCCAGAATCACCAGAGTCGCTGCGCTAGCTCGTAACCACCAGGTGCCGCCTGGATATTCACCAAAAGACAAGTCAAGCGCGAAACGCAAGAGCCAGGTTGCGCTGAGTAAGCTCATGGCTAGCACCAGCAGTCTGGTGGATACAACCGTAAAAACTGGTCTCCATTTGCCCTCAGGTGTATCTAAATAGGCATGCTGCTGTCCTTCAATGACGAGTTCGGCGCAAGGCTGCTTCGCGGGCTCCCAGCAGGCAAAGAGGAAGCTCCAGCCAATCAGCCAGCCAACCAGCATCAATGAAGTCGCTGCGATCACTCCCAGCCACCAGGTGTCACCTTGATATTCACTAAACAACTCAGTGTTGAAACTGAGGAGCCAGCCGATACTGAGTATGCTCAAGACGAGCACGACTATTCTGGTTGAAAAAACCGCTAGGAACCCCCCAGGTTTGTCCTCAGCAGTTTCGAAGTAGGCATACCGTTGTTCTTGTATGAAGACTCCAGCGCGAATCTGTTTCGCGCGCTTCCTCCAGTAGCGGTGGGAGCACCAGACAACCAGCCAGAGCCCCAGAATCCCTAGAACCGCTCCGCTCGCCTGCAACCACCAGAATTCTCCTTGACGGAACTTTGTCACTTTATTTTTTCCAAGAGCCAGTAAGTACCCTTCAGACAGTCACTTACGAAAACTGTCTTTTTCTATAGCACTACCATTTCAGGGTCGTTTTGTGTGCGCCTTGTAGGTGTAGTTTTGGGGCTTGAGGCCCATAATCATGGCGATCTGGCGCTGGAGCGGACCTTGGTCTGCATCCTTCTTCAACAGAATGCAGGAGCGCCGGTCTGTTGGCAATACGGTCGTGATCCGGTGCCACCGGTTCAGCTCAAACTGCAGCGTGGTCCAGCTGCTGTGGAGGTCATACTGCTTCAGCTTCGTGCGAATGAGTTGCACCGCCTGATAGGCCAGTACCGAGAGGAAGATGTGTGTCCGGATGCGCTCATCCTTGCTGTGGTATAGGGGACGCATGCCCAACTCGGACTTCAGCGAACGAAACGTGCGCTCGATGTCTGCAAGCTTCCAGTATGTGCGTGCGATTTGCGAGGCAGACCAGTCCGTGTGGCTGGTATGCAGGATGTAGCCGCCCGATGCTTGCGTCTGCTGCTCAAACGCAGACAGGTGCGTAAAGGTGACCGCCTTCGCGTGCGTACTGTCCTTTTTGCGCAAGACATCGATCTTGTACTGGTACGAGACGCGCTTATGCCTTTCGAGCTCGCGACCGAGTCTGCGTTGCACCTTGTCGTATTCCTTGACGCAGCGGGGCTTGGAGAGTCCCTCGTGCAGGGTCTTCAGCGCAGCCTCGAACTTTGCGCGCCTGGTGTTCAGTATGCGATCACCGGTGGCCTTGCGTGCCTCGCTATGCAGGTAGACTTGCAGCGTTCCCTCTTGCTGCTCCAGGCGCCAGGCTTTGATGGAGACCCCGCTTTGTGTATTCCAGCACTCCTCCGGCGCGCGTTCAGGGGGTGGCGGCGCCTGCGTGCGCTGCACACAGATCCAATCCAGTCCCTTCGACCGCAAGTACGCCACATTGGCGCGCGTGGCTATGCCCGCGTCCATGATGACGGTCGCACGAGCGCCATTGAGCCGCTCCATGGCCTGTTGAAGCGTCTTTGGTTCGCTGGCATTGCCAGCAAGGACGGCTGCGCCACGCACAAAGCCGGACGCGTCCAGCATTAAGGCCAACGTCACCAACGGACAATCCGATCGCTTTTCCTTGCTTCGTCCATACGCCAGGAGCGCGCCTTTCTTGCGACCCGTGTAGAATGTGTTGGTCAGATCATACAAGATGAGCGTCTCACTAAAGCCCAACAGCCGCTGCGCATTGCCATAGAGTCCGTCCATAAGCGCTTCGCGCAGCGCATACAGCCGATCGCCTACGCGGTACAGCGTACTTGCGCACGGGGCCTCCAGCTGCACCAGCTCCAAAATGGCGGAGGCCTTCATCATCCACTGGTACGTATGCGCCTCACTTCCGGGCGACAACATGCGCCCAACCACCAGAACCAGGGCCATGCGAATAGCATCTTCTCGCATGCCCAGCGCGCGTAGCAGCGCCGTGAAGCCGAGTTGCTCCAAGGCTTGCAGGCATACGCGCTCGCCGCCGACCGTGCGTGTATCCGGATGATGCACTGCGTCGGTAATGATGGCGTCGCGGTCGTCGCGTCCGGCGTCCACATCGTAGTCCTTCTCACGCAGCCGGCGCACGATCTCGTCCACGGCGCATTCGATCTTCTCATCCTCCAGCGGTAGTGCGCGCTGTCCGCGCAGTGCCAGCTCAACCCGCTTGGTTACGGTGGGCCAGTCGGCTTCGGCAATGTCAAAGTCCTGTCCAAGGTTCAGGATGGTTTTTTGATTGGGCTGGCCATTGACACGTCGGCATTCGAGCAGTCCGTATCCGGTGCGTTGCGTTGCATCTTTGAGCTTGTAGACTCTCCTGCGGATGTACACGGCGCAGTCGTATTGGCCTGCGCCCAATATAGCGGGTGGGGGCGTTGCCTGTGTGAAGTATTGATGAATAACACTAAAATAGCACTACAACAGACTTCATCAATAATAACGGTTATAAACCCTATGAGTACTAGATGATAATCGAGTTAAAGTCGCCTATTTTAACCGTGCCAACACCTCGTCCCTCGACAAAAGTGACAAACTTCCGTTGAGATTCGCTGCCCAGCGCGTATAACAGCCAAGCAACACTGAGAATGCTCACGCCTTTCGTCACATTTCTGGTCGAGGGTACAGGCCAGTACGATCCTGATTTCCGCCCAGGTGCATCGAATGAGGCATGCTGGCGTTTGCTCATTGCAACCTCATCCAACTGACGAAAACAGACGGGAACATGGATAAAATCAAGGAGGAGGATGCTCGGCCACTACAGGAGAATCCTAGGTTGACGGAGGAGAATGCCAAACAAGTTGGGGTCGCGCAAAAACGCAGACCTATAGAATTCAGATACGCGTCAGGAAGAAAGCTGTGCTTGCTCAAGAAACGCCCTATTGTCTAACGTATAGTATATTCGGGAACAACCACAATTTAAAGCTCGTGAAGATGGCGGAGAGATTCAAGGCTTCGCAACTCGCGGCTCCGCTTCAAATATAGAAGCGTGGCGGTGGTTGCGCTCCACTGCCCACCTTGGCTAAGAGATTCTTTCCGGCGCAGGCTACGACACTACCCGGGCGCAGTGCGCCGAAGCTGCACCTATCCCATCAGTGAATCTCAAGGCACGTACGACCGACGGCCTTGGCGCGCGGCCGGTCGCGGGCTAGAACTGCGCTGGTAGGCCGTCTTTTTTGGCCCTGCGTGTAGGTGCTTACCACGACCCTGCGACAGCCTGTGCTACGTCGTTGAGGTTTCTGATTTGAGGGCAGCATCCCGCGCTGCGCGGTTGCCTTCCTGGCGACGCTGCGAGGATTCCAGACGACACCAGGGTAGGTTCAGCTCCAGAAATTACGCTGTGATGCGCTATCTGGTCTATGGCCGCAGCTGTTGCCATGGCCCGACTTCGCCATTTTGGGAACCAACCGTGGCCCAAGGGGGGCTAAGCCAAGTACTCCCAGCCCACTTTTCGCCCATTTCAGGCCCTTTTTAGCCGTATTTCGGGGCTATATGGTGAAGAATACGTGAAGTTGAACGTATTCGGCTGAAAAAGGCCAGTGTAGTGCCAGGATTGTTGGTAGGGACTTGCTACAGGTGCGCCCATGCACTATCTTGGAGTCGGCATTGACCTGCAGACACCATGTACATACGGGCGACCAAGACCCACGCAAAGAAAGGTGAAGCGCGACACAGCTACCGCCTGGTACGCAGCGACCGCATCGGCGGGAAGGTGCGCCAGTCGACCCTGCTGAACCTGGGCGTCCACTTTGACACGCCCCGTGACCAGTGGGGCACCTTGGTGCTTCACATAGAGAATTTGTTGCAGGGGCAGCCGACGCTCGTGTTCGATCCCGACCTGCAGCACACCGCCGAAGCCATTGTCGCGCAGCTACGCGCACGCGGCATAGGTGCACACGCGAAGCCGGAGGGTGAGCCTGACAGCGTCATGACGGTGGACATGGACTCCCTTGAGCACCCGGAGCATGCTCGCAGCGTGGGCGCAGAGCGCGTCTGCCTTCAGGCGCTTGAGGATCTGGGACTGAAAGACACGCTGATCCAGGCCGGTGCCAAGGAGCGCGACGCGCGCCTGGCCGTAGCGCTGGTGGTCGCACGCATGCTGCATCCCAACAGCGAACGGGCTACGCTTCAGTGGTTGCAAAGCAGGTCGACGACGCTGGACCTGCTGGGGCTGCGCCCCGGCAGGAAAGTGTCGTTAGCGAAGCTGTATCGCATTGGGGACCTGCTCTGGGAGCACAACCAAGCGATTCAGCAAGCGCTCTTCCAAAAGGAGCGGACGCTCTTGAGCCTGCCGGAGACCGTTGTTTTTTATGACCTGACCAACACCCATTACCATGGCCGACAGCACGGCGAGTACCTGGCCTATGGACGTTCGAAGCAAAAGCGTTCCGATTGTCCGCTGGTGACGCTCGGGCTGGTGCTCGATGGCGCGGGCTTCCCGCGCACCTGCGAGATCTTGCCCGGCAACGTCTCGGAGCCCGGCACGCTGCAGGACGCTATCGAGCGTCTGAACGCCAGCGTGGACGGCCAGAAGCCGACGGTGGTCATGGATGCAGGGATCGCTACGGAAGCAAACGTGTCCTGGCTGGCAGAACAGGGCTACGACTGGATCTGCGTACACCGGGGTAAGCGGCCCCTGCCGCCAGAGCGGGAGCCCGACAGTACGCTGACCACGCAGGCTGGACACGCCGTACGCGTGTGGCAGTTGCAGCAAAAGAAGCAGGAGATGCTGCTCTATGCCGTCAGCGAAGCCAGAAAGCACAAGGAAGAGCAGATCCTCCAGCGCCGGCGCACGCTACTGGAAGCAGCCCTCACCTCGCTGCACGAAGGGCTGCAGAAGCCCTACCATACCAAGCGGCTCAAGAAGGTCGTAGAGCAGGTCGGACGCATAAAAGAGCGATATGCCCGCGTATCTCATCAGTACGAAGTGACGGTTGTAGAAGGGAGTGGCCCCAACGCCAAGGCCGTGACGTTTGCACGCAAGACGCAGTGGGAAGAGGCCGATGAGGCCCTGGGGGGCTACGTGCTGCGCACCAGTCAGACGGGATGGGACCTTAAGCACATTGTAGCCACGTATTGGCGGCTGTCCGAGGTGGAGGCCACCTTCCGCTCGTTGAAGTCGGAACTGGGGATGCGGCCGCTTTACCACAGCAAGGACGCACGCATCGCAGCGCACATCAGTATAGCTGTGTATGCCTATCACGCCGTGCACCTGATCCGGACCCGATTGAAGGCGCAAGACATCCACACCAGCTGGAAGACGCTTCGCCAGAAGCTGAGCGCCTGGCAACGGGTGATGACAACCGTAAAGGACACCCAGGGCCAGGTGATTGTCAACGTGCAGGACGAGCGCCCAAGGGCAGAGCTGGCTCAGATAGCGCGCATCTGCGGCGTCACGCCCAGCCTGCATCGGCAACGCTACGTGCGCCAGGACTAAGGCAGGCGCACGGCGTTAGAAAAGTAGTGCCAGCCAGGCGGGAGTACACCCTTTTCTTATATGTGGAGAATGTGTCCACCTATACTGTTTGAGTCATAAAATGGCGAAGTAGAGATGGGACCGTGGCAGATATGCTCTCGGTGAGACAACGTCAGACTGCTCACAACCAATACGCTGTTCCGTTCGTAGCGATGCGACAGCAGATGGAAGCGTACCTCCATTTCCAGTCTGTCGTGCTTCACATTCCCTTTGCTGTCGAAGGTCATGGCCTCGCAGCGCCCAGGCCGCCTTAGTAGCCGCGGCATGCGCAATACCCGCCTGGGCCGAAAGAGCTCCTGAGTAGGGTGCTGAAGTGGTAGAACTCTGCCCTGTGGCGCCGGAAGACCAGTGACCGGCCGAGGGCACAGACCAAGTGGGTCTTGCCACTGCCAAGAGGGCCAAGGGCCAGAACGTCTTCTTTACGGTCCACAAGGCCCCCCTCAAACAATACGCTCAGGCGGTGATCATTCCGCACAGGCAACCCGCCCCCGATCAATAGTATCGAGCGTTTTCTGCTGCGGAGTCCGCGATTTTCGGAGCCACTGATAGGCACGGTTGTTGCGGCGATTCTGTTCGTCAATGAATGTCGTTAGCACTTAACGCTCAATGATTCACGCCGGGTCCTGGCGGCCTTCCCCGTATAGTGGGCCCGTATCGAGCTCCTTCAGCCCGGGCTGCCAGACGCAATTCAGTGCCGCCGTCGTCGGGGCCTTCGCCGCCCGGTTTCCTCACAGGCCGCAGGCCATGTCTCTTGCCGCAACAGGCGATCGTAGCGGCTTATTTTCATTGCCAGCACTTGTGCCAGCGGAAGGGGAGCCGCTGGCCCACTGTCGCAACTCACTATTCGAATTAGTGTTTTAATTGAAATCTTACGCACACGTCATTATAGTAAAGAACCACCTTACCTGTCTGGTTGGCCTCGCAATGTTGCTGAGTACCGTCGCAGCCGCCCAGCCCACTGAAACTTCTGCGCCCTATAGCCCAGGATTCGTCTGGATTCAAGCCGCAGAGGGGGTAACCGTCTCTGCGGTTGCCGGCAAGACAGGACTTGCAGTCTTCGATCAGGAAGCTGCCCAATTTGGCGTCTTCGAAGTCGCAAAGGCCTTTCCCTTCATAGACCGCGTGGCAGAGACGCGAGAGCTGGCTGCTAGCACCAGGGCGCTGCAACGAATCTATTCCGTGCGTCACGACGAGTCCTTTGACTCCGGGCTGGTAGCCGCCGCCCTGGCGCGGGATCCGAATATAGTCTACGCCGAACCGAGGTTTTTGCGCGCGCCGACATGGGATCCAGCCTCTGCCGAGGCGGGCGCTAAGGCTCTTCCTGACACGCCTAATGACCCCCTATACGCGCAAGCAGCGTACATGCGTCGTCTTCGCATGGCCGACGCCTGGGATGTGGTCAAGGGCGAGCAGGGTGATGTCGTGATTGCTGTAGTGGAGTTGGGCATGGACTTGGGCCATGAGGACCTTCGGGGCACGCTGTGGACCAATCCGGGTGAGATTCCGAACAACGGCATAGACGACGACGCGAACGGGTACGTGGACGACGTACACGGTTGGGATTTTCGCACGAATTCGCCTGTTGCCACGGGTTCCGCGAGTGATTACTTGGTAATGCATGGCGCGGCGGTGGCCGGCGCCGCCTCGGCGGAGGCCGACAACAGCATAGGATTGGCCGGCACCAGTTGGAATGCCAAGCTCATGCCGGTGGTTGGCTATGGCGTAGGTATTACGTATGCAGCCCTCAATGGAGCCGATATCATCAATACTAGCTACGGAGGATCCGGCTATTCCACTTTCGGAGCACAGGTCACACAATCGGCCCTGGACGAAGGGGCGCTGGTAGTAGCTGCCGCTGGCAACAATGGGGTCAATTTCGACCAGGACCCCTTCTACCCCGCCGCCAATGCTGGTGTGCTCAGCGTTGGCGGCACGCTGGCGGGATCGGATGTGAATTACTACAATTACGGCAGAAGCATAAACGTATTTGCCGCCGGACGGGACGTCATCGTTCCACGTCCAGGCGATGCGTATGGCAGAGACAATGGCACGTCATTTGCCTCCCCAATGGTGGCGGGAATTGCCGCGCTGGTTAAGACGGCGAACCCGAGTTTTTCGCCGCATCAGGTGCGCGAACAGGTGCGCCTGACGGCTGACAACATCGATGCTGCCAATGATGCCTCTCTGGCGGGTCTTCTGGGTCGCGGGAGGGTCAACGCGTACCGCGCTGTCACGGAGAGCGGCTTCCCCGCCATCCGAATGACCAGGGCGCAACTCACGGGTGGGGAGCGGGCGCTCGAGAGTGGCGAATCTGCGGAAATAATCGCAACGCTAGTCAACTATATGGCAGACACTCAAAACTTGACGATTGAGTGGTTTTCAGATGCCGAATTCGTCACTTTCGATGATGGCCCGGTCAGTGTTGGTCGATTGGGAACAGGAGAGAGTAGATTCGTCACAACCAAGTTCCATTTGAACGAGGATACGCCGTATCGTTCGCGCTTTTTTGTTTCTCCCCGAGCACAGGATGGCACCTACGACGATGCACCTGATGTCGTGCGACTGATGGCCAATGAGGGTGAAACACTCGAGCACGCCACTGGCGGAATGGGATTCACTATTACCACCGAAGGGAATATTGGCTTCTTGGACACCCGCCATGGCGGATCAGGCCAAGGTGTTTGGGTTTACGACGCGAATAATCAAAGACGGTCAATACTACATGAGGGCGGCCTGCTGGTGGCCGCCGGACCAAATGCCGTGTCCGACTGCCTGTACAGTGACGAAAGACAGTATCAGACAAACCCTCAGGACATGGACTGGATTCCGCAACGGGGGGCCAGTCTGGAGATCCAGGACCCCGGGAATCTGGTGGCGCAGGAAGGGCGCATGGAGCTCGTGGATACCCGTGCCACTAACCCCATAGGCGTTGAAGTGCTCCAGGAGAGCTTTGTCGACACCGCAGCGGAGAACGAGGACTTTGTCATTTTGCGATACACTATCGCCAATCCGACCGGAGTCGAATTGACGAATATCCACATAGGTCTGGGGCTCACCTGGAATGTGAGTTCCAATCTAGGCCAGGATTATGCCCGATTCGACGGGACCAGGAATCTCGGCATTCAGCAGGATGCGGCCTCCAACCCTTCGTTGGCTGTTGGTGCCATGCCACTCTCAGCGAACGCGCCCGTGCACTTTCGGGCCCTCCAACCCCAGGAATCACGGACGGACCAATCGAAATGGTCATATCTGACCGGTGGTATCCAGAGTCCTGGATCTGGAGCCAGTTCCTGGGCACAGGTGACGGGGCTGGGCCCGTTCACGATAGCTCCGGGCCAGGAAATCCAGGTGGCTTTTGCGGTGGTTACCGGGCGCAGCAGGGATGATCTCTTCCAGAATGCGGACAATGCCAAGGCGCTGTGGGAAAGCACCTTGCTGCAGGCGCCGACAGCCCAGTTCATCCAGAACGTTGATGGGTCGCCGCTCGACGTATACGTTGACGGCCAGCGCGTCTTTGACGACTGGACGTTCCAGTCAGCCTCGGCATTCGATGCGCTCTCCCAGGGCGAACACACGATCGACGTGGTTAGAGGGGGGGATGGCGACAATGCCCAACCGCTGCGCTCACAGTCGATAAGCGTTGGCACGGCCACCGACTACCATGTGATAGCGCACGGCAAAGGTGAGGATGTGGACCTCGTGTTCGTGGATGATGTGCGACGGAGCCATGACGAGGACGACCAGGCAGTTTTCTACGTGACGCATGGAGCCAGGGACCTGGAGGCGGTAGACGTGCGCCTGCTGCAGCCGGGAGGCGCGGCTGTGGTACTCCTTGACGATGCGGCCTACGGCGCCGCCGGCAGCTACGTGGCGGTGTCGCCAGGGTCGCACGAGATAGAAGTGGTGGCTGCAAGCGACCAACGCCTAATTAATAGGTATGAATTTGATCTGGGTGGCCTTTCCCGGCAGGCCTTCGTGCTGAGTCTCTCCGGCTCGGGCACCTCGGCCAGGGAAGGCCTGACCATGATCGGCGTGCAGGCCGACGGGACGGTCTTTTTTCCTTCAGGTGTGACACGGATTGGCGATCAGACAGAACTGCCGGAGCATTTTGTGCTCCACGGCAACTATCCCAACCCATTCAATCCACACACGACCATTCTGGTGGATTTGCCCATGTCGGCGACAGTCATGGTAGAGGTGTTTGACGTGCTGGGTCGCGCTGTCCTGCGAAGCGTACCCGAAGAATTGGAGGCGGGCAGCCTGCGAGCCATCAGGATGGACGTTGCGCAGCTGGCCTCCGGCACGTACCCCTACCGTGTACGTGCCGTAACAGTTACCGGGATCGAGAGTCGAACAGGCCAAATGACCATCCTAAGGTAGCCCTCAAAGGCGCCACCGTTCCTGACAGCAGTCGCGTTTGGTCCAGTCAAGGCCACAACTTCATTGGACCGGGTCCGGATGCTCGGCGATCGCGATGCAATTCACTATTACGAGTATGATGCGCGCTCGGTCCGTGAGCAATTTGCGGGCTAGAATTCTGCCGTACGCAAAAGCGACTGGAGGTACGTGCGGTGACGGCAGCAGCACAATTGCCCGTGAGCGCATACAAGGCGTTACCGCGAACATGCGCAATGCGTTTGGCAAGGCTGCGGCGAGCTATCATGAGCGCGATCTTGCAGTTGCTTGGGTCCGGGCTCTGCCTCGAATGACGTTCAATGCGCTATGCGGTTTACATCGCGTACCATCCTTGTGCTAGTGTACGCTAGTCGAGCGCCGCAGCCCAGCAAGAATTGCGCAGATTCTCTAAGAGGCTCATTTTGCGCGATGAGGACACGCACCATAGCTGCACACGAGCGGAGCCGAGCTACTCGAATGGCTGCACCCTGCCACCTTCAGGCATTGCCAACCGTCCTTCGTCGAAAGGCTCGCGAAATGATATGTTGGACGCCAGGGCTGTTGCCCGCAGAGCACCCTTCCGGCCGTCAGCAAAGGAATAGCTCTCAAAGCGCGTCGGGACAGTCAGGCCATCAATAGTTTCGTAGTCCAAGTAGTACATCAGCGTCTCCCGCACCTCACCGGGTGCAGGACGCCCGCGTCCAAACGTAGCCGAGTAACGGATCGCGCTAAGGCGGCCTGTCTCCGGGTGGACGTAGAGCGTATAAGTGTCGCCATATGAATCGCCCACGCTATCGTCGTATGATACCTTCGTTAAGTGATGCACTGTGCCATCGAGTGAGTCGTCTAAAAGCACCTCGTAACGAATCCCGGGGTCGGCGAGCACGAATGGGATCGACTGAAAGTAGTACGCCGTACTCGCCCAAAACCGTGGATTAACCTGCACGGTGTTCGGGTAAATCCAGGCGCTCTTCCCGTCCCAGGCCATTTGCGCATTGAGCGCAACAGGCTCAACCCGGCTGCCGATAGCCGTGAGGTCGTGATAAATCTGGCGGGTGCGATTGTTGGCTACCAGGTGTGACTTCACAAGAAAGCCGTCACTGCCAAAATCCCACGTGTAGGAACTGGAGGGTGCTTCGAGCCAGGCGTGGATGCCGCCCCCTGCGTCAATAGCCCGCAGTACAAGCTGCCCGCCCTCGCTGGTGGCAAGCCTTGCTCGGATGGCCTCGGCCTCGGTGGCAAGTGGGTCTTCGGGTTCGGCCTGGCAGCCGAAAAAGAGCGCTACGAGGCCCAAAATGGAAAGTCGTCGCATGACGCTGGTTGATGATCGGTTATAGTTGTCGCTGAAGTCGCTCGGAGTCCCATGCCGGCGGCGCCTTTAGGGCGCCAATGGGTTAAACCAAGCCGATGTTGTGCCTACTTGAAAGGTAAGCTCTTCATCGATACCATTGCCAACCAACTTAACCCAAGTATGTAATGGAAACGCTATGCATTGCGGCGTTGCAGATGTGTTCGCGGCAGAATCGCGACGACAACCTAGCGCAAGCCCAGGCGCTCCTGGAGGAATCGGTTCGCAAGGGAGCGCAGCTTGTTGCGCTTCCGGAGAATTTCTCGTTCCTCGATCGCGAAGGCGAAAAGCTTGCAGCGGTCGAAGACCTGCAACGTGGCCTCAGCATCCGGTTGCTCCGCGAATTTGCTAAGGCAAACAACGTGACAATCGTGGGCGGAAGCGTTCCGCTGCGTGCCGGAAGCAAAGTGACCAACACCTGTCTGGTATTCGACCCTAGCGGCGATGTCATAGCTAGATATGACAAAATTCACCTCTTCGACATTTTCCTGGATGAGGCGCACCACTTTCAGGAATCCCGATATATTGCACCGGGTTCAGAACTGGTGACCTTTGTAGCCTACGGCCAGACCATGGGCCTTAGCATATGTTACGACCTGCGATTTCCGGAGCTGTTTCGCAGGCTGGCGATGCGCGGCGCAAGTGTGCTGTTTGTGCCTTCTGCGTTTACTTGGCGAACCGGGACGTATCATTGGGAGGTATTGCTTCGTGCACGGGCCATTGAAAACCTGTGTTATGTTGTCGCACCAGCACAACAGGGCCAGCACAATAAGCGACGTGAAAGCTTCGGGCACGCGATGATCATAGATCCGTGGGGGCAAATCCTCGCCCAAGCGCCCGATCGTCCCAGCGTGGTGGTTGCCGAGCTCGACTTTGCGTATCAGGCCGGGACAAGACGAAGGCTGCCGTGTCTGGACCACGCCCAAGTCCTGGGCAAGCTAACGGATAATCACCAGTGACTGGTGCCGGATCTCGCCGCGGTGGGTGAGGACTACCACATATACTCTTGGTGCGTGGCTGTTGGCGCTAAAAGTAGTCACATGACTATCGGCCGTGCGGTGCCCGCTAACCAGGGTCGAGATGCGCCTGCCAAGGGCGTCATAGACGACCAAGGCAATGTCGGAGGCCTCTTGCAGTGACAATTGAATGGTGGCCTCTTCCCGTACAGGGTTGGGGGCCACTGGAGCCAGCACAATTGCAGAAGGTGGCTTGCGTGGGATGACCGTGCTCCGTACGCCATGCGGCACCGCCCGCAGTTGGCACCCGGCGTGGCTACTGGAATGAGATCAACGACACGCGGATAGCACCGGAGTCGGGTGCCTCGAAGAAATCGTTGTAGCCCTTCAATTCGAGCTCGGTATGGTGCTCATAAAGCGTTTTAACAACTGTTCCCCCAAGCTGCTTCGCCAGTTGCTGCACGTACGCTGTGGTGTAGCGCACCATCGGAAACGGCAATTTCAAAAGGTCCGTCATATCGGAAAAGAATTCGATATAGTCGTCGCGATGGTTGACATCGGTTATCTCTTCGTCCTGCAGGGAGTATTCCAGCACCAGCGCGCCCTCGTTCGTCCGCACCGCCTCAAGGGCCTGGGCAAAAACCGCTGCCGGCACGTAGTAGGTTATCCCTTCGGCCAGCACCAGCGTTGGTCTGTTGGGGTCCCAACCATGCAGCTGGAGCGTCTTGGCTAGGGCGCTTGCATCGGCAAGATTCGACGTTACGAATTTCATCTCGGGACCGCCCACCGCTGCGTTAATGTCCGCCTTCAGGTCCATCTGACTCATGTCCACATCGAACACCGAGGCAGTCGGGAAGAGTTCCGCGAGCTCTAGTGTCAGCGGGTCCAGCCCACCGCCGAGCGATACGACCTGTGTGGCGGGATTGGCGCGAAGGTATTCATGGCTCAGTTATTGGACGCGCACCTTGCGGGTAGTAAGCTCGGCATAAGCCAAATCGTGGTTTTCCGTAAATTGATCCTTGAGCCCCTGACCCGCGCTGAGGTCGACGCTCGCAAGGAATCGCTTGGCCGCTGCTCCGTCGTAGATATCAGGCTCCGTAAACAGGAGAACGAAGGCAGATGTGGCAGGTACTTCAAACATAGGAGAGAATTGGTTGGACTTATCGGATAGTGGAGCGACACACACCGTAGGAGGCGCCGAAAGCTACGGCTAACGAAGAAAACATTGGGGACTCTACTTGGCTACATGGGGCGCAGATTGTAAATGACCCGAGAAGGTGCGATTGATTGCCATGCCTGCGCTACTGCATGGTGGGTATTGCTAAAGTCGTCGGTTGGTGAAAGGCACGCCATGAGTCTGCTCTTCAAGGGGCCCAATGCGGCCGCATCCCAACGCCCTGGGTTTGTATTTTCCTCGGTCGCCGCATGCCGCGGCTGACCTGCCAACACACCACTGCAACTTCCCGGATCATGAAACTCAGAGTCTTCCCACTACTTTTTGGTCTACTCCTCGTCCCGCCGCTCTATGCGCAGACGGTGGCTGACACGGACTTTTCGGCCCTCAAGCTGCGCAACATCGGACCCGCATTCACTTCTGGCCGCATTGCGGACATTGCCATCCACCCCAACGACGAAAATGTCTGGTACGTCGCCGTCGGCTCCGGGGGCGTATGGTTGACAGATAATGCCGGCACGACCTGGGAGTCAATGTTTGACGGGCAAGGCTCCTACTCCATTGGTGCAATTGCCATCGATAGCCGCAACCCACACACAGTTTGGGTCGGCACCGGTGAGAACGTTGGCGGTCGGCACGTGGGTTATGGAGACGGAATCTACCGCAGTGACGACGGCGGAAAGAGCTGGAAAAACATGGGGCTGAAGGACTCCGAGCACATTTCGCGCATCATCATCCACCCGGAAAACAGTGACATCATATGGGTAGCTGTCCAAGGTCCGCTTTGGAGTCCGGGCGGCGAGCGTGGCCTCTACATGAGCGAAGATGGCGGAGAAACTTGGACCAGAACGCTGGGCGATGACGAGTGGGTCGGCGTCACCGATGTCGTGATCGATTCACGTGATCCCAACCGGCTCTATGCTGCTACCTGGCAGCGGCACAGAAACGTGGCAGCATATATGGGAGGCGGCCCAGGCTCGGGGCTCCATCGCAGTGAGGACGGCGGGCGAACATGGGAGGCGCTCAAAAAGGGCATTCCCGGCTCCAACCTGGGCAAGATTGGTCTTGCCATCAGCTATTACAACCCGGACCACGTCTACGCAGCCATAGAGCTGGATCGTAAGTCCGGCGGCATTTTCATGTCGCGCGACCGGGGTGAGTCGTGGACGAAGCAGTCGGACGCGGTATCCGGAGCCACCGGGCCCCACTACTATCAGGAGCTGTACACGACGCCGCATGCAGCAGGAACACTCTACCTCATGGATGTGCGTGTCCAAGTATCTACGGACCACGGCTTGACGTTTGAGCGCATGAGAGAGTCGGCAAAGCATTCGGACAATCACGCTATTGCATTCAAGATGAGTGATCCGAACTACATCCTTATGGGGACCGACGGCGGACTCTTCGAAACGTATGACGGCACGGAGACCTGGCGTTTCGTGGCCAACATGCCGATCACGCAGTATTACAAGGTGGCAGTGGATGATGCGCTGCCTTTCTACAACGTGTTTGGCGGGACCCAGGATAACGGATCCCATGGCGGCCCCTCCCGCACGGAGTGGCGGATGGGCATCCGTAATGCCGACTGGTTCAAGACGCTGGGTGCAGACGGACACCAGTCTGCCACGGAACCGGGAAACCCCGACATCCTGTATGCAGAGGCGCAGCAGGGCCGCCTGCATCGGATCGACCTTTTGACCGGCGAGCAGGTGCTGATACAGCCGCAGGCCCGCGCCGGCGAAAAGTTTGAGCGCTACAACTGGGACGCGCCGATCGTGGTAAGTCCGCACGTGCCCACGACGATCTATTTCGGCTCGTACCGCGTGTGGAAGTCTACCGATCGAGGCGACAGCTGGACGCCCGTATCTCCGGACCTGACGCGCGATCAGGAGCGCTTCGAGCTACCAATTATGGGTCGCGTGCAGAGCTGGGACAACGCTTGGGACTTCAACGCGATGTCGGTCTATAACACTATCTCGTCACTTGCAGAATCGCCCTTGCAGCAGGGGCTGCTGTATGCCGGAACGGACGATGGCATCATCCAGGTTAGTGAGGATGACGGAGGATCCTGGACGCGCACCGAAGTGGGCTCCATTGACGGGATTCCAAGCACCGCCTTTGTCAACAATCTGTATGCCGATCTATTTGACGCGGATGTGGTGTATGCCGCGCTTGACAATCACAAGTTCGGCGACTTTTCGCCGTACCTCATAAAGAGCTCCGATCGCGGCAAGACGTGGGAGTCCATTGTCGGCAACCTGCCGGATCGAACGTTGATCTGGCGTGTGGTCCAGGACCATGTCAATCCGCAGTTGCTGTTTGCGGCGACCGAGTTTGGCATATACTTCACCACCAGTGGCGGCGAGGAGTGGACCAAGGTCAACAGTGATGCCACTATCTCTTTTAGAGACATCACCATCCAGCGCCGCGAAAACGACGTGGTCGCCGCCTCATTCGGGCGCAGCTTCTTCATACTGGACGACTACACGCCGCTCCGCGAGCTGACACCGGAGCTTCTGGCACAAGAGGCGCACCTGTTTCCGGCGCGCAGGGCCTATCTGTACGTACCGCGTGATGTGGCCGGCGGTGCACAGGGCGCCACATACTATGCCGCACCCAACCCGGAGCACGGGGCTACCTTTACCTACTATCTCAAGTCCGGCGCTGCAACGCTGAAGCAGGAGCGTCGCAAGGCGGAAGAGGAAGCCGGCGATGGTGACATACCCTTCCCGGGCTGGGATGCACTCGAAGCGGAGGTTAATGAGGTTTCCGATGAAGTGCACATCATTATCCGTGATGCCGCAGGCGCCGTGGCCAACCGCGTCAAGGGCGGCACCAGTAAGGGCTTCCATCGAGTATCGTGGAATCTGACGTATGCGTCGAAAGCGCCTATAACGCCGGGGCAGTCACAAGGGGGTGGCAATGGTTTCCTTGCTACGCCGGGTGAGTATTCCGCCACATTGATGCGTGTCGCGGACGGCGCCGAAACGAAGCTTGGTGGCCCCATCACCTTTACTGTGGTGCCACTTAAGGACAAAGCGGTGGAAGGTGCTTCTCCAGAAGAGATTATTGCGTTTCGGGGCGAAGTTGAGGCGCTTCAGAGCCGCGTAGCCCTGTTTTCCAGCGGGCTTGATGCCCAGATGGATAAGGTAGCGGCGATGCAGATGGCCCTCACGCGCGCCGAGAATCCGGCTGGCGGGCTCGCGGCGTCGCTGCACGAAGCACGCAATACCCTATTGGCCCTTGAGATGCAGCTGCGGGGCTACAAGTCAAAGAGAGAGCCGGGAGAGCGCAACGCGCCCAGTGTGCAGTCCCACATGTTCGTAGGGTTCAGCGGTCTGCGCAACACCTACGGCCCAACGGAGCTTCACAGAGCGAGCATTGCCATCGCGACAGCTGAGATAGGCACGCTTGAGGCGGCGCTGGGCACGTACGCTGATGACGTGCTGCCAGGCCTTGAAGCAGCTTTGGCCACTAGCGGCGCGCCACTCATTGACCAGAACTAGCGCTTACTGCAGAGGCCCAGCGTGAAACTCTGCCGATACCGTGACTTCCTGGCCGGTGCGCAAGGAGCCGAACATCGCTGTTGGGGGCTTGAGGCCATAGTCCTTTAGCACCAAGGTGTGACTCCCCTTGAAAACGACCATGCCATCGTCACGGAGCGTAGCCTCTACCGGAATGGAGACCTCGTTGGTCTGCCCGCCGAGCGTGAGCTCGCCGTGTGCCGTAAGGGTGGCGGTCATTGCAGAGGTGACTTCCAGGCCTGAAACGCTGGTCAGCGAATAGGTGACCTCTGTATGCGTGTTAACGTCGAGCGCGTCGTACATGACGCGATCCATGATGCCGCTTTTCTTGCTCTTGATCATCTTGGTGGGCACGGTAAGGGCTACCGCTTCCACTTCGGCGTGTGCGTTGTCCCCTTTGGCACTCAAGGTGACGGACCCCTCAAATACTGTAGCGTACACGGTCCAGTGCGGCGTGTTGTTCGAGGTCCCGTCAATCCAGATTTTGGAGCTGTCGGGGTCGAAGTCGTACGTGGTAGACTGGCCCAGGGACGGACTGGCAACAAAAAGGGCGAGGCTAAAGGCTGTTAGCGAGCGTAGCATCGTGTCTTGGCTGGCTGGTAGGATGCGCTGTAAGATGCAATTCTAGCGAACACGGGCAGGATAGTTTCCAATTTGTCTATGGCAGAAACTTCATGTATGATTCACGGTAGAGCTGGCTAGGAAGCGGTTCCATACTTTTAGCGCGTGAGCCGGCGCCGGGCGCGGAATTCTGTTGAGTCGTAATTTAACAGGAAGTACCCCTGTCTGCGGGTCCAGGCTGAAGCAAATGCTGCCGCACAGGAGCCTCGTAGGGCGCCTGCACTTCGGCGTTGCCAGCTGGCACGACGAAGTGCAGCACGCGCCGGGTTGCTAAGGCATACTGCAGCGGCTACGGTACCGCGACACAATAACTTAACTAGCTTAGTGCTCATGAAGAAGATTGCAGATCACACTTCACGCCGCGACTTCCTATTGAAGTCGACCCTGGGTGCCGCCGCCGCTGTAGCCGCGGTGACTGCCAGCAACAAGCCGAAAGCCGTTCGGGCCAAAGCGCCCGCGATCGGCCCGATTCTCGGGTCCAACGATGCCATCGTGGCGGGCTTTATCGGTGTCGGTGGCCAAGGGTACAACTCGCATCTCCTGAATGTCATCAACCTTGACGGCGAAGGCAAGCCGAGGCACGGAATCCCGCTGAATGCGATCGGTGCGGCCGCTTGCGACCTGTACTCTAAGCGTCAGGAACGGGCGCTCGAATCGCTCGAAATGGCGCGTCAGGCGGCCGGGCGCGAAGCCAAAGTGACCGCACACGAGGACTATCGTTACGTGCTTGACAACCCCGACATCGATGCCATCTTTATTGGCACTGTCGACCACTGGCACACCAAGATCGCAGTGGATGCTCTTGATGCTGGTAAGCACGTGTACTGCGAGAAGCCGATGACCCGCTATCTCGGAGAGGCCTTCGAGATCTACGACAAGGTTAAGGAGACCGGGATGAAGTTCCAGGTCGGCTCGCAGTTCTGCACCGAGGGCAAATGGCATCATGCCGCAAAGCTGATTGCAGACGGCAGAATCGGTCCGTTGGTCCTGGCGCAGGACTCCTACCATCGTAACAGTCCGACCGGTGAGTGGAACTACTACCGGATTGAGGAAGAGCTGGAGGCTGGCAAGACCATCGACTGGTCGAAGTGGCTGGGTCCCGTGTCGGACCGGCCCTTCAACAAGCAGCATTTTCATCGCTGGCGCAAGTACTACCCGTACTGTGCTGGCATTTTGGGCGACCTCCTGGCGCACCGTATCCATCCGCTACTCATCGCTACGGGTGCAAAAGAATTCCCGCTGCGCGTCTGCTCAATCGGCAACAAGAAGATCATGGATGCCAACGTCGGTCCCGAAGATCGGGATGTGACCGAAAACTGCCAGATTCTGACCGAATTCCCAAGTGGCCTGTGCATGATGATCACGGGCTGCACCGTCAATGAGCAAGGTCTCAACCAGGTGATCCGCGGCCACGAAGGCACGCTGTACTTCAGCGGGTCCAGCGTGGAGCTGCGTCCTGAGCGGGAATTTGCCGACCTGGTGGACCCGGAGTTGACAGAGAACATCACGCCGAGCGTCAGCATCCCCGCGCACATCAACGACTTCTTCCAGGCCATCAGGGATGACCGCCAGACCAATGGCAACATTGACGTGGCGATTCGGTGCCAGACCATCATTTCGATGGCCGAGCAGTCAGAGCGCACCGGCGAGATGCTTTACTTCGACGAGGCAACGCGTTCCCTCTCAACGAGAAGCGGCAGGAAGGTCGAGACGATGACCTACGGCACGCTGGACTAGCCGAACGCACGTCTGCGCAACGATCAGAGAGCGGGAGTCGGCTTGCCGGCTCCCGCTTTTTATATTTCTCTGCTGACGCCAGGGAGCCGGTGACCTTGTGGCCCGCGGTTGCAGTACAGGAGAGCGCCGCGCAAGCTGCAAAGTCCCGCCTGGGCGAGTTGGACGCTACTTATCGGTCATGCAGCGACTGATACAGTAATCACAAGCGACGAATCAGTGCGCTCGCCTCTGTTGCACTCCTGGTTGAATCCTGTGCGGGCGGCACCATGGCCCATGTGGCCGTTATGCGACTCGCGCATGGTGAGTCGGTAATGCTCTCGGAAGAGGTGCCACTCGGCGTGATCGGGGATCGCACAAATTCAAGTTGGGAATTGGAGAGTTGCTGTGGAGGTGGACCCTAGCCTCCACCACTCCTTTCCAACCATATGAACCCCTCACAGCCTGTTTTGGGGAGCACTGAGGCGCCTGCAGACGCCCAGATCAATCCCTCCGGTGACTCGCGGCGGCTTCTGATGAAGCTCTGCACGCACATACTGCAACAATTGACCACCGACTGGCCCATTCCGGCAGCGCATCAGCAGCCGGTGCCACCGCCCGTAGTGATCAAGGCTTCTGCTGCGGCCCAGGACACAAAGCCAGACTCGGCGCAGTTGAATGAAGCGTGGCAGCTGTTGCATTCGCGCAGTCTGCAAGACGACCCGATCGTTGCGATCTGGCTGCGCGGGCTGTGCCCACGCGGCGTTAGCATCGTTCTTGGAGCGGGTCTGACCATCACGGGCTATCGCCGCATACTTGGCCTGGTAGCGTGCTACCCTGAAAACGTCTCTGCTCTTACGTCCTTTGTGCAGTCGCTGTGCGATCGTGGTCTTTCGGCCGCCGATGGGCTGCTCTGTGTGCTGCCCAGCAGTACGGGACTTCAATCGGCGGTGCGCCAGGTGTTCGGCCCCAGGGTCGCTATACAGCGCTGTCTCAATACGCTACTGGATCAAGTCACCTGTGGTCTTCCGGAAGACCTTGTTCCTGTGTATCGCAATCGCCTCCGCCAGGCATGGAATGGGTTCGATGCCCGGGAAGCTGAACGCGCACTCACCCGTATTCACCAGGACTTGACGCGCGTCAATCGGTCCGCAGCGAAGGTTTTATGGGAGGGCCTGGAGCAATCTCTGACGATTCAACGCACGGGCATGCTGCTCAAGCTCGACCGGGGGCTGCGCGTGATGCGCTTCATGGATGCCATCAGTCGCAGGTTGCAGACCCCGGCCAGCGCCGTTTTCCAGCAACGCGAACAGATGGCACTGGCACTGTTGGAACACGAGGCTCAGCTGCGCCGTGTGGCCCATGCGGCCCATCTGCCACAACTTCGTGAGATTCTCATCAACCTCAACGCCGTATGATGACCCATACCCCTATGCTGGATCAATCACTCATCGAGGACCTTCGCGGGCTTGCGCAAAGGAATTTCATCGGCCTGGCCAGCTGCCTTGGAAGTCTTGATCATCTTCTTACCAAGATGGCCACATGGGTCATGGAAGCCGAGGCCCACTTCATATGCGGCGCACGTGGGAAGCACCATAAGACCGGCTTTCAGCGCTGGGGGGCGAATCCGGGTTCCATCCGCGTCGGTTTGGAGCGCATTGCGGTCCGCGTTCCGCGCGTGCGGAATGTACGAACCCGAAAGGAGCGTCCTCTGCAAACGTACCGCCTCTTGCGCGAGCGTGGGCTTATGGACCGGGAAAGCGTGGTAAGAAGGTTGCTGTGTGGACTGTCGCGGCGCAATTACAGGCAGGCGGCCCAAGTCTTCACCGATAGTCTGGGGTTGAGTGCCAGCAGCATAGGCAACGCCTTCATAACGCAGACGGCAGCGCTACTGGAGGCATTTGAGACGCGCCGCTTCGATCAGCACACCTTTGCGGTGCTCCTGCTTGATGGCAAGTATTTGGCTGGTATGCAGATGACCGTAGCGATGGGCATCACGACCGAGGGCGAGAAGGTCGTACTGGGCTTTGCGGAAAGCCGTACCGAGAACAGTGCGCAGGTGGAGTCGCTGCTGCAGGATCTGTTGCGTCGGGGCTTCACCCATACCGACAAGCTGTTGGTGCAGGTGGACGGCAGCCGCGGGCTTCGCAAGGGGATCAGCGCGGTGTTTGGGGATGCGGTCGAATTCCAGCGCTGCCAGTGGCACAAGCGTACCAATGTGACGCGTCACATCAAAAGCAAGCCAGCGGCCACGCAAATGAAGCGCCGGCTTCAGGCGGCTTGGGAACTGCCCACGTACGCGGAGGCACGGGCGGCGCTTGCGTCGCTGCATGAAGCGCTGCAGCGATCGTGTCCGAAAGCCGCACGCAGTCTGGAGGAGGGTTTGGAGGATACGCTGACGCTTCACCGGTTGGGGGTGCGGAACCAGGCTGTCAGAGACAGCCTGAAGACGACGAACATCATCGAGAACCTCAACAGCATTATTGCGAACCGATCACGGAACGTGAAGCGCTGGGGATCATCGGGGATGCGTCAGCGCTGGTGCGGGGCGATATTCATGCAGTACGAGTCGAATCTGAAGCCGATACGCCGGGAGGACATGAAGGAGCTGACCCAGGTCCTGAGCACCTCCGGGGGTCGATGGGTTAGTGGGGATTCGGTCTGCCAGCCCCAGGGGGCTGCAAAGGCAACACCTGCCGCTGGATGCCACAGCGCAGTAGTGCGCTGCTGACGCTGGCATAACGCAAAACCCGCAGCTGTCTGGACGCTCTGAGGCGCTGCACCCTGCCAAGATCGCCGCTTACGCGTGCGATCAGAGGATCCCTGCGGGATATCGTGCCCGGAAAGTCACTCCACGAGCCTGCCTACGCCCGAAAATCCGCGTGTGAGCACGCAATTGGGCCCGCATTGGCATGCACCGTCCCATTTGCACCCACACACTCGACCCGAAGCCCAATCCATTGCCAAAAGATATCTACTTTGAGGGCCCATCTCGGCAGAAGCTGCCGAAACCCAACTTAAAAATGTGCAATCCCCGTGATCGGTGCGAAAGAGACAGATTCAGGCGGAGGCCTCTTGATCTTTCTTGGACACTACCGCCAGCGGCTTGCCCCTGTTTATGCCTATTGGCCAGTCTAAGAGGGGGGTTTGTGCAGGGGACCGCCGCCCAGGGGTTCATTGGAATCCGACTCAGCCCAGATTTGGGGCCGGAGGACGCTAACCCTTCACCTGAGTGCCGGGATTGACCTCCAGAAAGGCTACTACCTTCGCCCATACAGCTGCATGAGGACCCTGGCACGAGCACCAGGGTCTTCATGCAGATGCTTCGTCTCGCCCGTAAGCGCGCCCGCCCGAAACTAGTCGCGGGCCGTCGCCTCGCTTTTGGAGGCCGCTTACGAAACACGGTGCAAAGTGACCAAGTCGAAAATACACTGCCTTGCCGCTCAGCAATCATCTCGTTCGTGGACAGCCTGGAAAATTGACCTGTCCACCTACGAAAATCTGCCAGAACACGATGTTTTAGTTGTCGCTGACGATACTGATGAAAGTCGCTAAACACTCTCTGTTTGGTCAAGCTCCTTTCTGCCTCCCCTGACTGGCGACGCAAACGCTGGACACGCGCTCAAGAGAGATCCGTCTTGACAGCAGCCCAATTGCGCATTTTTCTACCCTTGTTATCAGCTTAATTGCTACAATTCCTTAACATGGCAACACCCACCTATGCTTTGCGTGTTTTACCGCTGTTCGTGGTCTCGATGCTGATCTACTCAGGGTGTGATCACGGCATTGCACCACCCACTGAGGCCCCCATCGGTGCCATCCGTGGCTCGATCACCTACGTGGGTGGTGAATCCGCCTGGCCTCCCTCCGATTCGCTCTTCGACCTCCGGTTCTTTGCGCTCCCATTTGTGCCCTGCGACAGCCTGGACCTCTTCCGCGATCTCAACCAACTCGTCTTTAGTGATCGGCTGCAGTATTGGACGGCCACCGACAGTTTTGCGGTAGATAGCGTCAATGCCCAGTATTACCTATATAGCGGCGTGGCTCAGCAGTATAGCCGAAACCTACTGGACTGGCGCCCCGTGGGCCTGGTTGACATGTACCGTGTACGCGTAGGCGAAGTGGCAGAGCTCGCCATAACGGCAGACTTCCACAACCCGCCGCTCTTCCCTCCTGATTGCAAACAATGACGCACACGTCTGCCAACGTGTTTTGTAGACGGATCATGCCACTTTTGGGACTCTGTCTGGCGCTTGGGCCTCTGGTGGCCCAAGCTCAGATGGGCACTATCGTCGGCACGATTCATGACGCAGCGGGACAGCCTCTACCAAATACAAACGTTGTGCTGGAAGCAACTACGCTGGGGGCTGCGGCAGACCTCAACGGGCGTTTCCGCATCCCACAGGTGCCGGCAGGTACATACACTATACGAGCTTCGGCGGTAGGCTTCCAGAGTGAAAAAGAGTCGATCTCAGTTGTGGCCGGAGAAGAGGTGACGGTGCACTTCGTGCTCCATGCACAAACTCTCTGGGGCGATGAGGCGCTCGTGACGGCAACCCGTCGACCGCAGCGGTTCATCGAAGTACCTGCCAGCATCAGTCTGGTGCTGCCTCGCGAGATAGAAACGCGTAACATTTTGTCTCTCGACGAGGCGCTACGCATTGTGCCTGGAGTAATGATGGCCGACAATCAAGTCAATGTACGAGGCTCGTCGGGGTTTGCTTACAATACCGGTAGCCGAGTGCTGCTGTTGCTCGACGGGGTGCCTTTGCTTGCACCCGATCGAGAGGGCATCCCCCACGACGCCTTGCCGATGTCACAGATAGCGCGGATCGAGGTGGTAAAAGGGCCGGGCTCGGCTCTCTACGGTAGCGGTGCCCTAGGCGGTGTTATCAACATTATCACCAAAGACTATCCCGAAACACCAAAAACGACGATTCGGCTCTTCGGTGGAGCGTACGAGCCGGTGCGCTACAAGCTATGGCGTGAACAGTGGGACGGGGCCGACGACCCGCGCCGCTTTGGCGGCGGCTCGTTTTCCTATGCCCGGCGGCTTGGAGCAAAACACGGCTTCTGGCTCAGCGTCGCCTACCATGAAGATGAAGGATTTACCAACTCCAGCGGAGCGCGCGATCTCGACATGTTTTTCAAAGCCGGATGGCGTCCAAAGCCCACCGTGCGCTTCGACCTGCTCGGCGGCTGGACTTGGCGAAAGAGCGACAACTTCCTTTACTGGAACGGTAGCCGCGACGCGCTGAACCCCGGCGAACTGGTCTTCGGTGGGACCAATGCATCGGGCACTAGCGACGGTCAGACCAATCTCTTGAGCCTGGTGCCCTCATTCTCGCACGTCGTCACCAGGTCATTCTACTACTCGGTGAAAGCTCGTGCTATCGGAATCATCATTCAACCATTGGAAGATGACGGCACTCCGAAGCCCATCGCAAAGGGTACGACCGGCGTGCGTTACGGCGGCGAAGTGCAAGCCAACTGGATGATGGGGCAAGGTCAGCACCTTACAGCCGGCGTTACTACCGAACAACTATTGACCGAGTCGAGCTTTTTCCAACCAGATTCGGTAGAGACTGCCGCTCGTAGTCAGCCGGAACGAGCAGCATTTCTTCAGTTCGAGCAAACACTCTTGGGTAGGCTACGCCTAGTGGCGGGTTTGCGCTACGATTCCTACCACATAGATAAAGTCGACATTAGTCGCAGATTCAGCCCTAAGCTCAGCGCTTCAATCCCCCTGTTCGAAGGCATTTCCGTTCGGGCTGCATATGGGGAAGGCTTCCGAGTGCCTAGCCTCAGCGAACGCTTCGTTAACAATCAGGCCTACCTACCCATTGTATCCAACCTGGACCTACAGCCTGAGTTGAGTACCAGCTATGAACTGGGATTCCGTGGTTTGTTGCCCGTGGCGCAGCGCATCGTGACACAAACGGACGTGGCATTCTTTTGGAATGACTACCAGCGCCTTGTTGAGCCCAAATTTATCGGCCGCGAGCAGTCGTTTCAATTCGTCAACCTCACCAAGGCACGCATCCGTGGCCTCGAAGTCAGCGTCAACGCAGCCACCACCGACGAGCACTGGCTGGTGAGTGCCAGCTATACATTCCTGGATGCCGAGGACTTGATCGATAAGACGTCACTTTTTCTCCGCTCACGCCACCTCCTCAAAGCCGGTCTGACTGCCCCGATCTTCGGTCCCTTGTCATTCGGCCTTGACTATCGCTTTGCCAGTGCCCCGGACCGGGTTGACTCTGATTTCTCCCGATTCGTCCGCGATGCGGAGTTGGTCGGTCCGAGAAAGGTGGTCGATGCGCGCCTGATGGCCCAATGGCAACACTTCCGCCTTACGCTCCTGGTCGACAACGCCGGAGAATACTACTATGTTGAGCGTCCCGCCATCCTTGCCCCGCCTCGCCATTTTACGCTTCAGATGCAGGCACATTTCTAGTGCAACCTCATATACGAAGGGGAGGCACGCACAAGAACAGGAAAGAGCGTGGGTTCCTCACGCAGTCGACCAACCTTGCCTTCCCCCGATCCTTCGCTATAGAAGCCGCCGTCGTCTCTGGTTGCGATGCGGCGGTAAGGGTACCGCGCCAATCCGTGCTGTTTTGAGGGCAGTTGCTGGAGTTTATCAATGCATATTGTAGAGGTCATTCCTGGCAGCATGGGCGATTGTTACAGCTTCGTACGCAGCAACGGAAGCTAAAGAATCGCTTCAGCCTTCGCCGAATCACGATCGTAGGCTATTCGGATTTGCTCTCGTTTGCGTAGCCGGCCGCATCATTATAGCCCTTCGCAAGTGGACCTTCCGTTGCCTGATTCAACGAAAGATTCTAAAGCAAAGCCCTGCTCGGGGTATGGGGCGCTCGTGTCCACCCGGACCGCTACCCGCGGCATTTTCGAGCGCGGGTGGTAAGCATTCTCGCGTCGGAGGCGATCGTTTGTCGACGTTAACGCGCGCATGGCTACCAGGGGGCGACCGTGAGGAAGTCCGCCCGGCGGTGCGACGGATCTGTCCTCGGCTGCAATAATGTGGATACCCGAGGTCCAAGGGAGGGAGCGGAAGAGATGCTACATCGGACCTTGGGCTGCGGCGGAGCCAGACCTTGAGTATGTGTATCGACCATTTGCCCCAGGCGCTGCATCGGATTCCGGGGAGGCCGCAGCCGTGGCCCTGTGCCCAGGAGCGCCAGCATGCCCGCAGAACCAGCACAATCGAACTTAGTAAGCTACCTGTCCATAGCACAATCTTCTGTGGCCACGTCCGTGCGAATGCCCTCAGGAGGCAATTGAGGGAATTCGCTGTGCCTGGAGAGGCGCAGTGCTTCCCGGTGCTGTTGTTGCCGAGGGCGGACGTGAAGCAATGCCTTTGTTACACGGGCTTGGCCGTACCAATGTGCTGTTCGAGTGGGCTTCATTTGTGCGTATACCAACGCCCATAGGCTTGAGAATTCAACGAATAGTTACTCATCATTTGAACGGACGCGCCGATACCAAATGCTTTGGGTGTTACCTTGCGTACTCACCGCTACTTTAGTACAGTTGGCGTCTCCTTTTAGAATTGGCCGAGTCTTTGGGTTTAAATCTACGGTCAAGTCGTAGCCATGCAGACCGTTAGGCTTGCACTGGAGGCTATGGCCACGCGCTTTGAGCTGGTCATGTACGGAGACAGTGCGGCGAGCCTGCGTGCGGCTGGTGAAGAGGCACTTGCCGAAATATGCCTGCTGGAATCAATGCTCAGCTTTTACCGGCCCACCAGCGAAGTCAGCCGTATCAACCAGACAGCTTATCAGGGTCCGGTGCGCGCCTCTTCACGGGTGTTCCAACTGCTCAAACAAGCATCCAGCATATCCACACGTACGTTTGGTGCATTTGACGTGACGGTTGCGCCGCTGATGAAGTGTTGGGGTTTCGTTCGGGGCAAAGGTCTTTGGCCCGAAGGCGACGCTCTTGATTGTGCCCGCGCCGTGACCGGCATGCAGCATGTCGTGCTGAATGAAAAGGACCAATCGGTTGCGTTTACAAGGGATGGAGTCTCGATCGACTTGGGAGGCATCGGCAAAGGTTACGCGATCGACGAGGCGGCCTTGGTCCTCAAGGAGTGTGGCGTTGATTGCGCCTTCCTTCATGGTGGTACGAGCACCATGACTGCACTAGGGACTCCTCCCAATTCGGATGCGTGGCGTGTTGCCATACCGGTGCCAGACGCGATTCGAGAGCAGACTGATGCCCCTCTTGCCGTTGTTGCTCTAAAAGAAGAAGCGCTGTCGGTTTCGGCCGAGTGGGGAAAGGCGTTCGAGCATAACGGCCGGACCTACGGCCATGTCATCGATCCGCGTACCGGATTCCCCGTGCAGGGGGCGGAGCTATCGGCGGTCGTACACCCCTCAGCCACAACGACGGATGCTCTTTCAACCGCACTTCTTGTACTTGGCTCGCAAGAGCGCGAACACGCTTTCAAAAACTTTGATAAATTGCGTTATCTGGTAGCCTGCCGCCCACGGCACGTGGTGGCGGACGGAATTGAAGCTAACGTGTCGGCGCAGGCCATTCACTACTACGTGTAACCTTGATAGCATGATTAGTCGTCGCGACTTCCTGAGAACCGGCAGCGTTGCCGCTTCACTTCTTGGCCTTTCTCGCGCGGTTGAGATCCGGCCTGATCCATCGCCTATGCGCGCCCGTCCGGCATCTGCCGCCGATGTCAACATTGGCCTGATTGGCTACGGCCCGCGAGGGCGCGAAATCGCCACAACCCTTACCCGCGTGCCTGGAGCCCGTCTCGTCGCAATCTGCGACAACTACGCTATCATGCTTCGGCGTGCCCAGAGAGACATGCCCGAAGCGACCCGGCATGAAGACTACCGAGAGGTCCTGGATAACGCGGACGTGCAGGCGGTCGTGATCGCTACACCTACTCACCTGCACAAGGACATAGCGCTTGATGCCCTGGAGGCCGGAAAAAACGTGTACTGCGAAGCGCCGATGGCTCCTTCTATTGAGGATGCCCGAACTATGGCTGCGGCAGCACGCGATGTAGCTGACGACCAGATCTTCCAGGTGGGGCATACCTATCGTTCCAACCCTCAACACCGCTCCGTATTCCAGTTTATACGCAGCGGTGCGCTTGGCCGCCCGGCTATGGGGCGTGCTCAGTGGCATGCGCGGCAAAGCTGGCGCCGCACTTCCCCCAGCTCCGAGCGTGTGCGTGCACTTAACTGGCGCCTTGACCCGGAGGTATCAATCGGCCTGATGGGCGAAATGGGCATCCACCAGATGGACATCGCGTACTGGGTCTTGGGTGCCCTACCCACGGCCGTTACGGGCTTCGGCCAAATTATGGCGTGGAACGACGGACGTGACGTGCCGGACACCGTGCAGGCGGTGTTTCAGTTTCCCAATGGCATGCACATGGTCTTTGACGCCACACTCGCGAGCTCGTTTGACGATACTTACGAGGCCTACTATGGGACTGACAGCACGATACTCTTCAGGGATCGTGGCAAGGCCTGGATGTTCAAGGAGGTGGACGCGCCCATGCTCGGCTGGGAAGTGTACGCGCGCAAGGACAAATTCTACAAGGAAACCGGCATCGCGCTGCTAGCCAACGCCACGCAGCTGGATGCCCAGAACCAGGATCCGACGGAAGACGATCCCAACGTGGAGACGCCTCTCTGGTATGCCTTGAACGACTTCATGGATAACCATGAGTTTGGGCCCTATCTGCCGGCTGCGGACTATCAGCGCGGCTTGGAAGCTACGGTCATCGCGATAGTGGCCAACAACGCTATCGTGCAGGGGACCGGGATGGAGATCGATCCAGCCTTGTATAGTTTGGACTAGCAGGCAGTCGGGCCTTGGAGGCCCGTACTCCCCGTACTGTTTGCTTCCGGCGCGGTGCTTCACCGCCCGCTGTGGGCTTGGTGCGCCAGCGCCAAGTGAATTCTGAAGAATCGCATGCTGACACTGGCTGAAAAGGTCCTGTTTGCCCTTGCCGCGGTGTTTTCCGCGTATGGGACATGGCTGGGATTCTCCGCGGTCTTCAGGACGATAGCACGAGGGAGCGGTCCACAACCCCGGTTGAAGGTTCGCCGGATGGCGCGCGCGTTTGGTACTTGGATCACCATGAAACCCATCTGGAAGGCGCGCACGGTGGCCAGCGTGGTGCACGCAGGCATCGCCTGGGGGTTCGTCTTCTATATGGCGGTCAATGTCTTTGATGTCACGTGGGGATACACGGGAATCCACCTCTTGGGGAGCGGCATTGCGGGAGATGTGTATCGGCTGGGAGCGGATCTCTTTAGCGGCATCGTGATATTGGGAATGGTCTTGCTCTTAATCCGGCGCTTTTTAACACCGGCGAAGCAGCTCCTTTCGTTTCGGAGTGATATCCGTCACATCCCATCGGTCAAGCTCAGATTCTTCCACCTCACCGTGTCGCGTGACTCGCTGATTGTCGGGCTGTTCATTTTGCTTCATGTGGGCTTTAGGCTGCTGGGCGAGTCCATCGGGGTGGCAATAGAGGGCCATGACCCTTTTCAGCCGCTTGCCAGTGCGATGGCGCCACTGTGGCCGGGGGCAGCCTTGGAAGCTGGCCGCCACGTGTGCTGGTGGATTGCACTGGGGCTCATCCTGCTTTTTGTGCCGTTTTTTCCGTACACCAAGCACTTCCACTTCATCATGGCGGGCTTCAACTTCTGGACGAAGCCTGAGCGCATCTCCCTTGGGGCGCTAGACCCCATCGACTTTGAGGACGAATCGCTGGAGACGTTTGGCGCACAGCGTATCGAAGACCTGCCGGCGACCAGCCTCGTTGACGCCTTTGCCTGCATTATGTGCAACCGGTGTCAGGACGTGTGCCCTGCCTACGTTACAGGCAAGGACCTTTCGCCGTCCGCGCTGGAGGTCAACAAGCGCTACTTTCTGAATGAGAATATGCATGCCCTGGCCCAGGGCGCGTCGTCCGAGCAAACCCTCTTGGACTACGCCATCACCGAGTCGGCGCTGTGGGCCTGCACCGCATGCGGGGCTTGCGTTGAAATATGTCCGGTCGGCAACGAGCCGATGCTCGACATCCTTGCCATCCGTCGCAGCGAGGTGCTGATGGAGAACCGGTTTCCTGCCGAGTTCCAGTCGGCGTATCGCGGCATGGAGCGTAACGGCAATCCATGGAATCTGGCGGCATCGGATCGGATGGGTTGGGCCGACGGTCTCCTGGTGCCGACGATTGAAGAAGACCCGCATGCGGACCTGCTGTGGTGGGTTGGGTGTGCGCCGTCCTACGATCAGCGGGCCCAGAAGACGGCGCGCAGCCTTGTCAAACTGCTGCATGCGGCGGGGATACGCTTTGCAGTGCTAGGAGGAAAGGAGCGGTGTACCGGCGATGCCGCGCGCAGGAGCGGTAACGAGTACCTGTTTGACATGCTTGCCCGCGAAAACATCGATACGCTCAACACGGTGCGACCGCGACGCATCCTTACGACCTGCCCGCATTGTCTGCATACCCTCGGCAAGGAATATCGAGCCTTAGGCGGACTCTACGAAGTTGTTCATCACACCCAGCTCCTGGCAGAACTCGCGGCTGCTGGCAAGCTGGATTTTGCGCCAGAGGACGGGCTTGACGGCGTGACGTTTCATGATCCGTGCTACCTTGGTCGGCAGAATGGGATCGTAGATGCGCCACGTGAAGCGCTAGCCGCGCTCGACCTGCCGATTGTGGAAATGCCACGTCACGGCAAACGCTCCTTCTGCTGCGGCGCCGGCGGCGCGCAGATGTGGAAAGAAGAAGAGCCGCCCACCGTTAGTGACGCGCGCTATGAAGAAGCCGCCAGCACCGGCGCCCGTCTCCTGGCAACAGGTTGCCCCTTTTGCCTGACCATGATGACGGATGCAGCCAAGAAGGCAGACCAGCCGCTGGTGGTCAAAGACGTTGCCGAAATTCTCGCCGACCGCCTTGCGGCCTAACCCTGAGGCTGCAGGGGTTGTTCGATGGCCCGAATAAATGGCTGTGCGTCAAGGCGCACTCCTGTTGCCTCGAAATAGGCGTTTGACAGGGCCGCGGAGACGGGTGGCAGCGATGGTTCACCCAGCCCTGTCGGGTCGATGCCGTTGTCCACAAAGAACGTCTCTACCTCACGCGGCGCTTCAGACATACGAATCATGCGGTACGCGTGGAAGTTGTTCTGCTCCGGCTTGCCATCTGCGAAGGACAGACCACTATACATCGCATGCCCAATGCCATCGACAATGCCACCGGCCACCTGGTTGCGAGCGGCATCCGGGTTGACTACGATACCGCAGTCAATGGCACACCAAACCTTTTGGACCCTTGGCCCACTTTCGTCCATCGCAAGATCCAGAATCTGTGCTACGTACGAGTTGTGGCAATAGTAGGCGCTCACGCCTCGGTAAACACCCGGCCTGTCGGTGCCCCATCCTGACTTTTCGCGAACCAGCTTAAGCGTGCCGGCATAGCGTGCGGGGTCGTAGTCGTTGTCTTCGCCAACGGGGTTTGTCATGGCCCGCTCGAACAGTTCGAGCCTGAAGTCGATGGGATCCTTGCCGGCAGCGCGGGCCACCTCGTCCAGGAAACTCTGCTCGGCACCAGCGATAAAGTTGCTTCGAGGCGCACGCCAGGCACCAGTGGAGACATCGGAGTTCAGTACCACCAGCTCCGCCAGATAGTTGTCCACAGCGCCCGCGGGGAAGCGATTGGCAAACACCGGGCTCTCGTTGGTGCCTGCGCCACGCACGGAGAACGCGATGAGGTTGCCCGCTGCATCGAGCCCCGCCCGGTAGTGAACCTTATACGAGGGGCGGTACGTGCCCTGAGTCATGTCGTCTTCCCGCGTATAGAGCAGCTTGATGGGGGCCTGCATCTTTTGGGAAATCACCGCTGCTTCCACCCCGAAGTTGCCGTACAGGCGCCTTCCAAATCCGCCTCCCATCCGCGTGAGGTCAATGGTAATCTTGTCCTCAGACAGTTCGCATGCGCTGGCCACTGATCTGCGCAGGAATTCCGGCGTTTGGATGGGTCCAAGGAGTTCCGCCCGGTCGCCCTGTACATGTGCGAAAAAGTTCATGGGCTCCAGCGTGTTGTGGGCCAAGAACGGGGCGCTGTACGTGCGCTCGACCACCGTAGTCGCGCGGGCGAAGGCGGCTTCCGGGTCACCATCTCGGCGCCCAACCTCCGCGTTATCGCCCTCAAGCAGCTCGGTCAATTCCCTCTCGTGGAATTCTGTGGATTCCGGCGAGCCGTCCGACTCCCACTCCAGCACGAGTGCCTTCTTGGCCTTCATGACCTCCCAAGTCGTTGTTCCAACCACGACGACCTTTTCGGTGAAGGCATTGACATCACTCCACTGGCTATCGGGCACGGAAGCATCAATGGTGAAGATGTCCACGATGCCAGGCATCGCCCGTGCCGCATCGACATTCATGGACTTGAGCCGCATCCCAAACGCCGGCGCGTGCTCAATCATGGCTATAAGCATTCCCTCCCGATCTACATCAATTCCGAACAGGGGCTGCCCGGTGACAATCTTCGGGCCATCAACGTTCTTGCGCGCCGTGCCGATAATAGTGAAGTCGCTGGGGCTTTTGAGCTCGATCTCTGCTGGCACCGCTACCCTTGCCGCGTCCTCGGCTACGTCTCCATAACCCAGTGTGCTGCCGGTTGCACGGTGCATTATGACGCCTGCCTTGGTTGTCAGCTCACCGACAGGAACCTTCAGTCGATTGGCCGCGGCCTCTAGGAGCATGTGGCGAGCGGTTGCTCCCGCGGTGCGAAGCGTTGCCCAGCCGAACCGAATAGACTGGCTGCCACCGGCAAGCTGGCGTCGGAAGTTATTTGTATCAAGGCCAGCCTGCTCAACGACAACGTCTTTCCAGTCCACATCAAGCTCCTCAGCCACGATCATTGGCATGGAGGTCTTGACGTTTTGGCCGATTTCCGGGTTGGCCGAAAATATCGTCACCGTCCCATCGGCACTGATGGTGAGGTAAGCATTGATTTCGTGCTCGGCGGCTTCTGGTGCGCCGGCTGCTGCACGTGGCTTGGCCATCCAATGGAATCCAAGCACAAATCCACCGCCTGTCAGCGCGGAGGCTTTGAGAAAGGTTCGTCGAGATACTGTTTGGGTCGACACGGTCACGGGTGTTTAGAGTGATTGGTCCTAGCCCATGTTGGCTGCGGCGGTCTTTATGGCAGCCTTGATTCGCAGGTAGGTACCGCACCGGCAGAGGTTACCCTCCATGCCCTGGTCTATATCTTCATCAGTCGGTGTCGGCTTGGCCTTAAGAAGCGCGGCGGCATTCATGATCTGACCCGCCTGACAGTATCCACACTGTGGGACGTCATGCTCCAGCCAGGCTTGCTGCAGCGGATGGGTGCCGTCCGCCGAGAGCCCTTCAATGGTGGTAACGGGCTGCGTGCCGACGCCAGCCACTGGGTAGGAGCAGGATCGGACGGCATTGTTTCCAAGGAGTACCGTGCATGCACCACATTGGGCGATGCCGCAGCCGAACTTGGTACCGGGAAGCTTCAGGTGGTCGCGCAGCACCCAGAGCAGAGGAGTGTCAGACGAGCCTTTTGCAAAATCCACTTCAGCCCTTGATTTGGGAGTAGGAGCTTCGTCAAGCCAGTGTGATTCTGCACGTATCAACTTGTTCGACCTTTGCATTGCGGAAGTCTTGCTCGAATGGGGGTGACGAACTGCGCAGGGAGGCATGACACGGCATAGCTGACCCGGCCCGCGCTGATGGCGAGACGGGCCCTACGTGAGGGTACGGGTGCGCTTAGAGCACCAGGCGCATCAACTGGTCGACGGTCAGCGCCAGGATGCCGAACATCAGGTGGCAGTAGACCTTGCTATGCCCGCGTACCCGCACATACCGTCCGCCGAACTCGTCTTTGAGTCGTCCATTGACCCGCTCCACCGTCGAGCGCTCTCTGAAGCGTCTCCTCTCTGGCGTAACGTGTCCGATGCTGCGTTGCGCCCGCGCCTCGCGCTTCAGCTCCTCATTGCCACGCGGGTTGATATCAATGATCGGCACATGCCCCAGCGATCTGCTATGCTCTCGGATTTCCTTAGCATCGTACGCACTGTCCATCAAGTCGTACAGACTTTGTACCCGAGCGGCCGTCATCACTGCCAGCGGGATCGCCACCTGGCTGTCATGGACCGAAGCCGATGTTAGCGCAGCGCTGATCGGAATCCCCCCGTCAATCACATCCAAGTGCAGCTTGAAGCCGACCCAGCAGTGCCCGTGACCCTTCGAATTGCGTTTGGTCCCGACATTGCAGTCCTTCGGCAGTTCTTCCAGCATATCATCCAGCTCCATGGAGCGTTGACGCTGCAGGCGGGTAGGGGTTTTCGGTTGTTTGCCGTCGTTGGCCTTGGGCACAGACCGCTTCGGCTTCTCGCGTGCCGGAATCGCGGTCGCGTCCCGCGAAACGTGCCCGGCCAGATGATCCTCCAGCGCGCACTCCAGCAGCACTGCGTGCAGCCGCCCCGGCAGGTCACTGTTGGCAAATTCCGCGAACGCCCGCGAAAACGACGATTCGCTCGGTACCATGTACGACCACTCCCAGCCGCATAGCTGGTGCAGTACCGGATCGCTCTTTAGTCGCTCCACCAACGCCCGCGTGGTCGGGATATCGAATACGGACTTAGCCAAAAAAGCCCGCGCCAGCGCAGCCCGGTTCGCCTTCGGACGGCCTGGACCCTTGGACTCGCACCCCGACAACAGCTCCTCCACGCGCACTAATTCCACCACAGAAACGAATCGTCTGTGCTGTTCACTGAGCTCGCCAATAGTGAGCTCCAGCAATGGAAACAATCTGAGCTGGAATGTGGACCAGTACCTGGACAACTCTGATCGCAATCGCATCTGCACGTTTATTATATACATTTATGATTCTCACGTGTTCCAGTATACGACTCACGACGCACTTAATCCGCATTATTCTCACCCACGCCCTAACTTTCTACGCCCGGTTTCGCGCTCGCAACCTATTTTTGCAAAAGGCTCTCACTTCTTATTGGCACAGAGGGATTGGCGTAGACAGTAAATACCACCCAGCCATGGCAGCCACTAGGACTGCAGTAGTGGCTATATCAATCTTGACTCCTTTGGTCATCGTATTGGTCTGCCTGAGTTAGCGGCACAAATCGGAACACGTCTAGTCTTGGGTTAAATATGCTGGCATTGGCCTCAAATTCCGCTTGGACCCCCCGATAGGCTAGGCCGTGCTTTGCAAACAGCAGCTTCCCGGCACTACCAGTCTGTATCTCTTCTTCAATCAGAGGAGTGCCCGTCGTGTCCATTATCATCAGGCCTATTTGTTCGTCAGGCTTTGTGACTAATTTGTATTGATTCAGGTATAGCACAAGCAATACGTTTTCGGATAGCATGAAGATCCTCCCGGAAATCGTGGCGGCATTCATCTTTTCCCGTATTGCATTCATCATCAATGGAGTGCTGTCGGAGATCCTGACATCGTCCTGGATCTCTCGGTAATACGAGGGCTTAGGGCCTATCAGTCCTACGAGTTGACCATTCAGGTCGTACTTGTAAACGTGAGGAATAAATGGATGCAGCACATAAACGATGTCTCGCTTGTCCGTTACGATCCCGCCAGCTCTCACACGGCTCGTTATACCGGTAAACTTTTCGCTCGTACCAAACCGGGTCAATTCTTGCCCGGATGGATTCATTGTCGCGATATAACTTTCCTGCGGGTAGGCATAGAGCCCTAGAATGGTGCCATCCGATGAAAAGCCGACCATTCTAGGTGGCCGGAAGGTAGCGTCCAGGCGTTCTATACACGTACCGTTTCCACTGAAATAGAAGCCAGGTTGACCGTCAAAGAGGACCAATATCCTCCCAGTTGGCGTGAATCTAGCCATCAAGGGTGCCCAATTGAGCCCTGGGTGGCATGGCTCTGCGGACAACCGTTTAAGTAGGTCACCATTACCTGCGAACAAGACAACCTCACGCGCCCTCGCATCCGTAATAAGGAGGCTACCATCGGGGCCCACGTCCATATCATTGATACCTCCGAGTGGTACTTCTTCTGACAACGATATTGTCTGCGCAAACTGAAAATAACTCTCAAAGGCCTGTGTACCCGATAAATTGCTCGCAGGGAGTGCGGGCAATGCGGCGAGACTGTCGGCCATCCTTTTTTCTATGACCGAAGAATCAAACTGTCTGCTACAGCCAATGGAAACTAGCGTGGCAAGACTAAATGCGACGCTTGGTATGAGTGCCGTTCTCGCGATATGCTCTCGTAATGTTCTCATAGAAACGAAAACCGTCTCCCGAACTTCCGGCCTCAAAGATAGCCGCACGGCAATTAGAGACCATGCCCTACTTGCAGACCCCAGTCCCACCGGACGTTCAGATTACCTAGGTCCCGCAGATAAAGCTTCAGCTCAGAGGAACACAGATCCGAGCTAAGTCGGGACGCAAGCAGTGTCGGAATCAATTCAGCATACTATGCATCCTGTACTGCCGGGACCTATTCCTTCGTAGTCGTTACACACCATAACGACAGTGCAAATATGGTAGTACCATTCCCAATTACACAGGCAATCGAATTTCAATACGCGCTCAAACCGCTTCCATGCCAGTTCTTCTCATGGTGTAGTTTGAAATTGCGCGAACTGGCGCCAGTATGCTCACTTTGTTCGAAAGGTGCCAGCAGCCTCTACGCTCTATGATACTCCACCACGTAGCCGACAAAATGGACGCGATCTACCACGAGGACGAGGAGCTTATACGAGCCGCCAATGAGGATGACTATGACCCCGTCTGGGAAGAGCTGGTATATGGCCTAAAGGGCCCTACCTCGTCCTCTTCGTCGACTCTAGACAACGTCCGGGTTTCTCTCCCCCTGCGCTACGCGCTCCCTGTATCTGGACAAGTTATGCCTGAACCGCGCTGTGTGGACGTTCTTCTGCGCTCGAGGGCAAGAGTCTTCATGCCCAATTTTGTGTGATTTTGAGCAGTTACAGGGCCTGTACCGCCCCCCAAGTGCCGCTCTCGTGGCATTCGTAGCATGGACTACAGCCCGAAAATCATTTGCCTGATCTGAAAAGCTGCTATATCAACGGATATGAGCCATTCAGACTGCCGCACAAAAGAGCGAAACACCAATGCCGCGCGCCTGATTCCGACATCAGCCACAATACCATCATCCGAGTCCCTCCGCTTTGGTGTCGGTTGTCGGTCACGGCCACTAGGGGCACAGGCCTATTGCTCTTCCCCGGCAACCCCAGTCCGGATTTCTCTAACCCCGCGCTATGGGCACCTGGTATTGGGACAAGCTCTGCCCAAAGTCCGCCGTCAGCTCCTTCCCGCTGAACTCCTTGCAAGCGCGGGCTGCCGCCACCTGGTCTTCGCCGTCCGTTAAAAACGGCTCGCCTCCCTCTCCCTCCAGTAATTCATAGACGCCCCTGTTCAAGTTGTGCCTGAAGCTGCTACAGGTATCACGCAGGGGCAGGTCATACGCGCATTCCTTCTGGATCTCCGCGGCCAGCCGCTCAGCATTCGCCTCGCTGGTTTCCAGCTCGGCCTTGCCTTTCTCTTTGTTTCCCGCCCGCGCTGACACGTAATCCGGGTTGCGACCCCTTTTTTCTTCCTCTCCCTGTATTTGTCCAGGCCCTGCCCATACTTCTTCTCCAGCGTCACCACATACAGCTCGTGGCCGACCTTATACAGTGGCACCGTGACGGTGCCGTCGGTAACATCGGGACCCAACTGTCTTGGCCCACCGCGCAGCTCGAAGCCGTGTCGATTCAGGACACTTACCGGAAACTATTAAGCCGGCACAGCATAGGCGCAAACTGCTCCCTGCGCACCCCCGGCCCGCCCCGTGCTCCCCGCCACGGCCCCCAATGCACGCGCCCAGGTGGCCCTCGCGGAAGCCGCGCGCATCGCGGCCGTGCTGCGGGCCGCCATAGGCCTTGCCACCATCGAGGCCTATATCCTGCGCTTAAAAACTACACGGAGTGGAAGCTTGGTTGTTTAGTTCGGAGTCGGCTAAATTTGACCCGGGTATGTCCATTACCGTCAAGGAATCGCTATGAGGTGTGTCTTGTTGATCGGGGTGCTGCTGCTGGCATCCTTTCCCGCTAACGGCCAGAATGCCGAAGCTCGCCTTCAAGAGATGGGCATCACTTTGCCGGTGCCGCCGGCGCCAGTGGCCAACTACGTGCGCGCCGTGCGCAGTGGCAACCTTGTGTTCCTTGCGGGACACGGCCCAATGCAGTCCGATGGCACGTACGTCACGGGCAAGGTCGGACGGGACCTGACCGTTGATGAAGGCTACGAGGCCGCTCGCCTGACCGGTTTGGCACTCCTCGCCTCACTCCGGGCAGAAATCGGAAGCCTCAACAAGGTCACGCGCATCGTCAAAGTCAACGGTATGGTGAATGCCACAGATGACTTTACGGAGCAGCCCAACGTCATCAACGGGTGCTCGGACCTCTTCGTGGCGGTCTTTGGCCCGGAGATAGGCAAGCACGCCCGGGCAGCGGTCGGCATGTCCTCGCTTCCCATCGGCATCGCTGTGGAAATCGAGGCCGTAGTAGAAGTTGAAGACTAGCGGGCAAGTGTAGCCTGAATCGCGGCTTCTGCATTGATGACGCGTCCGACCATTGGAGTGGCTTCTACTTCCGTACCCGTGTCGTGGAGGATGCCGTAGGCGTCAGCAGCGGTGAGGGTCGGATGAAGTGACCGCATGACCCCAAGTAGGCCCGTTACTACCGGTGTGGCCATCGAAGTGCCGCTGAGCAGTTTGTAGTCGCCATCCGCATATGCAGAAAGGATATCCACACCAGGGGCCGCCAGTGGGCGCGACAGGCCTGCAATCGTGTTGGAAAACTTGGCCTTGTCGAGATTCTGATCCACAGCGGCTACCGCAATCACGCCTTCGATGTTGGAAGGAAAGTGGTTGGCGGCATCCTCGTCGTTGTTGCCAGCCGAGGCTGCGACGATCACATCGTTGCGCAGCGCAAACCCGATGGCGGTTACGAGCACTCTCGGCTGAACGCGCGCCACGCTACCCAGCGACATGGAGATGACATCGACCTCTGACTGCGTAGCATCAATGATCGCCTGTGCTATCTGCTCAAGTGTGCCCCGGCCGGCATCGCCCAGCGCTTCAAACGACTGGAGGTCAATGAACCTGCCGTCCCAGTTTAGGGACGCGACCCCCAATCCATTATTGGTAGCAGCCCCGGCGATCCCCGCGCAATGCGTGCCGTGCCCGTGAATATCACTTGCGCCAGTGGTGGAAAGTACGCTCGTCAAATCCTCGTGATCACCCTGGACGCCTGTATCCAGAATGGCGACACGCGCCTTGCGAATGGGCTGCATGTCTCGCAGCAAGGCATGCGCCTCGTGACCGCGAATGGACTCCAAGGCCCATTGCTCGCTGACCCGCGGGTCGTTTTCCAGATAACTGCGCCCAGCACTTGGAGCAGCCCTGCCTTCAGCTAAGGGTGGGAGCTCCACCAAAGCGTTGACTTCTACAAAATCGACATTCTCGGCATCTGCTCTCAGCGCCGCCATCAGTCTCGAGGCTTTTCGTTTTTTCACGCGCACCAGAAGCACTTGTGCAAGGTCCTCATCTACCGCCAGATCAATCGTTGGAAAAGCCTGCTCAGCCGCTGCTCCAAAGCGCTCCAAGACAGGTGCAATCTCGGCCACATGATCGTCCGGGCCGAGCTCCACCAATACTGACACCACCTCACCCGGCATGAAGGCGCCAATGGCGCGGCTACCCACATATAGCATGCCAGCTAACGCAAGCGAGAGCGCACCCAACAAGAAAAACGGTCGCGCACCCGGATGCGGTTTGCGGGCCACCAGCCACAGCGCGGCCAAGACAAGTGCCAAGCCTGCATCGCGGAACAGCTCAATGCTCACCGCAAGGAAGCTGCCTCCAGTGAGCAGCCTGCTCACAATACTGAAGCCAATAACGCCCAGCCCACCCAGGATGGCCCAGGGACTGTACTTGCGCCCGGAAATGCCTATCGCTACGAGCAACAGACCCATAGCGATGATGACGGTGAGCTTATCCATTTCGATGAAGGTCCACGTGTAAACGGGCGTACGACCTGACTTCAAATGTGTTGCATCCCGCCCACACGGCTACGCGCTCAGGCTTATATTGCGCTCGCATTCACCTTCTGCCACTATGTCGTATATCCTTGCTTTTGACCAGGGAACCACGAGCTCCCGGGCTATCGTGTTCGACCGTGAAGGGACTTTGGTGAATGTTGTCCAGGACGAGATTCGCCAGATCTACCCGCAGCCTGGCTGGGTTGAGCATGATCCAGGCAACATATGGGAAACCCAGTCCGCTTCCGCGGTGGAAGTCCTTCGTGGCTGCGGCTTGCTCGGCGAAGACATCGCCGCCATTGGCATCACCAATCAGCGAGAAACCACTCTCGTCTGGGACCGGCGTACCGGCGCCTGCATATACAATGCGATCGTCTGGCAAGACCGGCGGACCGCTGCGTTTTGTGACGCACTCAAGAGCGACGGACATGCTGACCTCTTTCAATCGAAGACCGGCCTGATACTTGACGCGTACTTCTCCGGTACCAAGCTGCGCTGGATTCTGGACCATGTTGACGGGGCCCGTGCGCGCGCCGACCGCGGTGAACTCGCCTTTGGAACCGTTGATACATGGCTGATCTGGAACCTTACCGGCGGGCGCGTGCACGTAACTGACCCCTCCAATGCGTCGCGCACACTGCTGTACAACATCCATTCTGGAGAGTGGGACGACGAACTTTTGGCCATTCTTGAGGTGCCGCGCAGCGTCCTGCCATCGGTTGCCGCGTCCAGCGGTATAGTCGGTGAAACGGAGCTGCTGGGCGTGCCCATTCCCGTGGCCGGCATTGGCGGAGATCAGCAGGCTGCACTCTTTGGACAGGTCTGCACACAGCCCGGTATGGTAAAGAATACGTACGGCACTGGCTGCTTCCTGCTCATGAATACCGGGAAGCACCCCGTCGCATCCCGGAATCAGTTACTTAGCACCGTAGCCTGGGACCTTGGGCCAGGTCACAGGTATGCTTTGGAAGGTAGCGTCTTCATTGGCGGAGCGGTCGTGCAGTGGTTGCGAGATGGCCTTGGCCTTATTGCCTCTTCATCGGAGGTCGAAGCCCTGGCGGCCCAGTGCGCCGATACTGGCGGTGTCTACCTGGTGCCTGCGTTTGCCGGGCTTGGGGCACCGCACTGGGATCCGTACGCACGAGGCACCATCGTGGGGCTTACGCGTGGCACAAATCAGAGCCACCTAGCGCGTGCCGCCCTGGAAAGTATTGCCTACCAGAGCATGGACGTCATTCGCTCTATGGAGGCGGACGCCGGCATCCATCTAACAGAAGTCCGCGTTGACGGCGGTGCAACTGCCAACAGCTTGCTTATGCAGTTCCAGGCAGACATCCTGGGCGTCCCGGTCGTACGTCCCGTTGTGAAAGAGACGACGGCACTCGGTGCTGCATACTTCGCGGGTCTGGCTACCGGGTATTGGAAGGGCCCTGACGAGATCGCGTCGCAGTGGCAAGTCGACCGCGTTTTCGAGCCTCAGATGGCACAGAGCCGCACAAGGATGCTCGGCGCGGGCTGGACAAAGGCACTCGCACGCGCCAAGGCATGGGAATCACATTAGTAACCGCATCAACACCTCGAATAAATGACAGCATTTCTAGGCGAACTCATTGGCACAGCGCTACTCATCCTGTTGGGTGACGGCGTGGTGGCAAACGTAGTACTCAAGCGCACGAAGGGCTCGGGCGCAGGCTGGATTGCTATCACCGCAGGGTGGGGGTTGGCTGTGTTTGTGGCGGTCTTTGTCGTGGCGGCCTTCAGTGGTGCGCACATCAACCCTGCGGTTACTTTAGGTCTGGCATTCGCCGGAGAATTTGCGTGGGCCTTAGTCCCGCAATATCTGGCAGCACAGTTTGTCGGAGGCGCCATTGGGGCATTTCTGGTATGGTATCAGTACAAAGATCACTTCGATGCCACCGAGGACGGTGATGCCAAACTGGAAACCTTCTGTACGGCGCCCGCCATTCGCAACGACGTGCGCAACCTGCTCTGCGAGACCATCGCTACTCTCGTGCTCGTGTTTGCAATCCTTTTTATGGTTGAGCCCGATGTGGGCCTGGGCCCGCTTGATGCGCTCCCGGTAGCTCTGGTTGTCCTGGTCATCGGTCTGTGCCTTGGCGGTACCACCGGCTACGCAATTAACCCGGCGCGTGACCTGAGCCCGCGCATTATGCATGCAATCCTCCCGATTGCAGGCAAGCGGGATAGCAACTGGTCGTATGCATGGATTCCCGTAGTCGGCCCCACGCTGGGTGGCCTCATCGCGGGCGCCCTTTACCTTGTACTGGTATAGTGATGCGTGCGCTGACATGTTGGCTTTCTTTGAGCCTGATCGCGGCCAGTGTACACGCGCAGCAAACGGCCGTCCTAGCCGGTCGCCTGATAGATGCTGAACACGGCACCACGGCGAGCAACCAGGTTATTCTGGTAGAGCGTGGCAAGGTCGCTGCCATCTTTTCTGGCACCGCAGCTCCGAGGGGCGCTGCGGTTATTGACCTTTCGGATGCCGTCGTTATGCCTGGGCTATTCGACGCGCATACGCACATGTGTCTGACCGTGGATCCCACAAAGGACGCGGGGCAATACTACTTTACCACCCTTCTGAACACCACTAGCTATCGGGCCATACAGGGCGTCGCGAACGCGCGCGCGATGCTGCATGCGGGCTTTACAACGATTCGCGACATCGGCAATTCTGGCAACTACGGTGACGTTGCCTTGCGACAGGCCATTGAAGAAGGACTGGTGCCCGGCCCCACGATGCAGAATGCCGGACGGATTATTGCACCATTTGGTGGGCAATTTCACCTGCAGCCGGAAAAGGCGGGTCTTGGCAGCCCTGAGTACTTCTTTGCCGATACGCACGATGAGCTAAGGAAAGCCGTTCGCGAAAACATCCACTACGGCGCTACGCTCATCAAAATTGTGGTTGATGACCAACAGTACATCTACTCGGTGGACGACATGCGCCTGGTAGTAGAAGAAGCCGCATTGGCCGGCTTAAGGGTCGCTGCCCATGTCTGGACAGAGCAGGGCGCCATCAATGCCATTGAGGCTGGCGTTGCTACCATCGAGCACGGCACCAATATGAGCGATGAGACGCTATTGCTGGCCAAGGAGCGCGGCGTGTACTTGGTGGGCACAGAATTTACGGAGCTGGCCATCCAGGTGACCTTTTTTGGCACCAGTGTTGAGGAGGGGCATGAATTACATGCTCAGTTTATCGACCGCTTGCGCCGAGCCTATGATGTCGGCGTGCCAATGGCCTTTGGCTCCGATGTGGTCTTTGCGTACGAGGGCCACGACCGTGGCACGCTTACGCTGACGTATCTGGACAACTTCGAAGAAGCCGACATTCCGGCGGCCTACGCGCTGAAGATGATGACCATCAATGCCGCTGAAGCGATGGGTCTCGGCGATGAGCGCGGCGCGATCCGGCCCGGTATGGCCGCTGACATCATCGCTATGCCAGCTAACCCGCTGGATGACCTTGATGCCTTGCGAAGCATCAATTTTGTCATGAAGGACGGCAAGGTATTTCGGCACGACCGGTAAGCAGAGCAGCCAGCACACAAGCGCCCGCTGGCAGCTATTCGTCCCGCACGAAATGATGCAGGCAGGTGCAGCATGCGGTCCATCTTGGCCCTGCTACGCCTATCTTCTACCACGCGCTTGGTCGCGTTAAAGGCGCCGAGACCATTCTTGCGTTGCTGGCTGAACTAAGCAACACGGTTCAGCAGCGACTGGTTTGCCCGGGTGTCACCTAACGGTTTAGACCCAGAATCAGCCAGGAACGGATAGTTTTCGCGGACTGCGGACGCTGCACCTATCCACTGAGACAGCACCGTGGTTGTAGCCTTGTTGCTCATGTCGTAGCACGAAGCAAGGCGTAGTCGCCAGCAGAACGGGACGGGTTGTCCAGTATCGCTATGAGTGGTACCAACGGTTCGCCATGAAATGGCTACTCTTTGTCAGAAACACCCAAGCTCTGAGCCCCATCTGGGCACACGCCCGCAGGTAGTGGTGTGTCGGAGCGTCGCCTATTGCAGTAGTCGTGTTCTGCTGTAGCCTGGCCGTTACTGCTGCCAACGATTTGGAACGCCTTGCGCCAAATCCCCTTGGCGTGACTGCGGGAATCCTTATAGCATTAGGATCTTCGGAGTACACGGCTTCCGCCCACCGGATTCCACTTGCCAGCGACCTCAGCCTGACTTCCTGTGCTGAGGCTTGGCGGTGCATTGCGCGTTGCCTCTGGCCAAAGGTGGAGATCCGCGGGATCGTCTCCATGCGCGACCGGCCTGCCGTGCACCGCTTGGGGCCCGCTGAAACACCAACAATGCCCAGCTACTCAGCGTCTCCAGTGCAGCCCGGGACTTAACGTACGAGTACGACGGGCTTCACAATGCGCGCGCCTTCAACATCCAGGAGAATGTAATACGCTCCGCTGCTAAGGCGCCGACCACTCTCGTCGGTGCCATCCCAAGAATATCTGTGCGTACCGACATTCAGCTGACGACGCTCTACTAGCGTAAGCACTTCGGAGCCCAACGAATTGAAGATTCGAAGCGTGACCTGCCCACCATTAACAAGGTCGAATTCAATGTGCGTCGCATCGGAGAACGGATTAGGATAGTTAGACAGGTGAGCAGCCACCTTCTGCACCACGTTGTGAACCGCGGTAGCCCGTCCATGCAAGTACACGGGCGTAGTCGCCGCACTCTCGATGGAGTTTCGGCTGACGCTGCGCACAAAATAGTAGTATGGATCGGGCGCAATGCCCGGGTAGTCGACCAATGTTGTGTCACCCGTTATCGCTAACAGGTTGGCAGCTTCCTGACTCGCCTGATCCACGTCCGGCGGCATCGCAGACCATACCCGATAGACCGCATACCGGTTGGGATTAGTGTTGTCAGGTGATGACCAGGTCAGTGTCACTTCCGTATCACCAGTCCATTCATACGCCAGATCATTGGGCGCCTCTGCGGGCGTAAGGTCCTTGTATGGCATCGGGGGCGTGAGTGCAGGATGCTGATAGAATTCGGTCCGAAGCCGCTCGAATATGTCCTGTGAGTAGTAGCGGGTAACGTTCTGCGCACGGAAAAACACACTGCCTAAGATGTCGAGGTAGCCCCTGTTAAAGTGGATCTGATTCGGTATTTCGTCCGCAGAAAACAGTGTCCCCGAGAAGGTATTTGGATCGGCCCGGTACAGCCCGTGGCCGATGTACAACTGCCGCCCGCTAATCTGCTCTACCCACCATCGCGCGAGTTTATGGTAGTCCTGGTCACCCCCAAATGGCCAGTAGAGCTGTGGCACAATGTAGTCTACGGTCTCGGCCTGCAGCCAGGCCAAGGGGTCTGCAAATATCACGTTGTAAGCATCAAGCCCCACAATCCCTTCCGGCACGTTGTTCCTGTAGATCCCAAATGGGCTGATGCCCCACTTGATGTAGGGGTCGTGAGCACGCAGGCTGTCGGCAATCTGTGCTACGAGTAAATTGACGTTATCGCGGCGCCAGCTAAACAGACTGGTGAAACCCCGGCCCTCGGCATTGAAAGTGGATGTGTCCTGCGTCGTGATCTCGTTTGGGGGATACGGGTAGAAATAATCGTCAAAATGGACGCCGTCCACGTCGTAGCGGCGCGCCACGTCCATAATCACGCTTGTGATGTAGTTGCGCCCGGCCTCTTTGCCCGGGTCCATGAGCGTTAGCGGACCCGACTCGTAAACCAGTTCCGGCTGCGCTCTGGTGATATGGCTCGGGTCTCTGGTGTAACTGGTACCGCGGCTGGCGCGGTATGGATTAAACCAGGCATGCAGCTCCATTCCGCGCTTGTGCGCCGCCTCTATCGCAAAGGCCAGCGGGTCGTAGAATGGATTGGGGGGCGTTCCTTGGCGGCCAGTCAGCCAGTACGACCAAGGCTCAAGGCTTGAATCGTACATCGCATCGGCCTCTGAACGCACCTGGAAAAACACGGCGTTGATGCCAGCAGCCTGCAGCTTGTCCAGCATCTGCAGCAAGGTGGTCTGCTGCGTACTGGGATGGTCGAAACGATTTGGCCAGTCCAGATTTGCTACCGTCGCAATCCACGCTCCCCGAAATTCATACTTGGGCTGCGCCTGCACAGCCGATGGCAGCAGCAGCCCACCCAGAAGCAGTCCGCCATGCATTCGAATGCGTGCCACAAGGACTGACCCCTGGTGCATACCCGGCTGAGATTGCTGCCTAGTACTTGCCCTTCCCACCGCTGGACGCAGTGCTGAGGCCCGCCTTTTTCTCTATCTCGCCTAGAGTATTGACAGCGCGCGCCGCAGTATCGGAATCCTTTGTCTTCATGGCCGCGACAGCCAATCCGTGCAGCGACCGGGCACGTTTGGGGGCACGTGCCAGAGCCATGGTAAAGGCCTCCTGCGCGCCCTCATTGTCATCCAGATCCAGCAGCACTTCGCCAAGGAGCTCAAAGGATGGCTTCACCGGTGAAGGCGGTCCAAAGTCGTACGGCATCGCGTCCTCTATCTCCGTGGCTCTCCTTAGGAGTTTTACGGCCTCGTCTGGATTACCTTCTTTCAATAGCAGCAGCGACTTAAGCTCGTGCTGCAAAATGGTAGCCACCGTCCGACCCTTCCCCTTTCCTTCCAAATCCATAAGCTGCTTGACATGCCGGCTAGCCTCATCCTCATCACCTCGCTTGAGCGCTAACATGCCATTGATAAAAATGTGATTGGCACGCGTTTCGAGCCCCATCCCTTTGGCTTTCAGCGTTAAATCTGCAACGTCGGAGTCCCAGCTTCTGGAGTCTACCAGGTACCCTGCCCGCATCATTGCCAATGACGCGCGCATTCTACCCGTTCCACCGCTCTCTTCAAGGTCGCTCTTAACGCTAAGGATCGCCTCCCTGGCTTCATCGAATCGACTCTGCTGCAAAAGCCCGTACGCTTTCCAGTGGATAGCGTGATAAGACCGGCTGCCCACGCCCAAGCCTTTGCGCTGCCTGCGCTGCTCCGACGCCTCATACGACTCCTCATTGGACTTCACGACTCGATCCCACATGCCCAGTGCAGTAAATATGTGCGACGGCATATGTAGTGCGTGCGCTGCAGACGGCGCAATGTCCGCATAGACGTGCGCTGCGCGCAAGCCCAAAGGCGCGTGCACCGGATCATCGTACGAGTGGATGAGATAGTGCGCGGCCCCTGGATGCTTAGGATTCCGTGCGAATACCTCTTCTCCCACCGATGCAGCTTTCATATAAAGGCTGTAATCGCGGCCATCATGGCTGCATCCCAGCACGGAAAGCGCGTAGAATGCCTTGGCGTCCAGGTCATCAGGATACTTTTCAGCCAGCTGCTCCATCCTGGCCATATAGTTGAAGTCGCGTTTCTTCTTTTCGAGAGTTCCATAGTAGAGCACATTGACGGCACGGATATAGTCTTTTTCGCGCTCCGTTGGCGCCTTCTCCAGCCGCGCCTCAAGATTCGACCCCAGCATTTCCAAGATTGCGCGCGCGTCGTCAGTTTCCTGCGTAAACCATACAGGGTGGTTGTAGGCCATAGCCTCGCCCCAGTAGGCCATGACAAAGCCCTTGTCGATCTTGCGCGCCTCGGCAAAGGCTTCGCGCGCATCTTCGTACTCGAAGCTGTGCAAGAGCAGTAGACCACGCAGGAATGGCTCCTGCGCTTCCTCCGTGCCGGAGTTGGCGAACTCGGTCTTGCCCAGGCCATCCACCTGGGCACGGGCAGCCACGGTGACCGCCAGCAATAGGGTTATTAGGCAAGTGAGGCGTTGAATAGTCATGGCGAGTTGGAGGACTAGAGTTGGTACATGCGCCAGGCAAACCTGTGAAGCGAGCGCGCACATACTTAGACTGGGTAAGGTACTGGTTTCAATTCAAGTGCTCAAGTGCCTTTTCCACCACATCCAGTGGCATATTCATCCCAGTCCATTGCCTGTAGGCTGCTGCGGCCTGTCCAAGCAGCATAGGCAGCCCCCCTATAACCTGGGCTCCACGTGCGGCCGCCTCCCGCATGAGGCGCGTTTCCCGCGGACGGTAAACCAAGTCATACACCACCTGCCCATCGCAAAACAGCGTCACATCATCCCACGGCGTTGCACTTGTGTTAGGGTGCATCCCCACTGGCGTTGCGTTAACTATCAGTTGCGCGCTCACCAGAAGCGTTGCGGCGCAGTCCAGTGCAATCACCTTCACCGGCCCGTACGGTGCCATGTCCTTTGCGATCTGCTCGGCCGGTGCCGCCCGACGGGCCGCCACCGTGACAACACGCGGCGCAAACGCTGTCAGCAGCGCATACACCACCGCGCGCGCCGCCCCACCGGCTCCCAGAACGACCATCTCGCTGCCATGCAGTCGGTCGCGCTTAGAAGCCAACGGCAACAAGAAGCCCTCTATATCCGTGTTGTCCCCGTGCAGAAAGCCATTACGCACGACGATGGTGTTTACAGCCCCAACCGCGCGCGCACGCGTAGTCAGGACATCCAGCATCGGGAGCACCGCCTGCTTGTGCGGGATCGTCACATTCGCTCCCAAAAAGCCAAGCGCCTGCAGACTCGCGAGCGCACCGCTCAACCGGGCGGGCGGCACACCCAAGCCGACGTAAAGAACGTTGAGACCCTGGGCCCGGAGCGCAGCGTTGTGAATCTGCGGGGACAGCGAATGCCCGACAGGGTAGCCCAGAATTCCAATGAGTTTTGTATTGGCATCTACCATAGCCCGAAATACCGCACAAGAGAGCGATCAGAATCGCATATTTGGGCCTGCGTCGGCCCACCGGAAGGTATCATTCTAGGGTACTGCGAGGCTGGGTCGTACAGGCGCAAGACTGACCAAGAACCAAACAAACGAAGCTGTGGAGTGGATAACGCAACCCGAGGCGCTAGCCGCGCTTCTCACCCTGACACTACTGGAGATTGTTCTAGGGATTGACAACATCATCTTCATCTCAATCCTCTCCGGCAAGCTTCCGGAAAAACACCAGGCGGCGGCCCGATTTTGGGGACTGGCCCTGGCGATGTTCGGGCGCGTAGCACTCCTGCTGTCGCTGGCCTGGATTATGCGCCTGACTGAAGATTTGTTCAGCGTCCTGGGCATGGGCATCTCAGGCAAGGACATCATACTCATTGCCGGCGGCCTGTTCCTCTTGGCCAAAGCTACACACGAGATTCATGACAAGCTTGAAGGCGAACACCACGAGCACGGCGGCGAAGCTGCGGTAGCCTCCTTCGCGAAGGCAATGGTACAAATCGTAATCCTGGACCTGGTGTTTTCTCTGGACTCAGTCATCACCGCGGTGGGCATGGCCGAGCAGGTTCCCGTCATGATCACGGCGATCGTTATCGCCATCGGCGTCATGATGCTGTCCGCCAGCGCCATCTCGAACTTTATCGAGAAACGACCAACGGTGAAGGTTCTGGCACTGAGCTTCCTGCTGATGATCGGGCTGGCGTTAATTGCCGACGGCCTGGACTTTCATATTCCCAAGGGCTACCTGTATTTCGCTATGGCCTTCTCCATCATGGTCGAAATGTTCAACCTTCGGCTCCGCAAGCTGCAGGCCAGACAGGCTCCGGTCAAGCTGCGTGACTCTCGCCTATCGAACAGTCTAAAGAAGGCAGGCCTGAATTCCGCTAGTCCGTAGCACCGGGCTCCGCATGGTGGTACACAGCGAGCGTAGCGCGTAGCTCTTGCTGCGATTCTGCAGACAGCCATTTGCCAAGAAAGGGTTGTCTACGGACGGACCCCATGACCTGGGCAAGCAAAGGCAGGCTGGAAACGCTGGCCCGCCCTTCGGGCGTCACCATAACTATTAACGCGTGCACCGGCGCCGTCTCTGCGCCGCCGGCCGTGCTCAATGTGACACCACTCCTGCTGCGGACCAGTACGAGCGCCGCGGTGTCGGCCTCTTCCAGGCTCAGGTGCAATACCATCGCACCGCGTGCCACTTCAGCACGCACCGAGCCCAGACCTTTCTGTATCGCCGCCTGCAGATGATCGACAGGAATCGGTAAGCTTTGCCCCAGTCGGTGCGCGGCTTCCCGCATGATGTCCTCAGGCATCGCCGCTTCCTCCGAGTCCAGCACAGCGGCTTGCGACAAGAGCTCAGCATTAAGCGCGGCATACGGTGCCTCTTTCAACTGCGGCAGTGGCGGAAGCATCACGACAACGGCGTCTCCCGGCTGCGGGGCAATCAGGTTTGCCTCCGCATGCACCAGGACGCTTGTGCCGCGGACTACAAACAGGACGACTATATCGTTATTGAACTGCTCCCTAATGGCCCGGTAAGACCTTTCTTCGGTAAGGCCAAACGTGCAAATTTTCCCACCTTCCCGATGTCGCTCGGTGAGCGAAGCCTGCGTGATGCCGGCTCCAAAGAGCGGGCGCCCTCGCAAGTGCTCAACCCGGCGCGCTCCCGCTGCCTTGCTGTCCCCTCCAACACCTATCTGGTATACCTCCTTGTTCTCGAAGACCTCAGTAAAGTGAAGCGCTGCCAGCGAGTTGATTTCGTCATTGGCGGTAACGGCCAAAAAGCGTCGAAGTCCGCCCAGATCCAGTTCATCAGTGACCGTTTCCGAAAGCGCATCAGCAACGACCGCTGGCAAACCCTTGCCGCGGGACTCCTTAATGTTGCGCGCGTTGGCATCGATAAGCAACACCCTGTAGCCTAAGTCCTGCAGTGCCATGGCCGCATCCTGGACCCATGCATACGCCCCCATAAACAGCACACCCTGCGGGTTACGATCGGCAAGACCAAGACGCAGGGCGATGGGGGCCAAGGTCAGGCCGTACACCGCCACAGTACCAACCACCACGAAATACACCGTGGCAATTAGCGCGTCACCCGCCGCTGTTGAATATCCTTCGGCTATCAAACGCTCCGCAAACAGTGCCGCCACGGCAGCCGCTACGATCCCGCGCGGCGCAATCCAAGCCATAAAGACTTTCTCTCTCCACTTCAGCCCCGTCCCGATAGAACTGCAGAGCACGGCCAGCGGACGAACGACAAAGATGAGAATCGCCAAGTAGATGAATGCCTGTACGTGGATGTAGTCCAGCACGCCCAGGTCCAGCCGGGCACTCAGGAGAATGAACAGGCATGCCAGCAGTAGTACCTGCAGATCCTCCTTGAACTTAACGATGCGGCGTACGGACACCCACGGCTGATTCGCCAGAATGATGCCTAGCAGCGTCGTGGTAAGTAGGGCCGCCCCTTCCCCTTCCAATGCATGTGCGACCGCAAACGACCCGAGGACAATGCTCAGCGCAGCGGGATCCTGCAGATAGTCCGGCACCAAATGCTTCCGAAGGATAACGATCTGCAGGGCTGCGCCAAGAATGCTGACCCCGACGCTCAATACGGTAACATACAGCAGGCTTCGCGCCGCTGTAATCAGGTGCCCGACCATTCCGCCATCGCCTGCAGCTAATCCCGAAGGAGTGCCCACCGCCAAAACCAACTCCAGCAGGAGGATGGCCAGAATTGCACCAACGGGGTCTATCGTGATGCCTTCCCATTTGGCGATAGTGCTTACGCGCCCTTTGGGGCGTACGTGCCTAAGCAGGGGTATCACGACGGTCGGGCCGGTCACGGTAAGGATGCCTCCCGTAAGGATGGCCACCTCAGGCTCCATGCCGACCACCCACCAGGCAAAGAATCCGGCCAGGACGCCGGTAATCAGCACGCCTGTGGTAATGAGGTTCCGAACGGAGCGCCCAACCTCCGCGAGCTCGCTTATCCGCAGGCTGAGCCCGCCTTCAAACAGAATGACGCCAATTGCCAGCGATACGAAGGAAAACAACCACTGTCCGTGCAGCGTTTCCGGCGCAATAATTCCGGTGATGGGGCCAGCAAGAAACCCCAGGATCAAGAGCAGCAGAATGGACGGGACCCTGATTCTCCAGGCAAGCCACTGGGCACCGATACCCAATACTATAACCAGCACGATATTTTGAAGAATCTGCCCTTCCACTCGGCAACCTCCTCATGCGATTAGTGCGCGTTGACAGAACCTTGTTGCAAGCCATCCGGCACGGGCAAAATATGCAATGCAGTCTTTTCGGTTTCGTACCTTTTCAGCTCCTCTTTAACCCGATCTACCTGAGCTCATGAGCGCGTCTGGCGAAGGGTCTTTCTTCAAGCAGGTTAACATGATGTTCGACCGTGCCTCGGTGTTCACGTCGCACCCGGCCGGGTTGCTGCAACAGATTAAGAGCTGCAACAGCGTATACCAGGTTGGCTTTCCTATCTTGCGCGATTCGGGTGAAATCGAGGTCATCCGCGCATATCGGGCCGAGCACAGTCACCACAAGCAGCCAACCAAGGGGGGCATTCGTTACGCCGCCGTCGTCAATGAGGATGAGGTTATGGCCTTGGCTGCGCTGATGACCTACAAGTGCGCCATCGTGGATGTGCCATTCGGCGGCGCCAAAGGCGGCATTGCCATCGACCGCCGACAGTACTCCCTAAAAGAGCTAGAGCGCATCACCCGTCGTTACACGTTCGAGCTGGCGCGCAAGAACTTCATCGGACCTGGCGTCGATGTACCTGCCCCGGACTACGGGACAGGTGCACAGGAGATGACATGGATACTGGACACCTTCACATCGGTCACCGACAACCCCCTGGATGCGCTGGCCTGCGTTACTGGCAAGCCGATAGGCCATGGTGGCGTGCGTGGACGCGTCGAGGCAACTGGGCGCGGCGTCTTTTTCGGCATTCGCGAAGCTTGCGAAATCGAAGAAGATATGCGCAAGCTTGGCCTACGTACCGGCCTGGAAGGCAAGAGTGTTGTCATCCAGGGCTTGGGCAACGTCGGTTACCATGCCGCCAAGTTTGTTGAGGAGGCGGGCGCCCGTATTGTGGGATTGGCCGAATACGAAGGAGCAATCTACAACCCGAATGGCTTCAGCCTCAATAGCGTGGTGGACCACCGGCTCGCCACAGGGTCAATTCTGAAATACCCCGGCGCACAAGACCTTGCCAAGTCGTCGGATGCACTGGAGTTGCCCTGCGATGTCCTCGTTCCTGCCGCATTGGAGAGCCAGATCCGCGATGACAACGTGGATCGCATCCAAGCGAAAATTATCGCCGAAGCCGCTAACGGCCCGCTTACCGCCAGTGCGGACAGGACGCTCAGCTCCCGTGGTGTTATGGTAATTCCCGACATGTACCTTAACGCAGGGGGCGTGACTGTTTCCTACTTTGAATGGCTACGAAACCTGTCGCATGTACGCCATGGGCGCATGAGCCGCCGTTTCGAGGCACACAACGCACGCCGCCTCCTGCAGGCAGTGGAATCTTTGGTTGACCGGCGCATTGGTGCGCCCAGTCCAATGCCAACACAAATCATGACGGATCTGGCATTCGGCGCCAGCGAGGAAGATCTGGTCAATTCCGGTCTGGAGGACGCGATGGTGGGTGCCTATAGGGAGATCCGCCATTCAGCAATGCGGCACAAGACGGATCTACGTACGGGCGCGTACGTCAGCGCAATCGACAAAATCGCCAAGGGCTATAAGCAGCTAGGCATCTTCCCGTAGCCGGCATGTCCAGCGATTCCAAGTGATCTGCGGCCGAGCATCCAGCTCATCCGGGGCAGCATAGCCACTATCCTGGCGTCAAATGGCGCGGGCCCTGCCTGGCTTGAACCATGGAGAATCAACCGCCCCCACAGGCGCGTAGATGCACGGGCCCGTTCCAGCGAATGTTGGGAAGGATCAGGGCCTTGGAGCAAAACTCCGTTCCCGCGTCAGGCCTGAATTGGTTAGGATACCCAGCGAGCTGCAAACCGTTGGCCCTACCCAGCACAATCACATCGCAGGAACGCCCGTTCAATGCCTATCTCCTGGCCAAAGACTCTGCCGTTACACTGCGCATTGCCTGACCCGCAAGCCATATTGCTTTAAGCAGCCATCGGTGCACATTCAGCCCTGTCCGTACCGCTCAGGCCGCTTGGCAGCACGTGCATAAGGGGCGTAAAAGTCCTTCAGCTTCTTGAGGTCACCGTCCAGGTCATTTGTGGGTATCAAAGGCATTCCCATGCCCACGCGCCGGCGCCTGTAATCCAGATAGGCTGGCACGATCGGAACGCCCGCACCTACGGCGATATGGTAGAAGCCCATCTTCCAGTGCTCGGTTCGCTTGCGCGTGCCCTCCGGCGCAATGCCTACCACAAGGCGTTCCTCTGTTCGGAATGCCTCCGTGGCATGCCCGACAAAGCCGTGTGCTCTGCGCCTGTCGACGGGAATGCCGCCAAGGCGGCGCAAAAAAGCTCCGAGCGGCCAGCGAAAGAGCGTGTGCTTGCCAAGCCACGTAATACGAAGGCCAAGGCCGCCCATGACCGACATGGCTATCACGAAATCCCAATTCGAAGTGTGGGGAGCACCAATGAGCACAAAACGGGACAAGTTTGGAAGCTCTCCTTCAAACTCCCACCCCAGGAGGCGCGTTAAGAATTGCCAACATCGGCGCGAAGCCCTACCGCTCCGTCTAGGGACAACCTCAGGAATCGAAGGATTAGGCATCATGCCTCGGGCGTGATGTGACGCGCCCGCACCACGCCACTAATCGCGCGCAGGCGGCCAAGAATAGCGCTGCTCACATCGTCGTGAACATCAATAATGGTATATGCCAGCGCACTGCGCCCTCTGTTGATAAGGTCGGCAATGTTGATGCCTTCACTACCGAGCACTGCCGTAAGCTGACTGATCATGCTCGGTTCGTTGCGGTTGACTATCTGAATCCGGTGAGCACCCGGCGTTGGCGGAAGCTTGACCGAGGGAAAATTCACCGAATTGATCACAACGCCGCGCTCCAAATAGTTGCGTAGCTGGCTAGCAGCCATCACCGCACAGTTGTCTTCAGCCTCCGGTGTCGATGCACCCAGGTGCGGTACAGGAAGCACCCTGTTGTGCCGGGCCAAGGGGCCGTCTGGAAAGTCCGTGACATAGCATGCCAACCGGCTTTCATCCAAGGCCTTAATTAGTGCTGCCCGATTAACCAGTGGTCCTCGTGCAAAGTTAAGCAATCGGGCTTGCGGTTTCATGCGTGCAAACTGCGCCTCTCCAATCAGATCGCGAGTCTTGTCGTTTAGTGGAGCGTGGATCGTAATGTAGTCCGCCTTTGCGATAATGCTCCCCAAGCTTTCTTCGCGCTGTACCTCACGTGCGAGGCCCCATGCACTTGATACGGAGATGAATGGGTCAAATCCAATGGTGTGCATGCCAAGCGCGCATCCTGCGTTGGCAACCACGACACCGATGGCCCCCAGCCCGATGACGCCCAAGGTCTTGCCCATAATCTCAGGGCCCTTGAAGTTCCATTTGCCCTTTTCGACTTGGGCGGCTACATCGTCGCCGCGCAGCGTCCTGGCCCACGCGATACCCTCTACTACGCGACGGGACGAAAGCAGCATGCCGCAGAGCACCAACTCCTTTACACTGTTTGCATTTGCACCGGGCGTGTTAAAGACCACGACGCCGCGCTCGGAGCAAGCCGCGACCGGAAGATTGTTGATGCCTGCGCCAGCACGGGCAACTGCCTTCAGTGACGATGGCAAGGCGGTGCCGTGCAGGTTGTGACTGCGTAGCAAAAAAGCGTCTGGAGCATCGGCTACGGCGCCTACGGTATACCGATCGCCAGGAAACTCCCCTAGCCCCGCCGGAGAAATCGCGTTAAAAGTCTTGACCGTGTACATAGGGTGCGTGATTGCGTCTCGTTAACTACGGATTTTGGCTGGATGTGCAGTCGCTTGCGTTTAACAAGCATGCACCCCGCAATGAGGTGCCGCACGTCGTACCTTTGGGCGTTCGGCGAAATCCCAGGTGGTAGCTCATGATTGTCCGTATTCCTCGCAAGTCCGTAGCAGCATGGGCCTTCTACGACTTTGCCAACTCCGCGTTTACGACGCTCATCGTCACATTCATATACGCAGCGTATTTCACCCAGGGCATCGCCGAGAACGAGACGCTGGGCACGGCCCAATGGGCTTGGGCCATCACGATCACGGCCCTTGCTGTTGCAGTGCTGTCGCCGTACCTCGGGGCCATTGCAGACCAGTATGGGCTGCGGCAGCGTTTTCTGCTGGTTTCCACCGTTGTCGCCATTGCGGGCAGCGTGCTTCTGTTCATTCCGGGCGAGGGCCAGGTATTGTCGGCCCTGGTCATCTTCACAGTCGCCAACGTCGCCTTTGAAATGAGCAACGTCTTCTATAACGCGTACCTGCCTGACATTGCGCCGAGAGAAAAGATTGGACGCGTTTCTGGATTCGGCTGGGGCCTCGGCTACGTAGGCGGCCTGGTGTGTCTGGTAGTGGCGCTGTTCGGCTTCGTAAAGACGGAAGCGCCCCTGCTGGGCTTCTCCACCGAGAACTACGAACACATCCGCGCCACTAACCTCCTGGTGGCTGCCTGGTATGCCGTGTTTGCTATCCCCATCTTCGTGTGGGTCAAGGGCCGAAAACCTGAGCGGATTGGGGACCTGCGCAACGTCCTCAAGAGCGCCAATGCGCAGCTGCTCGGCACATTCCGTGACATCCGCGCCCGATACAAGCAGCTCCTCCGCTTTTTGATCGCGCGCCTAGTCTACAACGATGGCCTCATCACGCTCTTTGCATTCGGTGGCGTCTACGCAGTGGGAACGTTTGACTTCACCACTGAAGACGTCATCATCTTTGGCATAGCGCTAAACGCTACGGCAGGCCTAGGAGCGATCCTATTCGGATACCTCGACGACTGGCTGGGTGGCAAGACAGCCATCCATCTGTCTCTGGCGGGACTCATCGCATTCGCTACTGTAGGAATTCTCGCGCCAAACGCTAGCTGGTTTTGGATCGCGGGTCTTGGGGCAGGCGTGATGGTCGGGCCGAATCAGTCCGCCAGCCGCTCGCTTATGGGGCGCTTCGTACCCCCTGAAAAGAAGAACGAGTTCTTCGGATTCTTTGCGTTTTCCGGCAAGGCCACCTCGTTTCTCGGCCCGCTGCTTCTTGGTCAGATAACGCTTTGGGTTGGCAATCAGCGTGCAGGCATGGCAACGATCATCGCCTTCTTCCTGGTCGGCATGGTACTCTTGGCCCGGGTAAACGAGAAAGCAGGCATGGCGGCCGTGACATCGGCCCCTGCATAGCCCTTCGCACATCACCCACAAACGCTACGCGGCTTTGAGACACACCTCCCGCAGCACGATCACCTCATGGGCGCTGTATGACTTCGCCAACTCGTCGTTTCCCACGATCATTGGCACTTTCATCTACGCTACGTATTTCACACAGGCCATTGCGGAAAATGATGTGATCGGTGTGGCGCAGTGGTCTTGGGCTGTTACCATCACCGGCCTTGTGGTCGCGTTCTTATCGCCATACGTCGGTGCCGTCGCCGACCAAGGCAGACTTAGGAAGCGATTCCTGATCATTTGTATCGCATGCGCGTCGCTTGGCGCAGGCGCGCTGTTCTTCCCTCGTGAGGGACAGGTGCTGCTCGCTCTGTCCGTATTCGTATTCGCACAAATTGCATACGAGATGGGCAACGTGTTTTATGATGCGTTCCTGCCGGACATCGCCCCTAGGGATAAGATCGGACGTGTCTCCGGCCTGGGTTTGTTTTTCGGATACATGGGCGGCGTCATTTGCCTGATTGTCGCCCTATTCGGCCTGGTTCAGACCGACTCTCCGCTGTTTGGCTTTTCCACCGCGGGAGGGGAGAACGTCCGCGCCGCCAACCTCCTGGTCGCGGTGTGGTTCGTAGTGTTCTCGCTTCCTATCGTTTTCCGGGTCCGAATTCGCCAGGCCGCGCGAATGAATGGCACGCAACACCTCATGCGCGACGCAACGCGGCAGCTGCGCACCAGCGTGATCGAGATGCGACAAAGGTACCGGCAAACCCTTCGCTTCCTGCTTGCGCGCCTGCTGTACAACGACGGCCTGGTCACCATCTTTGCATTTGGCGGCATCTATGCCGCGGGCACGTTTGGATTTGAGGTTGCCGATGTCATCATCTTTGGCATCGCCCTGAATGTGACAGCAGGACTGGGAGCACTCGCCTTTGGGTTTATCGATGACAAGGTAGGCGGGAAGACCACGATTTACGTCACACTTATCGGACTCTGCTGCTGCGTAGCTATAGGGGCGTTGGCACCCAATGCCACTTGGTTCTGGGTTGCAGGACTGTGTACAGGACTTATGGTAGGCCCCAACCAGGCAGCCAGCCGTTCCCTTATGGGCCGCTTTGTGCCAGCGGAGAAGAAGAACGAATTCTTTGGCTTCTTTGCGTTTTCCGGCAAGGCCACCGCATTCCTAGGGCCACTGCTGATGGGGCAGGCCACGCTGCTCTTTGGGTCGCAGCGTGCGGGCATCGCGACTATCTTGCTCTTCTTTCTCGCTGGGCTGCTGCTTCTTTTGCGCGTTGACGAAAAAGAGGGTGTCGCCGCCGCCCTTGGATAGTTGCGACGCCTGATCGGACTATTCGGAGGCGCCGCGGGGACTTGGCTCCATATCGCGAATCCGCTTCATCTGGTGCACATTCCACTCGTCTTCGCTGAAGGGTGTAGAGAACCACAGGTCAAGGATTTCTTTTACGATAGCTTCGGGTGTAGCCCGCATACTGAGCGCCAGTACGTTGGCATGATTCCATATGCGCGCACCCTTTGCGGTCTCTGCATCGTGGCAGAGTGCAGCACGGATCCCCGGCACCTTGTTGGCGGCGATGCTGCAGCCAGTCCCCGTCCAGCACATTACAATGGCTTCATCGGCGAGGCCTTCGGCTACCAAGTTCACAGCTTCCTGTGTTACCAGCGGCCAATCCCTCGCGTCTTCTCCCGCCTGCGGCCCAAAATAGACTGTCTCGTGTCCTCTCGCCTTGAGCTCGCGCAAGACCACACCCACCAGGTGCCCGAATTCGTCACAGCTTACAGCGATCCTTGCCATAACCAAAGCGTACTCTACGCAAAAGTCTTTGTGCCCTGATGAAAACTAGCCAAACCTTGCCGACTGTTGGCAACGTCGCCGCCGCGCTTGAGGAGTGGGCCGAGCCTTGCTTTGCGGAGTCGTATGATAACGTCGGCCTACATATTGGGGATGTCACCCGCTGCGTGAGCAGGGGACACATAGCCCTGGACCTTACCCCTGCCGTAGTAGAAGAAGCCGTGCGCTGTGGGGCGTCCATCATCATCACGCACCACCCACTGTTTTTTCATCCGCTTCGCAAAATGACGGCGGATGACTTAACAGGCAGCATGGCACTGCGTCTGGCGGAGCAGCGCATTGCGCTCTACAGTGCACATACCAACCTTGATGCGGCGCCTGGCGGCGTTTCATGCGCGCTCGCATCACTCTTGGGCGTTGAAGCACCACGCTTCCTGAAGTTCAACCCAGACCGTGCCTCCGGTATGGGTGCCATTGGCCAGTTGAAGCAGCCCCTTGCGCTCCAGGGCTTCCTGCAGGTCATCGCGAATCGGCTTCGTGTTAGAAGGCTGCGCTATGTGGGTGACGATCTGGCATCTATCCATACGGTAGCCGTGTGCGGCGGAGCCGGCGCCACCCTGATTCCGCAAGCCCGTGAGCAAGGGGCCGACGTGTACGTCACAGCGGATATTTCGTACCACCGCTTCTTTGAAGTGCTACGCCCTGATGGTGCATGTGCCATGGCCCTGGTCGATGCTGGCCACTACGAAACCGAACGCCACGCCGAAACGCTGCTGTGCGCGATGTTGCAGGAGCGCTTTCCTCACGTGCACTGGATGCGGACAGAGGAAAGGACCAGTCCGATACAGTCCTTTACGAGCGTGCGTGAACTTTGAGCCGTGCCATAGCGTTCGATTGTGCTAACAATCCCAGATTCCATGACAACGCACTCCGAACGGACGATCCGAGAGCAGCTGCGCGCGCTAGTCAGGCTGCAGCACATCGACAACTGCATCGACAGCCTGGAAAAGGAGCGGGGAGACCTCCCTAATGAGATCCGCGACTTGGAAGATGCAATCGCGGGGCTTCAGACGCGAATCAGGAATACGCAGGAAGAACAAGAGGGACTTATAGTCAAGCGGCGGCGGTGGGAATTAGACATCAAAGACGCCGAGATGCTGGTTAAGCGATACGAGGAGCAGCAGCCGCAGGTACGCAATAATCGAGAATACGATGCGCTGTCTAAGGAAATCGAAACGCAGCAGGACCGAATTGCGGAAGCTGCACAGATGATCGAAGAGACGGCAGGCCTGCACGATGAGCAGACCGCAAAAATGGCCGAGGCTGAGGCTTTGCTGAAGGAGCAAGAGGTTGAGATTGAACACAAGCGCTCCCAGTTGGAGGAAGTCAGTGCCGCTACTGTGCAAAAGCTGGAGGAGCTGGAGGGGCTGCGCTTGCTGGCTCGCGAAAGCGTAGACGAACGCTATAGGCGGGCTTACGACCGCCTGCGCAAACGGCTCAGAGACGGTCGCGCCGTCGTGGAGCTGGAGCGCGGCGCCGCCGCAGGCTTTGCGGTACCGCCGCAGCGCCAGGTTGAGATTCGACAGCGCAACCGGATCATCGCCTGCGAGCACACTGGGCGCATCATAGTTGACCCGGAGATGTACGCGGAATCAACAGCAGACCTGGAATGGTCTGACTCTAAGAGCCTCGTTGATAAGATCACTGAACTGGTGGAGGGCACGCACCAGAAACGAGTGTGGAGTATCAGCGAATAATTACGATAAGTGCCGGCTGGATCATCGCTTTGTCCATCTCGGACAGGGAGGAAAGTCCGAACACCATAGGGCACCGTACTTCCTAACAGGAAGGCACCGCGTTGGCGGTGACGGCAAGTGCAACAGAGAGTAGACCAGCCGATGGATGTCGCATCACAGGTTATGGGTGAAAGGGTGCGGGTAAGAGCCCACCAGCGTCCCGGGCGACCGGGGCGGCTAGGTAAACCCTACGGGGTGCAAGGCCAAACAGCGTCGCGCGCTGGCATTGCCAGCGATAAGGTGACCCGCCGAACCGGCGGCGCGGGTAGGCTGCTAGAGGCTGTCGGTGACGGCAGTCCCAGATAGATGATGACCTCCTCTGGCGTGGCGCTGCGGCCGTCATCCAGAGCAGACAGAATTCGGCTTATAGGCCGGCACAAGCCGCTAACAGGAAAGGCAGCGCGTTGCGCTGCCTTTCTGCTTTCTATTCGCCTGGCGGGGCACCCCCATCCGTGGGGCCTGGATCGGGCGGCACGGGCAGTTGCTGTGCGTCCTGCGGCGCAGGCACTACGGGCTGAGATGTCTGGCCTTGCTGCTGGATGATGCTGCGCTGCGTGTCACCCTTGTCAATGACGAAGTTGGTAAGGATGCACAGGACGATGAAGGCCGTCGCCAGAATCCACGTCCCTTTTTCCAAGATGTCCGGCGCTTGGCGTGCGCCCAGGATCTGCGTAGTGGCGCCGCCAGAGGCAATGCCGGCCAGCCCGCCACCCTTGCCGGATTGAAGCAGGATGAGAAACGTCATTATGATCGCAATGAGCGTAATGACGATTACAATAAGGATGAACATGATCCTGTGGGTTACGGACGCGCGGTAACGCCGTTGTGCGCAAGGTGTTTCCGGGGCAAACACGTTGGACAGCTAAACCGCTACAATGGACTATAGAATGCCTCGATCGGCACCACAGGCTTGATCCACTGATTCTTCAATACCGCTCCGACGCTCAGGCAGTGCATGGCCACCGTTGATGCTGCCACAATGGCTGCAGTTTCGCTGCGGAGCCTCCGCCGTCCCATGCTTACCACCGTATAGCCACAGTCCTCTGCGTACCTTATTTCCTCCTTGGCAAAGCCTCCCTCCGGGCCAATCAGAATGCATGCGTCGTCCCACTCATGACTACTGATTGCCTTCAGCAAGGGAGTACTTGCGCCCTCGTGGGCAATGCAGTTCATTCCCTCGCCACTTTGAAACAGGACCTGTGACAGCGGCTGCGGCTCGCGTAAAACGGGCAAGCGGCACCGGCGACACTGCTTCATCGCGGAAATGAGTATCTGGCGAGCCCGGTCCATCCGAATCTTCCGGCCCTTCGTACGTTCTGTCGTTAGCGGAATGACTTCTGTGACCCCGAGCTCGACGGCCTTTTCCAGAAACGTCTCAAACCGTTGCTTGCTCTTCAGGAGCGGCACCCCGATGCGCAAGCTGACCGCAGGCTCGTTGAGTTCCAGGCGCCGCTCAAGGGCTATCCCCGAAACTTCATCCTTCGATACTCGGGACAGGCGGACACGGTACCAATTGCCCTCCCCGTCGATGACCTGCACCTCGTCGCCAACCCGTCGGCGCAACACGCGTGCAGCGTGAACTGCTTCGTCCGGCGGTAGCGTCACGTGAGCCGGATCTTCCAGCATCTCCGGCGGCGCGTAGAATAATGGTGTTTCCTTCTTCAAGAGTTCCAGGCGCGGTAAAAGGCCAGACAACATGGACGCTACAACCCTAACGAAATACTCAAGTGCGCGCGTACTTCTGCGGGCGCCTCAGTACTGGCCGCCGCGGTAACGTTAATCCGGCCCGCATCGGTCTCAAGCTGAAAGCCCACGCCGTAACCTGGGTAGAATCCCCGAAGGGGCTCGCTTGTTCGCGACGCATCCACATAGCCAAGGTCGACAAAGGTAAGCACGTGAGACTCCTCGTCCAGCAGGTAGCGATACTCTACCAGGAGACGCGTGGCGAAAGGGACGCGGAATTCGTCTTCATCGTACCCGCGGAGCGAGTTGGCACCGCCAAAGCGGAAGAGATCGCTCTCGTCAAGTTCGCGGCTGCGCAGCAGCATGGTTTCCCCTCCCAAGACCAGCGTCTGGCGGCGGGCGGTCGGGATAAACAGCCTCGCACTCGCGCGAAGCCGCGCCTGCTGCAGGCGTGTGCTTTCCTCCGTTGTGTCTGTGCGCGCCACGCGCAAAGAACGGTCTTTGCGTCCGCTCTCCACACCAGTCTCAACCACGAAACCTCGACGCGGATTGATGCGACTGTCTACTGTTTGTACGCGAATGCCGAGCCCAGCGAATAGTGCCGTAGCCACTGGAATACGCTGCCGACTCCCCACAATCCGCAGTCCCGCCAGCCCTGGCCTGGTCACTTCTCGTACAAGGGTGGAAAACACACTCATGCGGCCTTCGAACCGGTAGCCCAGTTCCAGCTCATAGGCGCGCTTGCCGTACGTTGAGTCCTGCTGCAATCCCTCAAAACGGGCACTCAAGCTGACCGGCAAGCCAAACGCAAAGGGGTCGCGTGCACGGACATTGATTCTGCTGACTTGACCGGGTGCCCGGTTAAGCGTGAGTGAGAGCGTGCGTCCGTAGCCAAACAGGTTGCGAAGCGCCAGATGCCCGCTCCCTACCAGGGCGCCACCGCCTTTGTCGTCGCGCTCGTACCCTAGCGCCAAATCAAATGCACCGGGCGGAGCCTCTGCTACCGGAATCTGGATCACTAGAGCGCTGTCGGCGCCAACCGCGAGGGCGGGCGTGCCTACGGCATTGAAAATCTCGGATTCTTCCAACCGCTCTTTGACCAACACTGGGTCAAAGTGCAGCACTGGCATATTGCCCTTCAGTCCCACCGCACGTCGCACAAAGCTGCGACGAGTCCGCTTAGCCCCGAGCAATGCAACGCCTTGTAGGACAGGTCTAATACCCTCGTTGACAAGGAAAGTCAGGCCGATGCCTCGAGGATTTGATGCGGACACTTCCAATTCCCCTATCGAAACGCGCGCGAAATGATAGCCTTCCTCGGCGTAGGCACTCACGAGCGTTTGCGCGTCGCTCTCCACCGACAAAGCATCAAACGGGAGGCCCGGTTGAGACTTGAGCATGGCCAAAAGGGAAAGTGAGTCCAGCGCATGAGCCCCAACAAGACGTATTGTTTCTATGACCGCGGGCGCGCCGAGCGTGACGTACAGCGCAGCCCGAGTCGGATCCACGCGATATGAATCAATTCGCGCAAACAAAAAGCCCTGCCCGTGCAGATTGCTGAGCGCGTCTAGTGCGACAAAGCGAATGCTGTCGGCTGGCCATGGGCGCTTTGCCGTCCAGGATAGCGGCTGACCGCCTGCGATGAGTTCCCACTGAAGCGGCTGCGCGTCTATCGTACCCGGCAGCGCCAGCAAGACAGGCAACCAAGCCAATACAAATATCCGATATGAGTGATTCCTCATCGTATCCTGATTCCAATTCGGAAACGAGGCCTGCCATACTCCGTTCCAGCACCAAACTCCTGAGCCTGCGTGGATAATTCCGACGCGTGCCGCAGCACCTTCCGCAGATCCCTCTTTGCCTGGTTCGACGCCAATCGGCGTGATCTGCCTTGGCGTCAATCGGCTGATCCGTACCGGATCTGGGTCTCTGAGGTGATGCTTCAGCAGACGCGTGTGGATCAGGTCTTGCCATACTATACGCGCTTCCTCCTCGCATTCCCCACAGCAGAAGCGCTGGCTGGCGCGGACCTTGATTCAGTGCTCAGAATCTGGGAAGGTCTGGGATACTATGCCCGGGCCAGGAATCTGCACCGGGCGGCGAAGCTTCTGATTGACCACCATGGCGGCACGTTGCCAGCCGACTATCGCAAGCTGCGGAGGTTGCCGGGCATTGGGCCCTATACGGCAGGTGCGATTGCATCTATCGCATTTGGGATGCCGTATCCGGCAGTGGATGGCAACGTTCGTCGCGTGCTATCGCGCTACTTCGCGCTTAGCTCCGCGACACCACCCGTGCTTGATCGCCTGGCATCACAGTTACTGGACTCCACCCGAAGTGGGGATTTCAACCAGGCGCTGATGGAGCTTGGCGCCACGGTGTGCACGCCCTCCGGCCCGCAGTGCCCCGCATGCCCGCTGGCTGGCGGCTGTGCCGCCCTAGCAAGTGGCCAGCCGGAGCGCTATCCGACAAGAAAAGACAAGGGGCCGACCCCACATTTTGACATTGCTGTTGGTGTTGTGCAGGACGATGCAGGACGGCTGCTTATTCAGCGCCGTGCGGACAAGGGGCTCTTGGGCGGCCTTTGGGAGCTGCCCGGCGGAAAGCGTTCTATAGGAGAGTCCTTGCAACAGGCTTGCCAGCGCGAGTTGCTTGAAGAGCTAGGAATCAGTGTGGCAGTTGGAGACCTTTTGAATTCGGTTAAGCACGCCTATTCGCACTTTCGGATTACGCTTTACGCATTCAGGTGCACGATCACCGCCGGAACACCCGTTTCTACCGAGGGACTACCCGTGCGTTGGGTTCCTCTGAGCAAACTTGGCCGATTCGCTTTTCCACGCGCCAACAGGCACATACTTGACGCGCTGGTCCGGGCCGAAGTGCCAGCGGCTGGCGGTACCGGGCCATAGCGCAACAAAGTTGGTGTGAGGCTATACAAACTGGTACAAGTCACGCAGTGCGCAACTCGACGCTATGGGCAACGAATTAATTTGGTACATCCTGATTGGCATTATCTATCTGATATTCGGGTTGCGGAGGAAGCGTCCGAAGCAGTCTGGTACACGCCCGGGTGCCGTTCGATTCGAGGAAGCGCTCCGCGAGCTGACCACAGCGGCGTCAGACGGCGCCCCCCACGCGAAAACGCCGGCAGTCCACCCAGCCCCACCACCGGCGCAGGTCATGGTGACAAAATCGCAGCCTTGGAGCGACGAGTCTGTCGCTCGCAGTCCAGCTTTCTATGACGACCGTTTTGCGGTTGCTCCGACCTCGCTTGCGGATCAGGAAGCAGTGCCGCTGACGGACGAGCGCATTTCCACGGTGCACTCCCGTGAGCACCAGGCTGCCGCCATTGCCAAGCAGCTGCAGGACCCCCAGACCGCGCGCACAGCCGTGGTCCTCAGTGAGGTTTTGGGGAAGCCCCGTGCTTTGCGGTAGCAAATTGTCTTATTACGAATCTTGTCGACTTGATTTCAGGGATAGCAGTATGTGCCAACGGTTTTGTGACAGTTATTGAAATTGTAATTAGGGAGCAATTGGGGCTTTGCAGGTCTACATTGGACCCCTGTGGTTGTATGCTTCGAGCGTCTATTCCGGATTGACTCGTTTGCTGCCGGTAGGCGGCTGGGTCCGATGGTTTGTTGATCCAGACATTCTTTGGCGGCATGCCCACCTTCGGCACCCCTCGTGCGAAGCGCTCCGGATGCCGTGCATAGGCTTCCTACAGACCTGTTGCCGGGCGGCCCGGACGGCTTTCTCCTAGCCAGCGTGCACCTTTGCGGACACTATGAGCGCGAGTCCTGCGTGGTAGGGGCTGTGGTTGTACCAGTGTAAGAAGCGCCCTGTCCAGGCTTTGGCGTCTTCCAGCGAGCCAAAGCGGCCCGGATACGTCGGCCGATACTTCATCGTCTTGAATTGCGCTTCCGAATAGGGGTTGTCATTGGAGTTGTAGGGCCGCGAGAGCGATTTCTCGGCGCCAAGTTCCGCCAGCAGCTGGGCGACTGTCTTTGACGTCATGGCACTGCCCCGGTCGCTGTGGATGATAAGCTGATGGTGCGCGATGCCCTGACGGCGGCAGCTCGTCTGAATCAGGGCCCGGGCCAGTGCGGAAGACTCCCCTGGAGCAATGGTCCAGCCTACCACGTATCGGCTGTAGACATCCATGATCACGTAGAGCGAGTAGTGCGTCCACTTGTACGGCCCGCGAAGCTTGGTAATGTCCCAGCTCCATAGCTGGTTGGGTCCCGATGCCAAGCGTTCCGGCTTACTATACGGCGGATGCTTGCGCTGACTGCGCCGCTCGCGGACCTGGTCACACTCGGAAAGTATGCGGTACATGGTCCGCCAGTGGCACACATAGCGGCCTTCGTCCAGAAGCGTGGCGTAAATCTGACGGGGAGGCCTATCGTAGAACCGTTCGCTGTTGAGCACGGCGCGGATCTGCGCGCGCTCCGCTTCGCCGATGTAGCGTCCCCTGGATCGCTTCTTGCGCTGATGTGGCTGCACCATCGTACAGAAGTACCACATGCGGGACACTCCCATCAACCGGCAAGCTTGCGCCTTCGACAGGCCGCATGGTTAGCTCCTTCACCATAGCTACTCTCCCTGCGCGGTCTCGTCTGCCCCAAATAGCACGCAGAGTTTTTTTTGAACCTCAATGACCGTCTCCGCCTTCGTCAGCTTGTGCTTCAGCCGCGCGATCTCCTGCCGCTGCCGCCGGATCGTCTCCGCTTGCGACGAAGCAGGCTTGCTGCCACGACTCGGCGCGCTGGCCAAAGCCTGCTGCTGCCCACGCCATCTCGACAACGTTGAGCTGTAGAGACCCTCGCGGCGCAGCAGCGCACCGATCTGCCCTGGCGCCGTACAAGCCTCGGCTTCCGCTACAATCCGCCGCTTGTACGCGGCCGAGAATTGCATACGCTTCGCGCGAGGCTCGACCTCAGTAGGAGGAACGCCAGAGAGGCTGGTCTGGAACGTATTGGTAGGGTTATCCATTGGGCTTACGGTTGATCAGTAAAGCTGAATCGCCCAAATCGGATGCCAACGGCGGATCCGAGACTGCTCCCTAATTTCTGAAGCAAAAGTGTAACGTACATTGTAGGCACACAGGGGAGGCTCGACCTCAATAGAATGACCGCCAGGGAGGCTGTCCTGGAACGTATTGGTAGGGTTATCCATTGGGCTAACGGTTGATCAGGAAGGCTGAATCGCCCAAATCGGATGCCAATGGCGGATCCGAAATTGCTCACTATTTCTGAATCTAGGGTGTAACGAATACTAAAGGCAGACTGGGCTTTCCCTGTAGGCTATAGCCCGATTATCTCGTAGCCCACCACGAGTGGCGCTCCCGTATCTGGGTCTTCGAATTGGCCGTAAGCCCGGCCTGATCTGATGGCCATGAGTATCACACCGATTGGAAGGTCCACTTCTCCAACAGCGAAGCCTTCGCCGTCGATAATGAGCCCTTTCGCAAGTGGGGCATCCTTGGCGTAGAATAGTTGCACCCAAACACGACTCTCATCATCCACGACAAAGGTTCGATATGCAGGCCAGGTTGTAGCCAAATTTGCGCCTAACATCATTTGGCGAGCTGTTAAATCTCGACCTTCCATCACGTCTTCAATGTCCTCCTCTGTTACGGGTACGGGATCATGCGGCATCTGCATGGAGCCATGCGGCTTGGCATCAATCCCCGTCCTTTCGATTTGGATACCGTCATTCCAGCCAGAATAAAGAATGCCATTCGGCCCTAGCCTCGATTTCCAAGAGTCAGAATTAAAGTGAGTCCTCGCCCGTCGATACAAGCCCTTTGTGCGCCCTGACAAGAGCTTTTTGATTCTCTGGCTCAATATCTATTGATCAGATGGCATACGTATAAGCATTGTTAGATAGTATATACCACTCTATCATATTAATGATGGCATCAAGGACCTGCGTGTATTCGAGCGCTGTCAGGACGGTATTTGGTGAGTAATATGATATCTGTGAAGGCATAGGGGTCCTTTTTGGCTACTAATGGCCGCAGTGACTTGCATCTGTGTTGTTACTGTAGTACATTGGTGTATACTACTTACCTGCACTGTTTCGTATGTCCTCCCTTGCCCATCTTTTCCTGCAACCCTCCAACCCCAACCACCGCCGGTATGAGGCCCTGCGTGCCATGCACGTAGAAGGGCTTACCGCAGAAGAGGCGGCGCGACGCTTCGATTATCACAAAGGCAGCGTCCGGAACCTTGCGGCCCAGTTCCGCAAGAAGCCCGCGATCGACTTCTTCCGCATCAGCAAGCCCGGCCGCAAGCCGCAGCCTGCAGCGCCCCTGCATATCCGGCGCACTGAGCGCATTCTCGCACTGCGCAAGCAGGAGAACCTCTCCGCCAGTGAGATTCAGCAGCGGCTGGCTCAAGAGAACATCCCGGCCGGCATCTCCACCATTGCCCGCACCATCAAGCAAGCTGGGCTGCCCCGGCTCTGGCGCCGTACGCGAGAGATGCGCGAAGAGCACCATGCTCGGCGGGCACCCGCGGCCGATGTCCGCAGGCTGGACCTGACCCCCCGCCACTTCCGTACCCGCTTCGGAGGCCTGTTTCTGTTCGCCTTTGACCTGGCACGCCTGCCGATAGACCCCCTGCTGGAAGCCGGCGACATGCCCGGCAGTCAGCGGCTGCCCGCCGGCTGCGCCTTCCGGGCCCTACTGGCCTTGAAGCTCTGGGGCATAGGCCGGCCCCATCACGTGATGCCGGACATCCTGGATGAGGGACCCGCCCTGTTTGCCGGGCTCAATGTCATGCCTAAACGGTCCACGCTCTCTGAATACAGCTGCCGGGTGGATCCCCGGCGGCTGCCACCTTTGATGGACCAGTGGCATCACGGCATCATGGCATTGGACGCACGACTGGGCCGTGGCACCTCTTTCGACCTGGACTTCCACACCATTCCCTATCACGGCGACCGGGCCCTGGTCGAGAAGCACTACGTCTCCAAGCGCAGCCGGCGCCAGCGGGGCATCCTGGCCTTCGTGGCCCGCGATGCCGCCGGCCGCACCTTCGCCTATGCCCACGCCCAGGTCTGCAAGGAAGGGCAGAATGACGAGATCCTGCGCTTTGTCGATGGCTGGCAGAAGCGGACGGGCCGGCGGCCGGCCGAGCTGGTCTTCGACAGTCGCCTGACCACCTACGCCAATCTGGCCAAGCTCCATCAGTGGGACATCCGCTTCCTTACCCTGCGCAGGCGGACGGCAAAGCTGCTGGAGACCCTGATGGCCCTGCCCGCGGAGTCCTGGCGCACCATTCGGCTCTCCAACGTAGGGCGGGCCTATCGCACACCGCGCGTGTTTGAAGAAATGATTCAGCTGAAGGGCTACCCCGAAAAGCTCCGGCAAATCGCCATCACGCACCTGGGACATGAAAAGCCGACGCTACTGATAACCAATGACATGAAAACCTCGGCGGCGAAGCTCATAGACCGCTATGCCCGACGCATGATCATTGAAAACAACCTTGCCGATGCCATCGACTTCTTCCATATGGACGCGCTCTCCGCGGCGGTGCCCATGAAGATCGACGTAGACCTGCAGCTGACCCTCATGGCCAGCGCGCTCTATCGCATGCTGGCCCATCGCGTAGGAGGACTCTATGCTAAGAGCAAGGCACGCACGCTCTTCCGCGAATTCGTCGCCGCCTCCGCCACCGTCACGCTGAGCGAAGAGCAGGTCACCGTACGGCTGGGAAGGCGCGCCCATAACGGAGCACTGCTCAAAGCCGGCTACCTGGACATGACCGAGCCCATCCCGTGGCTCCAGAATCGACGGCTGCGCATCGACTTCGTCTGACGGGTAGCAATCGCGTCGTTAATGCGAATTATTGCTCTTGGAAATCCAGGCTAGCCCTGCCTGCATATTCTGATTGAAAGTGCCACCCCAGTCTGATTGAAGGTGCCACCCTAATCTGATTGAAAGTGCCACCCCTGGCGGCCGGATTTTGCCGGGGTGTGTTCTATCGAATCAGGGCGTCTTGTGGGGCGCTGGAGCTTTGCCAAGCCTGAGGGCTTTCGTTGTGCTTTTCCACCAAACGAGCGCACAACGATGCCCCAAGCACGAACCTCCATGCGACAAATCCGAGACGTACTTCGCTACTATCACCGGGAAGGCTACAGCAAGCGCCTGATCGGAGACTCGTTGCATCTTGCCCGAGCCACGGTGCGCAAACACCTCTGCCGTGCAGAGGTGTTGGGACTGCGTTGGCCGCTGCCGGACGGGCTCACCGACGATGTGTTGGAAGCGATGTTCTTTCCGGAGTCCCGGTCCGCGGCCAAGGCCCGGTACCAGCCGGACTGGGAGGCGGTTAACAAGCAAATGTCCAGGAAGCATGTCACTTTACGAATGGTGTGGGAGTCGTACCATGCCGCCTTCCCGGACGGCTACAGCTACAGCCACTTCTGCGCACTCTACAAGACGTGGAGCGCGTCTCAGGAGGTGGTCATGCGCCTGGAGCACAAGGCGGGCGACAAGCTGTTTGTGGACTTTGCCGGCACCACCGTAAACCTCATTCATCCGGTCACGGGCAAGGCTACCAAGGCCCAGATCTTCGTAGCCACGCTGGGCTGCTCCAACTTCACGTATGCGGAAGCCGTCCCGGATCAATCGCTGTGCAGCTGGATCACGGCGCACGCGCGCGCCTTATCGTACTTCGGCGCTGTGCCGAAGGCGATCGTCTGTGACAATTTGAAGGCTGCCGTCAAGAAGGCGCACCGCTACGATCCAGAGCTCAATCCAACCTACCAGGACTTCGCTACCTACTACGACACCAGCATTTTGCCCGCCCGCGTTCGAAAACCTCGGGACAAGTCTTTGGAGTCTGGATGCGATCTGTAGGATTCATGATGAGGCCGCGGGTGTGGTTTGTGTTTTGGGGCTGATTCTGTACATTGCGAAGGCGCGCTTTCTGGCAGGAATCTGGTGGAGGTCAATGCCTCTGCCCTCCCGGGCTCGCAGTGCTACCGTGGTAGCGTGTATGGCGAGTTCGGCGGCGAGTTCTGTGGCGGTTTTGTACCCCTGTGCGCGCATCTTTTCGCGTTGCCGCTCGATTCCTCCCGGCAGGTTATTCCGTACGCGAATGTTGCGAATGCGTTTTGCGTTGAACCGTCCTCCCAGGCTGTCGCGGTGCCCGCGCAGGTCCAGCTCCTGGGCGGCTCGGGTATCATCGTAGCCTGCTTCAAGTAGTGCGTCCAGTTCGGCCAGGGCCTGCTTCGAGGCATCGCGACGGATGACCATTGCGCGGGGTCGGGGCAACTCTACCGGAGGTAGCTCGTGGGTGCGTCCGCCACGCAAACGCAATCCGACTGCCACCTGGTATCCCCTTCGGGTCACGGTGATGTCCTCGATGAGCAGTCCCAAGAGACGCTTCCGGTCCTCGTTGGTGGTACCGGCCGCTTCCCACACCCTGCCAAAGTCGCTGGCCAGCGCAAGGATGCGCTGGTCCAACTCGGCATCGGGCATGCTCATTTGGGCTTTTACATACCGCTCTCGTTCTCTGACGGCTTCACCATGGGCTTTCAGGCGGGCTTCCCATTCGGCCTCCAGCGTCGCGGACACGAGGCGGTTCGACGGGTCCACTTCCATGTACCTGCGACGGGCCAGATCCACCTGGTGCCGCAAGCCTTCGATATGGTTGATTCTCTGGCGGTCTGCCGTGGCAAAGTCGCTGCGCAGCTGCTCGCGCACCATCAGGGAAAGCGTCAGGTTCTCCCGGTTAACCGCGGCGACAACAAAGCCGCATACCGCCGCATCCAGCACGTCCCCGCGCATGCTTTGGCATGTACGCGTGCCGCGGCGAACGATGTTCTCCTTGCACAGATAGTACCAGTTGGTATCCCTGCAGCCGGAATAGTTGTAGTTCACGCGCATCCTGTGACCACACAGGCCGCAAATGATGCGGGACTGAAGCAAGGCCGCCCCCTTGCGTGGCGACGGCATACGCTCGGCCCCTCGAAGGAAGCTCGCCGCGTTCATGCGAAGGGTCTCCTGGTTGTGCAGATATTCCTCCCAGTCAATGTACCGCACATGGGCATCAGGGATACAGACCAGCCACTGGTCCATGGGCACGCGGGTATGCTGCACGGACCCGTCTGGGCGTGTGCGCGTGCTCGTACGGCCGTAGGCGTAGCAGCCGGCATAGCGGGGATTATGGAGGATGCGCTGAATCTGGTTTTGATTGGGCACGCCCCAGTGCACTTCACCGCTACCCGTTCGGGGCCGCGAAGGCAGGCGAATCGCTTGTCGCCGGAACCACTTGGTGGCCTGCATGGCTGATCCCAGTCGCCGGAAGGTCTTGAATACCAAGGCAATCGCTTCGGTGATGGATTGATTCGGATCCAATACGATCTTGTCTGCATCGGTGTATGCCAACCCGATGGGCAAGGGCAGCTTGAGCTCTCCGCGCAGCGCCTTCGAGCGCTGGCCCCCGACCATGCGTTCGCGTATGCCGCGCAGTTCGTACTCCGAGAGCTGCCCCTTGAGCCCGAGCAGCATCCAATCGTTGATGTCACTTACGTCGTAGATGCCATGTTCGTCCAGGATGAGGGTCTTCGCCACGGCTGCGATCCGAAGCAATTGATGCCATTCGGCACTGTCCCGGCACAGGCGTGATACTTCGAGGCTAAGCACCATGCCTACTTCTCCGGCGCCGACACGCGCACGCAGATCCTGGAATCCCGTACGCTGGGCACTGGTGGCGCCGGACTTGCCCTGATCCTCGTCTATGATGTCAATCCGGTCCTCGGGCCAGCCCAAGGCAATGGCGCGCCTGCGCAGATCATACTGGCGGAATTGACTTTCCTTGTTGGTCTGCACCTGATGAAGCGAGGACTGGCGGATATACAGGCAGGCCCGGCGGTTGAGATGGTCGGCGGTGATCTTATGGGATGAGGGTCTGGGCATAGGCAACACGCAATGAGTGGATGAGATGGCAGCTCATGGACGCGGCCTGCCTAAGCAGTGGAGCTGATGGTGCGATGGGTGCAGGCACGCTCGGAGCATAGATGCCCGGCACCCGTGCAGTAAGCACCAGCGCGCGCGCCAGGCCATGGTGGCACAGGATGGAGATGGCCTGGCTGTGCAGGCCACTGAGCCACCGCTGGCGCCACCGGCCATAGCGATGGGTGTCCTGGCAATCGAGCACTGCGTCATGAGCGCTTTCCGGAGTTTTTTTTTGACAGCGCCCGGTGAAGGCCGCTGAAGTGGATGGTCACATCGAAGCGTTCGCGTATCAGCTCGGCGAGTTTGCGGACGCTGACGGCGCCATGCGTGGCCCGGTAGTCCTCGGCAAAATCCAGGATCTCGGGGGTGATCTTGCGGGGTCCCCGTGGCCCGCGGCGCCCCGGAATCAGGGCCTGCAGGCCGCCTTTCCGGAAGGCGCGCTTTGCGCGCACACAGGTAGGTACGGACATGCCGAACCGGGCCGCAGTCTCTTCGAGGGTCGTGTCTTTCTTATGAGAGCGTATCATCTCGTAGCGGACCTGCAGGAGGTCTCGCGGATCGAAGAAGGGGCTGCCTTCAAACAGGGGATCGGAGACCGCTTCCGGGTGCGGGTTGAGGGTTCCGGACTTGCGTAGGCGTTCGCTTTTGTTGTTGGGCATACCGTCAGAAGTATTGATCACCATGGAATATACACACTGCTTCGGAATGCGACAACAATACGCACAGAACAGCGATATATTGGAGCTATATGACGCTTCATTTGCAGTAATGTTGCGTAATTCTTGATCATATGTTGAATTAATGGTGATCATCCAGAAGTGTGTCTACCAGCGACCTCAGTGCCACAAGATCGTCTGCCCGAAAGAGTGCACGGCCCGCCGAGGGATTGCACAAAATTTAGTTGGGTTTCGGCGGCTTCTGCCGAGATGGGCCCTCAAAGTAGATATCTTTTGGCAATGGATTGCGCTTCGGGCCGAGAGTGTGGGTGCAAATGGGGCGGTGCATGCCTATGTGGGCCCAATTGCGTGCTCACACGCGGATTTTCGGGCGTAGGTAGGCTCGTGGAGTGACTTTCCGGGCACGATATCCCGCAGGGATCCTCTGATCGCACGCGTAAGCGGCGATCTTGGCAGGGTGCAGCGCCTCAGAGCGTCCAGGCAGCTGCGGGTTTTGCGTTATGCCAGCGTCAGCAGCGCACTACTGCGCGGGGGCATCCAGCGGCAGGTGTTGCCTTTGCAGCCCCTTGGGGCTGGCAGACCGAATCCCCACTAACCCATTGACCCCCGGAGGTGCTCAGCGCCTGGGTCAGCTCCTTCATGTCCTCCCGGCGTATCGGCTTCAGATTCGACTCGTACTGCATGAATATCGCCCCGCACCAGCGCTGACGCATCCCCGATGATCCCCAGCGCTTCACGTTCCGTGATCGGTTCGCAATAATGCTGTTGAGGTTCTCGATGATGTTTGTCGTCTTCAGACTGTCTCTGACAGCCTGGTTCCGCACCCCCAACCGGTGAAGCGCCAGCGTATCCTCCATACCCTCCTCCAGACTGCGTGCGGCTTTCGGGCACGACCGCTGCAGCGCTTCATGCAGCGACACAAGCGCCGCCCGTGCCTCTGCGTACGTGGGCAGTTCCCAAGCCGCCTGAAGCCGACGCTTCATTTGCGTGGCCGCTGGCTCGCTCTTGATGTGACGCGTCACATTGGTACGCTTGTGCCACTGGCAGCGCTGGAATACGACCGCATCCCCAAACACCGCGCCGATCCCCTTGCGAAGCCCGCGGCTGCCGTCCACCTGCACCAACAGCTTGTCGGTATGGGTGAAGCCCCGACGCAACAGATCCTGCAGCAGCGACTCCACCTGCGCACTGTTCTCGGTACGGCTTTCCGCAAAGCCCAGTACGACCTTCTCGCCCTCGGTCGTGATGCCCATCGCTACGATCATCTGCATACCAGCCAAATACTTGCCATCAAGCAGGAGCACCGCAAAGGTGTGCTGATCGAAGCGGCGCGTCTCAAATGCCTTCAGTAGCGCTGCCGTCTGCGTTATGAAGGCGTTGCCAATGCTGCTGGCACTCAACCCCAGACTATCGGTGAAGACTTGGGCCGCCTGCCTGTAATTGCGCCGCGACAGTCCACACAGCAACCTTCTTACCACGCTTTCCCGGTCCATAAGCCCACGCTCGCGCAAGAGGCGGTACGTTTGCAGAGGACGCTCCTTTCGGGTTCGTACATTCCGCACGCGCGGAACGCGGACCGCAATGCGCTCCAAACCGACGCGGATGGAACCCGGATTCGCCCCCCAGCGCTGAAAGCCGGTCTTATGGTGCTTCCCACGTGCACCGCATATGAAGTGGGCCTCGGCCTCCATGACCCATGTGGCCATCTTGGTAAGAAGATGATCAAGACTTCCAAGGCAGCTGGCCAGGCCGATGAAATTCCTTTGCGCAAGCCCGCGAAGGTCCTCGATGAGTGATTGATCCAGCATAGGGGTATGGGTCATCATACGGCGTTGAGGTTGATGAGAATCTCACGAAGTTGTGGCAGATGGGCCGCATGGGCCACACGGCGCAGATGAGCCTCGTGTTCCAACAGTGCCAGTGCCATCTGTTCGCGTTGCTGGAAAACGGCGCTGGCCGGGGTCTGCAACCTGCGACTGATGGCATCCATGAAGCGCATCACGCGCAGCCCCCGGTCGAGCTTGAGCAGCATGCCCGTGCGTTGAATCGTCAGAGATTGCTCCAGGCCCTCCCATAAAACCTTCGCTGCGGACCGATTGACGCGCGTCAAGTCCTGGTGAATACGGGTGAGTGCGCGTTCAGCTTCCCGGGCATCGAACCCGTTCCATGCCTGGCGGAGGCGATTGCGATACACAGGAACAAGGTCTTCCGGAAGACCACAGGTGACTTGATCCAACAGCGTATTGAGACAGCGCTGTATAGCGACCCTGGGGCCGAACACCTGGCGCACCGCCGATTGAAGTCCCGTACTGCTGGGCAGCACACAGAGCAGCCCATCGGCGGCCGAAAGACCACGATCGCACAGCGACTGCACAAAGGACGTAAGAGCAGAGACGTTTTCAGGGTAGCACGCTACCAGGCCAAGTATGCGGCGATAGCCCGTGATGGTCAGACCCGCTCCAAGAACGATGCTAACGCCGCGTGGGCACAGCCCGCGCAGCCAGATCGCAACGATCGGGTCGTCTTGCAGACTGCGCGAATGCAACAGCTGCCACGCTTCATTCAACTGCGCCGAGTCCGGCTTTGTGTCCTGGGCCGCAGCAGAAGCCTTGATCACTACGGGCGGTGGCACCGGCTGCTGCTGCGCTGCCGGAATGGGCCAGTCGGTGGTCAATTGTTGCAGTATGTGCGTGCAGAGCTTCATCAGAAGCCGCCGCGCGTCACCGGAGGGATTGATCTGGGCGTCTGCAGGCGCCTCAGTGCTCCCCAAAACAGGCTGTGAGGGGTTCATATGGTTGGAAAGGAGTGGTGGAGGCTAGGGTCCACCTCCACAGCAACTTTCCAATTCCCAACTTGAATTTGTGCAATCCCCCCGCCGATGCCCGCTCGAAGTCGTCTACCACGCGCAAGTCTGTCCACGCTCTGGGCAAGCACCGCAGCGTGTCCTCATCCACGATGCAGCGCACCAGCTGCACTTTGCCGGTCGTCAGGCAGTATTGGCGCGGGAATCTGCGTCCGCGCCATGGATGGAAGGGATGCGTGACTTCCACCTGGTCATCTGAGCCGGCCGCCGCGACATGCTGCCGCCGTCCGGCATCCGGCAAGGATGATCCGCTGGCTTGGGCTAACGATGATTCCGGCTGCTTCGCATTTGGCAACCTGAGATAAGGCCCCAGCGGAACAAGCCGTGAAGCTGGTCGGGGGGTGGATTCTGGCGAAGCTCCACGATCGCCGGTTCTTCAGCATTGCGGAGCTCAATAAAGCGATTGCCCCGCTACTGGAAGAGCTTAACGACAAGCCCTTCCAGAAAAAGTCCGGCTCACGACGCAGTCATTTTGTGGAGCGCGACTTGCCCGCCATGCGTGCACTGCCAGCCGTGCCGTTCACCTACAGGGACTGGAAGAAGCTGACCGTCCATATCGATTACCACATACAGCTGGACCACGCCTACTACAGCGTCCCCTACCGCTATGCGCGCAAGAAAGTGGATGTCTGCATCACGGAAAACGTGGTGGAATGCTTCCTGAAGTCAAAGCTCATCGCCGCTCATGCGCGCTTGCGGCAGCGGGGACAGCGCAGCACACATAACGATCACATGCCCAAGGGGCATCGCCAGTTTATCGATCAGGAATACCACCTGGACCAGACCCGCAAGATTGGACCTGATACCTCGGCGCTGGCCTTTGCAATCCTGGCAAACCGCAAGCGCCCGGAGCACGGCTACCGCACGATCATGGGGCTTGTACGGCTACAACACACCTATCCGAAGGAGCGCCTGGAAGCGGCCTGTCGCCTTGCACTAAAGCTCGGCACCTACAACTATCCCAGTGTCGCTGCCCTGCTTAAGAGCGGGCGTGACCTGCGGGAAGCGCCCGCGGCCAATCCCCCAGCCATCCTGCATGAAAACCTTCGCGGCGGAGATTACTTCGCCGACGGATCACTGTTTGCCAACCCTGAACCTGAAACGCCCTGAGCCTATGCTACACCATCCCATTATTGACAAACTCGAACAACTTCGCTTCTACGGCATGGCCAACGCGCTGCGTGATCAGTTGGCACAGCCCGAAAGCGACCGGCTGAGCTTCATGGAGCGCATAGGCCTCATGGTCGATCGGGAAGCCAGTGCCCGCGCAAACAGAGCCCTGAAGCTTCGATTGCGGCGCGCGCACTTGCACCAGGCGGCCTGCATCGAAGATTTGGACTTTTGCGCGCCGCGCGGGCTGGATCAAAGGCTGATGCTCGATCTGGCCAGTTGCGACTGGATCCGCCACCATCTCAATGTGATCATTACCGGCCCCACCGGTGCGGGCAAGAGCTTCATTGCCTGTGCCCTCGCCCACAAGGCATGCCTGGAAGGCTTCAAGGCCCGCTACCACCGCCTGCCGCGCCTGCTCGAAGAACTCGCGCTCGCCCGCGCGAGCGGCCGCTATCTGCAAGTCCTGCACACGCTATCCCGGCTGGATGTGCTCGTGCTGGATGATTGGGGCCTGCAAAGTGTGACGAGCGCGCAGCAGGAATGCCTCTTTCAGATTCTCGATGACCGGATCCAGAAACGCTCCACGATCGCTACCGGTCAAATGCCGGTCGAACACTGGCACGAGACCATGCCTAACCCCACGCTCGCGGACGCCATCCTCGACCGGCTCGTACAACCCGCCTACCGCATCAAACTCAAAGGCGAATCGATGCGAAAACGACTGCTGAAAACACCAGCCCACACGCATCAATAAAATCCGTAAACTCGTTCAATTCAACCTCCGAAAACATGCATCTAACCCAGCGCGTCCACATGGCTGCAGGGTGGTAACTTTAAATCAGATTACCCTGGCACTTTCGTCAGAATACACACCTGCCGTTTACCCAAGTTTTCCCCTTGACATTCTGATTTATGCCGCATAGATTGGCGGCATGTTCCAGCAGAACCAGATTCTTCGTACGCTGAGCGAGGCGCAGTCCCAGGCGCGTCTGGACGGCATCTTGGCTGATGAGGGTCTGAAGAATCGTGCCGCCATCGCCCGGCGTGTGTGTGCGGTCTTTGACTTTGTTGACGCACGCGGGCAGTTGCAGGTAGCCAGTTGTGCCAAGGCGCTCTCGAAGCTGTCCGACCGCGGCCGTATAGCACTGCCGGCGCCGATGAACGACCACGCTGCCGGCGCGTCCCCCCGGCTGCTGAAGGAGGGCATGCCCATGCCGAGTGCCCTTCCACGCTCCGTCCGCGAAGTGGAGGACCTGTCACTGGTCATGGTCACGGACGACGACCAGCGCGCCGTATGGAACACGCTGCTGGACCAGGAGCATCCGCGGGGCACGACGACGTTCTTCGGCGCGCAGGTGCGCTACCTGGTGCATAGTGCGCAGGGCTATCTGGGCGCGCTGGGCTTTTCGGCCTCGGCCCTGCGTCTGGCCGCACGGGAGCGATGGATGGCCTGGAGCGATGCGCAGCGCCAGGCCCACCTGCATCATGTGGTGTGTTTGAGCCGTTTTTTGATTCGGGGACCCTGCACGCACCTGGCGAGCCGTGTCCTGGGCCTTGCGCTCAGGCAGCTGCCCGATGATTTTGAAGAGCGTTACAGGTACCGCCCTTGGGTTGTGGAGACCTATGTGGATCCGAACTGGAAGGGTACATGCTTCCAGGCGGCAAACTTTCTGCACATTGGTTATACTGCCGGCGGCAAACGACAGGCCGACGATGAACCCGAGCCGCCCAAGGCGCTGTATGTGTACGAACTGGACCGCGGGTGGCGCCAGGCACTCGGCGTGCCGGCGGTGGAGCTCCATCCTGTGAGAGCACCCCACGAGGCGTTGGACCGTGACCAATGGGCGGAAGCCGAGTTCGGGGACGCTCCACTGGGCAATCGGCTGCGCTCCACGCGCCTGGTACGGAGTGCGTCGATGCTGGCTTCGGTGATGGGCCAGTCCATTACGGGCAATACGGACTACGATCGTGCGGCGGTCAAGGCGCATTACCGGTTGCTGGAGAGCGACCCGGCGTCCAAGGTCACTCCGGAGAACATATTGGCGCCGCATCGTGCGCGCACGATCGAGCGCATGCGCAGCCAGAAGGTGGTGCTCTGCATCCAGGATGGCAGCAGACTGCGCTATGCCACGCGTCCGGCCTGCACGGACCTGCAGGTCACCGGCCGCAATCAGACCACGGCGCAAACGCGTGGGATGCATGTACATGCGACGCTGGCAACCACCTCCGACGGTCTGCCGCTGGGCGTGTTGCGCTGCAGCTACCGGGATCCTTCGCACGGTCCCCTGAAGCCGAAGGCCCAGCGTTGGCTGGACGCCTACCTGGACATCTGTGCGGCGGCCGATCAGATCTCCCGCAAGATTCGCGTGATCTGCGTTATGGACCGGGAGGGCGACAGTTTTGCGCTCTTTGACGCCCAGCGTCGTCAGGGCCGCGTGGAGATGCTGGTCAGGGCGCGGATAGATCGCCGGCTGGCCAACGGCAGGAAGCTGTTTGAGACCCTCGCGGGCGGCCCGGCGGCCGGCAGCGTGCGGATCGAGATCAAGAAAGTCACCGCACGCCCGAAGTCACGGGGCAAGCCCGCACGCCCCGGGCGCAGCTATCGCATAGCGGACGCCGAGGTGCGGTTCCACCGGGTGACGCTGCCGGCCACGACCCAGGAGGCAGATCCGGTGACGATGTACGGGGTTCACATCCGGGAGCAGGCCCCGCCGGAAGGCGAAGAGGCCATAGAATGGTATCTGCTTACCAGTGTGGCGGTGCACACGCTGGAGGAGGCCCTGCAGGTGCTGGACCACTACGTGAAGCGGTGGCGCGTTGAGGACTTCTTCCGGGTGCTTAAGAGCGGCTGCAAGGTGGAGCGTCTGGCGCTGCGCACGGCGCTGCGTCTGGAGCGGGCGATCGCGATCTACTGCGTTATTGCCTGGCGCCTGATGGTGCTGACGCTATTGGGGCGAACCGTGCCAGAGTTGGACTCGGAGGTCTTCTTCACGGAGTTGGAGCTTCGTTTTTTGACGAGCTATGCCAGCCGTGTGAAGCTGCCTCGGCCCGGCACGCTGCAAGAGGCCATCCTGCTGCTGGCGGTACTCGGGGGGTACCAGAATCGCACTCGCGACGGGCCGCCCGGTCACCAGATCATGTGGCGCGGGCTGGAACGATTGGCGCTGGCCACACTGGGATACGAGCTGGGATACGAGGTCCGTGACGCTGAGTAAGGGCGGCACTGCGCTGCGATAACCCGTGGACTGTGATCCTGTCACAAGGCAGGATCCCTATACCCTGCCGGGGCTGTATGTCCACGGTAAGCAAGGCCTCCGCCCGCAAAGCAGGCGTAGACCGCGTTGAGCTGAACGAAGCGTCCCTGCACGACCAAGCCTTGAGTCCACAGCCAAGACCCCTGTGCCACATGGACACACCCCGTGTCGCTCGGCAACGACTGGACATGCTTCTGATACCCTCAAATGCGTAAGTCTGCCAGGTAACTTGGGTAAACGGCAGGGCTAGCCGTACCATGCTCTCCCGAGCAAATGGGCGTGAAATGATCCGTGAAGCGTCTGGAGCAATAATGTTGCTAGAAAGGTGTAGTCCTAGAATGGAGTCGACGGATTCACCACGCCAGTTCACCCGCATAACAACACCGATCAAGCGAGTCTCGTCTGAATTGGGCGCTAACTCGCTTAGGCTGACATTCCTATTGTACCGGATGATAAATCCTCGCTCTGTAACTCCAACCAGATCACCGGGACTTTGGCGACCAATTCTTTCACTTTCAAGGGATATACTGTAGTCGAATTGGTACGTATCTGGATCAAAGGCGGAAATGCGGCTGAGAATTGGATCAAATACGAATATTGAATCGCTTGGCCCAACTACTGTGCTTCCCATCCATTCAAACTCTCCTGGCCCCGCCCCCTTGCCGCCAAAGTGGCCATCCAGCTCGCCATCCGGGGAAAACACGTAGCCATTCGAATTATCCCAGTCCCCTACAACAAGCTGCCCCGCAGAATTGACAGCCATGGACCGAATTTTTCCGAACAGAACTGAGTCCCCACGCGCCTCGTCACCCAAGCGCATGAATTCCTTCAACTCAACGGACCTGTGGCCCGCGTAGCTATACGGGTCAGCGTATTCGCCACCACATGCGGACATGCAGGCGAAACCAATACACAGCAGAGTAGAAACAAGTGAGCGGATCATCAACTGACAGCGAAAGTTGTTCTGCAGGGTTTGCATTGCCCAGGAACTGGTGTCAATAGCATTACGCGCCGGCCAGTGATCAATCTGAATCGGATTTCAAGGTCGGGCAATAGCCTATGCACGAAGGCCACGGGCTTGGGTGCCAACAGTTTAGAATAAGAATCCGCGGACTGTTGGGTATCATTTTATAAGAACTGATGAATGCCAATAGGGGTCCGCCTAGTCATAGTAAGTTTCCTGCAGCGCCAAGTCTTGCGATCTCCTTCATGGACTGCTCTGGGAGAGGTTGTTTCCACATAAAGTAGCGGAAGGGCGGCGCGCCGGTCGCAGCAGGCCGATGCCTCCTCCCCACTACGACGGAGGACAAAGGGTACCGACACAGGTATCCGGCGGCGGCCCACACGTGAATTTAGCTTAGGTCGGACGCGACCAACGGCCTTGCCCGGCTTATGCTGCCTCTTCCTCGCCCTTCTTCCAGATGGCTCGGCCAATGGCACCGCTGATGAGCCCCATGATTGCGCCGCTAACCGAACCCTGCACTACGCTGACAACGAGCCCAATGGGCCCGCGCGTCATTTCCAACATGCGCTTGGTGATTGAACTCCCTGGCTGATCCAGAATCCCGCTCCGCTCCATCTCTTCAATCATCTGTTCCGGCCCCGGCAAAACTCCCAACGCCATCAGGACATAGCCTACCAGCGCCGCGATTGCCCCGGCAAAGACGCCGGAAAGCAATCCGAGAACGATGCCCTGGCCACCGGTCAGGGTTAGCGAGTGCTCCGTTGTATAGTGCCAAACGGCAACTAGCCCGCAGATCAGGTAGGACAGACAAGCAAAGCAACCATAAACGGGGTTGGGAGGAAAGCCTCCCGTGCTGGACAGGTAGTTAAAGATAATCACGAGCAGCGCGGCAGCGAGACCGCCCATGAGCGCTGAAGGGACTCTTGATGGCATCTTACACCTCTTTGTGTTGAGTGAACAGCTAGATGTCTACGGTAGCGGGCAGCAGCTCATTACTGGCGAGTAGCCCTCATTGCCGCATCTCCCGCAAGAGAATGCGGGCATTTTCAACTAGCCTGACATGTGGTTTAAAGAGACTACCACCTGCTGGTCCGTGTGCCGGTACCCAGTTAGCGGAGGAGCCCACCACAGGTGCCTCGACCGCGCAGGTGGAATGCCTCGCCAGAGAAGGTATTGCAGCCGCACCCCATACATGATAGCCGGTAGCTATCGGGCGCATTGCACGGCGTAGCCTTGGTCAAGCCGCCTCTTCCTCGCCCCTCTTCCAGATAGCGCGGCCAATTGCGCCGCCAACTAGGCCCAGGACCACGGCAATAACCAAGCCCATTGCAATCCCTCCGACCCCGTACATGAATTCAATCATCCGCGTCGCCACTGCTTCCCCTGCGCCGCCTGCAGCCTCGATTTCGACCATAGCCTCAGCCAGGGCCTCTTCCTTAGTGGGTAAGACGTTGAGGGCTTTTAGCAAAAAGCCTAGGAGAGCCCCAACGATGCCGGCAAATACACCCGAATACGCACCTAGCTTGACGCCCTGACCTCCAGTAAGAGTAACCGAATGTTCGTTAGTATAGTGCCAGACAGCAACCAGGCCGCAGGCCAAGTAGGACAAGCAGGCCACTATCCCAAGTATTTCGCTGACACTCGCCTGTCCGATCTGGAACAGCGCTGCAAGTAGAGCACCGGCAACACCGCCGATGATGGCTGAAGTGGTATAAGATGGCATAAGAAGCAGGAATTTAGTTAAACGGTTTCGACGAGAGCGCTACCCGGTAATAATAGCACTTTGGAGGGAATGTTGGCAACCAAGCGCTGAGCGGAGATAGGCTGCGCTTCTTGCCTGCCGCCCTTTTTGAAGTTGGATGCTGGCAGTGCTGCTGTTCGCGTCCGGCATTTCCTAACCGGGCGAACTTCCGGGCTGCCGCTTCGCCTGATGCACATGTGCCCTTAATTGCTCCGGCCCGCCGGCTCGCCGACTTAACCCACCGCGGAGCCCCGGGCCGGGCCCATGGTCAGGACTTTCGCGCGGCTAAGCAAGACCACAAGGCTACTGCGTCAGCCATGAACCCGCCAATAGTGGCCTCAGCTCTGAAAATCCTAGCGGCACTTCCCATTCTTGGGCTGATTCCGGCTGGGATCCTGTAGCTGATGCCAACGGCAGCACGATAGCCGCCGGCAGCACTCGCTCTTGCACCGATTGCCGCTGCTTCACCACCGATGAGGGGCAGGGCCTGCGGCACTAACGTGGTACCGAAGCACCAGAATGCCGCACGGGAAAAAAGCAAAGCAGAGCGTGGATGCAAAGGCGTGGCTGGCCATGGATTCGGCGACCGGTAGCACGGCCGCTGCGACCATGCCCCGCAGCTTGCCGATGATGACAGACTACAGACACGAAGCACTGGGACCAACAGCATAAGACGCCGAGTCGCTCTGCGGCTTAGCGGCGCATGCTTGATGCCAGGCAAGCCTCTAGCCGAGGATAGGGACAACTTTTCGCAAGCCCCGTGCGCTGGTACCCGGCAGCTACTCTGCCAAGGCCACCGCTGGAGGATCTGCGCTGCGTGACCCCAGAGCGCGACCTGAAAGAGCCTGCGCCACCAGCATTCCTGCTGCAAGGCCGAATACGCCGCCGGAGAGAACGCGGCTGAGCGGCGTATTGGACCAAAGCCCGACAAAGTCTAGCACCCAGTCTAAGCCGAGCGGCAATAGGGCCGCCGCCAATAGCAGCCGCGACTGATTCCACCACTTGTGCTCCCATCTGCGCACAACCAGGTACAGGACAGGACCAAGAAAAAGGCCCCAGTAGATGCCGTAGCACCGGTGACAGGCAGCAAGCGCCACGCCGTCCACATGAAAGGAGCGCTCGGCAATCTGATGGCATACCGGCGCAAAAGTGTGCATGAGCACAATGCGCCACTCTACCCCCACAAACGGCGGCAACGTCACCAGCACCAAGACAAACCCCATGAGACCAAAGCTCAGGGACCAACCCCCCCACCGTATGCGACCTGCCAATCCTGTCATGCGCGTCAACTCGTCTGCCGCTTTGTCATACGCAACGTGCCAGGCCACCAGCAATTCCGGGTGGAAGCCCGTCTGGCACCCTTTTTGTTGAAAGACCGCGTACGCAGGAGGGTCCTGCCAAGTTCACCGGAACCTCACATCAGCAGTGTGGTATCACTTAGCACTCACCTGCGGAGAGTGCTAACAAGAGAACATCTCATCACAAATTGGAGGCAACACACCCATGATTCAACCGCTTAGTGACCGCGTAGTGGTCAAGGCGCAGGACGCCGAAGAGAAGACCGCCAGCGGGCTGTTCATCCCAGACTCCGCCAAGGAGAAGCCGCAGCGCGGCACGGTCATCGCCGTCGGCCCGGGTCGGGTCGAAAACGGCACCAAGATCGATACTTCCGTAAAGGCCGGCGATGTCGTTCTCTACGGAAAGTACTCCGGCACGGAGGTCACCCTCGACGGGGAGGAATACCTCATCATGCGCGAGACTGACATCCTCGGCATCGTCAAGTAACTCAACCGTAAACCCTCTTATTTCTAAATACCAACATGGCAAAGCAGATTATCTTTGAAGCTGACGCACGAAACGCCCTCAAGCGCGGCGTTGACCAGCTCGCAGAAGCCGTCAAAGTCACCCTCGGGCCCAAAGGCCGCAACGTCATCATCGAGAAGAAATTCGGCTCGCCAACCGTGACCAAAGACGGCGTAACGGTTGCAAAAGAGGTCGAACTCGACAACAAGCTGGAAAATGTCGGAGCGCAAATGGTCAAAGAGGTTGCCTCCAAGACCAGTGATGTGGCTGGTGACGGTACCACTACGGCCACCGTCCTGGCGCAGGCCATCATGACCGCGGGCCTGAAAAACGTCACGGCAGGAGCTAATCCTATGGACCTGAAGCGCGGCATCGACAAAGCCGTCAGGTGCGTCATAGCTGACCTGCGTGTGCAGAGCCGAGACATCGAGGGCCGTAACGAAATCGCACAGGTCGGCTCCATCTCGGCAAACACCGACGAAGCCATTGGCACCCTTATCGCCGATGCGTTTGAGAAGGTCGGCAAGGACGGCGTCATCACGGTGGAAGAAGCGCGCGGAACAGAAACCACTTTGGATGTGGTTGAGGGCATGCAGTTTGATCGCGGCTATCTCTCCCCCTACTTTGTCACCAATGCCGACGACATGGAGACTATCCTGGAGAAGGCGTACCTGTTGATCTTCGACAAGAAGATCTCCACCATGAAGGACCTGCTTCCCGTCCTTGAGAAGGTCGCTCAGTCCGGCCGCCCGCTTCTCGTCATCGCAGAGGACGTCGAAGGCGAAGCCCTCGCAACCATGGTCGTCAACAAGCTGCGCGGCACGCTGCGCGTGGCCGCTGTCAAGGCCCCCGGGTTTGGCGATCGTCGTAAAGCGATGTTGGAAGACATCTCCGTCCTGACCGGCGGCACGGTCATCAGCGAAGAAAAAGGCTACCGCCTCGAAAACGCAACGCTGGAGTACCTCGGTCAGGCCGAGCGGGTGGTCATCGACAAAGATAAGACAGTCATCGTTGACGGTGCCGGCAGCAAGGACCAGATCACTGCACGCTCAAACCAGATCCGGCAGCAGATCGAAACGACGACCAGTGACTACGATCGCGAGAAGCTGCAGGAGCGTCTGGCAAAACTCAGCGGTGGCGTAGCCGTTCTCAAAATCGGGGCGGCCACCGAGCCGGAAATGAAAGAAAAGAAAGCCCGCGTCGAAGATGCCCTGCACGCTACGCGTGCGGCCATTGAAGAAGGCATCGTTTCCGGTGGTGGTGTCGCCCTTATTCGCGCCATAGGTTCGCTCGCCGATGCGCCGATTGACAACGATGACCAGGCTATCGGTGTCAACATTGTGCGCCGCGCCCTGGAAGAACCGCTGCGCCAGATTGCAGCCAACTCCGGCGTGGAGGGCTCCATCGTAGCCCAGAAAGTCAAAGAAGGCGAAGGCGACTTTGGCTTCAACGCCCGTACCGAAGAGTATGGCGCACTCATCAGCCAAGGCGTTATCGACCCGACAAAGGTCGTCCGCGCTGCGCTGGAGAATGCCGCGTCGGTTGCCGGGCTCTTGCTGACCACCGAAGCCGTGGTAGCAGACAAACCTGAAAAGTCTACAGGCGGTGACGCCGGAGCCGGCGGCCACCATGGTGGTGGCATGGGCGGCATGGGCGGTGGCATGGACTTTTAGGCCTACACCTTTTAATCGGCGGGGGTGAGGCCAACCAGGGCTTCACCCCCTTGCCGGCTCCTGAAGACGGTCCATGTAGGTCTGTGCGAGCGCGTTGGCGCTGGCCTCCGTTGACGCCTCCGCGTACACACGGACAATAGGCTCCGTGTTTGACTTGCGCAGGTGGACCCAGCCGTGCACGAAGCTCAGCTTAACACCGTCAACGGTGGAGAGACCATCGCCGCAGTGCTGATCGGCAATACGGGCCAGAGCAGCATCAGGATCATCCAAGCGAACCTTGTTCTTGGAGATCACATACTGTGGCATCGCACCGCGCAAGGCGGACATCGTCAGTTGCCGCTCGGCCAGGTGCTGCAGCACTATCGCTGCGCCTACAAGCGCATCTCGCCCGTAGTGAAGGTCGGGCAAGATCACGCCTCCGTTGCCTTCACCTCCCATGATCGCGCCGACCTCCTGCATCTTCTTCACGACGTTGATCTCGCCTACCGCAGATCGGTGCACCAACTGCCCGTGGCGCGCGGCAACGTCATCAATAGCGCGGGAAGAGGAGAAGTTCGTAACAAATGGACCTGACCGCCTGCGCCAAAGGAAGTCTGCGGCAATTACCTGCGTCAACTCCTCGCTGACGTAATCGCCGTGTTCGTCTATCAGCGCCAGGCGATCTGCATCGGGATCCACCACCAGCCCCAAGTCGAAGTCACCTTGCCTGACACATGCCATCGTGTCCGTCAGATGTCCCGGCAGCGGCTCTGCTGGATGTGCAAAACGGCCCGTTGGCTCCCCGTTAAGCACTAGGATATCGACTGGCTTCACGCCGATTCGTGCGAGCAGGCGCGGCAACGCCAGGCCGCCAACCGAATTAATGCCGTCGACGACGACCTTGAAGCGGCGGGATCGAATGGGCGCAGGACTATGAAAATCGAGTGTCGCGATCGCCGAAAGGTGGTCTTCCAAGAAATCTTGTTCTTGATGGCCACCTATGTGCTCTCCATGCGGAGCCGGCGTATTGCCGACTGCGGCCATGATTGTGGCTCCTTCGGCTGGGGAGAGGAATTCACTCTTTTCGTTCAGGAGCTTAAGTGCATTCCACTCCTCTGGGTTGTGTGATGCAGAAAGAATGATGCCACCCCGCGCTCGGGCCCGCAGCACGCCCATAGCGACCGTAGGGGTTGTAGCCAGCCCAGCATCCACCACATCCAGCCCCAGGCTGCGCAGCGTTCCCATAACGATTTGTGCACAGACTTCTCCCGACACCCGCGCGTCCCGCCCAACGACTATGCACGGCGGCAGGTGATGTGCCCTACCGAGTGCCCATTGGCCGTAGGCCAAGGCATAGCGGACGAGAACCGAGGCGTCCAGGCCGGCGCCAAAGATCCCTCGGATTCCGGAGATGGATGCAATAAGGGTCATTGGCGTGTTTCGTACGGCTTTGAATCGTAGATTCGCACGGCTTTCAACTGTGCTGTGGAACAGCGGCATAGCCGCACTTGTTGCTATGGACTGAACTAAAGCAAGCCGGGTCTATTGGAGTCCACCCCAACCAGCGGATTTGCGCCTTGGCGCCATCGGTATGCGCTCCTTGGAATAGTCCTTTGCCTTGCACTCATTGGCTGGGGGGGCTGGGTGACCAGCATCGATGCGGGGCTCGCCGTCCCGGACTGGCCCACCTCTTTTGGGTCCCTTGACCCTTTTGCCACAGGATTTCATGATCCTTCCAATCCAGCGTCAAAGTGGTGGATGCACGCCCCGATCCTCGCCGAGCATGGCCACAGGTTACTTGGTGCGCTGGTAGGCTTGTGGGCCGTCGGCCTCGTGATTTGGACCTTGGCCGCAGACCGGCGTCACGGAATTCGGCTTCTTGCGATGAGCATTTTGACGCTGGTCATCCTGCAAGGGATTCTGGGCGGACTGCGCGTGTTATGGGTATCGCTGGACCTGGCGGTCGTTCATGCCTTGGGAGCGCAGCTGTTGTTTTCTTCGATCATGGCTGCAGCCGTAGTTACGTCGGCGGGGTGGATCGAGGCGAAGAAAGCACCCGCCACACCACAAACGCTCAGCCGACTCTCAGTCATCACTGCCCTTGCACTCTTCGCTCAGATTCTGCTTGGCGCCCTCTTGCGCCACCCAGGGGCCGGTGTGCACCTGGGGTTCACGCTTACTCATATCACCGGAAGTATAGTCGTTCTGGTGCTGATTCTAACGCTCTTTGGCCGCCTGCGCCGGCGCGGCTTACTAAGCGGGTGGGCATGGAGCATGGTGAGCGGCGTTGCGCTCCAAATGATGCTGGGCGTAATGGCCCTTATGATACTGGTGTACGAAGATAGCGTCGGTGCGCGCTCGGTATGGCAAGTCGCGCTCAACTCGGCCCACCTTATCGTGGGTTCGGTACTGTTGGGCATAACCTTTGGAATTGCGCTTCAGCTCTTGCGCCGCTGGAAATAGTGTGATGGAACAGACTGCTGATGTCCTGGAAACTCCCCAGCGACTCCGACTAGGACCGCAACGCCGGCGGGTGTCAATCGACCCCGACCGCTCTGCGTTTCTGGACTATTGGGAGCTGGCAAAGCCCGAAATATCATTCCTGGTCACGATTTCCGCCCTAGCCGGATTCCTGTTGGGATCACCCGACACGATTGGAGGCGGGCTCCTTGGCCTTACGCTTGCCGGCACCGCCCTTTGCGCGGCGGGCGGTGGCGTGCTGAATCATTTCATCGAGCGCAAGTATGACGCACTTATGCGGCGCACAGCCAACCGGCCGCTGCCTTCCGGCCGTATCGTACCGCAAGCCGCTCTACTTTACGGGCTTTCATTGTTGGCACTTGGCTTTGCCGCGCTATGGCTTACGAACCTCTTGACGTTGGGGCTGGCTGTGTTGACCGTCGTGTTGTACTTGGCAGCCTACACGCCGCTTAAGCGACACACGCACTACAATACGCTAGTAGGCACAATTCCGGGCGCTTTGCCCGCCCTTGGTGGCTACACGGCGGCTACAGGCACATTCGGCGCGGCCGGGTGGGTCCTCTTTGCCATCCTGGCACTGTGGCAGATTCCCCACTTCCTGGCATTGGCCTGGATGTACCGCAAAGACTATGCGCGGGCAAACTACGCTATGCTGACTGTCGTGCATCCGGACGGGAATTCCACCGCGCGCCAAACGCTGTACTCCACCATTGCACTTGCGGCGGCCAGCACGCTACCCACGGCCATTGGCAGTACAGGATGGCTCTACCTCGTCGGCGCAATGTTACTTGGCGTGTGGTTTCTGGCACCCGCCTACGCATTTTTCCGCTCCCGCAGCACGCGGGACGCGCGCCGGGTGCTCATGGCCTCGATCCTCTATATCCCGGTGCTGGTCGTCTTCATCTGCGTCGACCGCTGGGTGCAGTAGGTACTACTCGATGCGACGCCAGACCTCCTCCAGACGATAACCGCTGGGAAACTCTCCAGCATGATACCACAGGTCTCCGACAATCCTGACAGAAAACCGTAGCGCCTGGCCAACCAAGACCTCGCTTACATGGTACTCCAGATACTCCGTGTACAAGGTGTCACCTTGCAAGGTGTACCGGCCACCCCCGGCGATGACATCCTCTCCCGAATCCGACTGATAGCCCCAAGAAAAGTGCGTAGAGTTGAGAATCTTAATCGATGGCGGTGGATTAGTGGTTACCACAACGGTGTCTGGATAGATCGAGCGCTGGGAGACCAGCCTCCACGAGCCTTCCAAAACGTTGGCCGGGAGCTGTGCATGGACTGAAACGGCAAGCACCAGAAGCGGTACGACCATCATGAATGTTTTCATAGCTAAGGCCTCCAATGGTGAGCGTCTTACGCAAGGTATTCGATGGGCACAATAAATGAAAGTGCTGTGAAACTTTCGCCTCAATTTTGGACCGGTCCCAGCCCATACCAATCAACCTGACGGCCTTGGGCCTTCCGGGCCTGGAGGCCTTGGCCATTAGGCTTGGTGAGCCGGAATATCGCGGCCGCCAGCTTTTCCGGTGGATTTACGGAAAAGGCGTTCGTTCGTTTGGCGCAATGACGAACCTGCCGGCAGATTTCCGGCAAGTGCTGACCGCCCAATGCTCGCTGGAATCCATCGCGCTTGCAGCGCTCCAGACCTCCCGCGATGGGACAGCGAAGGCCCTCTTCAGGCTTTCTTCCGGCCGGCTGGTTGAGGCAGTCCTGATCCCCGACGAAGTGGCCGACCGCTATACGGCCTGCGTGTCCAGCCAGGTGGGGTGCGCCATGGGCTGTACATTTTGCGCTACCGGCCTCCTGGGTTTTAGTCAAAACCTCACGCCGGGGGAAATCTACGATCAGGCGTACTTTCTCACAGGACTGGCACGTGAGCGCTTCGGACGGGGCCTGACGAATGTGGTCTTCATGGGCATGGGGGAACCGCTACTCAACTACACCCAGGTGCTGACCAGCCTCACGCTGCTGTCGCACCCGCAGGCCTTGGGCTTGGCGCCGCGCCGTATCACCGTATCTACCGTCGGTCTGGCGCGCCGCATCCGCAGCTTCGCGGATGACGACCCCGGCGTAAACCTAGCTGTGTCGCTGCATGCTCCTACCGAAGAAAAGCGTAGCCAGATCTTGCCAGTAAACAGGGCACACGCTACAGGCCTCAGCGCGTTATTGGAGAGCCTGCAGTATTATTCGCGAACTACGCGCCGGCGCGTGACCTTTGAATACTGCCTCTTCCAGGGCTTTAACGACACTGAGGCCGATGCGCGGGCACTTGTGCGAATTTGCCGCCGGGTGCACACCAAGGTTAACCTCATCATGTACAACGCCGTCGCAGGAGTCAGCTTTGAGCGCACGACCGACGCACGGATGAATTCCTTTGCGCGCATTCTGGCTGACCACGGCGTCACCGTCACCGTGCGGCGCAGCCGTGGCCAGGACATTGACGCAGCCTGTGGGCAACTCGCCGCCGCTGAACAAGCACTGTAATACAATGGCTCCAAACCACGCCGTTGGCAGATCGGAAAAAATCGGTGTCATCACGCACGGCTCCCTGAGTCAAGGTGTCGAGATGAAACTCGCTGCGCAGCAGTCTGTCGAGGATGTCAAAGCTGGCACCTTCGTCGTTATTCAGGGCAACAAATTTGACTTCTTTTCGCTGATCACGGACGTGACCATTGCGGCAACAAATGAAAACGTGCTCCTGTACCCGCCGGGACCAGAAGACCACCTTTTGCGCCAGGTGATGGAGGGTACTGCTGCCTATGGCAAGGTGCTACTCCATCCGATGCTGATGATGGAAAACGCAGATCACCCGGAGCTGTCGGGCCGCGAGCCGCGGGCTGTCAAGACGGTGCCCGCCCACTTTTCGGATGTGGCCCGCGCCGACGTGGACGACGTCGTACGCATCTTTGGTGATGAGTCACACGGAGACGGAAAAACCTTTTTCCAAATCGGTTCGCCGCTGGGGATGGATGACATCCCGCTGTGCCTAAACCTGCGCCGCTTCGTGGAGCGCTCCAATGCGGTGTTCGGAAAAACCGGCACAGGCAAGACGTTCCTGACACGTCTTCTGCTCTGTGGCCTGATCAAGACGGACGTTGCCGTCAACCTCATCTTTGACATGCACTCCGAATACGGCGATAAGGTTGACCAGGAAGCAAGCGGGCAGCGCTCTGGATTCCTCAGGGGTCTTAGAGAGCTCTTCCCTGCGAAAGTAGTCATCTTCTCCCTTGACCCTAAGGGTACCAGAGAACGTGGAAGTCAGGCCGACCAAGCCGTGACCCTGTATGCAGATCAGATTCTGCCCGGCGATATACTGCCGCTGAGGGAGACCTTGAACCTTAACCCCACAGCCGAAGAGGTTGCCTTTGCGCTGAAGAAGCAGTTTGGGCGCAGGTGGCTGTCGACGCTCCTGGAGACTAGTACTGGTGAAGAGCTGACTCGGCTTGCGAGCCGCATCGGCGCGCATGAAGGTGCTCTTGGGGCATTGCGACGTAAGCTCTCAAGGCTCGCCCGGCATGATTTCTTCAGCACGGAGCCGTCCAAGGGCAGAATAGACGTCCTTGACCAGCTGATGTCCCACTTGGACAAGGGAAAGTCGGTAATCTTCGAATTCGGCGCCTACAGCGACCTCCAAGTATACCTGCTGGTCGCTAACGTTATCACGCGCCGGATACGCGACCGGTATGAACAGAAGGCCAACGAGTTTCGAAGGACCAGGAAAAACAAGCCTCGCCCCCTGATGATCACCATAGAGGAGGCACACAAATTCCTGGCCAAAGGTGTTGCGCGGGAAACCCCTTTTGGAAAAATCGCGCGAGAGATGCGCAAGTACTTTGTGTCACTCCTGGTCGTAGACCAGCGGCCCAGCGCCATTGACGAAGAGGTTCTAAGCCAGATTGGGACAAAGCTCGTCGCACAGCTCAGTGACGACAAGGACATCACTGCCGTACTCGTTGGTGAGCGAAACAGCAGCAGCCTGCGCAACATCCTTGCCGCTATCGACGCCAAGCAGCAGGCACTCCTCTTGGGACATGCCACACCCATGCCAATGGTAATCAGATCGCGCACGTATGACCAGAGGTTCTTTGACGCCGTTCGCCAAGAGCGCAGCCGGATATCCGATGCGGACTTAGACCTGGTCTTCGGCTGACGACACGTCGATCCAGTCGGGCTCCGGCGTCACGGTTTCCGCCAACGGCGGGCCGGGGTCGGCCCAACCCATTTCTGACACTCTCATCAACGGCTTCACGGTCATGTCGCCTTCCACGACAATCTGGCACGCCAGACGCGCCTTGCCCAACAGGCCACGATCCTTCAGCTTTTCGTACTCTGCACGAGTGCAGACAGAGGGCTCCCCCGCAATAAATTCTACGCGGCAGGTCGTGCAACGAGCAAAGCCGCCGCACCGGTGCCCGATGTCGGCGCCAGCATCCTCTACCGCCAGGGCCAGACGCCTTCCTTCCGCGACCTTAATCATCAGGCCGCCGTCTACTGTAACAGTAGGCATAGACAGATAAGGGTTGTTTTCGGGAAATTGCCATACCGCACTTGGGCGGTGGCGCCCAAAACTACAAAAGCTCCGCCATTCATGTCACTTTCTCGTTGCATGGCGCTGAGTGTCGTAATCCTTGCGGCTCCAGTGGGCTGCAATGCGCCCGGCACTATAGCCCGAAGGGCTGCCCCTTCCCCTCTGGACACAGCAGAAGCGTTTGCACGCATCGACTCGCTAGTAGAGGCTTTCATAGGACAGCAGGCTTTTCCGGGCGCGGCCGTTGCCATTGGGCAGCGCGGGGTGGTTCACAAACTGACAGGGTATGGTGCCTATACGTACGAATCCGACGTTGCAACCACGCCCCGGTCCGTGTTTGATATGGCGTCGCTGACCAAGGCCATTGCAACCACTACGGCCACGATGCTGCTGTATGAAGAAGATCTATTGGACCTTGATGCGCCCGTACGCTCATACCTGCCCAAATTCGACAGCCCCGACAAGGCAGGCATCACTATTCGCCAGCTGCTTACGCATACGGGCGGCTTTACACCCTTCCGCACATTCTATGCCGAAGGCGTCTTGACGCGTGAAGCCATCATCGACTCGATCTTTGCCATCCCGCTTGATTCAAGCCCGGGAGAGGAGTACCGATACAGCGACTTTGGCATGATCACCCTTGTCCTTGTAATGGAAGCAATCACCGGGCAGGACTTTGCTACGTATGCAGCGGAGAACATCTTCGCGCCGCTTGGCATGACGGCGACCGGCTTTAGGAGCACCGGCGCGCCGGATCCCTCGGTGGTACCTACAGAGCTTGATGACTACTTCCGGCATCGCCTGGTACAAGGCGAAGTCCATGACGAGAATGCTTGGATCTTAGGTGGTACGGCAGGCCATGCGGGCCTGTTTTCCTCGGCGGAAGATGTCGCTAGGTTTGCCGCGATGATGGCACAGGGTGGGTACTATGAAAACGGTCTATTCCTTAACCCGGCAACTGTGGAGTACTTCACTACGGTTGTGGACACCACCGTTTCGTCGCGTGCGCTAGGATGGGACACCAAAAACACGGACAAGCCATCTTCTGCGGGTGACTACTTCGGCCCTCGCAGCTTTGGCCACACCGGCTTCACTGGCACTTCCCTCTGGATCGACCCGGACACTGGTCTTTATGTTATTCTGCTGACCAATCGCGTCTACCCGACTCGCGAGAACTTCCTGGTTGGCGAGTTGCGTCCACTGGTCGCAGACCTGGCCTACAGGGGACTGGCCGCGACCCCCCTGAACTGAGGAACTTTTGGACGACCCGGGGTTTTGCTAGAGGATGTAAGTCAACAGGATTTCATGCCTACGTATATCTATCGTCGCGAGGACGGCACTACGTTTGAATGCTTCCAGCGGATAACGGCCGACCCTCTTACTGAATGCCCAACCACGCATCAGAAGGTTCGCCGCGTCATCTCTGGAGGCACCGGGTTTATATTGAAAGGTTCTGGCTTCTATAAGACAGACTACGCTTCCAATGGCAACGGCACTACCAGCAGCAATGAACAAGCGGCCGATGGCGAGGACATCAACGCCGAAAAGCCATCCGAGACGAAGGCAGAGGCTGGCAACGTGGAGGCCGAAACCGGAAAAACTGCGGGGTAGCGCCAAGCCCTAAACCGCCGCCTGTCCTGCTCTGACGATCGCAGCAAAGGACTCCCCGCTTAGGCTCGCGCCTCCAATAAGGCCGCCGTCAACGTCGGGTAGGCTGATAAGGTCAGCGGCGTTTGCGGGCTTCATGCTGCCCCCATAAAGAATCTGGATTCCAGCCGCTCCGGCTCTGCCGAACTGGCCCACCAAGAGCGTCCTGATGTAGGCATGCATGGATTGGGCCTGATCTGAGGTCGCTGTCTCACCTGTCCCGATAGCCCACACTGGTTCGTATGCTATTACCAGCGAATCAGCATGCTCAACGTCCTTTAGCGCACCCCGGACCTGAATTCCCACGACCTGGCGCTGGCGGCCTGCCTTACGTTCAGCAAGCACCTCACCCACGCAGATAATTGGGATCAGCCCAAAGGTCAGTGCCCGTCGCACTTTCGCACTAACGAGGGCATCGGTCTCGCCGAAGTTCTGCCGGCGCTCGGAGTGCCCCAATATCACGTAATGGCACCCAACTGACGCCAGCATCGCCCCAGAGACTTCACCTGTATAGGCCCCAGATATTTCGGCATGCATGTTCTGCGCTCCCAGCCTGACGGGCGTGCCCTGCAGCGCGTCCCCTACAGCGGTCAGGTGCACAAAAGGCGGACATACAGCCACATGTACACTTCCAGGATCGCCCACCCCGGTGCATACATCCTGCGCAAGCCTGGACGCCGATGCGGCGTCTGTATTCATCTTCCAGTTTCCTGCAATCAGCATTTTCGCGTTCTCCTGTCTGGTAGGAATCTGATGGACTGTGCGACCGATTGCACCCGCAACTGGCTACCTGCGGCGCGGTCGCAAGGTACATATTCAATGGCAATCCGCACCATAGCGATCGGTGTTGCGGCCTCAGTCCAGCTCAATAGGCAACCGGACGTCTGGTCAGACACGCTCCTGTCGAAATCGCCGCCCTGTTGTCTCGGTCGTCCTGCCCCACATACGAGCATCCATGAGGACTACGATCCACGGGGCCTATTGATTTGGCATCACCCAAGAACTATGCTCTGCCAACCCAGCGACCGCGGCCAATTTCATTCGCAGTAAGCTGGACTCTTCCCAGCTGTCTTCAAAGTGCAATGGTCTACTGCGCGCCCACTAAATCCTGATAGATCGCAGCCATAGCATTGCCTACGTACTTGGCCCTGATCTTGCCCTCGGGACCGATCAGGAAGCGCGTAGGAAGCACGTTGATGTTATATAGTGGCGCCAGACCCGCAGGAGTGATCGCATGACGCCCGGGAATGTCGCGCGAGTCAAAGAACGCCTCGTTGATCAGGGTGTCCGGTACCATGGAAATCGACACAATCTCCAAGGCTGGAGCATCAGCATACAACGCACTGCGCCCCTCAAGCTCGCGCTCATACACGTCGTCTTGCGGATGATAGAACTCAACAAGCACAAACTGACCGCGAAGGCCCGAAAGATGCAGCGAGTCCCCTTGCATGTCGCGTAGCGAAAACAACGGTGCGTCCTTGCCTGGGATCAGATGCTCCAACTCGTAGATCGCCCGGCTGCCCCATTCCTCGTACGGCGTATCCGCATACTTCTCCTTGTATGTGCGAGCCAAATCCAAAGCTGTTCCGTACTGCATGCTGTCCAGGCGCGCGGCTATGATTTCAAATTCCAACGTGCTGCGCTGAAGCGCTGTCACGGCCTTCGCAGCAAACTCCTCGAGCAGCGCCACGGCAGCTTCCTGCCCAGCAAGGCGTGACTGGGCAGTCCGAGCGGCCTGGGCGACCTCAACGTAGTTGATGTTTTCCGGTGGAATCTGTAACGCCCGCGCAAGCGCAAGGGAATCGTCCCAGCTTGTAGCAATGGATACCGCTTCAGCCACCGCCACTTCACCTCCCATGGTACCTGGAAACGTGTTTTGCATGCCCCACAAGATCGCGCTCGTTTGGCGAACCAGGTTTGCAGCCTTGTTCTCGTCATACTCACCACTTTGCACCAGCTCAAGGAGGCGCAGCCGGTGCTGCGCTGTTGTGTTCTCGTACGCCGCCCAGGCGGAGTTCTCCATTGACCGGATGCGAAGCGGGCGGTTTCCCATCGGAAACACTGCCGTTACAGTCGCGGAGTCGCCCTCCGCCACCGCCAAAGCAGCCAGCGTCAATATCTGACCGCGCCGGCTGATCACGAGCGAATACCGACCGCGCGTCGGCGCTGCCACGTTAATTGTGAAACTGCCCGTGCTGTCGGTGACGCCATATCCCAATGTGTCGGGCTCGCCGTCGGCATCCACCGCCACCAGTACCTCGAAGCCGCGGTAGTCTTTGGTAGCATCGATCGCAGGGTCGACAGTAAAGACGCCCGTCAGGACGCTGTGGATTTCCGATCCCTCCGTTGCCACGTCCTGCTGCGCGCACGCAGGCACCGTCAACACGCCCAGCAAGAGGAACGCAAAAAGCTTCTGATTCACATTCATGGCATACGAGCGTCTAGCACCCGGACAAGTAATGCGCGTACGCGCATAGGGTCCGGAGATCCGTCAAATTGACGCATCACCTGACCAATGAAAAAACCGATAATCGACCTCTTGCCGGCCAGGTACAGCTGCACCTGCGTCGGATGGTCCGCCAACACCTGCCTTACGGCTGGAAGCAATGCCTGATCGTCTGATATCTGTAGCAACCGGTGCCTAGCGGCAACGTCTTCGGCAGCGCCATCATGGGATTTCAGGAGCAGGAAGAGTTCTTGTGCACCCGTAGAGCTGATGTCACCCGCCATGCACAGGTGTACGAGCCCGGCAAGGCGCTTGGCACTAACCGCAAAACCGGCATCGGGGCTCGCCTTCAACTCGCGCATGACATCACCCATAACCAGATTGGAGACAGCCTTGGCACATGCGCTGGTATCTGCGGCTTCTGATTTTGCCTCCAGCGCGCCAAGCGCCGCTTCAAAGTAGTCCGCCACTGACCGCTCTTCTGTAAGGACGCGAGCATCGTATTCCGGAAGGCCAAGCACTTCCACGTACCTCCGACTGCGAGCATCCGGCAATTCAGGCAAAGCGGCCGCAATGGCCGCGCGCATCTCCTGCGTCACCACTACCGGTGGCAAGTCTGGATCCGGAAAATACCGGTAGTCGTGCGCTTGCTCCTTTGAACGCATCAGTCGCGTTTCCTTCCGGTCGGGATCCCACAGCAAGGTCTGCTCCTCTATTGTGCCGCCCCCCTGTACTATACTCACTTGGCGCCCAACCTCATGATCAATGGCACGCTCCACATGGCGAAACGAGTTCATGTTCTTGATCTCGGTCTTTGCGCCAAGCGTCGTGCTACCCGCCTTTCGAATAGATACGTTCGCGTCACAGCGCAGCGATCCTTCCTCCATGTTGCCATCACTGACTCCGAGGTATCGGACAAGCTGCCGCATCTTCTGCATAAAGGCGCTTGCTTCATGCGCCGATCGCAAATCGGGCTCAGTCACGATTTCCAGCAGGGGCACGCCGCACCGGTTAAGGTCCAGGAGCGTCGCCTCTGGATCCTGGTCATGCAGGCTCTTGCCGGCATCTTCTTCAATGTGTATTCGTGTTAGACGGATTGGCCGCCCGATGTCCACATAGCCCGCCGTGCAGATCGGATTTTCATACTGTGAGAGCTGGTACCCCTTCGGAAGGTCCGGATAGAAGTAGTGCTTGCGGGCCATCACGCTCCTTTCGGCAATGCGGCAATTTGTGGCCAGCCCCAAGCGCACAGCAAACTCGACTACACGCCGGTTCAGTACCGGCAGCGTCCCAGGATGGCCAAGGCTGACGGGATCCACATGCCGATTGGGCAGTGCACCAAATGACGCGGAATCCGGGCTGAAGGCCTTCGACCGGGTCTGCAGCTGGCAGTGTACTTCCAGACCGATGACCGCTTCGTACGGGCCCATGCTGCAAGTTCCGACCGTACCGGACTACACTCCGAATGCCTTCAGCACCTCGTCCGCGTGCCTTGTCAATGTGGGACGCCTGAAGATGTGATGGATCACGCCGTCCTCATTGATCAGAAACGTGGTTCGCTTAACTCCCAGGAACGTGCGCCCATACATCTTTTTCTCGCCCCATACACCGTATTCCTGCATAATCCTCTTATCCGTGTCGGCGATCAACAAGAAGGGCAACTGGTGTTTGCTGGCGAATCTCTTATGCGAAGCCACGCTGTCTCCTGACACCCCGAGAACCTCGACTCCGTGTGCCTTGAGCTGCGCAATGTGGTCGCGCAGGTTACAGGCTTGCATGGTGCATCCAGGCGTGTTGTCCTTCGGGTAGAAAAAAAGCACAACCTTACTTCCGTTGTAATCCGAAAGGTTGACGACTGCGCCGTGTTGCGCCTCTGCAGCAAAGTTGGGAGCCTTGTCACCGGCTTGCAGCATAGATCGACAAACTAGACCTGGAGTTGATGGCGGCTGTGCGACCACCGAGGGTCGGTGCGGATGAATGCCTGGGCGCTACTAAAGATCCGAACTCCCGCCACGCACCCCTGCCATCGTGGCGATTGGTCAGTAGTCCAGCAGCGCTTTGAGCGTTGGGCGCAGCTTCGGCAGCGCAGAGAACACCTCTGTCTCTAGTTTAATCGAAAACGGCACCGGCAAGTCCTCTGCCGCTACTCGCATGGGCGGTGCATCCAACATCGTAAACCCAGACTGGCTGATCTCAGCAGCCACTTCCGCGCCGAAACCGCACGTTGCCGTCGCTTCGTGCAGCACCAAGAGGCGATTGGTCTTGCGAACAGACGCCATAACGGCTTCCCGGTCCCAAGGCACCAACGTGCGCAAATCGACCACCTCAACCTGGGCGCCAAGAGTCGCCTCTACATGCTCGGCTTCGGCCAGAGCCCACTGGACGCCGAGCCCGTAGGTCACAATCGTAGCATCAGTCCCTGGACGCGCTATGCGCGCTACGCCCAGTGGTGTACAGTAGGCAAGCGACGGCACTTCCCCACGCACCGACCGATACAGATGCTTGTGCTCAAAGAAGAGTACGGGATTGGGGTCCGCTACAGCTGCCATCAGCAATCCCTTTGCGTCGTGCGGCGTCGCCGGCACTGCCACCTTGAGGCCCGGTACGTGGCAAAACCACGCCTCCTTGCTTTGCGAATGGAATGGCCCAGCTCCAATATGCCCACCGTACGGTGCCCGGATAGTGACGTTTAGCGGCGCACCCCAACGGTAGTGTGTCGTTGCGAGGTTGTTGACAATCTGGTTAAAGCCGCACGCGATGAAGTCCGCATACTGCATCTCAACCACGGGCCGCAGACCTTCCAGCGCCAACCCGATCGCAGCGCCTATGGCGCCGCTTTCGATGATGGGTGTGTTCCGCACACGCAAGGCGCCGAATTCCTCCAAAAGGCCCTCGGAAACCTTGAATACCCCGCCATACTCGGCGATGTCCTGGCCCAGTAGCAGCACCCGCTCGTCTTCTTCCATTGCTTGTCGCAGGCCCTCGCTTATGGCGTCAATGTAGCGGGCTATGCGCGTAGGGCCAGCGGGACCTGACTTACTCGCGGGTGCTGCCGCGAATACTGCCTTTCGTTCAGCCTGCGGTGTACTGACCACGGTTCCCTGCGCAAGTGCGTATTCTGATGCGGCCTCTACCTCGCCCCGCAGCGCCTGGCGAACACCGTCAATCTCCGCACGCGTCATGATTCCGTCAGCTTCGAGTTTCGCTGCGAATCGATCGATCGGATCCTTTTCCGCCCACTCTTCCACCACGGAATGCGGGACGTATCCTGTGCCTGAGGCCTCCTCGTGCCCCCGCCGCCGAAAGGTCTTCATCTCGAGAAGTGTCGGCCCCTCCCCTGCCCGTGCGCGCGCTGCAGCGCGACGTACGGCAGGGACTACCGCGAGGATGTCATTCCCATCCACTACCTCGCCAAGCATTCCGTAGCCCGATGCGGCCTGCGCAATGTCTTCGATCGGCACCGCCTCCCTGGTTGGAGTCGAAAGGCCGTAGCCGTTGTTTTCGACCACAAAGACAACGGGCAGGTTCCAAAGACCCGCCAGGCTCAAAGCCTCATGAAAGTCCCCTTCGCGCGTAGCGCCGTCCCCGCAAAAGGGCATCGCCAAGTAGTCTTCTCCCCGCAGCTGCGCAGCCTGGGCTATTCCGCACGCTACTGGTAACATCGCACCCAAGTGCGAAATCATCCCGACAATTCGCCGACTGGGCAACCCGAAATGAAAGGTCCGGTCCCGTCCCCTGGTGTACCCGCCGGTTCGCCCCATCAGCTGACAGAACAGTGGCCTCAACGGCACGCCCCGCGTCGTCCATACTCCGAGGTTGCGGTGCAGCGGCAAAATCACGTCCCGGTCCCTGGCTGCCCACGCACACCCCACTGCAATGGCTTCCTGCCCGTAACCGCTGAACCACTTGGAGATGCGGTTCTGCCGGATAAGGCGCAGCATGCGTTCTTCGATGGCACGCGGTAGCTCCAGCGCGCGGTGCAGCACGCGGAGCTCCTGTGGTGCCCACGTCATTGGCCAACGCCCATAACTACCGTCCGAACCGTCCGAAACAGAATCTTGAAATCCATGCGGAGGCTCATATTCTCGATGTAGAACAAATCGTACTTCACTTTCTGCTGCACGTCCTCCAGCGACGAGTCATAGTGCCACATAACCTGCGCCCAGCCGGTGATGCCCGGCTTCACGCGGTGGCGCCTACTGTAGAGCGGGATCTCTTTTCGAAGCTTTTCAACAAAGAATGGACGTTCGGGTCGCGGTCCCACCAGGCTCATTTCACCCTTGAGCACATTCCATAGCTGGGGTGCCTCATCCAGGCGCATCTTGCGCAGCCACCGGCCAAAACCGGTATAGCGCGGATCATCTTCCGTAGCCCATACGGGGCCGGACGCCACCTCGGCATCCTGGCGCATCGTTCGGAACTTGTACATAGTGAAGTTGCGCCCCTTCCTACCCACCCGATTCTGCCGGTAAATGGCCAGGCCCGAGGAAGTCGTCCGGACCCCGAGCGCGACTCCAAGCCAAAGGGGCAGTCCCGCCACGAGCACGATCAGCGCCACGCCGATGTCAAACAGGCGCTTTGTGCTCTGTTCCCATGCAGGCATGGGAAGCGGCAGTACCTCAATGAGCGGCAGGCCATAGATGTGCTCTGTGCGCGCCATCCCGCCGATTACAGAATAGAAGTCCGGTACGATCTTCAGGGTGACGGCCTTGCCGTCACACAGACGTAACACTTCAGCGAGCTCCCGGTGGTCATCGGAACCTAATGCAATTAGCACATCGCGGACCTCCAACTCATCAATAAGCCGTGGTAAGACGTCAATGGCGTGCACGCCGCCCGCACCCTGCTGCGCTTCGTCCTTATGCCCCAGCCGTACGGCCCCTACTATCTGGATTCCTGCTGCTGGATACCGCGCCGTATCCGCATGCAGCCGCTCCACCTTGTCACTCCAGCCGACCACCAGCGCCCTGTGCGCGCCATGACCGCGCAGAATGAGTGCTTTCTGCACGGACCGCACCACCAGGCGCCCCAGTGACACCGATCCCAAAGTTAGCGCCCAGTAAATGAGCAGTATGGAGGCGCTGGCATCTGCGCGAAGCGTGTCGATAAAGATGCTGAACACCAGTATCAGGACGCCGACCGTTACCACTTTAGCGAGTGAAACCAGTTCGTCAAAGCGACTTGACGCGTGCCGTTCCCGGTACATCCCCGCGAAGACGAATACGAGTATCCAGAACAAGGCCAGTCCGAACGCCGCATACACGGGGAATACCGCCTGGCCCTCAGTCGGAGTGAATCCCAACCAGCTGAAATCACCCTTGAATTGTATTCGCAGGTATACCAGGCACGCAAGCGCGGCTGCGAGCGTGTCAGTGAACAGGAGGGCAGCGACTTCTACCTTGCGAAACATCCCTGGCCTAGCACCGGTGGATTTTCAAAGATAATGCGTGTAGCCGAACCGCCAAACGGGCATCCCGGTTGAACGCAAGTCTGGCGTATATTTTCCAAATCCACGCTCCTTCCATCGTATGCGCACCGTCATCTGCCTGGTTCTTGCCTTTCTTTGCGCGCCTTTGGCAGCGGGGCAGCAAAACCGACTGCTCCATATGCACGATCCAGCGTACGAGTATCTCGTGCGCCTGCAGCGGCGTGGCCACCTTCTGGAGCTTAATCCGACCGCCGTACCCTATCGGCATGGCGCCGTGGCACAGGCGCTGGCCAAGGTAGACACGACTCGCTTAAGCCCCTCTGAGCGGCACTGGCTGCACCTTGTTGCGTATGCCGTACGGCAGGTTTCGGCAGAAGGCCATGAGGCCGCCGTGGGATACACTTTTTACGCCAAGGCATCTCTGATAAACAGCGACCGCAAGGATCTTCTGCGTCCGCTGGGCGACACGCTGAACTTGTTCTTAGAAGGCACCAGCGCCTCCGGATGGGCTGAGTTTGGCCAATTCGTTGCAGAATTCGGCATTTGGCACAGCCGCTACTATGAGTACGATCCAGACGGACTTGATGTCGCGCTGCGCCTTTATGCGCGAAGTGAGAATACGTATGTCGGCTACCACCGCAAGTGGCTTTCAGCCTACGCAGGGCGATGGAACCTGCACTGGAGCATACCCGGAGACGCCGCCACGATTCTCAGTAACAACCCGCGCAGCCAGGACCAACTGTTTCTTAGGCTGGGCGGAGAGCGGCTATCGGTCACTTCAGTTTTAAGCGAACTGGACAGCGCTACGGATGGACGCTACTTCACCGGGCGCGCAGGAGACGACAGCGTGCGCGTAGGCAGCACGCGCCGCTATTTTGCCGCGCATCGCTGGGATTTCCGGCCAGGTCGCCGCTTCATGATCAGCTTCCTGGAGTCTGCTATCTATTCCGGTCCCAGCAGCAGCCTAAGTTTGAAGTACCTGAACCCGATGCATGTCTTCAGCTTCGTGGTAGACAACAGGCCAAAGAATGAAGAAAACAACGGCTTTTTGGCTGGGCTTGTGTGGGCTCAGGTATCCAAGCTCACGATTCATGGGCAGCTTTTGGTTGATGACATCAACCTTCAGGGCATCGGCAACGAATCGCTTACGCTTGCGCTGGTGGGCTCGGCTGTTTACGCCTTGCCTGCGTTCGATGTGGGCATGAGCCTTGAAGCCATTTCTTCGCGCGCCTACAATGCGCCTCAGCCGGAGGGTCGTTACATCTACTTGCAACGCGGCCTTGCGACACAGTTCAGCGACTATGTGAGCAGTGCTCTTTGGGTGGATATCTACATGGACCGTTTCACGCCGGGACTGCGGCTACAGCCCCGCGTGACCGTCTTGTACCAAGGCGAACGGGACATGCGGCAGCCATTCCCCTCCAATGACGAGGTCTTGGACAACATTCTTGATGGCGACGTATCGAAAACCCTTCGCACCGCATTGGAGGTCGTATACCAGCCGGTTCCTTGGGCCTGGGCGCGCGCCGAAGGTGGATTCAACCGAATGGAAGGCGACACGCGATTTGCCGGCAGCCTCACTTTTGGGCTGCGGTTTACGCTGCAGACTGCACTGTCCCTGTCGCTATGAGCGCTGGCCATCTCTTTGCGGTAGCCCTTGCCGTCCTGTGCATGACTGCACCGGCCCGGGCCCAGGCACCGTTTTCCGCAATTGATCTACAATTCCACTGGACCAACGACATCAGCCGATCCCCTCTTCACCAGAATTGGAGGCCCGGGAGGGGCGCGGCGTTTGGCATTGCCATGCCCTTTTACAGGGGGGACTTCGAGCTGGGCGGTACGATACACCGGTATGCCGCGCGGAGCGACGTTCCTGGATTTGCCGCCCTTCTGCTATACGCTGGCTGGGGCATTCATGTCTCCTGGCGCGAATTCGTGTCCCTCTTTGGCACAGCACGCTTGGGCAATTACCGCATGTCATTTGACGGCGCAGAGGACTCGTTCGCCGGTGTCAGCACCGAGAGCGAACTGGCCGTGGGCGTAGGTGGAGGATTGTCCTGGCGCGTGGCAGGCCCCGTGTCAGTGTATGGCCGCTTAGACCGGTTACGGGTACAAACGCTGCCCGCGCTTGATCTGTGGTATGTTTCGGCCGGGCTTAGTTTTCGGCTTCGTGCCGGGGAAGACTGGATAGCCTTCTTCAATTGATGCCACGGGCCAAAGGCACGTTTGCGCTGGCATTGACCGTATGTACTGTTCATGCGGCCACCGGGCAGCAGGTGATAACTCAGGAGGAGTTGGTGCAGGCAGGTATTACGCGGCCAGGGGACCTCTTTCGCCTTGCCTATGGCTGGACGACCTCCTCCACTGAGGGCTACGCGTGGGATGCAGCGGCGCTGGGCACGGCCCCGGAGCAAGAGCCTGCATGGCTGCTGTTCGTCAACGAAGCGCCGATTGACCTGCGAGCGCTCGGCCGCGCGAATCTCAACATGCTTCCGATCCCAATGGCGGAGGTGTGCGAAGTGGTGGTGTACACGCACCCAACACCAATAGGAGGCGTAATTGCTCCTTCTGGCGCTATCCATGTGCTCACTTGCGCCCCTCCGAAGGGCATAACCCTTCGTGGCATAGTAGCGGCAGGAAACGAAACGGGCGACCCCGGCCCGTACAAGTACCTTCAGGAAGAGGACACTAACGTTGACCGCACTGGACCTGCAGCGAATGGTACACTCATGTTTAAGCGGCCGAATGGGCACGTGCGCATTGCCGGACTTATTGATGAACATCATTCTACGAACCCCCAGATACGCCCCAGGGTGCGAACATTGTACCGTGGCGAAAAGGACGCGCGGATTCACCATCGTGCGGCGGGACTTGACATGAACTCAAGCGGCAGATGGGGCGCTGTTGATGCGTGGGTTGCAGCGACGCGACTGGAGGATCTTCGCTTCTTCGAGCGGTTGGGCTTGGAGGTCCCCGTAAACCACGATGTCCTTATCGGGCACATGTCCGGCTCCTTTGTCGCGCCAAACGTGGACTTTACGCTGAGCGCCCAGCAGGGGCGCGTAGTCACTCGCCCCAATCCGCAAAATGTTGTTGTTGATTGGGAGCAGACGGCAATTCGCGGCCTCGTTCAACGACGCATAGGCCGACACAGTACCTTAGGCATGCGTTCCGCCCTGCTGCGCACGTGGGGGTTGGGAATGGATCGTCACCAGCTGCTGCTCTTGCACAACGCGTTTGTGCAAGCCGGGGTCGAAACAGGTCCGAGTGTGAGCTTCAGGTCAGATCTGCACGTTTCCATGGACGACGGAGTACTGGGATGGCAGGCACTCGGCAGCATGCACTATAGGCCGCTCTCGCTGGTGCTTACGCTCCACTTGAGACGGCAAGCGCCAGCCGCCTCACAGGGGTACACCTATTGGTCCAGCTTGGGCTATCGGCCTAGCGGGTTACCACCGGATGAGGCACCGCTATTGCCACGCACAGTTTCCACGCAATCCGTTGACCTATCTTGGCAGACTGGCCATGCCGTCCGGCTCACGATCAACGCCAGCGTGCGCAAGCAAGGGAGTCTCCCGCTTTCCAGCTACACGCTCCGCTACGATTCTCTGACGACGGGACTTGACGTGGCCGCCATCCCTGTCAGTGCTTCTGGAACGGTCGCCACCATAGGTGGCCAGTTGGAAGCCGGACACGGGTCTCAGCTTGCACTAGGCGTCTTTGGCCGCTATGCGTATCCGGTGTCATCCGAGCATGCATTCAGAGCTGTCTGGCATTCCCGAACCCTGGTTCAACTGCAGTTACGCTTTGTGCCGAACAGCCGATTCAGCATTTACGGCTCCTTGCGGTATCGAGGCGCTTCGTCCTGGTCAGATTATGCCAGAGCGGCCTCAGAGGCACCAGATCGGTATGCAGCAACCCTGCCAAGTGCCGCTATTGCCGACTTGACGATACAAAAGCGATTCTGGAGGCAGCGCTTGCGGGTAAGCGCATCGCTTCGCAACCTGCTGAACGAGCCGTACAGGACCCACCCGGGTGGCGCAGCATCACGCCTTGCCTTTCATGTGCGCATGCAGTATAGGCTTTCTGCCTTTTCTGGAGTGTAGCTGGATTGCTTACTCCGTGGCATCCTACCAGCTCTGCCCGTACTACGCATGACTATTCGGATGCGCCGAAAGGCCATTGTTCTGATGGAGTTCTGGCCACGCGCATCAGTGCGTAAAGACTGTCGGCCAGCGCTTCGTTTTCTACGGCCAGATTGTGGAGCTCACCAATGTCACTACGCAGGTCATACAGCTCAGTGCGATCCGCTGCCCTAAAGTGCACGGCTTTGTACGGGCCGTAACGGACTGCCTGTTTCGGCGCACGCCCCGCGTGATACTCCCAGTACAGGTAATCGTGCGACGGCTGGTCCTGCCCCAGGAGTGTCGGCAAAAAGGAAATGCCATCGGTATCTGCGGCCAGGGGAAGCCTCGCTACATCCTGCGCCGTTGCAAAGAAGTCCCAGGACGCCGAAACGTGGCTCGTCGTGCGACCCTGCTCAACGGTGCCCGGCCACCAAGCGATCATGGGCACACGAATACCCCCTTCGTAGAGGTCGCGCTTGATGCCGCGCAGCGGACCGCTACTGCCAAAGTACTCCGGAACGCGACCGCCTGCGCGGTGCGGGCCGTTGTCGCTGGAAAACACCACCAGCGTGTTTTTTGCCAGGCCCAGCGCGCTCAAGTGATCAAGCAAGCGTCCCACATCCCTGTCCAATCGCGAAATCATGGCCGCCGTCCCCTTGTGCACCTCCTCCCAGTCCTCCCCTTCGTAGACACCGTAGTCTGGAACCTCCATGCCGTGCATGCCGCCATGTCTAGCTTGGTTGTTGGCGTGCGGAATGGTGTAGGCCAGGTACAGAAAGAACGGCTGGTCCTGATGACGATCCACAAAGGCTAAGGCCTCGCCCGCAAACAGATCGTGTGAATATTCCACTTTTTCAGTAGCGTAGCTTCCGCGTCCGGCGACAGCGCCCCGTGACACCATCTGGACAACGTTCTTGAGCGGCACTTGCAGGGTGTCACGCCAAAGCCAGTCCGGGTAGAAGTTGTGCGCCCGCACTTGGTCCAGATATCCGTAGAAGTAGTCGAATCCCTGTAGGTTGGGGATGCCAGATGATCCCGCTTGCCCCAGTCCCCACTTGCCTATAACCCCCGTGGCATAGCCGGCTTCCTTTAGCGCCTCGGCCACGGTCACGTCGTCTTCCAACAGTGCATACAGGCCATTGCCACGGATCCTGCAATGCCCCGTGTGGAGACCCGTCATCAGGGCACACCGTGAGGGCGCACAGACAGTGCTACCAGCGTAGTGATCCGTGAAACGCAACCCCTCGGAAGCCATCTGATCCAACCTGGGAGTCTGGATTACTTCTTGCCCGTAACTGCCAAGGTCACCGTATCCAAGGTCATCGGCAAGGATGTAGATGATGTTCGGCGGCGAAACCACTGCTGGAGGTGTACAGCTCAGCAGGAAAAGCAATACCGCGCAAGTGAATAGAATGTGCTTCATTGTTGGGGTTCGTCAATGTATTCTGGAACGTGCTACTCGTGCGCAACCGAATGCGCTACAGCCACGGCCCAACTAGCGCCACCGGCCGCTACCGCATGAAGAGTCCACCATTGACGTCAATGGTTTCACCGGTAGTAAACGCGTTGTCGACAAGAAATGCGATAGCCGTGGCTATGTGCTCCGGCGCGCCGTTGTATCCCAGCGGCGTATTCGCCTCAATCTCGCGCATCCGCTCCGCCGTGGTGAACTTGTCGTGAAACGGTGTAACAATCACGCCTGGAGCCACCGCATTGACCCGAATGTCAGGCGCGAGCTCACTTGCAGCGCCCCGCGTAAAGGAGTCCAATGCACCCTTGGCCGCCCCGTAGATGGTAGCCGTTGGCGCACCATGACGGGCTGCAATTGAGGTAAGGTTTACGATAGAGGGATTCGCTCCTTTCCGCAAGAGCGGAATGCACAGTCGTGTAAGCAACATGGCCGAAAACGTGTTCAGGGCAAAAATGCGCTCCATAAGGTCCCAGCGTAGTGTACTCACGGAGTGCCGCTCCAATAGGGCGCCCGCGTTGTTGATGAGCACATCCAGCTTGTCGGTATATCCGCCGACCGTGTCCATCAGACGCCGGCAACCCTCCTCCGTCATGAGGTCAGCTCGCGCAGTATGGACTGCGACCGCACCGGCGTCCTTCGCATTGAAGGCAGCTGTTGAGATGTCCGTGCTATTGTGATGCAAAATCAAGGTGTTCCCCGGGGCAAGATGCCGAGCGGTGACGGCGCCAATACCGGTACTGGCACCCGTTAAAAGTATGGTTCTGCTCATGCTCTCTACCAAATTGCAAGAAGTGTAGGGCTCGTTCAGTGCTAGGATTGCCAAACCGCTGCTGCGCCAGTCACGTTGTGGCTTAATTCAGAGTAGAGTAAATCGCTTTCTTGAAGGGTAACTGAAACTGATCCCGATTGAATGGCCTAAGCTGCGTGAAGATCATGCCGATGAGCTCTGCGCGCGGGTCCACGAAAAAGAAGGTGTTAGCTGCGCCGGCCCAGCCGAACATGCCTGGGTTGCCCGGTTCATTCATAAGCGTGGGATCGACAAAGACTTCAACGCCCAGCCCAAACCCCCAACCTGAATCCGCACCCTGGTGCAGGTGGTCTTGCGTCATGAGGGCAACAGTTTCGGGCTTTAGCAACTGGACCTCGCCCAGCGAGCCTCCGCGAAAAAGCAACTCCGCAAATCGGATGTAGTCCATCGGTGTAGATACCAGCCCGCCACCCCCGGAAAGAAACTCAACCGGATCGGCGAATTCGCTGCTTGGGCCGCGATCTACCACCCGCAGGCCGCCTTCCGGGTTTGGGTTGTAGAGTGAGCTGAGACGATGGATCTTGTCAGCCGGCACGCTGAATGCGGTGTCGTGCATCTTAAGCGGACCGAAGATGCGTTCGCGACAAAAAACATCCAGCGATTCTCCGGAAGCCACCTCAACGACACGTCCCAAGACATCCGTTGCCACGCTGTAGTGCCACTGCTTTCCCGGCTCATACAGGAGCGGCACTGTTGCAACGCGCTCGACGAATTGCGCCAAGGTGCCCCGCGACCAAACTTTGTGCGCCCAGTACATCGAATCAACTGGCGTATTGCTGAAAAAGCCGTAGGTGAGCCCGGCGCGGTGCGTCAGCAAGTCGTGGATAGTAATCTCTCGCGGTGCCGGCATCCGCTCGCCGGGTGCATCTTCGCTGTATACCTCCAGACCGGCAAACTGAGGAATGAAGCGTGACACAGGGTCGTCCAAACGAAGCTTGCCTTCCTCGTAGAGCATCAGCGCCGCAACACTTGTTATCGGCTTGGTCATGGAGTATATCCTGAATAGCGAGGAGTCGGTCATCAGTACGCCGGAATCAAGATCCTGGTAGCCTTCCGACGCGTAGAAGACCACTTTCCCCCGCTTCCACAGAAGCGCCTGTACGCCGGCCACCTCCTTCTCCTCCACGAGCCGCTCAAGGACATCACCCACGCGCTCTAAACGCTGCTCGGAAAGCGTCACCACTTGGGACTGCGCGGATGCGCCCAGTGCGCTGCAGAGCAGCAGAAGCGCAGCGGCCTTTGAGCGATAGGTCATAGAAGTAAGCCCTTCATTTGATAGATTGGAGCAACACCTGGAAAACATTTTCGGTAAGACCCCGCCGCACCTCCTCGGACCCTTGCAAGTTGTGTCGGTATGACGGTTGCGGCGGATAGGCTACGGATCACGCTGATTGCTACCGGCTGCTTACCCGCACGCCAAGAGTGTCGGCCCACGCGTGCCATAGGCCAGCAAGGTTGTCCGCGAGATCGGGGTGACTTGCAATTAGGTCCTGTCGCTCCACGGGATCCGTATCAAGGTTGTACAATTCCCATTCGCCCACACGCCGGTCCATTACGAGCTTCCAGGAGTCCTGCCGTACGGCTCTGTGGCGTATGTGCTCCCAGTACAGCGTCCGTCCTTCCAGTTCGACTGGCTGCCGTTGAAAGTGTGGCACCAGGCTGGTCCCATCAGTTACCGGAAGGGCGCTGCCTGAGATCTCCTGGATGGTGGGCAGTAGATCCATGATGTGCCCGGGGCCATCCATGATGTGCCCGGCCTGCCCAATGCCGCGCGGCCAATGCGCGATGAAAGGCGTCAAAATACCACCCTCATGCACCCATTGTTTGTATAGCCGGAAGGGCGTGTTGGACGCCATGGCCCACCCTTCCTGGTAAGCTACGTACGACCCGCGTTCTCCTGGAAGCTTGGTCGGGTCGTGCAGCTGCCTGCCGCCAATGCTCTCCGCGCACCCGCCGTTGTCTGCCAAAAACACTACCAACGTATTGTCCAAGGCATCCATGGCGCGTAACTGGTCCATCACCTTACCTATGCCCTGGTCCATGCGATCTACCATGGCCGCATAGACGGCCATTCGCCGAGCCCAGTCTTCTTTGTTTTCGGCGTCTTCCCAGGCAGACAGCTGCGCGGGTCGCGGTGGGACTACATGCCGCTCGTCAATTAGGCCCATCTCAAGCATGCGTGCATGGCGCTCGGCGCGCAACGAGTCCCAACCGATGTGGTAGCGGTCAGCGTATCTGGCTATGTCTTCCGGAAGCGCGTGCAGTGGCCAGTGCGGCGCCGTGTAGGCCAAGTAAAGTAGGAAGGGCTGCAGAGTTACACTTGCTTCGTGCTCTTGCAAGAATTCCACAGCGTAGTCGGAGAAGGCATCCGTCATGTAGAAATCCTCCGTCGGTGGCTCCCAAGGCGTATCGTCCAGCGCCATCTTGCGCACGCGTGGCTGATCCTTGATCAATTCGAAGTAGCTGCTCGCCCCACTGATCAGGCCAAAGTACCGGTCAAAGCCGCGGTGCCGCGGCCAGTGCTGCGGCCGCTCGCCTACGTGCCACTTGCCCGACATATACGTCCGGTAGCCGGAGTCTCGGAGCATCTCTGCGATCGTGGTCGCTTCTTCGCTTAGGTAGCCTTGATAGGGCCCCGGCCGAAGGGTATTGCCGGTCGCACTTACCATCCCACCCATGCCAACAGCATGCGGGTAGCGGCCTGTCAATAGGGACGCACGCGTCGGGCAGCAGCGACCGGCATTGTAGAACTGTCGAAAGCGCAGCCCACCGGCAGCAAGGCTGTCCAGGTTGGGGGTTGCGATTTCGCCGCCGTAGGCACCTATGTCCGAGTAGCCTAGGTCGTCTGCAAGGATGATGACAACGTTCGGCCGCTCTGCAGGTGCACGATCGCAACCGAACGCAAGTAAAGCAAGCGCGCAGCAGGTATGAACCCACAGCAGGCGCGAAGCTGAATGCAGTGCTCGATACTTCATGGCTTCAGCGAATTGCTTTCCAAAAGTAGCGAACTCTAGTCTAAGCGATCGAAGCGGACATATAGGGGGGTGGCTGGACCAGTGGCAAATTTGCCTCCCCTCGTCCAAAATGCCACAACTCCGAGTCTGCGCCCAGATCTATTTCCAGCTGCGCAAGCAGCACGGGCCTTCAGATTCGTTAGGGGTGACAGAGGTCTGGGCGTGATTCACAGTCCCAGCTCTTGACATGATTTCCTTGGACACTTGGGTCCTGCGCACTGGCGCCACATGAAGTTCGGTCACCGTGTGCAGCGCCAGCGCCCGTCGAACAACGGTTTTCAGTGCTGAGGTGAACCACTTACAGTCCGCGACTTCCATTACGGATCATTCTAGGCAAATGCGACATGCAGTCGCGCGTGGTGCGGAACATCCTGATGCTAGGGGGCGGCAGCAGCGGCGACGAAGCGATGGATGATGGCATGATCTGTACAACCCAGTTGCACTTGTAGGGCAATGCGTTGCGATTGATTTGTTTCTTCCGTGCCTTCCCGAAAGCAAGGTGCGGTCCTGGGGCGCTGGTTTCCAGCTCCGCTATGAGTGTCCATAGTGCTGTGCCGGCCGCCGCGACGCTCGAATTCTGACAGGTTGACTGCAGGCGTTTGCGAATGCGTGACCAATCTCCGTCCTCCAGATGGGCCTTTACCATTGCCTGCTCGTGCCACCAAGAGCATTGCATGGGCGCTTATTCGCCAAAGAGCGCGCATCCGGACGTCGCGCAAGGCAAATGGGTATTCTACGCTGATCGCGATCCGGTCAAGGTCTGCAAGACTTGTGTGCCGTAACGGATCCGGGGTGGAAGCTTCCTATGCACGACCCTGCCATTCAAGCGACAGTCCGTAGTTCTAACCGCACTTCGAAACAGTGAAATACCACCGCAGGCATTTGCCGCGATTCGGCTGACGGGGTTGAGGCCCAGGCCTAGGCCCCAGTGTTCTTCGATGGCGATGGCCATGGCTTCTGGCACACTAGCCGCGCACTTCTGCAGGCGAGCGCGGCCCAGTGGGCACATCGCCTTGGGTGTAGCAAGCCCGGGATTGTGTAACCAGTGAGACGTTTACCCGCCATTTGAGGTGTTTCCATCAATGCGCGCAGAAAGTGCCGAATCCTAAAGAGAAGACATGGATCACCCAGTGAGCCGAACCATCACCCAAGGCGGCACCACCAGCTATCCGCTGCCCGCCCATGCAGAGGCTAGCGGATCCTCACCTGACCGGACCATGCGACACTCGCGAACAGCACTGGCGCTAACAACCGTGCTGCTCCTTGTGGTTGGAGCGGGTTCGGCAGAAGCGCAAAAGGTTGGGACCTGCACCTCGCCCCTGGGCGAAGCTTACCTGGACATCGGCAACGTCCGAGCGCGCCTCTTCAATAACGGGAACCTGTTTTGGCGCGGACCACCGTCTGTCTATGAGGTGCCCAAGGGGGGCGGCGCAAGTGCGATCTTTAACGCTGGCGTCTTCGTCGGTGGTCTGGTAGGTGGGGAGCTGCGAGTAGCGGGTGCACGCTATGGTGGCTACGAGTTTTGGTCCGGCCCGCTGGATGGCGACGGCAACCCGCCCGTTGACTGCTCGGTATACGACCGGCTGTACAAGGTCAGCCGATCAGATATAGACGACTATGAGGCCACGGGCACTGCGGCGTCTGACCTGCGGGAGTGGCCGACGGGCCGGGATTGCACATTTTTAAGTTGGGTTTCGGCAGCTTCTGCCGAGATGGGCCCTCAAAGTAGATATCTTTTGGCAATGGATTGGGCTTCGGGTCGAGTGTGTGGGTGCAAATGGGACGGTGCATGCCAATGTGGGCCCAATTGCGTGCTCACACGCGGATTTTCGGGCGTAGGCAGGCTCGTGGAGTGACTTTCCGGGCACGATATCCCGCAGGGATCCTCTGATCGCACGCGTAAGCGGCGATCTTGGCACGGTGCAGCGCCTCAGAGCGTCCAGGCAGCTGCGGGTTTTGCGTTATGCCAGCGTCAGCAGCGCACTACTGCGCTGGGGCATCCAGCGGCAGGTGTTGCCTTTGCAGCCCCCTGGGGCTGGCAGACCGAATCCCCACTAACCCATCGACCCCCGGAGGTGCTCAGGACCTGGGTCAGCTCCTTCATGTCCTCCCGGCGTATCGGCTTCAGATTCGACTCGTACTGCATGAATATCGCCCCGCACCAGCGCTGACGCATCCCCGATGATCCCCAGCGCTTCACGTTCCGTGATCGGTTCGCAATAATGCTGTTGAGGTTCTCGATGATGTTCGTCGTCTTCAGGCTGTCTCTGACAGCCTGGTTCCGCACCCCCAACCGGTGAAGCGTCAGCGTATCCTCCAAACCCTCCTCCAGACTGCGTGCGGCTTTCGGACACGATCGCTGCAGCGCTTCATGCAGCGACACAAGCGCCGCCCGTGCCTCTGCGTACGTGGGCAGTTCCCAAGCCGCCTGAAGCCGACGCTTCATTTGCGTGGCCGCTGGCTCGCTTTTGATGTGACGCGTCACATTGGTACGCTTGTGCCACTGGCAGCGCTGGAACACGACCGCATCCCCAAACACCGCGCTGATCCCCTTGCGAAGCCCGCGGCTGCCGTCCACCTGTACCAACAGCTTGTCGGTATGGGTGAAGCCCCGACGCAACAGATCCTGCAGCAGCGACTCCACCTGCGCACTGTTCTCGGTACGGCTTTCCGCAAAGCCCAGTACGACCTTCTCGCCCTCGGTCGTGATGCCCATCGCTACGATCATCTGCATACCAGCCAAATACTTGCCATCAAGCAGGAGCACCGCAAAGGTGTGCTGATCGAAGCGGCGCGTCTCAAATGCCTTCAGTAGCGCTGCCGTCTGCGTTATGAAGGCGTTGCCTATGCTGCTGGCACTCAACCCCAGACTATCGGTGAAGACTTGGGCCGCCTGCCTGTAATTGCGCCGCGACAGTCCACACAGCAACCCTCGTGTCACGCTTTCCCGGTCCATAAGCCCACGCTCGCGCAAGAGGCGGTACGTTTGCAGAGGACGCTCCTTTCGGGTTCGTACATTCCGCACGCGCGGAACGCGGACCGCAATGCGCTCCAAACCGACGCGGATGGAACCCGGATTCGCCCCCCAGCGCTGAAAGCCGGTCTTATGGTGCTTCCCACGTGCGCCGCATATGAAGCGGACCTCGGCTTCCATGACCCATGTGGCCATCTTGGTAAGAAGATGATCAAGACATCCAAGGCAGCTGGCCAGGCCGATGAAGTTCCTTTGCGCAAGCCCCCGAAAGTCCTCGATGAGTGATTGATCCAGCATAGGGGTATGGGGCATCAGACGGCGTTAAGGTTGATGAGACTCTCACGAAGTTGTGGCAGATAGGCCGCATGGGCCACACGGCGCAGCTGAGCCTCGTGTTCCAACAGTGCCAGTGCCATCTGTTCGCGTTGCTGGAAAACGGCGCTGGCCGGGGTCTGCAACCTGCGACTGATGGCATCCATGAAGCGCATCACGCGTAGCCCCCGGTCGAGCTTGAGCAGCATGCCCGTGCGTTGAATCGTCAGAGATTGCTCCAGGCCCTCCCATAAAACCTTCGCTGCGGACCGATTGACGCGCGTCAAGTCCTGGTGAATACGGGTGAGTGCGCGTTCAGCTTCCCGGGCATCGAACCCATTCCATGCCTGGCGGAGGCGATTGCGATACACAGGAACAAGGTCTTCCGGAAGACCGCAGGTGATTTGATCCAACAGCGAATTGAGACAGCGCTGTATAGCGACCTTGGGGCCGAACACCTGGCGCACCGCCGATTGAAGTCCCGTACTGCTGGGCAGCACACAGAGCAGCCCGGCGGCGGCCGAAAGACCACGATCGGACAGCGACTGCACAAAGGACGTAAGAGCAGAGACGTTTTCAGGGTAGCACGCTACAAGGCCAAGTATGCGGCGATAGCCCGTGATGGTCAGACCCGCTCCAAGAACGATGCTAACGCCGCGTGGGCACAGCCCGCGCAGCCAGATCGCAACGATCGGGTCGTCTTGCAGACTACGCGAATGCAACAGCTGCCACGCTTCATTCAACTGCGCCGAGTCTGGCTTTGTGTCCTGGGCCGCAGCAGAAGCCTTGATCACTACGGGCGGTGGCGCCGGCTGCTGCTGCGCTACCGGAATGGGCCAGTCGGTGGTCAATTGTTGCAGTATGTGCGTGCAGAGCTTCATCAGAAGCCGCCGCGAGTCACCGGAGGGATTGATCTGGGCGTCTAAAGGTGCCTCAGCCCTCCCCAAAACAGGCTGTGAGGGGTTCATATGATTGGAAAGGAATGGTGGAGACTAGGGTCCACCTCCACAGCAACTCTCCAATTCCCAACTTGAATTTGTGCGATCCCACGGGCCTGGGAGCCCCCACCTATGCGGCGCCGGGCAACGGGCTCGATGACGATGGAGATGGCGAAGTCGACGAGGAGGGCGGCGAGGTCATTGCCCTGCTGGGTCAGCCCCTGGCTGAACGTAAAGACCGCGTCATCGATCTGGCGGCCGGTGAGCGTCCTGCGATCCTGGGCGACCAGTCGATCTGGTGGGTGATGAATGATCGGGGAAACGAACACCGGGTCACACGTTCACCACCCATTGGAATCGAAGTGCATGCGATGGCCTTTGCATTCGAGGTGCCAGGTCCTATTGGCGACGCTACGTTTTATAAGTACGATTTCCATTTCAGAGGAGAGGACAAGCTTACTGAGGCATACCTGGGACTCGGCGTTGACCCAGACCTGGGTCACTTTCAAGATGACTGGGTGGGTTCGGACACCGCACGTGGCATCGGTTTTGTGTGGAACTCTGACAACGACGACGAGGGAGGTAGTGGATACGGCACTCCTTCGCCCGCCTTGGGCTTCGACTTCTTTCAAGGCCCCATAGTGCCGAGCATGGGTGACACCGCGCATGTGAGCGGCGCTCCGGTGCCTGACTTCAGAAACCTGAAGATGGCTCACTTTGTGTATTACCCCAATGGAGGATGCGTCATCTGCGACCCGCGATACGCCTCGGGATTCTACAACTATATGCGCGGTCGTTGGAATGATGGGAAAACTATCACGGAAGGTGGAAATGGCCGGGACTTTTCTGGCATTCCTGTAGCATACATGTTTCCGGGAGACGTAGGCGAAAGTGACGAGGAGTGCCAGTACTGGTCAGAATGCAATGCGGATGATAAAGGCACGGACATTATCTCAGCCAACCGCCGCTTCGTGATGTCTACGGGCCCCTTCACCATCAGCCCGGAGGACCCCCAGCAGATCATTCTTGGCATCGTCTTTGCGCGGGGCGCGAACAACTTCAACTCCGTGACCAAGATGAAGCAGGCGGACGACCTGGCGCAGGCGTTCGTTGATGCCAACTTTATGGCTCCTGCGCCGCCGGCCGCTCCAGACCTGGCTGCCACGCCCGCAGACCAGTCTGTGATCCTGGAATGGAAGAGTGCAGCCGGCTCAAACAACTACCTGGAGTCCTATAGCGCGGAGGACCCCTTCATCCTGAATGAAGACAACGAGTACCTCTTCGAAGGGTATGATGTCATTCAGTATGACCACGGCGAAGACTTTGTTGGTCGCACGATCGCGACCTACGACGTGCGTAACGGCGTCACGCGCGTGGTCGACGGCTTCCCCGGCGAGCCGCAGGAAGTCACCGCCACCGGCAGCGACAGCGGCGTAGCAACTTCGCATACGGTCACGGGCCTGACGAACTACACGACGTACCACTTTGGCGTGCAGGCCTACGCCTACAATGCGCCGTCATACCCCAAGGTCTACCGCGGCCCCATAGCGCGCGTGGAAGTCATCCCGACCAGGCCCACCCAGGACGTGTCGGACGCTGCGCTGGCGCTGGCGCAGGATCACGGCGCGCCGGACTTCGTGGCGGAAGCCGTAGCGGTGGGCGATGGGGAAGTCTTCGCGCATGTCACCAACCCGATCACCCTGGTGGATGCCAACTACGCGGTCGAGTTCTTTGCGCAGAACTTCGGGAAGCAGCCCAATAGTACCACTGCGGAAGAGGATGACACGCTGGATCCCTTGCGCCCGTCCGTGCTGCCCCGGATGGGCAGCAGCGCCACCACGGGTGTCACCTACAACATCCTGCGGGGCGGCGAGGTGCTGTTTGACGGCTCTGCGCTGGACTTCCCTGCGCCCTTGCGGCGGGGCGTGTTTGCCAGCGACGGCCTCACCTTTGATGTGCTGGGGCCTCCGCCGGGCTTCAAGGACTTTCACGTCACGGCCAACGCGGCCGGGCCGCTCGACCCGCCGGACTACGCCGGCTGGGGCTGGGCCGGCTTCCCTGACCCGCGTGGCCTGGTGGTGGGGCTGCGCACCTATCAGCAGGTCAGCGGCGCGGTCTGGGGATACCATGCGGGAGGCGCCGCGCAGCCCTTCGGACCGATTGAAGAGGGCTCCTCGTTCCTGGCGCGGGTCCTGCGCGGTGGCACCCTGCTGCCCTACCTGGGGTCCTACGACTATGAGCAGCGCTTCACGCAGGAGTGTGCAGACCAGATCGATGGCACCCTTGATGTGGAACACGACTGCCTGGCCATCCGGTGGTACGGCGATGATGCGCTGATCGAGGTGCCGTTCACCCTTTGGAGGGCCGGCATCGACACGCCCGAGGATCGCAGCGACGACCTGCAGATGGTTCCCTTTCTCTGCGACAGTGAGACGTGCGGGGGTGGCACGGAGCATGGCGTATACGACATCGGGGGAGATCATCCGGCCTCGGGTGCGGACAACGATCCGTATACGGACTGGATCTACTGGAACCTGCCGGCGGACACGCGTCCCGGCTCAGCGGGCTACCGGGCGTTCTTCCGGGGGAACGACCAGGCCACTACTGTGCAGGTGCTGGCCCGCACGGTGCTGGTGGCCTGGAACGAGGGCACGGCGCCGCCCTACGAGCGGCCCTTGCCTGAGAGCGGGACGGTGCTTCGCATCATCAGCAACAAGCAGAACCAGCCGGGGGACCGGTACCTGCTCTCTACGCATGGCTATGGCGCGGTGCAGCCTGAAGGAGAGCGGGCCCGGGCGCGCCTGAAGGACATCGGCATCGTGCCGAACCCCTACAAGGGCGCCTCCAACTATGAAGTGAGCCAGCTGACCAGCGAGGTGCGCTTCACCAACCTGCCTGACGTGGCCACGATCCGGATCTTTACGCTCAACGGGACGCTGATCAAGACGATCGAGAAGCGGTCTCCCGGGGTGGCGACGATCTCGTGGAACCTGGTCACGGACTACAACCTGGCGATTGCCAGCGGGGTGTACCTGGTGCACGTCACCGCGCCGGAGGTGGGCTCCACCGTGCTGAAGTTTGCCGTCATCAAGAAGCGCATCCAGCTGAACACGTTCTAGCGGGAGGGTGCTGCAGATGTGGTCTTGCAATTGCCACCACGCACGCGCGGCATGCATTCCCAAGACGTGCGACGACCCGTGGTTACTACCACAGGCGCCTCGCGCTTCTGCACACGAGCGCGATCCGGTGGGGACAGCGCCTTGGGTGTGACAGGCCCGGGATTGTGTAAACAGTAAGACTCGTGCACGCCATTCGGGGAACTTCCTTCAATGCGCGTCGAAGGTGCCGGACCCTAAAGAGAAGACATGGACCACCAAGCCAGTTAAACCAGTACCCAAGGCAACATCACCAGCTATCCGCTGCCCGCCCATGCAAAGCCTAGCGGATTCACACCTGGCCAAACTATGCGAAACTCGCAAACAGCATTTGCGCTAACGACCGTACTGCTTCTGTTGGTAGGGGCGGAACCGGCAGAGGCACAAAGGGTCGGGACCTGCACTTCGCCCCTGGGTGAAGCCTACCTGGACATCGGCAACGTCCGGGCGCGCATCTTCAATAACGGGAACCTGTTTTGGCGCGGATTTCCGAATGTCTATGAGGTACCTAAAGGGGGTGGCGTAAGTGCGATGTTAAATGCTGGCGTCTTCGTCGGTGGTCTGGTCGGCGGGGAACTACGCGTGGCGGCCGCCCGGTATAGCGGCTACGAGTTCTGGTCCGGGCCGCTGGATGGCGACGGCAACCCGCCAGATGATTGCTCGGTCTACGACCGGCTGTACAAAGTCAGCCGATCGGACATAGATGACTATGAGGCCACGGGCACTGCGGTGCCTGATCTGCGAGAGTGGCCGACGGGCCTGGGAGCCCCGACCTTTGCAGCGCCGGGCAACGGGCTCGATGATGATGGAGATGGCGAGGTCGACGAGGAGGGCGGCGAGGTCATCGCCCTGCTCGATGAGCCCCTGGCTGAACGGGTGGATCGTGTCATTGATCTGGCGGCCGGCGAGCGCCCGGCGATCCTGGGCGACCAGTCGATCTGGTGGGTGATGAATGATCGGGGTAACGAACACCGGGTCACACGTTCACCACCCATTGGAATCGAAGTGCATGCGATGGCCTTTGCATTCGAGGTGCCAGGTCCCATTGGTGACGCCACATTCTATAAGTACGATTTCCATTTCAGAGGAGAGGACCAGCTTACTGAGGCGTACGTAGGACTCGGCACCCATTCAGAGTTGGGCGATTTCTGGGACGACTGGACAGGATCGGACACCGTGCGTGGCATCGGCTTTGTGTGGAACTCGCGCAATGAGGATAGAGCTAGGGACGGGTACGGATACGGCACCCCTCCGCCCGCACTTGGCTACGACTTCTTCCAGGGCCCCATAGTGCCGAGCATGGGTGACACCGCGCATGTGAGCGGCGCTCCGGTGCCTGACTTCAGAAACCTGAAGATGGCTCACTTTGTGTATTACCCCAATGGAGGATGCGTCATCTGCGACCCGCGATACGCCTCGGGATTCTACAACTATATGCGCGGTCGTTGGAATGATGGGAAAACTATCACGGAAGGTGGAAATGGCCGGGACTTTTCTGGCATTCCTGTAGCATACATGTTTCCGGGAGACGTAGGCGAAAGTGACGAAGAGTGTCAGTACTGGTCAGAATGCAATGCGGATGATCAGGGCACGGACATTTATGGATATAAACGCCGCTTCGTGATGTCTACGGGCCCCTTCACCATCAGCCCAGAGGACCCCCAGCAGATCATCTTTGGCATCGTCTTCGCGCGGGGCGCTAACAACTTCAACTCCGTGACCAGGATGAAGCAGGCGGACGACCTGGCGCAGGCGTTCGTTGATGCCAACTTTTACGCTCCGCCGCCGCCGGCTGCCCCTAGCCTTACGGCCACCCCCGCAGACCAGTCCGTGATCCTGGAGTGGAAGAATGCAGCCCGCTCAAACAACTACCTGGAGTCCTACAGCGTGGTGGACCCCTTCACTCCGGATGACGACAACGACTACCTCTTCGAAGGGTATGATGTCATTCAGTATGACCACGGCGAAGACTTCGCTGGCCGCACGGTCGCGACCTACGACGTGCGTAACGGCGTCACGCGCGTGATCGATGGGCTTGCCGGTCAGCCGCAGGAAGTCACTGCTACCGGCACCGATAGCGGCGTAGCAACTTCGCATACGGTCACGAGCCTGACGAACTACACGACGTACCGCTTTGGCGTGCAGGCCTACGCCTACAATGCGCCGTCATACCCCAAGGTGTACCGCGGCCCCATAGCGCGCGTGGAAGTCATCCCGACCAGGCCCACCCAGGACGTGTCGGACGCGGCGCTGGCGCTGGCGCAGGATCACGGCGCGCCGGACTTCGTGGCGGAAGCCGTAGCGGTGGGCGATGGGGAAGTCTTCGCGCATGTCACCAACCCGATCACCCTGGTGGATGCCAACTACGCGGTCGAGTTCTTTGCGCAGGACTTTGGGAAGCAGCCCAATAGTACCACTGCGGAAGAGGATGACACGCTGGATCCCTTGCGCCCGTCCGTGCTGTCCCGGATGGGCAGCAGTGCCACCACGGGCGTCACGTACAACATCCTGCGGGGCGGCGAGGTGCTGTTTGACGGCTCTGCGCTGGACTTCCCTGCGCCCTTGCGGCGGGGCGTGTTTGCCAGCGACGGCCTCACCTTTGATGTGCTGGGGCCTCCGCCGGGCTTCAAGGACTTTCACGTCACGGCCAACGCGGCCGGGCCGCTCGACCCGCCGGACTACGCCGGCTGGGGCTGGGCCGGCTTCCCTGACCCGCGTGGCCTGGTGGTGGGGCTGCGCACCTATCAGCAGGTCAGCGGCGCGGTCTGGGGATACCATGCGGGAGGCGCCGCGCAGCCCTTCGGACCGATCGAAGAGGGCTCCTCGTTCCTGGCGCGGGCCCTGCGCGGTGGCACCCTGCTGCCCTACCTGGGGTCCTACGACTATGAGCAGCGCTTCACGCAGGAGTGTGCAGACCAGATCGATGGCACCCTTGATGTGGAACACGACTGCCTGGCCATCCGGTGGTACGGCGATGATGCGCTGATCGAGGTGCCGTTCACCCTTTGGAGGGCCGGCATCGACACGCCCGAGGATCGCAGCGACGACCTGCAGATGGTTCCCTTTCTCTGCGACAGTGAGACGTGCGGGGGTGGCACGGAGCATGGCGTATACGACATCGGGGGAGATCATCCGGCCTCGGGTGCGGACAACGATCCGTATACGGACTGGATCTACTGGAACCTGCCAGCGGACACGAGCCCCGGCTCAGCGGGCTACCGGGCGTTCTTCCGGGGGGACGACCAGGCCACTGTGCAGGTGCTGGCCCGCACGGTGCTGGTGGCCTGGAACGAGGGCACGGCGCCACCCTACCAGCGGCCCTTGCCTGAGAGCGGGACGGTGCTTCGCATCATCAGCAACAAGCAGAACCAGCCGGGGGACCGGTACCTGCTCTCTACGCATGGCTATGGCGCGGTGCAGCCTGAAGGAGAGCGGGCCCGGGCGCGCCTGAAGGACATCGGCATCGTGCCGAACCCCTACAAGGGCGCCTCCAACTATGAGGTGAGCCAGCTGACCAGCGAGGTGCGCTTCACCAACCTGCCTGACGTGGCCACGATCCGGATCTTTACGCTCAACGGGACGCTGATCAAGACGATCGAGAAGCGGTCTCCCGGGGTGGCGACGATCTCGTGGAACCTGGTCACGGACTACAACCTGGCGATTGCCAGCGGGCTGTACCTGGTACACATCACCGTGCCGGAGGTGGGCTCCACCGTGCTGAAGTTTGCCGTCATCAAGAAGCGCATCCAGCTGAACACGTTTTAGCGGGAGGGTGCTGCCAGCGGCGTGCACGATGCCACTCACGCGCGGCATGTGTCCCCGAGACGTGCGACCACCAGGGCCGTTCCAAAGATGCCCGGCACGTAGCCTCAATCCGCCAACCATGCGGTCCTGAGCCACCGCACCTGCATACCGACACTACTCAGTCGCATCCAGTATGTCGCCGCTGCTGGGGTCCGGTTCTTCGTGTCTTCGCGTGAGGGCGCTGTGTTGGTGATTCTCCGGAAGGATTGAAGTTTTCCGACCTACTGACGAGCTGATTTGTTGACGCGGCCGGGAAGTATGACGCAATTCGCTCTTTGCGTGCTCAGATGCATTTATAGTCCCCCCAACACCGAGTGTCCATAGACATGCTAGAACCAATGCGGTACAAAGACTGATGCCTGCCCAGTCCAGTATTCGCCACGCTTGGATCAGAGCGGCACGCTTGAGGGTTTGCGTGTCGTAAGCAGTATCGCCGCCACTCTAACCGCCGATTCCGGACGTAGCGCCCGGTAGCGGTCACATCCTGCTCGTTAGATGATCATTGGATACGGGCATGCAGACGCACACATCGGCGAAACCGAAGCGCGCGCCATTCTTGCAGAGGCCTTACATGCCCTTGCGCCTGACACCAGACGCGTTTTGGTCATCATCCCGGATGCGACACGGACGGCGCCGGTGGCGCTGTTTTTTCGACTGCTCTTTGAATTGCTGTCGCCAAGAACAGATGCGCTCGACTTCCTGGTAGCACTGGGTACACACCCCCTTATGAGCGAGCAGGCGTTGCAAAGGCTTGTAGGCATTACTGCCGAGGAACGCAATGGCAAATACCGCACCGCTGGCATCTTCAACCACCGCTGGGATCTGCCGGAGCAGCTCGTGACCGTTGAGACCATTCCGGCGAGCGAGATCAGGGCCCTAACGGACGGCCGCATGAATCAGGACGTGCCCGTCACGATAAACCGCATGGTCCTGGACTACGATACGCTACTGGTATGCGGACCCACATACCCGCATGAAGTAGTGGGCTTTTCAGGTGGCAACAAGTACTTCTTCCCGGGAATCAGCGGGCCCGACGTTATCCATATCACCCACTGGCTTGGCGCACTACTGACCAGCCGATCGCTGATCGGGACGCGTGACACCGCCGTGCGGGCCTTCATCAACCGCGCTGCCCGGTGCATTCCGCGACAAAGATTGTGCATCAGCCTGATAGTGCACGGCACAGCGCTGCACGGGCTGTTTGTCGGGTCCCCTGAAGAGGCATGGCAGGCTGCTGCTGACCTGTCGGCGCAACTCCATATCAACTGGGTCGATAAGCCCTACCGCCGTGCCCTCGCTGTGATTCCACCCATGTACGACGACCTTTGGACGGGGGCCAAGGGTATGTACAAGCTGGAGCCCGTCATTGACGATGGAGGGGAAATCATCCTCTTCGCGCCGCACATCGAAAGCTTGTCGTATACACATGGCGCCATCCTGAACGAAATCGGCTACCACAGTAGCGAGTACTACATGAAGCAATGGGAGCGCTTCAAGTACTACCCGTGGACCGTGTTGGCACATTCGGCACATGTGCGGGGCGAGGCAACCTTTGTAGGCGGCGTTGAACGGCCCAGAATTCGCGTGACGCTTTCGAGCCGCGTGCCCCGCACCCAGTGCGAACGCCTGGGCCTCGGATACTTGGATCCGAACCAGGTAGACCTGAATGCGTGGCAGAATCGCAGTGATACCTTGTTTGTGCCGAAGGCCGGCGAACGTCTCTTTCGCTTGCGACGGCCCAAGCCGGGCGAGTAGCGGAAACTCTGCTCACGGCCTGTTGGGCTTGCTGCGGCCCTTGGCTGTAGAACAGAAACCTCATACTACTTTTCCCAGGTACTCAGGCGCAGCGAACCAGTGTGAAGCCCTCTGCCGCGGCGAAGCACCCAATGGGTCCCAAGGAAGCGTGCTATTCGTGGCACATGCCGCGCTGCGCCTTCTCCTGAATTCGGTCATCAGGCAGAACTAGCAGACATGCGCTGCCAGGGTTATTTTGGCGCACGAAGGCACCTTGGAACTCTAAACTGCACCTCATGCAAGAATCTATCGGCTTCATTGGACTGGGCATCATGGGTCGCGGCATGGCCTGCAACCTTGTCAAGGCAGGATTTGCCGTACGCGTCTGGAACCGCACCGCGGCCCGCATGGCATCCGTAGTGGCATCGGGTGCGACGGCAGGAAGCAGTGCGGCAGACGTAGCGGCGAATAGCAACATCATTGTCCTCTGCGTTAGCGATACCGCCGACGTCGAAGAGGTCATCTTCGGTGAGCAAGGCGTAGCTTCGGGCGCAAAAAGCGGCGCACTCGTTGTCGATACAAGCACCATCAGCCCGGAGGCCACGCGGAGCATGGCCTCGCGCCTTGGCGCACGCGGCATCCTTATGCTTGATGCACCGATCAGCGGTGGAAGCGAAGGTGCCGCGAAGGGAACGCTCAGCATCATGGTGGGCGGACAGGAGTCTCAGTTTTACCGCGCGCTACCGGTCCTAAAAGCCTTGGGCCGGACCGTCACGCATGTAGGCGGCCATGGTGCGGGGCAGACCGTGAAGCTCGTAAATCAAATCCTGGTTGTTGGTACGATGCTGGCTGTAAGTGAAGCCCTACTCTTTGCCGAGGCCGGCGGCCTGGACCTCAACAAGACACTCGCGGCCATAGAGCATGGCGCAGCGGGCAGCTGGATGCTTTCCAACCGAGGCATTCAAGCCATTGCAAGAGACTGGCGCCCGGGCTTCACAATTGACCTGCAGCAAAAGGACTTGCGCCTTGTACTGGAAGCCGCGGACCAATTCGGTGCACCTCTGCCGGCAACAAGTTTGTGTTTTCAGCTATACCGCACGCTCCAGGCGCGAAATCTGGGACATGAAGGCAATCATGCGCTGCTGAAGGCACTTGAGCATCTGTCGGGCATAGAGGTGGGAAGCGAATAGCTATGGCGAGGCTTTACGTAGGCACCTATACTCAGCCCGAGGATCACGTAGACGGCCGCGGCGAAGGTATTTATTGCTTTCACCTCAACGAAGTCACACTTGCCCTCACGCTGCAGAGTATAGAGCGCGGCGCAACCAATCCCTCGTTTCTGTCACTGAGTGCTTCCTCCTCAAGGTTGTATGCTGTGGCCGAGATCACGGCGGGCCATGGCAAACTGTTCGCCTATGCGGTCAACAGCGCCACGGGTAAGCTGACACTGCTGAACCATCAATCTACACTTGGGGCCGCGCCCTGCTACGTCAGCGTGGATGACAAACACGTTCTGGTAGCCAACTATCTGGGGGGCTCCGTGGTAGTATTGCCCAAAGACAAACACGGTGGAGTGGGACCCGCTTCGGAACACAGAGTCCATAGCGGGTCCAGTGTCAATGAGTCTCGGCAGGAGGGCCCGCATCCCCATGCGATCGTTCTGGATCCAATGCGCAGGTGCGCGCTTGTACCGGATCTGGGAACAGATACCGTGGTGTCGTATCAGTACGACTCCACCCAAGGCCGGCTTTTACGGGCATCGGTAGCCCTGCGCACACGTGCCGGCGCGGGTCCCAGGCACCTGGTTTTTGCCGATTCCGGCCGCTTTGCCTACCTGGTAAACGAGTTGGATTCGACAATCATCGCCTGCCGGTACGAGAATGGCATCCTAAACGAGATCCAGACGGTTGCTGCGCTGCCTAGTAGCTTTGCCGGTACGCCGTCCGGTGCTGATATACACCTGCACCCCTCCGGCAGGTTTCTATATGCGTCGCTGCGGGACCTGAGTTGCATCATCAGGATGCGGGTTGATGCGAATACCGGCCGTTTGGCAGGACGTGCCTACGCGCACGTTCTGGGTAGCACGCCACGAAACTTTGCCATAGACCCCCACGGGCACTACGTTATCGTGGCAAACCAGGATTCTGACTCGCTCGTCGTGATGACTATTGACCCCGACAACGGGCTGCTCAGCCCAAAGGGCTCACCGGCCACCGTACCCAGTCCCGCGTGTGTCGTAATCGTCCCGTAGCCTTGGCGTTGTAGTACGTGGTGATAATTCTGTACTTTGCGGCGCCTGTACTCACAATATGCACTTTATTTCCTATGGCACTCTACATGCACAAGCCATTTTCCAGGCGCGACTTTCTGAAGGCGACAGCAGGCACTCTTGGTGCTGCCGCCATAGCCACTGGATGTGGCTCCGACGGTGGATACGACGAAACGGCACCTGACGCCGCAGCCGGCATGACTTTATCGAACGTGCCCGTCGGCGTTCAGATGTTTTGCTTTCGGCATCTTCTTGAAAATGACTTCGAAGGCGCACTTGCACAGATAGCCACCTTGGGCTATGACGGCGTGGAATTTGCAGGCTATTATGACTATAGCGCGGCTGATCTGCGCAAACTGCTGGACGGCCATGGCCTGATAGCCTGCGGTGCGCATGTCGGAATCGACATGCTGCTGGGTGATGAGCTGCAGCGCTCGATCGACTTTCATGGGGAGCTCGGGAACACCAGCCTTATCGTGCCCGCAATCGGAAACGATCGCCGCTCACCTATGGATGCCGTTATGCGGACGGCCGAAGAGCTTACCGCCATCCAGGAAACGCTCAGGGCGCACGGAATGAGTACCGGCTACCACTGCCACGCGTACAGTTTTGATGCGCCCGTGGAAGGCCAGACCATTTGGGATATCCTGGCCAACAACACGCCGGACGACCTTATCATGCAGCTTGACACCGGCAATGCTGCCAATGGCGGTGCGGATATCCCTGATGTGATCAGATCAACGACTGGCCGCATTCGCTCGATGCACGTAAAGCCGTTTACGCATGGCGCAGAACATCCATTTGCACCATTTATCGGCGACGACAAGCTGCCGTGGGCTGAGATATTTGAACTCAGCGAGTCAGAAGGCGGCATTGAGTGGTACGTCGTCGAATACGAGGATGAGTCTCACCCGCCACTGGAAGCACTGAAGACTAACCGGGATCGCGTTCGAGATTTGGGCCGGGTTGGTATGAGCGCTGGCTAAGCCGCTTGCGGGGGCCATTGATGAGAAACTTCAGCAGCATTGGGGTCGCAGTCGCCGGTGCCGGCTTCATTGGACCGGTCCATGTTGAAGCCTTGAAGCGGCTCGGCGTACACGTGACGGGTGTTCTAGGCAAGGGGCCCGCCAAGTCCGATCAGGCCGCCCGGCGCCTCGGACTGCCACGGGGCTATGCTTCCTACGATGAGGTGCTCGCTGACAGTGCGGTGGAAACAGTGCACTTGGCAATCCCGAACGTACTTCACTACGAATACTCGCGAAGGGCACTCTTGGCAAATAAGCACGTGATGTGCGAAAAACCGCTGGCGCTGGACGCGTCCGAGGCGCATACACTCGTCGCACTGGCCAAGGAGGCAGGATTGCATGCGGGGGTGTGCTACAACATCCGGTTCTACCCACTGAACCTGGATGTACGGGAACGCCTGAAGAAGATGGGTCGAATATTCTCGGTCGTGGGCCGGTACGTGCAGGACTGGCTGCTGTACGACACCGACTACAATTGGCGCGTGCTCGCCAGCGAGGGCGGCACTCTGCGCGCCGTGGCAGACATAGGCACACACTGGATGGACCTCATCGTGTCGGTTACAGGTCTGGCGGTTGATGCCGTGTTTGCGGACCTGCGAACCGTCCATAAGGTGCGCAACCGCCCCGTGGGCGAGGTGAAAACGTTTACTGGCTCCGGCGATGTAGCACGCGAACCGGTAAACGTTGAAACGGACGATACCGGGTGCATCCTTTTTCGATTCAAAGGCGGAGCTCAGGGGATGCTGTGGGTTTCACAGGTGACGGCGGGGAGGAAAAATATGCTTCAGTATGAGGTTTCTGCTTCAAAAGGTGCGCTGGCCTGGAACAGTGAACGCCCCAATGAGCTTTGGTTAGGCCACCGAGACAAACCCAGCGAGGTATTCCTGCGCGACCCGGCTCTGCTGAGCGACTTGGCTCGCGGATATACCAACTACCCGGGAGGGCATAACGAGGGGTTCCCGGATGCATTTAAGGGGTGCTTTCGGGCGTTCTATTCTGCCATTGCCTCAAATGCGCCTCTGGATGATGTGCTGTACCCCACCTTTGCGCAGGGCGCACACGAAATTGTGCTGTGCGACGCCATCCTGCAGAGCCATCGGGAAGAGCGGTGGGTTTCTCTGTAGGTTTGGATTCCAAATGAGTGGCAATTGCAGAAGACGCAGGGTTGTCCAGGCTCTTCTCACGCACCAGCGCACCGCCCCGAAGTCCAAAGTTGGCCAGACACGACTCGACGGCCGGGTGCTGCCGCCGCGCCGCCTTGAATGCAGGCGCGCCAGAATCCACATGCTGGCCAGCTGTACGCCTGATTCGGCTTTTGCCTTGCTACGAGGCGGTTACATTCACGTGCCGTTCAGTGCTTGATGTCGCTGCCAGCGGTAAACCACCAGTGGGTGCTATTGCTGGTCCAACGCTGGCTGACGGCACTGGTGTCCATGTCGGACGCGCCGGTACAGCAGCGGGCTCGCGGCACGCCGTAGGACGGGGTGATCAGTCCGTCCTTGGCCCGCCTGTTCCCGCATTTGCTGTCGATCTGTGGATTGGTCCTATGCCTCTAGCGCTTGGCTTCACGGGCATATGGGGGGTGCTTCGTAGTCCAAGCCCAGCAACCGGAAGTAATTCTGGCCCAGCGCGATGTTCCGGAACGCATCGTCGTCAAGGGAACGGTTGATGCGGCTGGTCACTTCCAATTCAGTCCGGTAAATGTCCAGGCTCTTTTCGTGCGAAGCCAGGAAGTCCGTGCCCGGGAGAATCCGTTCGGAGTGTGTGTTCAGAAACGGCACATATGCCGCAAGACCCTCGGGAGTCGAGAAGTACGCGTCATCAAGTACACGCCAGGCTATGTCCAGCATCAGGTTGGGATAGCGCTCCAGCAACGCCGTCATCAGCTCGACGTGCCGGGCGGCGTCCATAGTGGTGAGCTCCCGGGAAAGGCCCATGTGTACCCAAACGATCACGTTGTCCGGATACCGCCGCAGCACCTCTTCCATCAGCGGCAAGTAGAGGGTCGGGGCGTCCTCGCTGCCCAGATCCGAGTGCACCGCAAACGGAAAACCACGATCTCGCAGTACTTCCATGAAAGGAGCCCACTCGCTGATGGTAGCCGGGGAAACCGGCGTGTGCCCGTTGTCGAACAGCGCCTGCTTCACCAAGTTGACCTCGCCCATCCACTGAAAGAGTCCCGGATACTCCGTTTCCAGCAGCTCGATGCCGGGTGGAATTGTCTCCGGTTCCGCAAGATCTGGAAAGGTCATCGAAAGCGTCAGATGAACGCCCGACTGCGCCGCTGTAACGTAGTTGGCAGCGTTGACGAAGTCGTTCTTCAGCGATGGCGTCACCGGCGTTCCGGGGCAGTCCAGGTAGTAGGTGCAGGAGGATGTGACCGGTAGCGTCTGGCCGATGCCGTAGATGTTGGCGAACAGCACGCCGGTCTCCTCGAAATACTGCAACAATTTCTCGAATGGAACGGCCGGTCCGCCGAACGGCCGGAAGTGTACGTGGGTGTCGATCACTGAGGTCTGAGGCTGCACGGACCGGTCGTAGCAGGGCGGATCGTCGGACAGGAATGCGTCAAGCGCCAGCGGGGCTGGCGCCTCGACCATCGTCGCCAACTCCATAACGCATCCGGAAAGGCCCGCAGCGCACAGGGCGAAGATCAGCGCGGCTATCGCAGTGGTCGTGCTGTTCGCAGTCAAGGAAGGCTTGGGCTCACTTTCTCCTATCCCCTTGAATAGCGGGGCACCAAATGTAGGACACTGTCCAGTCTCGCGATACTGTTCTCGCCGGTGCCTTTCTTGCATGGTCTCAAAGGCCTGACCTTCGTTGACTTGGCTGCCCACCACAACGCGACGATGAATTTCCACGATGATCGTATCTGCTGGACGATTGGGATTGTGCGAATAAGGCAACTCTTGCCAAGGTAAGTATCTCCCGCTATCTGTTGTGTTGCGGGCGAAGATATTCATCATGGAACCTATACTGATTAGTTCACACCCTTGGCGGCTGGATGCGTAGGAGGGGCAAGCAAGATCGAGGAAATCTTGGCCAAGCCTGGGCGCTCATACCGCACGGGAATCACGCTCTAGGAACTGACACAGCGGATACCGGACGAGGCGGCTGCCCGCAAGTGGTATGAGGCCGTGCACGGGCCGGACGGCGAACTATCCTGTTTGCGCTGCAGCAGCGCGAATGTTTACCGCTGCAGGCACAAGGCCATGCCGGTTCGCTGCCGAGACTGCAAGAAGTACTTCAGCGTGAAGACCGGAACGGCGCTGGAGACCAGCAGCCTGCCCCTGAATGCGTGGGTCTGGGCGATTTACCATGAGGCCACAAGCCTCAAGGGCGTGTCGAGTATGAAGTTGCATTGTGATTTGGGCGTGCGGCAGGCTACGGCCTGGTTCATGCTGCAGCGCATTCGGGAGGGCTTGGTGCCTGCCATGCCCGCGTTCACAGGGCCCGTGGCCGGTGGTAATTGACGAGGCCTACTTCGGGGGACTTGACAAGAACCAGCACGAATGGATGCGGGCCAACCTTGGGCGCGGGCCTGCGGGCAAGACTGTGCAGTATTGGGCTTAAAGGATCGTAAGACAGGCAAGGCCAAGGCGCCGGTGGCGAAGACCACCGACGCCGCAACCTAGCAGCAATGCGTGTACGATAACACGGAAATCAACGCAACCGTCTATGCCGACGAGGCCCCTGCCTGCAAGGGCATGATTGACGTGGAACACGGACCGGTCAAACACTCGGTGAGCGAGTACGTCAATGGCATGGCGCACACCAACGGCGTGGAATCATTCTGGGCCGCTCTGAAGTGGGTCTACTATGGGTGCCCACCACATAAGCGAGAAGCGCTTGAACCGCTACGTAGCACAATTCGCGGGCAAGAGCAATCTGCGGTATCTGAATACCGAGGTTCAAATACAACACATCGTGGCGGGCATGATCGGACGCAGGCTGCTGTACAGGGAGTTGACAGCATAGTGGCTGCGCAGTTTTTTGCCTTAGCCGAGCCAGAAACGTCAGTGGGGCCGCTTGTGGACTTCCACGAAGTGGACAAGGAGACTGACGTAAACAGCCTCAATCTGAATTGGCGGGAAGCATACTTAATCGGCAACGCGCCGAGTCCGAATCCACACTACGGCGTCAAGAGGGTGCTGGAGTTGGCGCGCATGCTGTTGCGGCTCAAGGAATACACGGCCAAACCCCGGCCCAAGTAGCGGGGGTTGGCTTCAACTATTCAGTATGCGTCCCCAAACATGTCTGTGCTAACTCGTTGTGTCGCAATTATATAGCGTAATTCTCTCCCAACTACGGCGGAATTGAGCTGCGAGGTTCTGGACGCTGCCTTTGTGGTAATCGGATCGTCGGGCCGCCTCCTCTGCGGAGAGACCTTCGACATGCATGGCGCGCAGGGCCTCATACCTGCGGTGGTTGGAGTTGGAGGAAGAGATGGGCAAGGGAGGACATACGCAATTGTTCATATAAGTAGTATATCCCGATGTAGCACAATACAATCACAGATGCAAGCCACTGCAGCCATTGGAAACAAAAGAGGCCATCAATGCCTCCACAGATACCTTCAGTCGCCAAATACCGCCCTGGAGACATACGAATACGCGTAGCCTTGACGCCTTCTCATTATTGATATAGTGGTATATACTGGCTAGCAGTGCTTACTCGTATGCTGCCTGAAAAGTATATAATGAGCCAGAGGACCAAAAGCCTTTGTCAGGGCGCGCAAAGGGCTTGTATCGACTGTCAAGGACTCTCTTCAATTCTGGCTCTTGGAATTCGAGGCAAAGATCCCCGCCCTATGCACCGCCCGGCCGGCAGTTAGCACCACACAAATCATCGGGAAGCACTCGGCTTCCTGGCAGGAATTAAACCCTGCCAGGAAGCTTGCGGTACGCTCCTTGCTTTCAATCACGCCTGGCATGAATCGTCCGATTGACTGCATCGGGTTGACACACTCCCTGTGCTGCCGCCCGCCAAGCGCTGTACTGCCCTGTCGGAGCCCCGCGAGTTTATGCACGCTGCCGCAGTGCCCATCAGCCTTCAGCCAATCGGGCTGCACCAGGCCGCGCCCGCACACGGAGCTGGAATCGCTTCCTAATCGCACATCTGCCAGCTCAGTCGGGCGGCCCTGCCATGACGCTTTGTGAAGAAACGGTGCCCGGCGTATCTTGACGAGTCGCATCGGATTCTGGCAGCGAGGACGGGTACGCGCTAACGGTTTGCGTTACCAGCACTTCAGCGAGGACCGTGTGCCGTTGTCAAGTCCGAAACTCAACCCGAATAAAGCCATGAAAGCAGCTTTCTTTGCCCTTACCCTAGGCCTTGGAGTGGTCCTGGCCGTACACCTTGCGATGAACGGAAAAGTCGGCGCAGCCATCGAGAACCCACGCGTAGCTAATGCCGTTTTCTGGTGCATCGGAGCGGTGACTGCTATCATTGTAGGCCTGACCGGCTGGCAATCCGGTGCCCTCTCTGCGCTTTCTAACGTACATCCGCTACTTCTCACAGCCGGCGCGCTGGGCGCGATGCTGGTATTTGCCATCGCCGCACTCATACCGCAGGTCGGGGCTGCAACGCTCTTCATATCGCTCCTCAGCGGCCAGGTTGTTACGGCTATGGTGATGTCACACTACGGGTGGCTCGGATCGCCGGTCGAAGAGATCAACATCTTCAAGGTCATTGGCGTGGCGCTCATGATCGGAGGAGCGATCATCGTCACGTTCACAGACGAAATATTCCGCCTGAATTAGCTATGGAAAAGGTCACGCTCGGAAAGTCGCCGGTCGCCGTCAGCGCGCTCTGCTATGGCACGGATCTGATCGGGAGCCGCATCAATGAGAAAGACTCTCATGCGCTCCTGGACGTATTTGCGGATCATGGCGGCTCCTTCATCGATACCGGCAATTTCTATGCAAGCTGGTATCCCGGATGTGTCGGGGGCGAAAGCGAAGCCACCATCGGGCGATGGATGGCGGCGCGTGGCAACCGAAATGAGATAGCGATATCGACCAAGCTAGGCTTTGACTACCCCGGGTGTGACGGCGGCCTGACCGCCTCCGAAATTACCGGCGAGTGCGAAAAAAGCCTAAAGCGCCTTCAGACCGACCGCATTGATGTCTATTACGCCCACCGCGACGACTTCGACACACCCGTCGAAGAATCCATGGAAGCGTTTCATCGCCTCGTGCAGGCGGGCAAGGTGCGCGTGCTCGGAGCGAGCAACCTCTGGCTTTGGCGGGTGGCGGAAGCGAACATGCTGAGCAGCCTGAAGGGGCTTACGCCCTATAGCGTGGTAGAGCAGCGCTACACATATTTCAGGCCGCGGCACGGCGCCGACTTCGGACCGCAGATCTTCATCACCGACGACATGAAACGCTACTGCGCGTTTCACGGGGTGACGCTGATTGCGTATTCGATCCTGCTCCAGGGCGCGTACACCCGCACTGACAAGCCGGTCCCCGCCCAATTCGCGGGCCCCGAAACAGACGAACGCACGGTCGCCCTGAAGGCCGTGGCAGACCAGACAGGCGCTACCCTGAACCAGGTCATCATAGCGTGGATGCGCCAGAGCGATCCGCCGGTGCTTCCGATCATCGCCGGAAGCAGCAAGAATCAGGTCATGGAAAACATCGGCGCCCTCAGCGTGACATTGTCAAAAGAACAGATGGAGCACCTCACCAGAGCCGGTGATCCTGATATCAAAAAGGCTTGGCTCCGCTAGGTTTTTTCAAGAAGCTACAAGGAGGATTCCCATGTACAGATTCACAGGCCTACTAGCGATGCTGCTGCTCGCGGCACCGGTACAGTCCCAGGAAGTCATATTCATCCCCGTCAAGATTGACGGACCCGCTCACAACCCGCTCCAGAACAGCTACTGGTTCGGCCCATTCTCCGAAACCGCCTCCGTTGCCGACTTGGATAATGATGGCGACTATGATATCGCCGCGGGACGCAACTGGTACGAAGCACCGTTGTGGCTCAAGCACGAGCGCTACCGGTCCGGGGCAGAGCCGAATGGCCCGGAAACCGAATCTAATAGCGAGTTCGCACTAGATGTGGACTTCGATGGATGGGAAGACATTGTAAGCTCCGGCTGGATGTTCATGAAAGGAGCATACTGGTATCGCAACCCAGGACGGGCCCTAGAACCCGGTGAACAATGGGAGTCGCACAAGATCCACCAAGCCTTCAACATGGAAGGAGTTATCCACGGCGACATCGATGGCGACGGCGATGAGGACATCCTCGTCAACCATTGGAGCCTGGTTGGAGGGCAAGGCATGACATGGCTCGAACATACCGGCACAGCACCCTACTGGGTTGAACACATTGTCGGCACGGACGGTGATACGCACGGCAACGGGCTAGGCGATATCAACATGGACGGCCGCATGGACATAATCACGGGGCAGGGCTGGTACGAGCAGCCGGACGACCCGCGCGGCCCGTGGCCATTTCATGCTGACTGGGACTTCAAGAGCGCGCAGTCGGAAGCGGCCGGTGCCACGGCTCACCCGGATCTCATCTACGACGTTAATGAAGACGGCCTTAATGACGTTATCATCGGATCGGCCCACGCCTATGGCCTAGCCTGGTATGAGCAGCACTTGGATTCCGAAGGCGATCGCTCCTTTGAGCGCCACTGGATAGAAACAGACCACAGCGTGTTTCATACGCTGGCCCTGGGCGACCTCAATGGCGATGGCAAAGATGACCTGATTGCAGGCAAGCGGCTCTTCGCACACTACGGCGGTGATGTAGGCGTCGGTGATCCTTCCTTCGTGTTCTGGTACGACATCAGTGGCGGAGAATTCAAGCGACACATCCTTTCCTACAACCATGTCCCGTATTACCCCGACGAAGGTGGTGTAAGTCCGCCACCAAACAACGTGGTGGGTGTCGGCATGAAGATCAATGTCAAAGACATGGACAACGACGGGCGCATGGACGTTGTCCTTGCAGGCAAGACAGGCCTGTACGTGTTCTACAACCAGGGAAATCCGCCGAAGCCGAAGTACGCCAACGCGCTCCCGCCACGCTATTCGTACCCCACGTGGCGCGAGTGGCCTCGGTACAGGACGCTGTTTAACGGAAAGGACTTTACAGGCTGGAAGGTGCCCGATGGCGATGGCAGCCATTGGAAGGTCATGGACTACATGATTGACTACGATGCGCGTTCCGAAGCCGAAGACAAGAACCTCTGGTCAGAAGAGGAATTTGGCGACTTTCAGCTGCATGTTGATTGGCGCTTCAAGGGAGCCAGTGGCATGTTTGCCATGCCTACGATCCTGCCTGACGGGTCTTACAAGACCGACGAGGATGGCAAACCAATCAGCGAACTTACTCCGAACTCGGATTCAGGCATTTTTCTGCGTGGAACCACACAGCAAGTGAACATCTGGAACTGGGGCATCGGATCCGGCGAGCTTTGGGGCGTGCGCACCAACCCCGATGCCACTGCTGAGCAACGCGCAGCCGCTGTTCCCAAGATGCGAGCAGACAACGCCATGGGAGAATGGAATTCGATGGATGTCACGCTGATCGGCAACCGCATCTCGGTCATGCTGAACGGGCACTGGGTGATTGAAGACGCCGAGATTCCCGGCCTGCCCGAGCGCGGCCCCATAGCGCTGCAGCATCACGGCGGTTGGGACGAGGAAGCCGGTGCGCTTAACCCAACCTCCAGCAATATTCAGTTCCGCAACATCTGGGTCCGCGACTTGGATGGCCCCATGGCCACCGAGGACCCATCCGAAACCGCCGAGGGGTGGGAAATGCTCTTTAACGGGGAAGACCTCAGCGGATGGATTGCGGGCGAAAACAACAAGTTCGTCGTTGAAAACGGCGAGCTGACTGTCAAACGCGAAAACCCCGACGGCCAAGAACACAACTTGGACTACCTCTGGACGCAGGATCGATACGGAGACTTCATTCTGGAACTGGATGTCAAAGTTATTGATGGCACCAACAGTGGTGTCTTCTTCCGAACCGATGACATCATGGACCCGGTTTACACAGGACTTGAAGTCCAGGTGACGAGTTCATACGACCTCCCTTATACTTCGCGGACGCGCAGCGCCGGTGCGCTTTATGACCTTTTGGCACCCACCAAGAATGCGGTCAACCAGCCTGGAGAGTGGAATACATATCGACTAACTTGTCGTGGCGGCCGAATACAGGTAACGGTCAATGGTAAAGATGTCGTTGACATGGACATAGCCCAATGGCGCACGCCGCACGAAAACCCCGATGGTTCATGGAACAAGTTTCCTACACCTGGCGCGGCTTTTGCGCGGGAAGGCCACATCGGACTGCAGGACCACGGGCAGCCCGTTTGGTACCGGAACATTCGTGTTAAGCGCCTCGACTAGCCCTCCATGAGATCAACATTTTTCGCGCTCGCCTGCCTGCTTGCATGTTTTCAGGCCTCTGCACAGCCGACCGGTGAGTACAACGTTCTGGTCTTTTCCAGGACGGAGGGGTTTAGACACAATTCCATAGGGCCGGCCATAGAAGCACTGCAAGCGCTTGGCCGGGAGCACAGCTTCAACGTTGTCGCTACGGAAGACGCAGCGATGTTTGCAACGCCGTTCCTGATCGGCATTGAGGCCGTTGTGTTCCTCAACACTACGCTTGACGTTCTGGACAGCCTACAGCAGCAGGCGTTTCAGTCATATATCAGGCAAGGCGGCGGATTCGTAGGTATCCATGCCGCCGCAGACACCGAATACGACTGGCCATGGTACGGAGAGCTTGTCGGCGCTTACTTCGACAGCCACCCAGCTGTACAGGCCGCAGATGTCCTCGTGACTGATCGCAGCCACCCCGCTACGGCATCGCTTCCGCTGCGTTGGCACCACACCGACGAGTGGTACAACTACAGCATTAATCCGCGTGCCAACGTTCACGTCGTAGCGGTAGTTGACGAGAAGTCCTACAATGGCGGCACGATGGGCCACGACCATCCCATCGCCTGGGCACATGAGTTTGAAGGTGGGCGTGCGTTCTACACGGGACTGGGTCACACGGCCGAAAGCTATGGCGACCCCCGTATGCAGCGCCACCTCCTGGGCGCCATCGAATGGGCGGCCGGCCGGCAGAATGCCGACGTATGGGCAACAAGAGCTGCAGCCTTTGATAAAGTTGTGCTCACAGGAGAGCTGACGGACCCGATGGAGATCGACGTTGCCTCCGACGGACGCGTGCTCATTGTCGAGTGGGCTGGGGCTGTCAAGATCTGGGAGCCTACCACCAACGCCATGCGCGTCATCGGCTGGCTGCCCGTGGAAAAGGACATTGAAGACGGGCTCCTGGGGTTGGCCTTAGATCCGAACTTTGACGAGAACCACTGGCTTTACATCTATTACTCACCCGTCTCCGACGGGCCCAAGTTCAATCGTCTGTCGCGCTTTGTGTACGATGGAGAGATGATGGATATGGACAGCGAGATCGCCGTCCTGGAAATTCCTGTGCAACGCGTGCAGTGCTGCCATTCCGGCGGCTCCGTACAGTTTGACAAGGACGGCCTACTATACCTTTCAACCGGCGACAACTCGGGTGGACCTCGAGACCACGAAGACCACACGCGCCGCCGGAACGCAGACCAGGGCCGAACCAGCGCCAACACCAACGACCTGCGCGGAAAGATCCTGCGCATAAGGCCTGAGCCCGACGGCACGTACTCGATCCCGGAGGGTAACCTGTTTCAGGCGGACTCCTTGCACCGCGGTGAAATATGGTCAATGGGCCATCGGAATCCCTTTAGGATATCGATAGACGACAGCACGGGTTGGGTGTATTGGGGGGACGTAGGACCTGGCACGCCCGGGGGATGGGATGAATTCAACCAAGCTCAAATGCCGGGTTACTACGGGTGGCCCTTTTACACGGGGTACAATGACGTCTTCCCTGACTACTATGCGTACGGCGTAGAGGCGCTCGCGCCTGATCCTTCGGCGCCGCTGAACCTGTCCACCTTCAATACGGGGGCCCAGCAGCTACCGGCTGCGCAGCCTGCATGGATTCGGTATTCCTACGGCACCTCTGACGAATACCCTGAGCTGGGAGCTGGCGGCCTAAACCCTATGGCGGGCCCCACATTCCACTACGATGCCGAATCTGCCTACTCCACTGCCTTGCCCAGCTCCTACGACAACAAAGTGATGATCTACGAGTGGATGCGTAATTGGGTGCAGGTCGTCACACTGGACACCGATGGAAGCGTACTCAATATTGACCCATTCCTGGCGGGCTTTGACTTCATAAGGCCGATGGATATTGAAGTCGGGCCGCACGGGCGGCTGTATTTGGTCGAGTGGGGAGATGAGTTTTGGGGAAGCAATGCCAACGCCCAACTAGTGCGCTTGGACTACCATGGAGGGCTCAGCCGTCCTGCCATTCCCATGATTGCCCGCCGCGCAATGCAAGGTGCAGTCGAGATAGCATGGCCGCTGGACGGTGGCATCTTTGATTTCGAAGCAAGAGTCCCATTCGAGATTTCAATCAGCGATCAAGCTATTGCTGACGAAACTGTCGTGCGTACGTTTACAGGCTTCGATACAGCGCCGTACCCATTAGATTCATTCAACGGCACGCGGGGCAGCTTTTTGATCACGCATAAGTACACCCACTCACCTGATGTCCACTACGTAGACCGCTTTGCGGCGGTGGAGGCTTGCCTACTGGGCGTTTGTCACCGCATTCGGCTTCAGCCCCGCACCAAAGAGGCGGAACATACTTCCGGTGGCACGAATGCCACGCGCAAAACCTATTCCGCCCGCCCCGCAAGTGAACACTGGGGTAGGACGGCCCTGACGGTGATGCAGGTCCATGCGGCCTCGGTTTTGGAGTATGGCCCTGTTAACCTGCGCGGAATAGACTCGCTTACGGTTCGCTTCAGGGCGACTGCGCCGGGCACCATACGCCTGCGGCGACACAGAACTACGCCGCTCGTTCAACTGGCGGTTGGCCCGGAGGCCGGCAGGCCTGTACTGCCACACCAGGCAGACTACCTTGCCAGTGTACCGCAGGGTGCGGCCGGGCTCAGCCTGCTTGAGGAGGGATCATATGACCGATGGCGCGAAATCACCGTGCCGGTCGAAGATCCTGGTGATACCTTTACGTTGGTCGTGGACTTCGAGGCCGAGGCCGAAGAGACGTTTTTGGAGTTAGACTGGATCCGTTTTCACGGTGAAGGCGTTCTTGACCTCCCCTCACAATTCTAGCGTTTCATGAACCTCACTTTGACCCGTCGTGGCTTTCTGCAGACTTCAGCCTTGGCCACCGTTGGCCTGAGCCTTTCCGGGCGCTCGCTGGCACGGCCGCGCTCCCCATTCAAAATCTCCCTTGCCCAGTGGTCATTGAACCGCTCATTGTTTGCCGGGAAGATTGACAACCTGGACTTTGCCAAAGTTGCCACGGACAACGGGATATACGGCCTAGAGTACGTGAACCAGTTCTTTATGGACAAGGCAGAAGACAAGAGCTATCTGGCCGAGATGAAGGCCCGGGCCGAAGACACAGGGGCCGAAAGTCTGCTCATTATGTGTGATCGTGAAGGCCGCCTCGGCGACCCCGACGCGGCAATGCGCAAAGAGTCTGTAGAGCGGCACTACAAGTGGATCACAGCCGCCAAGTTCTTAGGCTGCCACTCTATTCGCGTCAACGGCTACAGCGATGGTTCCGCCGAGGAGCAGATGAAGCTCGTGGCGGACGGGCTGCATCAGCTATGCCTGTTTGGTGACGAGTACGGACTAAACGTGATCATTGAAAATCACGGCGGCTATTCCAGTAATGGAAAGTGGCTGGCCAGCACAATTAAGATGGCAGATCACGCCAGGGCCGGAACGCTACCGGACTTCGGAAATTTCCGGATCAGCGAAAAGGAGACGTACGACTCGTACCGGGGCGTTGAGGAGCTGATGCCATACGCAAAAGGCGTGAGTGTAAAGCCTACCGTATTTGACGACCACGGAGATTCGCACCCTCTCGACTACATGCGCATGATGCGAATCGTCCTAGACGCAGGCTGGAGTGGATACTGCGGCATTGAGCATGGACCTGCGGACCACGAGGTAGGAGGTATCTTGGAGGTCAAGGCCGCATTGGAGGGCGTTCGCGAGAAGTTGGCGGAGGAATAGTAGCCCCTTGATACTCCATTGCGGCCTTAATTGCGTAAAGTCCGTATTTCTATTAAGCCAGAAGGCAAGTGAAACATACCCCGATCCGTAAGAATGTGAGGATTCACGGGACGCTTGCTGCCCTTTAATTGTGCGAGCTGGGTGTGACGTTATTGGCCACCCTTCTCTTCGGTGCGACTTCCTACCCACCGCCGGTTCGCCGGACTTGCATAGTAGCAGTGCGAGCAATTCATCTGCGAGACTCGTAGTGGTGAATTCCAGGCGCCATCAAGGATTTGGCATTGTAGTGGAAAACGGAATTTGAATGCCTGCACAAGTGGTGCTTGGACTGACCGCCGTGCACGTGCATGTCCTTCTCCATGTAATGAGGTACCTGCTCGATGGAGCATACAGTGCGAGTATCTACGGCCTGGGCAAAAGCCAACAAAGACGGACAACCTACGCTTAGTCTGATTGATCACTCGATCGACGTTGCGGCGGTCGCTGAATCTTTGCTGCGTTTGCCAACAATATCTGCCCGCCTAGGCGCACTCGCTAAACGCAGGCTGTCAACTGTCGACATCGCACGCCTCGCATTCTTTGCTGGACTGCATGACGTTGGCAAGGTCAGCCATGGCTTCCAAGCGCACCTACGGGGCGTGAAACCTAACTACGGGCACATTGGACCGGTGTGGTCCATTCTGTGCGGTGACTTGTTGCGCACAGCACATCGCCAACTGCGCAAGGACATGCAAAAGGCACTCGCCGCTCCCCATTGGCGGGTTTGGCTTTCTGATAAGAAGGCAATATGGAACGTTATACTGGCACACCACGGAAGCCTCCCCGCTAATAGGTCCGTTCGACCCGACCCGCGTCAATGGCGCCCAAGAAATGGGTACGATCCGCTTGCTGCGCTTGCCGATGTTGCACGCGTCATGACGCAAATGTTCGCAGCAAAGTCTGGCGACGAATCCGACAACGAACTTCCCGGAAGCCACCGCTTCCTGCACGCGCTTTCCGGGTTGATCACGCTCGCGGACTGGCTCGGCTCGGACGAATCAGTATTTAAGTGTCCAACCAAGGGCGGCCCTACCGAAAACGCCCGCATTCCGTGGGCGCGACAACAGGCTGCAGATCTTGTTCAGCGCCGCTGGCTAGACCCTAAAAGGGCTCAAAATGTAGCAAAGGATCTGACTATGGATTTCAGTTCTCTTTTCCCCGATCATGACGCGCCAAGGCCATCGCAAGAGGCATTGTTGAGTATCCCGTTACCACAGCCAGGGCAGACAACGATTCTGGAGGCAGAGACAGGGGCCGGCAAAACTGAAGCTGCCCTTATTCACTTTCTGCGCCTTTTCCAAGCTGGGCAGGTAGATGGACTCTACTTTGCACTTCCCACGCGGGCGGCGGCCGTTCAAATTCACGGCCGCATACAAACCAAACTCAAGCGCTGGTTCGGGAATGCGTCGCCGCCTGTTGGCCTGGCGGTGCCCGGCTATCTCCGAGTTGACGAGGACAAAGGCAAGCGTTTGCCCGACACGTACAATATTCTTTGGCCGGACGAGACCGACCGAGACCGTGCATGGGCGGTGGAAAACGCCAAGCGCTACCTGTCTGGTGCGGTAATGGTGGGTACGATAGATCAAGTGCTATTGGGAGGCCTGCGCGTGAAGCATGCCTCGCTCCGCTCTGGCCTGATGTTGCGCCTGTTGCTATGCATCGATGAAGTGCATGCTTCCGACTCTTACATGACGACTCTGTTGCGCAACGTGCTCAACCAGCACACGCATTCTGGAGGACATGCTCTGCTTATGTCGGCTACGCTGGGGTCGCTTGCGCGCATGCGCCTTTTGGCTCGGCGAGTCCAACCCCACGAGGCGCCTGGGGTAGAGCAAGCGACTTTGCAGCCCTATCCTTCACTAACTCGTGCGAACGAGCCAATCCGAAGGCTCCGCAGCGACGGACGGCAGAAACGCGTCACGGTGGAGTTGGTTGATCCATTTTCTGACCTCTCGGTACTGTGGGATCGGCTTAAAGTTGCGGCGGACTCAGGTGCGGCAGTGTTGTTTATCCGCAATCGGGTTGCTGACGCACAAGAAGCCGTGAAGCACTTGGAGATGCGCAATGCCCGTCTATTTCGCTGCAATGGTACAGTCGCTCCACATCACGGTCGCTTCGCTCCAACGGACAGGCGATTACTTGATGATGCACTGGTAAATGCATTTTCTAGGGGAAACCGCGAAGGTGTCGTGGCTGTAACGACGCAGACCGCCGAACAGTCGCTTGACATTTGCGCCGACTGGTTGGTCACCGATATTGCGCCTGGCGACGTTCTTTTGCAGCGAATAGGCCGTCTGCACCGCCATCAGCGCACGCGACCCTCAGATTGCGAACAAGCCAAGGTTACGGTACTGGCACCATCGGTGGAGCAACTGGTCAACACCGTGGATCCAATTACTGGCGCCCCATGCCGAGGCAGTCTGTTGGGTCTTGGCAGGGTATACGAAAATATCGTCGGCGTATTGGCCGTCCGTAACTGGTTGACCACAAAAGGGGAAATAAACATTCCAGCTGATAACCGTGCACTAGTTGAAGCGTCCACGCACTACGCGGCTCTTCGGGAATTCGCCGACCAACTCGGTAGCGTCTGGCAAGCACATCTGCAACTGGTAATGGGCACCGGTTCGGCCCTCGCGGTGGCTGCCCATAACGTCTCGATTCAATGGGATGATCCATTGATAGATAACCAGCCGGTTCCTGATTTTCATGCCGAGACGCGCCTCGGCTTAAAAGACTGCCGCGTTGAACTGCCTATGCCCTACGATGGGCCCTTCGGTCGCCCGGTGAAAGTGCTTAATATACCCGGCTGGATGGTCCAGTCGGCACCGGAGGACGAAGAATTGGCGGTTATTCACGCCGGCCCAGAAGCACTTCGATTTAGCTTCCGATCGCGTGAATTCCGCTACGACCGGTTCGGGCTTGTGCGCTCGAGTACCGTGTAGGGGGCACAAGATGGTGCCTCACTACTGTCTCGCCCAGTGGTCCAAAGCTCTATCTCACGGCCGCAGCACGAATAGGAAGGGAACGCGGCCGTGTTCGAACCTACAACACGTTTCGTATAATAAATGCCCGCAGCAGCCGGTGCACCGCTGTGGCCTCTGTGCCTCTGTCTTGAACGCCCAGCGCAACACTTAATAGTAGCACCGTGGCCAGTAGGTGCTCTGGATGGGAATCAAAGCGACCCGAGGGAGTCACAAGCACCAGAGACTGTCCGACACTCAAGTTATTTCTTGCGTTCTTCACACGCGAATATATTGATTGCTTGTATTACTGCTGCTAATTTAATGTGAGAGCGGAGAAGTACGCACAGTTCTCTCAATTTGGGCTGAACACTGCTTATGACCGATTTACTAACCGATAGCATCATCCCAGTTGCTTATAGCAACAGGCAGGCGACGAATCAGGTTTCGTTGCCGGAGCTGTTCAGCCTTCTTGTGGACGACTCTGTCGAATCTTTTCCTGAATTGGCTCGGCACCAGGCACAACCGTGGTACCAATTTTTGGCGCAGCTTGGCGCGATAGCTCTGCATCGTGCAGGTCAGAGCCTCCTGCCAACCGCCGCTGCGGAGTGGGAAATTTCCCTCGCCGCCTTGACTCCTCACTTTGCGGAGACCGCGTGGAGTCTAGTTGTGGAGGATGCGTCCAAGCCTGCTCTGCTACAACCACCTACGAAAATGATCAACGCATTCAAGCCGTTTGCGTTGACACCAGATACTCTCGACATCTTGGTGACGGCAAAAAATCATGACCGAAAGCAAGCGCGGGCAGCCGCTGGTGCGCCGCATCTTTGGCTGTATGCATTGGTCGCACTGCAGACCAGTCAGGGATTTTCTGGCCGGGGAAATCCTGGCATTGCTCGAATGAATGGCGGTTTTTCCAGTCGCGTACTCGTCGACCGGCGTCCGAATGCCCGATGGGGGCCTCGAATCGAGCGCGCCATTCGCATGCTTCTTGGGCATCGGTCGCGGGTTCTGGAGAATGACTACCTCTATCGAACTGATGATGGACTGGCACTTACATGGCTAGAGTACTGGGACACGGACAACCAGATTAGCCTTAGTGACCTTGATCCGTATTTTATAGAAGTCTGCCGCCGGGTGCGGCTTGCTCTTGGCACGGACGGCTGCTTGCGTGCGCTCGGGCGCTCTGCCACAATGACGCGCGTGGCGGCCAAGGCACTAAAGGGTAACTTGGGCGACCCTTGGGTGCCGATCAATCTTGGCAAGGCCGAGCAGTCGTCGCTTACCGTAAGTGCAACAGGATATGACTACCGGCTGGCGCAGCGAATTCTGCTTGGCAAAGACCTTTCCAAGCCGCTAGCATTGCGGGCCTTGCCGGGCGAGGAAAAGCAGGATTCTGAAATCCACATGGCGGTCTTGGTACGTGGTCAGGGAAAAACGGAGGGGATTCATGAACGGATTATCCCGCTGGCGCACTCAGTGGCCACAATGCTATTCGAGGGCGAAGACCAAGATGTCGACGAGGACGACCACAGCCTTGCCTTGCTTTCAAAGCAAATGGTATCTATGGCAGGGGAAGCGCGCAAGGTGCTGCGAAGGGCAGTACTTGTCTACCTGCAAGGGCCTGAAAACCCCAACTTCAAGAAGGACGACGCAAAGCCGGTTGTAGCACATTACGACAGGATTATTGACGACAGGTTCTTTGAGCACCTCTTCGATGCGCCTGATAAAGACATCGATGAGATTGATAACCGTTGGCAGCGTCTATTGAAGGATGAAGCCATAAGGGTGGCGAACACGGTTTGGAGCCGGTCTTCCCCACCCAGCTCACGGCGTGAAAAGGCTCAAGCAAAATCCGAGGCCGTCCTGTACGGCGGCTTATTCAAATGCCTTCCCAATGCATTCACGAGTCCAGATTCAAGCGAGAGTACACAGTGAATACCGACGTAATTGCTGAAAAGCCGACATTTTCTGCACAAGCCGAGCGGCGCTTCTTGGGCCAAGTCATCGCTACGATATCGCACCGCTTGAGTGCGGACCGTATTGGTAGCGGAGCATTGGCCGAGCTCCGCCGTATCTCCAGTGCCTTGCTTCCGCCAGCTTTTTGGAGGCTCTATTTGGCCGATGGTGTAGTGCCGCCGGAGTGGCGCGAACCGCATGGAAGGCCGGACCCGCGGGTCGATGTAGCTTGGGCGGCCGTGATCCGCGCAATGGTCGAAATGGCACCGAACCCCCATTCGCACAAGCAGGGGTTCGGCAAGGTCTTGGGTGAGTCCGGGTACTCCGAACACCGTTTTGTCCGTTTAATTCGTGCCCAAAAGGAAGACTTAGCTCGCGAAGTTCGCGTGGCGGGGTCTTGGCTCGCACAAAAGGGCGTCACCCAAGCCAATTGGGAGCAGCCTGCCAGCCTACTGCTTGGTCAATTCGGCATTCGAGGCGTCTACAAAACCAACAGCATTCACAATCTTGCCCGTGACTATTTCCGTGCTCAATCTGCGCAGTCCTAGGCTGCGGGCTCACCAGTCTAATTGCACATGAGGCAACTATGAATCCTCGATTCGTTCAAATTCACACCCTTACCGGCTATTCAGCCACTCTGCTAAACCGCGATGACATCGGTCGCGCCAAACGCTTGCCGTTTGGCGGGTGTGACCGAATCCGCGTTTCTTCTCAATGTCTGAAGCGCCGCTGGCGCGAGGCAACAGGCGCATGGTCGTTGCAGAATTTGGGCTCCGGTAAGTCCGTTCGCTCCCGGCGTGTCTTCAGTGAGACGATCGCTGGCCGCCTCAAGGATCAGGGCATTTCGGAAGGCCAAATTGTGAACGTGCTCAGCCCTATTCGCGCCGTGGTACTTGGGGAAAGCGTTAAGGCCAAGAAAGCACGCAAGGACAAGGATGAAAGCAAAGCAGATGCAGATCTCCTTAACGGACTGCGTACCGAACAGATAATCGTTTTGGGTGAACCAGAAATCGACTTTCTCACCAAGTTGGCCACAGATTTTGCTCAGGTAAGTGCCGATAAGGTGGGTAAAGCAGTTGCTGACTACTTCAAGAGTAAGCCAACACGCGATAACCTGAAGGCTCTTAAGTCCGGCGCTGGTCTTGATGCCTCGCTGTTTGGCCGCATGGTCACATCTGATGTGATGGCACGTAGCGACGCCGCTGTGCATGTCGCACACAGCTTCACCGTACATTCAGAGGAGGCCGAGCCAGACTACTTTTCGGCATTGGACGATTTGGTTGCCGCCGAGGGCGAGCTCGGCGCTGGCCACATCAATTCCAGCGAGCTGACCAGCGGACTGTTTTACTCCTATGTTGTCGTTGATTTGCGAAAACTTGTAGGCAACGTGTCGGACGATCGTGAGCTTGGGTCCGAGGTCTTACGCCAGTTGATCCATCTGATTGCAACTGTCTCGCCGGGGGCAAAGTTAGGGGCAACGGCGCCTTATGCTTGCGCTGAGTTTGTGCTTGCCGAAGTCGGGGAGCACCAACCACGTACATTGGCAAACGCATTTATGAAGCCGGTACAAAAGAAGATGGTGCAGCAAAAGGCTGTTGCTGCAATCGGCGACTACCTGCATCGGTACGACGAAATGTATGGCGAGCACGAGGAGCGGCGAGTAGCCTCAATGATTGAGCCTGTACCCGATCATACCGGTGAACGAGTGCCTCTCGCGGACCTGGCCCGATGGGCTGCCTCATCCGTCCACCGGATTCAGGACATGAACTGATGGGAGCAACCCTCATACTGCATTTACAGGCCCCGTTAATGAGCTTCGGCGGCCCTCAAATAGATCAGATCGGGCCAACCGGACGCTTTCCAACTGTCAGCCAGGTTACTGGCTTACTTGCAAGTGCACTTGGCTACAGGCACGGGGACTTTGACCAACTTGAGGCACTGCAAAACCGGATTTCAATTGCCAGTGCACTGGTCTCGGAGGGCGAGGAATTGGAGGATTTCCAAACCGTAGATCTGGGGCAAGCCCACCTTCGTTCTCCGGCTTGGACGACGCGCGGCTACACAGAGCATCGTGCAGGCGGTCCTAAAGCCCGCTATGGTACCCATATTCGTTATCGTCGCTTCAGAGCCGATGCCAGTGTGTTAACCGCAATTTCTCTTTCGCCAGCAGACGTATCGCCGACGCTCGGCGAACTCGCCGTAGCTCTTGACAAACCAGCCCGTCCTCTGTTCATAGGACGTAAGTCTTGTATGCCCTCGACCCGTATGGTCATTGGAATTATTGACCACGCAGAGAGCCTAAAGCACGCTCTTTCCATTGTCCCAGTGAGGTTTCCCGACCGCTGGACCAAGATTGCCAGTGATAACAGCGTGGATGAATTGGCTGCAGAGTGGCCCGTTTCAAATGAACTTGCACTATCGAATACGGAGCGCGTCTCGACCTATCGCGTCACTGACTACCGTGACTGGAGGAATCAACAGCACGGTGGCGAGCGCGTTGTGATGAGGGGTCGGCTGGCCTTGAAAGCCTCGTTCTCGGAAAATGTAAAATGACCAACTTGTATCTCGTACAGCTTCCCATTCGGCTTCGTCCCTTCACGCACTGGGCCCTTGACCGGCGGTACTTTCAAGTCCCGCCGGGTGATGGTAGTGGCCGGCCCCGTACTGCCGTGGCTGGATATGCCTTGCATGCTGCACTAACGGGTCTCTTCGGTGAACAAGCCCCGCGCCCCTTTTTCTATTCTCCGCTTGGCCAGCGCGAGCGACACCATACGCTGCAATCGCCCACACAAAATGCGGGCGAAATGGACCTGCTGGGCTACGCCCGGTCCCCAATAGATACGCTAAAGACTTTGGCTCAGCTGGGCTCCAGCGGGCTAACTGAATTAATCAATTGGGAATATGCTCGGTCCAAACTGATGCCTACTCACTGGCCAAAGCACTTGTGTTTGCGCTTTGACTTGCGGGCTTGTCCAGTCCGACGTCTAATGCGCCCACTCGTTACGCGAGGTGATTCAAGTCGTAGGCCAGAAACAATTGGCAGGGGCAAGGAAGTAGACGCGTATCAACACGCTGCAGTGCTTGCGCGGGACAGAGATGAGCGCATGCCCACAAGAGACGAAGTCTATTTGGCATGGCTTAAGCAACGTCTTGTAGCAAATCCAAACCAACCCGAAGTTATCCGTTTGATCTCCGGCTCAGTCCGAGTCAAGTCATACCGGTCGGTCCGGCTGTTTCGCCGACCGCGTTACGCAAAAGGGAAGCGATCTGCTCAGTGGCTTACCAGACCTGATGTTCAGTTCACAGGTCTCCTTGAGATTGCTGAGCCAGACCTGTTCCCTGACCTGCTAACAAGTGGGATTGGACGCCATTGTGGATTTGGCTTCGGCATGCTGCTTCTGAGGCCAGCTTGACGGTAAGAAGAGACACGGCTGCATGGTAATGCCTGGCCGCTTAGGGCTTGAAACCGCACGGATACCCCATGGTGATCGCCATGGGCTTATGTGGTTGTCGCGGGGCCACTTGACTGTTGAGGGTGGCACACTTCGATTCCGGACTGCTGGTAGCGACGAGCTGGAGCCTGGCGACTATGCCATCCCTTTCCAGGTGGTTTCCACTCTCCTGCTCGGCCCAGGCACTACAGTCAGTCACGACGTACTCCGGCTTTGTGGCAGGCACGGCACCTGCCTGATAGCGATAGGTGAGGATGGTGTTCGTGCCTATACTGCGCCACCCCTTGGTCCAGGCGACTCAGCTGTGGCCCGGCGCCATGCAAGCCTCTGGTCGGATTCTAAAACGCGAATTGAGGTCGCCCGCCTTTTGTACGCCTGGAGGCTGGGTGAGGAACTGCATTTAGACGATCTGAATGCCTTGCGTGGTATTGAGGGTGTAAGAATGCGGGTACTGTACAAGACGATCGCACAGCAACATGGCGTTAAGTGGAGCGGCAGACGCTATGATCGAGCTAACCCAAACACTGCAGACCTGCCGAACCAAGCCATTAATCACTCAGCGTCTGCAATTGAAGCTGCGGCTTCCGTTGCAGTGACCAGTGTTGGTGCCTTACCTCAACTGGGATTCATTCACGAGCATGCGAGCATTGCCTTCGTTCTAGATATTGCCGACCTCTATCGTGGTGATGTTACACTGCCGGTGGCGTTTAGGGCCGTCCGTACACACGAGCGCAATCCTTCCGTTCCACTGGAGAGGTGCGTTCGCCGTATCGCTGGAAGAGAGTTTCGCAGGCGCAAGTTGATACCAAAGATGATCGATCGTATCAAGGAGTTGTTCAATGCCGATGTGCGTGGTAGTAACGCGTGACGTTCCAGCCAGATTTCGGGGCTTTCTTGCCTCTTGTATGCTGGAGATTGCACCTGGGGTCTACACGCAGCCGGACATGACTGCCGCCATTCGCAAGCGTGTTTGGAAAGTTCTGGCAGACTGGTGGGAATACTACCAGCAGGGTTCGGTCGTGATGACATGGGCAGCACCACAGTCCGCTGAGCGGCAAGGTGTTATGACGCTTGGCGGACCCGCTAGGGACTTGGTTTTGTACGACGACATGTATCTTGTGAGACGGCTCGCGTAAGGCAGGTTCTTCCTCTAGCTGCTCAGTATTTATTCCATACATTTATCATAAGAGTATGGATCTAAGGGCTTCCCCCGCACGGGCGGGGATGGACCTCCCACGGACCTAAGGACGTTCCGCGTCATGGGGCTTCCCCCGCACGGGCGGGGATGGACCCGAGATTTACTCTTTGATCAGTAAGAGACGGAAGCTTCCCCCGCACGGGCGGGGATGGACCCATGTACGAACCCAAAACCAAGCGTTCGATGTAGCTTCCCCCGCACGGGCGGGGATGGACCGATATTGGAACCGGTTCCCCCGCGTTCCGATAAGCTTCCCCCGCACGGGCGGGGATGGACCTAATAAGACGCGTTACCGCGTGAAAGACATCTTGCTTCCCCCGCACGGGCGGGGATGGACCCCCCATTTGGTGTATGTCAATCCGCATGTTGGAGCTTCCCCCGCACGGGCGGGGATGGACCTGGAGTGGGTTCCTTGCGTGATAATAGCCATTAGCTTCCCCCGCACGGGCGGGGATGGACCTCTCTGTAGTTATCCGTTGGACCCGATCCATTAGCTTCCCCCGCACGGGCGGGAATGGACCTCTAAGGGGTCGCCCGACCCTGTGTACACCGGAGCTTCCCCCGCACGGGCGGGGATGGACCTGTGACTGAGTTGGCCGAAGCGTTGACGAATGCGCTTCCCCCGCACGGGCGGGGATGGACCGGTGCAAGCGTTGGGGACACGGTTCTTTTGGACGCTTCCCCCGCACGGGCGGGGATGGACCGAAGAGGAACGTCCACGGCGCAAACGCAGTCGGGCTTCCCCCGCACGGGCGGGGATGGACCCCACAAACTCACTGATACAGCAGGGTTATCTGGGCTTCCCCCGCACGGGCGGGGATGGACCTTGGGCATAATCACTTTGACTTCATCAACGTCTGCTTCCCCCGCACGGGCGGGGATGGACCTGTTCCTTCGCCTGTCGTTCCCATTCAGGAACGGCTTCCCCCGCACGGGCGGGGATGGACCGTTTCGGTATTTCGGGTTCCGGTGTCTCATCTTGCTTCCCCCGCACGGGCGGGGATGGACCCACTGTAGGGGCATGCATATTCCCGCTGGTAGCGCTTCCCCCGCACGGGCGGGGATGGACCTCCCCGTTGACCCTCGTTCGTTCGCGCAATTCCGCTTCCCCCGCACGGGCGGGGATGGACCTGTTAGAACCAGTATCGCCATTGCGACCCGTTGGCTTCCCCCGCACGGGCGGGGATGGACCCTAACAGGGGTTTTGGGTATGCGTCAGCTTGGAGCTTCCCCCGCACGGGCGGGGATGGACCCTTGCGCCGGAAGTACTCAACACCAACCCAATAGCTTCCCCCGCACGGGCGGGGATGGACCCCGATTCGTCCCCCTGTCTTCACGGTCGAAGTAGCTTCCCCCGCACGGGCGGGGATGGACCGTTTTGTGGGATGCCTACACAACGACCCGCGAGGCTTCCCCCGCACGGGCGGGGATGGACCGGCATCAAACTGCTGGCGAGGGCCTTGCTTACTGCTTCCCCCGCACGGGCGGGGATGGACCTATGTCCAAGTGGGCCCCGCTTGAGGAAGGCCGGCTTCCCCCGCACGGGCGGGGATGGACCCATGCCGTTTGGCTTCCGCTCCTGTTCCTGTTCGCTTCCCCCGCACGGGCGGGGATGGACCGGTAGAGACCAAGATCAACTCCAAGGGCCGCAAGCTTCCCCCGCACGGGCGGGGATGGACCGTCTGGAGGCGGCTTTGTTGCTGGTAGATGGAGGCTTCCCCCGCACGGGCGGGGATGGACCCGTCTTGCTATGGCGCCGGGCGATTGGGCGGACGCTTCCCCCGCACGGGCGGGGATGGACCGTATGGCCGAGCTTTAGGAGACTTCGAGCGTGAGCTTCCCCCGCACGGGCGGGGATGGACCTTTCACCTGGCTGTTACGGAACTCCTGATCACCGCTTCCCCCGCACGGGCGGGGATGGACCTTGTTATGGGCTCTGTATACGCCAAGGCCGGGGGCTTCCCCCGCACGGGCGGGGATGGACCTACGTCCGCTGCATAAAGGACTTGCTGGCAAGGGCTTCCCCCGCACGGGCGGGGATGGACCCGGTGACGAGTTTATTCTAGCGCTTGGCACCGGGCTTCCCCCGCACGGGCGGGGATGGACCTCCTGGCCAGACTTGGAACGCTATATCGCGTCAGCTTCCCCCGCACGGGCGGGGATGGACCGGAAGAACAGGCCGCCCAGGTGCAGGCCGAGTCGCTTCCCCCGCACGGGCGGGGATGGACCTGACACTCCTACAGCCACCCCTAAGCGGTCCTGGCTTCCCCCGCACGGGCGGGGATGGACCCGACTGGATAGGATACGTGGAAGGCGTGTTCGTGCTTCCCCCGCACGGGCGGGGATGGACCCACCTATTGGGTTTTCGGCATTACGGTTGTACAGCTTCCCCCGCACGGGCGGGGATGGACCGACTTGGCCCGTGAGACCGGCGCCCGATTAGGAGCTTCCCCCGCACGGGCGGGGATGGACCGCTGTAGAATCATGGGCATCCTGAAAAAGATTGGCTTCCCCCGCACGGGCGGGGATGGACCCTCCGAATACCTATTCCAAGCCCGGGCGATCCGGCTTCCCCCGCACGGGCGGGGATGGACCTGGGGACTTAATAGGAGAGTTTGGGACCTTATTGCTTCCCCCGCACGGGCGGGGATGGACCCAGCTAGGCAACGCCGGATTCCATTCGCCCTCGGCTTCCCCCGCACGGGCGGGGATGGACCGTCATCATATTGTCCGAATGTGCGCCCGTGGGCGCTTCCCCCGCACGGGCGGGGATGGACCTGTGATGATGAACAGAACCGCATTGACGCTCCAGCTTCCCCCGCACGGGCGGGGATGGACCGTCCCAGTGCACACCCTCCTGGCATTCGCGGCCGCTTCCCCCGCACGGGCGGGGATGGACCTTAACGGGGTCAATTATTTGACATACGTAACGCGCTTCCCCCGCACGGGCGGGGATGGACCGAATCCGTTAAAGAGCCCCAGCGTGATAAACGTGCTTCCCCCGCACGGGCGGGGATGGACCATCCCAAGGACCGCCACCAGTCCGTATATCGTAGCTTCCCCCGCACGGGCGGGGATGGACCGGTTACCGGGGTGCACTTCAACGGCACCGTGAAGCTTCCCCCGCACGGGCGGGGATGGACCGCAGCTGCAGTGGCAGACCGACGGCCTGCACGCGCTTCCCCCGCACGGGCGGGGATGGACCCCATCGCGCGGTGCCGCTGCTGCGTGTACTCCGGCTTCCCCCGCACGGGCGGGGATGGACCCGAGGAACAGAAAACCGACGCACCTATGTCAACGCTTCCCCCGCACGGGCGGGGATGGACCGTACCATCCGGAACAACTCGCTAGCAAGGGCGCGCTTCCCCCGCACGGGCGGGGATGGACCGTAGACTGGAACGCCATGACGGAGATATTGCAGGCTTCCCCCGCACGGGCGGGGATGGACCTGACCAGCCTAAAAGGTGATAATGACCTTCTTTGCTTCCCCCGCACGGGCGGGGATGGACCCGTCCGTGTTGCGCATGGTGCAAAAGGGATTCCGCTTCCCCCGCACGGGCGGGGATGGACCGCATCGACGGAGCTACATCTCCGGGTGGTCAAAGCTTCCCCCGCACGGGCGGGGATGGACCCGCGTGAGGTTCGCGATATCCCACTTGGAGGTGGCTTCCCCCGCACGGGCGGGGATGGACCCGTAGTCGGCCACGTGTGCTATCTTGGTACATGGCTTCCCCCGCACGGGCGGGGATGGACCGGTGGACGGGAAGCTGAGCGGGCAGGTGGTAGTGCTTCCCCCGCACGGGCGGGGATGGACCGTTCGAGTTTCTGCCGGAGGACGAACGCGCTGCGCTTCCCCCGCACGGGCGGGGATGGACCGCGTTGCGAAACGAGTTGAGAGCGGCTAGGAATGCTTCCCCCGCACGGGCGGGGATGGACCACCCTGCGACGGAACCACGAACGACGGGCAGGGGCTTCCCCCGCACGGGCGGGGATGGACCCGGATGTCGATACCGGCTTCCTGAAGCGCTCTCGCTTCCCCCGCACGGGCGGGGATGGACCTTTCGTGTCGAACGCCTTAGGCTCGTTGGCGCGGCTTCCCCCGCACGGGCGGGGATGGACCTAGATGAGGATACCACCCCGATTGCACAAACGCGCTTCCCCCGCACGGGCGGGGATGGACCGCGGAGTGGATGGAGTACACGCTGCGGATCTTCGCTTCCCCCGCACGGGCGGGGATGGACCGCGGAGTGGATGGAGTACACGCTGCGGATCTTCGCTTCCCCCGCACGGGCGGGGATGGACCTTATTACACTACGTTTATAGCGCAGCCTGCTGAGCTTCCCCCGCACGGGCGGGGATGGACCGCCGTGGTCGTCACGGGCCTGTCGGAAGCCACGGCTTCCCCCGCACGGGCGGGGATGGACCGCCGTGGTCGTCACGGGCCTGTCGGAAGCCACGGCTTCCCCCGCACGGGCGGGGATGGACCGCCGTGGTCGTCACGGGCCTGTCGGAAGCCACGGCTTCCCCCGCACGGGCGGGGATGGACCGGACTATGCAGGTATCGTTCTTCGTGCCCGGCTGCTTCCCCCGCACGGGCGGGGATGGACCTCCGCATCGGTGAAGTCCGGGTCACGCGTGAACGCGCCGGCGCTTCCCCCGCACGGGCGGGGATGGACCCACCGAGACGTGGGCGCGCCGGCTGGCGCGACGGCTTCCCCCGCACGGGCGGGGATGGACCGGCAGTAGCAGACGCCACGACCATCGACTGGCAGCTTCCCCCGCACGGGCGGGGATGGACCCGTGGACGCGACCCCCCGGCCCGTCCTCTACCTGCTTCCCCCGCACGGGCGGGGATGGACCGACAGACGTACCTTGTCCGTATGTGGTTTATCAGGCTTCCCCCGCACGGGCGGGGATGGACCTCAGCTCCGCCTTCGCCTCGGCCGCCATCTCGCGCTTCCCCCGCACGGGCGGGGATGGACCGGTTATGAAGATCCCGGGTGGCGTCCACGTCAGGCTTCCCCCGCACGGGCGGGGATGGACCTCTTCGGGTTCTAGTTCAGATGCCACAGTAACCGCTTCCCCCGCACGGGCGGGGATGGACCCGGTTACTCTCGTAGTGGTCATGGGCACTGCAAGCTTCCCCCGCACGGGCGGGGATGGACCGGAAGGAAGGAACCGAAATCCCAATACCACGCCGCTTCCCCCGCACGGGCGGGGATGGACCCGGTAACCGGCAATGCCAGCGCGGCCACGACCGGCTTCCCCCGCACGGGCGGGGATGGACCTCCTTCGGCGGAAACCATTCAACGTTAGGATGCGCTTCCCCCGCACGGGCGGGGATGGACCGAATCACACGGAGCAGGTCAAACGGGGCAACTAGCTTCCCCCGCACGGGCGGGGATGGACCGCTGGACACGGTGCTGGAGTTGTTGCGGGCTATGCTTCCCCCGTACGGGCGGGGATGGACCTTTTCTGTTCCGGCCAAACTACACGCACTACGGGCTTCCCCCGCACGGGCGGGGATGGACCGGAGCTGCAGTGGCAGACCGACGGCCTGCACGCGCTTCCCCCGCACGGGCGGGGATGGACCCGTGTCCCCACGGCCGCGATCGTATCGACTACCGCTTCCCCCGCACGGGCGGGGATGGACCCGAGATAGCCGCGCTTGCCTCCGTACTTGTTAGGCTTCCCCCGCACGGGCGGGGATGGACCTCTTGGTAATGGCCACTGCATCTCGGAGGCATAGCTTCCCCCGCACGGGCGGGGATGGACCTCGCACTGGCTAGAGCCGCAAGCGTTTCCGTCCGCTTCCCCCGCACGGGCGGGGATGGACCTCCAGTTCTACCCGCCACACATGATGGACGACCGCTTCCCCCGCACGGGCGGGGATGGACCATGGTGCCTGTTTCTGAACCCCGACATCCCGCAGCTTCCCCCGCACGGGCGGGGATGGACCCTAACTACCTGCAAAACAGGTTCGTGACCAAGGGCTTCCCCCGCACGGGCGGGGATGGACCCGGACGTGCCCCAGCCGAATCCAATCCGCTCGAGCTTCCCCCGCACGGGCGGGGATGGACCCAGGTATACGGCGACAAGCCGGACAGCCTGGACGCTTCCCCCGCACGGGCGGGGATGGACCGTCACCGCACAAGCAGGTATCACATTGGATAGCGCTTCCCCCGCACGGGCGGGGATGGACCCATTGTCAGAAACATGCCCACAACCCCAAGGCAGCTTCCCCCGCACGGGCGGGGATGGACCCTTAGGAGCACAGACGCAGTACAGCGTCCACCAGCTTCCCCCGCACGGGCGGGGATGGACCGCCAAGGATCCACGGAGCGGACAGCCAGCAGGCGCTTCCCCCGCACGGGCGGGGATGGACCGGTCATAACGGGTAGGGTTTTTGCGCTTAAAGGGCTTCCCCCGCACGGGCGGGGATGGACCTGGGACGCTGACCACTATCGATGAGTCTCCAAAGCTTCCCCCGCACGGGCGGGGATGGACCGCATTTGCCGTGTTTGAATCTGTGGCCGCAGCAGCTTCCCCCGCACGGGCGGGGATGGACCCGAGGGAGCGGAGCGACTGGCCAGTAGCACGCTGCTTCCCCCGCACGGGCGGGGATGGACCGGGATACGGCATCCCGATGCAGAAGCTGTTCGAGCTTCCCCCGCACGGGCGGGGATGGACCTCCTGGCGTTCGGTTCCGACAGTGAATACGGACGCTTCCCCCGCACGGGCGGGGATGGACCCTCAAGTTGGATGAAATCGTAGCTGGCGCGACGGCTTCCCCCGCACGGGCGGGGATGGACCCTGATCACGTGCTAGGCTTTAGCACTACCTAACGCTTCCCCCGCACGGGCGGGGATGGACCGTGAACGACCTGCGAGACCCCGCGTTCGGGCAGGCTTCCCCCGCACGGGCGGGGATGGACCGAGATCCTGCACGTTCCCCCGCACGGGCGGGGATGGACCGAGATCCTGCACGTTCCCCCGCACGGGCGGGGATGGACCTCCGTCACTATCGCGGGCAATAGGCTATCCGGCGCTTCCCCCGCACGGGCGGGGATGGACCCTAAGGAGCCTGAAACACGAAGGACTCCAGGGCGCTTCCCCCGCACGGGCGGGGATGGACCCCGATCAGCTGTTCTACGGGTATGGCTGCGTCCGCTTCCCCCGCACGGGCGGGGATGGACCGTAGGTGCACACGCCAAGGGTATCAATTCGCAAGCTTCCCCCGCACGGGCGGGGATGGACCTCCGTCCGGGGCTTGGTGCAGTCGCTCCTAACGGCTTCCCCCGCACGGGCGGGGATGGACCCCGATCAGCTGTTCTACGGGTATGGCTGCGTCCGCTTCCCCCGCACGGGCGGGGATGGACCGTAGGTGCACACGCCAAGGGTATCAATTCGCAAGCTTCCCCCGCACGGGCGGGGATGGACCTCCGTCCGGGGCTTGGTGCAGTCGCTCCTAACGGCTTCCCCCGCACGGGCGGGGATGGACCGACCACCAAGCATGTGGCGGTGGTGGTGTGGAGGCTTCCCCCGCACGGGCGGGGATGGACCCAAGTGGGAGGCTGGCAACCGCCGCCTGGACGAGCTTCCCCCGCACGGGCGGGGATGGACCCCTGGAAGGCTACGGCCCGCTGTGGGGCTACCGACTTCCCCCGCACGGGCGGGGATGGACCTCCGGCGACACCAGCTTCACCGAGGAGCCGGACGCTTCCCCCGCACGGGCGGGGATGGACCCAGGTCCCCCAGGTGCATATTCTGATTGAAAGTGCCACCCCAGTCTGATTGAAGGTGCCACCCCAGTCTGATTGAAGGTGCCACCCTAATCTGATTGAAAGTGCCACCCCTGGCGGCCGGATTTTGCCGGGGTGTGTTCTATCGAATCAGGGCGTCTTGTGGGGCGCTGGAGCTTTGCCAAGCCTGAGGGCTTTCGTTGTGCTTTTCCACCAAACGAGCGCACAACGATGCCCCAAGCACGAACCTCCATGCGACAAATCCGAGACGTACTTCGCTACTATCACCGGGAAGGCTACAGCAAGCGCCTGATCGGAGACTCGTTGCATCTTGCCCGAGCCACGGTGCGCAAATACCTCTGCCGTGCAGAGGTGTTGGGACTGCGTTGGCCGCTGCCGGACGGGCTCACCGACGATGTGTTGGAAGCGATGTTCTTTCCGGAGTCCCGGTCCGCGGCCAAGGCCCGGTACCAGCCGGACTGGGAGGCGGTTAACAAGCAAATGTCCAGGAAGCATGTCACTTTACGAATGGTGTGGGAGTCGTACCATGCCGCCTTCCCGGACGGCTACAGCTACAGCCACTTCTGCGCACTCTACAAGACGTGGAGCGCGTCTCAGGAGGTGGTCATGCGCCTGGAGCACAAGGCGGGCGACAAGCTGTTTGTGGACTTTGCCGGCACCACCGTAAACCTCATTCATCCGGTCACGGGCAAGGCTACCAAGGCCCAGATCTTCGTAGCCACGCTGGGCTGCTCCAACTTCACGTATGCGGAAGCCGTCCCGGATCAATCGCTGTGCAGCTGGATCACGGCGCACGCGCGCGCCTTATCGTACTTCGGCGCTGTGCCGAAGGCGATCGTCTGTGACAATTTGAAGGCTGCCGTCAAGAAGGCGCACCGCTACGATCCAGAGCTCAATCCAACCTACCAGGACTTCGCTACCTACTACGACACCAGCATTTTGCCCGCCCGCGTTCGAAAACCTCGGGACAAGGCCCCAGCGGAACAAGCCGTGAAGCTGGTCGGGGGGTGGATTCTGGCGAAGCTCCACGATCGCCGGTTCTTCAGCATTGCGGAGCTCAATAAAGCGATTGCCCCGCTACTGGAAGAGCTTAACGACAAGCCCTTCCAGAAAAAGTCCGGCTCACGACGCAGTCATTTTGTGGAGCGCGACTTGCCCGCCATGCGTGCACTGCCAGCCGTGCCGTTCACCTACAGGGACTGGAAGAAGCTGACCGTCCATATCGATTACCACATACAGCTGGACCACGCCTACTACAGCGTCCCCTACCGCTATGCGCGCAAGAAAGTGGATGTCTGCATCACGGAAAACGTGGTGGAATGCTTCCTGAAGTCAAAGCTCATCGCCGCTCATGCGCGCTTGCGGCAGCGGGGACAGCGCAGCACACATAACGATCACATGCCCAAGGGGCATCGCCAGTTTATCGATCAGGAATACCACCTGGACCAGACCCGCAAGATTGGACCTGATACCTCGGCGCTGGCCTTTGCAATCCTGGCAAACCGCAAGCGCCCGGAGCACGGCTACCGCACGATCATGGGGCTTGTACGGCTACAACACACCTATCCGAAGGAGCGCCTGGAAGCGGCCTGTCGCCTTGCACTAAAGCTCGGCACCTACAACTATCCCAGTGTCGCTGCCCTGCTTAAGAGCGGGCGTGACCTGCGGGAAGCGCCCGCGGCCAATCCCCCAGCCATCCTGCATGAAAACCTTCGCGGCGGAGATTACTTCGCCGACGGATCACTGTTTGCCAACCCTGAACCTGAAACGCCCTGAGCCTATGCTACACCATCCCATTATTGACAAACTCGAACAACTTCGCTTCTACGGCATGGCCAACGCGCTGCGTGACCAGTTGGCACAGCCCGAAAGCGACCGGCTGAGCTTCATGGAGCGCATAGGCCTCATGGTCGATCGGGAAGCCAGTGCCCGCGCAAACAGAGCCCTGAAGCTTCGATTGCGGCGCGCGCACTTGCACCAGGCGGCCTGCATCGAAGATTTGGACTTTTGCGCGCCGCGCGGGCTGGATCAAAGGCTGATGCTCGATCTGGCCAGTTGCGACTGGATCCGCCACCATCTCAATGTGATCATTACCGGCCCCACCGGTGCGGGCAAGAGCTTCATTGCCTGTGCCCTCGCCCACAAGGCATGCCTGGAAGGCTTCAAGGCCCGCTACCACCGCCTGCCGCGCCTGCTCGAAGAACTCGCGCTCGCCCGCGCGAGCGGCCGCTATCTGCAAGTCCTGCACACGCTGTCCCGGCTGGATGTGCTCGTGCTCGATGATTGGGGCCTGCAAAGTGTGACGAGCGCGCAGCAGGAATGCCTCTTTCAGATTCTCGATGACCGGATCCAGAAACGCTCCACGATCGCTACCGGTCAAATGCCGGTCGAACACTGGCACGAGACCATGCCTAACCCCACGCTCGCGGACGCCATCCTCGACCGGCTCGTACAACCCGCCTACCGCATCAAACTCAAAGGCGAATCGATGCGAAAACGACTGCTGAAAACGCCAGCCCACACGCATCAATAAAATCCGTAAACTCGTTCAATTCAACCTCCGAAAACATGCATCTAACCCAGCGCGTCCACATGGCTGCAGGGTGGTAACTTTAAATCAGATTACCCTGGCACTTTCGTCAGAATACACACCCAGGAACGCAATCCGGTAGCCCTGGCTTCCCCCGCACGGGCGGGGATGGACCTGGCTCTTAGTATAGCCAGCGACCTCAATGGGGGCTTCCCCCGCACGGGCGGGGATGGACCCGCGCAGCTCAACAACGCCTCGGTACATACGGCGCTTCCCCCGCACGGGCGGGGATGGACCGTCTAATTCCTCAGTCATCTCGTCCTCATCAGAGCTTCCCCCGCACGGGCGGGGATGGACCGTCTAATTCCTCAGTCATCTCGTCCTCATCAGAGCTTCCCCCGCACGGGCGGGGATGGACCCATAGCCGTAGCGGACTATAGCACGGCGGCGCAGCTTCCCCCGCACGGGCGGGGATGGACCTTTGCATTGGCGGCCTCCAGGAGCATCTTGGTGGCTTCCCCCGCACGGGCGGGGATGGACCCCAGGCTGCCGGGTGGGGCGTGGCGGCCTCGGAGCTTCCCCCGCACGGGCGGGGATGGACCGTCGTCGGTGGTGTCCACGATTCTGCGCAGCGCGCTTCCCCCGCACGGGCGGGGATGGACCCTGGGCCGCACGCGATCAGGATGGCAACATATAGCTTCCCCCGCACGGGCGGGGATGGACCGGGTGAAGGGACTGGCGGTACCACTTTTGGCTCGCTTCCCCCGCACGGGCGGGGATGGACCGCTGGAGAACGTCACCACCATTTGCGCCACCTGGCTTCCCCCGCACGGGCGGGGATGGACCGAAGATGCTCTGCGGCTTGAAGGCCCGCCAGCTGCTTCCCCCGCACGGGCGGGGATGGACCTTAGTCGGACCCGGGCACTGGCAGTGGGTTCAGGCTTCCCCCGCACGGGCGGGGATGGACCCCGAGCCTCCTCACCGAGCCACGACTTCTGTCGTGACCGTTTTTGCCTTGGGGTCCCATGTGCAACTCCAGTACATGTGCTGCCAAGACCCGAATCCATTCTGGAATTGGACGTTATAGCCGAACGGAAGTTTGTCAATTTTGTCGAGGGACGAGGTGTTGGCACGGTTAAAATAGGCGACTTTAACTCGATTATCATCTAGTACTCATAGGGTTTATAATCGTTATTATTGATAAAGTCTGTTGTAGTGCTATTTTAGTGTTAGTCATCAATACTTCACACAGGCAACGCCCCCACCCGCTATATTGGGCGCAGGCCAATACGACTGCGCCGTGTACATCCGCAGGAGAGTCTACAAGCTCAAAGATGCAACGCAACGCACCGGATACGGACTGCTCGAATGCCGACGTGTCAATGGCCAGCCCAATCAAAAAACCATCCTGAACCTTGGACAGGACTTTGACATTGCCGAAGCCGACTGGCCCACCGTAACCAAGCGGGTTGAGCTGGCACTGCGCGGACAGCGCGCACTACCGCTGGAGGATGAGAAGATCGAATGCGCCGTGGACGAGATCGTGCGCCGGCTGCGTGAGAAGGACTACGATGTGGACGCCGGACGCGACGACCGCGACGCCATCATTACCGACGCAGTGCATCATCCGGATACACGCACGGTCGGCGGCGAGCGCGTATGCCTGCAAGCCTTGGAGCAACTCGGCTTCACGGCGCTGCTACGCGCGCTGGGCATGCGAGAAGATGCTATTCGCATGGCCCTGGTTCTGGTGGTTGGGCGCATGTTGTCGCCCGGAAGTGAGGCGCATACGTACCAGTGGATGATGAAGGCCTCCGCCATTTTGGAGCTGGTGCAGCTGGAGGCCCCGTGCGCAAGTACGCTGTACCGGGTAGGCGATCGGCTGTATGCGCTGCGCGAAGCGCTTATGGACGGACTCTATGGCAATGCGCAGCGGCTGTTGGGCTTTAGTGAGACGCTCATCTTGTATGATCTGACCAACACATTCTACACGGGTCGCAAGAAAGGCACGCTCCTGGCGTATGGACGAAGCAAGGAAAAGCGATCGGATTGTCCGTTGGTGACGTTGGCCTTAATGCTGGACGCGTCCGGCTTTGTGCGTGGCGCAGCCGTCCTTGCTGGCAATGCCAGCGAACCAAAGACGCTTCAACAGGCCATGGAGAGGCTCAATGGCGCTCGTGCGACCGTCATCATGGACGCGGGCATAGCCACGCGCGCCAATGTGGCGTACTTGCGGTCGAAGGGACTGGATTGGATCTGTGTGCAGCGCACGCAGGCGCCGCCACCCCCTGAACGCCCGCCGGAGGAGTGCTGGAATACACAAAGCGGGGTCTCCATCAAAGCCTGGCGCCTGGAGCAGCAAGAGGGAACGCTGCAAGTCTACCTGCATAGCGAGGCACGCAAGGCCACCGGTGATCGCATACTGAACACCAGGCGCGCAAAGTTCGAGGCTGCGCTGAAAACCCTGCACGAGGGACTCTCCAAGCCCCGCTGCGTCAAGGAATACGACAAGGTGCAACGCAGACTCGGTCGCGAGCTCGAAAGGCATAAGCGCGTCTCGTACCAGTACAAGATCGATGTCTTGCGCAAAAAGGACAGTACGCACGCGAAGGCGGTCACCTTTACGCACCTGTCTGCGTTTGAGCAGCAGACGCAAGCATCGGGCGGCTACATCCTGCATACCAGCCACACGGACTGGTCTGCCTCGCAAATCGCACGCACATACTGGAAGCTTGCAGACATCGAGCGCACGTTTCGTTCGCTGAAGTCCGAGTTGGGCATGCGTCCCCTATACCACAGCAAGGATGAGCGCATCCGGACACACATCTTCCTCTCGGTACTGGCCTATCAGGCGGTGCAACTCATTCGCACGAAGCTGAAGCAGTATGACCTCCACAGCAGCTGGACCACGCTGCAGTTTGAGCTGAACCGGTGGCACCGGATCACGACCGTATTGCCAACAGACCGGCGCTCCTGCATTCTGTTGAAGAAGGATGCAGACCAAGGTCCGCTCCAGCGCCAGATCGCCATGATTATGGGCCTCAAGCCCCAAAACTACACCTACAAGGCGCACACAAAACGACCCTGAAATGGTAGTGCTATAGAAAAAGACAGTTTTCGTAAGTGACTGTCTGAAGGGTACTTACTGGCTCTTGGAAAAAATAAAGTGACAAAGTTCCGCGAAGTACATGATGGTGCCGGCGGCCTGATCGTCCCACGAGAAGCTCCCCAGCTTGGGCTCCATCCATCCAGTATTCCACTTCACATCGAAGCGAGCCTTTGACTCAATGCTTTTCGTGCACGGGTAACTGGCGTCCACGCGTTGCTCCACCGCCCAACAGTCCAAATCTTCACTGCACGCCAGCTCCTTCGGTTTTGGCAACGGGCCCGACGTGGACCGTTGCGAACTGACGTTCAACGGCTCCGGTCGTTCGTAGACGACAGGGGCGTCGTCTGCGAAGTCGGCATCATCGTCTACGCCAAGAGTGCACAGGTACATAGTTCCCACGGCCAATGCCGCCACGATCAGTAATAGCCCACGCGAGCGTTTGTCGTCAAACATGACTTTCTTGAAAAAGAGGGCGTGTTTAACGGCTGGCCACGGCTAAACCCGGATCACGCTTCGGAACTGCGATACCGCCGTCTCCCAGGACTCGGCCTGCAGCGGCTTCCCCCGCACGGGCGGGGATGGACCTAGGGAGTATAACACATTTCCCCTACTTTTGTGGCTTCCCCCGCACGGGCGGGGATGGACCGACGTCTACCCCCGCGTACTGCGTGACGCGGCGGCTTCCCCCGCACGGGCGGGGATGGACCCGCGGGCGTGCTTATGGCGTACTGGATCGTAGGGCTTCCCCCGCACGGGCGGGGATGGACCTTAGCAACAGTATTACGGCTGTAGGCACGCAGAGCTTCCCCCGCATGGGCGGGGACGAACCGCAGGCTGCCTGCGGCGGCGGAGTGCTCCGACAGCTTCCCCCGCGGGGAGGGAACGAGGGCCAGCAGACAGGCCCACTGGTCCGTTTGATGCGCGCGCAGCGGCAGCTTATGGTCATGGTGGCTATACCCCAATCCGTCCCCAAATGCCTGCGGCTTAAACAGGTATGTATTGGCGGCCTCAGCGCAGCCAAGAATTCAAGAATCCTTTGGCATAACATCAATAGCCACCGGCCAAAGAATCCTTGAATGGTGGATTCGTGAGCTCAAGCGGCATGAATTAGAACCAGCAATGGTCTCCACGTAGCCCGCGCTCGGGCTCAGTCTGTGAGCGGCAGACCTTGCTCCAAATTGAGCGCAATGCGGGCACCGCTATGACGGAGCAGGGTTGGCCGCACCTCTCCGCCAACCCCATCGGAATTCAAAGTGATGAGAAGACGCTGCAATCAACCTACCTGGATGCCAGCGTATGGCGGCTGGCATCCCACCGTACCATCTCCTCGCGGTCCAGCGAGAGGTTGATCATGTGCGCACAGGCAGCGGCATGATGGCCGACCGTCGCGTCTTCTACCGTAGGCGTGCCGTCACGTATGGCGGCAAGGAACTCCTCAATATGCACTTTGAGGCTACCCTCGCCTTCCGCCCGGTATTCCTCCTCGCCGGGAACCACTCCCTGGGGGCGCGAGCCTGGCATCTCGTCGTGCCGTGCCTTGGGATCCTCGTAGTAGGCCTTGGCAAGCGCTTCAGGCCAACTTTCGACGACCCATTGGTTGCTTTCGTAGACAATCTCTGGAATAAATCGGAGGCTGCTACCCATTACTAACGTCCCCTCGGTGCCCATAATACGCATGCCACCGCTGCCACCACGCTGGTTGTTGAAGGTGCCGCTAAGGCTTACCAAAAAGCCCTCGGGATACTTCAGGGACGCATTAATCGTGTCCGCTACGTCGCGTGAACTCTTCCAGCGATATAAGCCCCCCATCGCCATGACGCTTTCGGCCATGGGCGCATCCATGACATAGTTGATGCTCGTACAAACGTGAACATACAAGTCGGTTGACATCCCACCGGAATAGTCTTTGTAGCACCGCCAGCGAAAGAATCGCTCTGGGCTGTAGGGCCGCTGGGGCGCCGACCCTAAGAAGAGGTCCCAGTCCACGGTTTCAGGGGAAGCGTCAGGAGGAATCGGGTAGATCCAAGCCCCAGAAGCCGTATTGCGGTTCACTGCAGCACGCAACATAGTGACCTGGCCGATCTTTCCACTCTTGATCAGCTGGCGCGCCTTCTTGATAAGTATCCCGCTCGGGCTCGGACTCCCGACCTGGACCGCAACCTTGTTCTGCTGTTGCGCCTTGATGATGTCCAGTCCCTCATCGATGGACCAAGTCATTGGCTTCTCGATGTAGGCATGCTTGCCCGCATTCAGCGAATCGACCGAATGCCTATGGTGCCAATGGTCGGGGCTGGATATCACGACTGCGTCAATGTCCGCGCGCTGGATGATCTCTCGGTAGTCCTTGTAAGTGTCGGCCCTGCCGTCTGTGCGGATCTTCGCGCGCTCCAGGCGCCCGGCGTACGCATCACATGCGGCTACGATTTCGACCTCTGGAAATAGCTTGAAGGCTTCCATGAGTCCATGCGCACGGGCGCCAGCACCAATGAAGCCAAGCGTGATCCTGTCGCTTGGCGCAACGCGGCGCGCCTGGGCTTGCGTGTCCGCGGGACCTGCACCTAAGCTGAACGCAGCACCACCGGCAGCGCTCAACTTCAGAAAATCCCGCCGGTTAACCGTAAAACGCTGAGCCATGACGAGTAAGGCGAGTTAATTGGTTATGGGTGTGAGCACCATGCTGCGATAGAGCACCCGTCCATGATCACCCTGGAGGTAAATGGGGCCCGGCTTCGACTCGTCCGCCGTCAATGCACCACCCGTAACGCCCATCACCGGCTGATTGTCGATGATCTTGATGCCATTGAGCACCACGGTGAGGTGGCGCTTGTATAGCGTGATATCGTATGACTGCCACTCACCGGCGACCTTCTCTGCATTGGTGCTCGGTGCGATGCGGCTGTATAGCCCGCCCATATTATGCGAGTCCAGCGGCTTGCCATAGGTGTCGGCCACCTGAATCTCGTAAATCCCGCGCAGGTACACGCCGCTGTTGCTCCCGGCTGGCACGTTGACGTCGAGCTTCAGGTTGAAATCCTCAAAGGAGGCGTCAGTGCGCAGGTTGCCGTAGCTAACGTGGTGCCCGTCGTCCGGCTGGACCGGGTTATTGATAAGCACGCCGTCTTCAACCATGAACCCGTTGACCTGGCCGGGGTTGGTCAGAGACCAGCCTGCAAGGTCTTGGCCGTTTAAGAGCTCTATGGGCTCGCCATACTCGATCATGGATAAGTCCGGTGTAGGGGGCAAATCCGGAATGCGATCGCCGGTGAATTCTACTAACTGCTGGCCCGTCCCGCTGCGATGGGGAAAGTAGCCTGTTCCCCTAACTCTACTTCGCCATTTTATGACTCAAACAGTATAGGTGGACACATTCTCCACATATAAGAAAAGGGTGTACTCCCGCCTGGCTGGCACTACTTTTCTAACGCCGTGCGCCTGCCTTAGTCCTGGCGCACGTAGCGTTGCCGATGCAGGCTGGGCGTGACGCCGCAGATGCGCGCTATCTGAGCCAGCTCTGCCCTTGGGCGCTCGTCCTGCACGTTGACAATCACCTGGCCCTGGGTGTCCTTTACGGTTGTCATCACCCGTTGCCAGGCGCTCAGCTTCTGGCGAAGCGTCTTCCAGCTGGTGTGGATGTCTTGCGCCTTCAATCGGGTCCGGATCAGGTGCACGGCGTGATAGGCATACACAGCTATACTGATGTGCGCTGCGATGCGTGCGTCCTTGCTGTGGTATAGCGGCCGCATCCCCAGTTCCGACTTCAACGAGCGGAAGGTGGCCTCCACCTCGGACAGCCGCCAATACGTGGCTACAATGTGCTTAAGGTCCCATCCCGTCTGACTGGTGCGCAGCACGTAGCCCCCCAGGGCCTCATCGGCCTCTTCCCACTGCGTCTTGCGTGCAAACTTCACGGCCTTGGCGTTGGGGCCACTCCCTTCTACAACCGTCACTTCGTACTGATGAGATACGCGGGCATATCGCTCTTTTATGCGTCCGACCTGCTCTACGACCTTCTTGAGCCGCTTGGTATGGTAGGGCTTCTGCAGCCCTTCGTGCAGCGAGGTGAGGGCTGCTTCCAGTAGCGTGCGCCGGCGCTGGAGGATCTGCTCTTCCTTGTGCTTTCTGGCTTCGCTGACGGCATAGAGCAGCATCTCCTGCTTCTTTTGCTGCAACTGCCACACGCGTACGGCGTGTCCAGCCTGCGTGGTCAGCGTACTGTCGGGCTCCCGCTCTGGCGGCAGGGGCCGCTTACCCCGGTGTACGCAGATCCAGTCGTAGCCCTGTTCTGCCAGCCAGGACACGTTTGCTTCCGTAGCGATCCCTGCATCCATGACCACCGTCGGCTTCTGGCCGTCCACGCTGGCGTTCAGACGCTCGATAGCGTCCTGCAGCGTGCCGGGCTCCGAGACGTTGCCGGGCAAGATCTCGCAGGTGCGCGGGAAGCCCGCGCCATCGAGCACCAGCCCGAGCGTCACCAGCGGACAATCGGAACGCTTTTGCTTCGAACGTCCATAGGCCAGGTACTCGCCGTGCTGTCGGCCATGGTAATGGGTGTTGGTCAGGTCATAAAAAACAACGGTCTCCGGCAGGCTCAAGAGCGTCCGCTCCTTTTGGAAGAGCGCTTGCTGAATCGCTTGGTTGTGCTCCCAGAGCAGGTCCCCAATGCGATACAGCTTCGCTAACGACACTTTCCTGCCGGGGCGCAGCCCCAGCAGGTCCAGCGTCGTCGACCTGCTTTGCAACCACTGAAGCGTAGCCCGTTCGCTGTTGGGATGCAGCATGCGTGCGACCACCAGGGCTACGGCCAGACGCGCGTCGCGCTCCTTGGCGCCGGCCTGGATCAGCGTGTCTTTCAGTCCCAGATCCTCGAGCGCCTGAAGGCAGACACGCTCTGCGCCCACGCTGCGGGCATGCTCCGGGTGCTCAAGGGAGTCCATGTCCACCGTCATGACGCTGTCAGGCTCACCCTCCGGCTTCGCGTGTGCACCTATGCCGCGTGCGCGCAGCTGCGCGACAATGGCTTCGGCCGTGTGCTGCAGGTCGGGATCGAACACGAGTGTCGGCTGCCCCTGCAACAAATTCTCTATGTGAAGCACCAAGGTGCCCCACTGGTCACGGGGCGTGTCAAAGTGTACGCCCAGGTTCAGCAGGGTCGACTGGCGCACCTTCCCGCCGATGCGGTCGCTGCGTACCAGGCGGTAGCTGTGTCGCGCTTCACCTTTCTTTGCGTGGGTCTTGGTCGCCCGTATGTACATGGTGTCTGCAGTTCAATGCCGACTCCAAGATAGTGCATGGGCGCACCTGTAGCAAGTCCCTACCAACAATCCTGGCACTACAATGGCCTTTTTCAGCCGAATACGCTAAACTTCACGCATTCTTCACCATATAGCCGAGAAATACGGCTGAAAAGGGGCTGAAAAGGGCGAAAAGTGGGCTGGGAGTACCTGGTTTAGCCCCCCTTCGGCCACGGTTGGTTCCCAAAATGGCGAAGTCGGGCTAAGAATGCCGTCGTTGTACTTCAGCTCCAGACGGTTGGTGATGGTGTGCCTGCGCTCCCCGTCCTCGGCGGTCTTGCGGGTTACGGGATACGTACGTGTCACGGTGAGCACACCGTCAGAGATGTTGATGCTCGCTACCGGCAGGACGCTGCCGCCGTACCATAGCAGTGACGCATCAACGAACCCGTGGCGGTCGTGAACCTCCAGCCACCCGGCGCCGCCGGGCAGATGCAGCGCCCAGCGACCCATAAAAGCAGCCGCCTCCTCTTGCGCTTGTGCTGGGAGAAGGGTTGTCAGTGCAAGGATTCCAGACAGGAGCAGAAAACGCGTTTTCATAATCGGAGGTATTGAGGTTAATTCAAGAAACTAGTGCGGAGTCCGGCTTTGGGCAAATTCGCCGGCCTATTCGATTCGGCGCTCGATTGTTGCCTGGGGCCCTACCAGCACCATCCGCGCCCACGTGGCGTCATCATCTCCGGTGCCGTAAATCATGAAGTGGCCACCATAGGGACCTCCGTCAGGGTCGCAGTGGACGATCTCCAGACCATAAAGGTCTCCGATCTGTGGCGACTGCCACCGCGGGTCGCTGGCGCCGAGGGTGGGTGCCATCTCCACGCGGGCCTCAAGCACAAAGTCAGCGCCGTCAAACGTCATTGCGTAGTCAACCGCTCCGTCAGGGATAGGCTCTTCCAGGTAGGCCTCGCCCGCCGCGCCGTGGCGCCACCAAGCTGCATGCGGAGGGCGCGCCTCATCGGCCGTGAAGCAGAATGCGTTGTCACCCTGCGCAAAGAATTCTGGCGCCTCGTCCCTCGGGGCTTCCAGGAAAAAGCAGATGCTGTCCCGCAAATACCAAGCCTTGGCTTCACCGCCCGGAGCCTCTACGTCGTTGACGTTGTCCTTTACGCTGGCACCGAAGTACAAGTTCGTCTCATCCCAGGCCACATAGTAACGGGCACTCAGGTCGTCGTCCGGATGTCCTTCATTGCCATGGTCTGTGAGTCGGTTGCGCCGGCCCTCGTCATACCAAAAGGTGTGGCGAATGCGGTTGATGTCCCACACCCCATCGTTGAAAGCATAGTCCTTCCACTCGTCCAAGGACCCATCGATGACAGGGGTAGCTTCGAGGTATGGGACAAGGAGCTTTACGGTCTGCGTGGGACGTGGCGCATCCTGAGCACGCGTGGACCAGGGAGTCAAGAGAACGACCAGTCCAAAGAGAAGGGGTCGGAGCATAAGCAGGAAAAGACGAAGGCGCGCAGCACGGAGTATGTGACGAAGTCAATATACCCTGTCCGCGCCATTCATGTGCGCTGCGTTTGGTGAAGTGAGCAGCCTACACGCTGTTCGGCCAACACCAGGGACGCGTCTCATGGCCCTGTCCGACCACAGCAAGGACTCTCGCCTGACCGCAGCGACCTACTTCTGCGCGCCGTACCAGTCGGGCGTTCCAAACCAGTCATGCATCTCCTGCACGAATGGTGCTACGATAGAGTCTGACTCCGGAAACTGACCCAGATCTTCGGTTTCCACAATCCACGTGTCAAGCGCTGTACGCATATCCTCCAACACCATAGCATACTCGGGATTCTCAGCGAGATTGTTGATCTCAAGGGGGTCCGATTCGGTGTCATATAGCTGCTCGGCTGGAAACGGTGCCCAGAGCCCCGCTGCGGCCCCTTCAAGCGTCCCCTTGGCGTGCATTTCTCGCATGAGCGGCTTGACCAGAAAGCACTTTTCCTTGTAGCGGTTAAGCGTCGGAAAACCGTCACCACCCTCAAAATTTCGTATGTAGTGGAAGCGTGGCCCGCGTACCGAGCGCAGACGCAGCACCGTTTCGTCTATACGGTCACGGGCGCTGAAGGCATAATCACGCGGCGGGTCGGCATCCGCACCGAGAAATCGCAGGCTCTGCATCCCGTCTGGTCGCTCCACACTCGCCATCCACAAAGTGGTCGCCGTCAGGTCCAGGAGGCTGACTACATCCTCGCCGACGCCGCCTGGCACGAATTGCGGCGGCGTTGGAACGCTCTTCGGGTAGTAGATAATCAAGGGTACGTGCAGCCCGGTGTCCCATACCCAATGGATTCCCCGGGCTTCCAAACGCCCGTTGTCAGCGAAGAACACCACGATGGTATTGTCTGACAGCCCCTCCGCTCGCAGCTGTTCAAGTATCCAGCCGATACGCATGTCCATCCCGGACACACTGTTGAGGTAGCGCGCCCACTCTTCGCGCGCAATGTTATGGTCCGGGTAATAGGGCGGCGGCGTAACGCTGTCCGGCGTGGCAACCTGCGGATGCCATTCTTCGCCTACCCATGGAACGCGCGCCTTTTCGGCCGACTTGCGGTCATAGATGTCGTATTCGGCTTCTGGCGTGTTGATCTGCGCAAAGAACGGCTGGTTGTCCTTCAGCTGAGCCCAGTCGTCGGTGTCGTACAGCGGCCCCTCGTTGACAAAATTCAGGTCAAGCTTGCCGGTACCGACCGTGCTGTCTCCGATCATGCTGATGTTCGCCGTGAAGTAGCCCGCGTCGTTCAGCCAGTGCGTGAGCGGGCGCACACCGTCCGGAAGCCGGTAGTCATCGTCCCGGTGTGAGCGCATGTTGTGCATATCCGTCGACGTCTGGTACATGCCGGTAAAGAACGCCGACCGACTTGGCGCACAAACGGGCGATGTCGAAAACACCCTGGTGTACCGCATGCCGTGCAGTGCCAGCGAGTCCAGGTTGGGCGTATGGACATTGGCCGCCCCGTAGATCCCGAAGTCAAGCTTGAAATTCTCCCCCACGATCCACAGGATGTTGGGTCGAGTCTGAGCAGCGTCTGCCACTTCTTCGCCGCCGGAATCGCACGCCACTGCCAGGAGCGCAACCAGCAAAAAAGCCGATAAGGGTTTCATAACTGCGCTATTCGTAGGTCCACTTCGAAATCCACGGGTCTCCAGTCCGCTCCTGAAAGGCACGAAGCCTTCTCTGTAGGGACTCCAGAAGGCTGGAATCTTGCGCAAGATTTTGCACTTCATGCGGGTCGGATTCCAAGTCGTACAACTCAAATCGTGGCCGGTGCAGGTATTCCTCCACGCGCCGATGTCCATAGTGGGTGAGGCTCTGCGCCAATACGGCCTGCCATGTCTGCGAAGCGTAAAGATCGGTAGCAAAAGGATAAGGCAGGCCGTGGGCAAGATTCCACAACAGCTTGTATCGACGAGTGCGCACCGCGCGCATTGGATAGTACATCGTCACCTCGTGAAAGGTATGCGACGCGTAAACCTCGTCCCACCCTGTGGGCGAACTGTCCTGCATGGCTGCCTTAAAGCTGCGGCCATGAACCGATAAAGGCGCCGCCCCGGCAAAGTCGAGAAGTGTAGGCGTAAGGTCTGCCCAGTTGATCATGGCATCACACGTGCCGGCCACTGCATCCGGCCGCCGTACCACGCACGGCAGGCGCATGCCCGGCTCATAAAGCGTCGTCTTTGCCCCCGGAAAAGCAATGCCATTGTCCGAAATAAAAACGACTACTGTATTCTCCCAATGCCCCGTGACCTGTAGCAGATCAATAAGCCGCACCAGCCCCTTATCGGCGCGCTCCACCGACATATAGTAACGGGCTAACTCAGCCCGTGTAGCGGGCAAGTCCGGCAGATACGGCGGCACGATCACGTCCGCCGGGTCGATGGGCGTACTCCCTCCTCGGGCGAAGGGTCGGTGCGGCTCTCTGGTGCAGAAGTACAGGAAAAAAGGACGCTCGTCCCTGGCGGTCATGACCGGCTCGCACTGCGCGGCGCGCTCTTCAGGCGAGGCACCTTGGGCCGCGAGGTGGCGGTCAAAGGCATAGACACGATTCGGCGCCACGTGGTACTTGCCTGTACGGATGGTCCGGTAACCGGCCCGGCTCAGTAGCACCGGGAGCGACTGGACACGGTCGAATGTGGCAAAATGGTGGACACCGTGCATATGGCCATACTGGCCATTGGCATGGTTATACTGTCCCGTGAGGATGACGGAACGGCTCGCACTACAGGATGCCGTCGTACAGAATGCGTGAGTGAAGCGCGTACCACTCGCTGCCAGTTCATCCAATCCAGGGGTCTTGATGACCGGATTGCCGTAACATCCCGCATCAGTGGTGCCTAAGTCATCCACGACATACAGCACGATGTTAGGCTGCCGGGGCCGCGTATGAAGCGCTGCGGCCCCCAACGCCAGCGTACCCAGAAAGGAGCGGCGGCTAATGGTCATGGCTGGTTTCTTAGTGCAGTTCCGCGTAGGTTCACCGATCCAAGGTACAACGCGTGAACAAATCCATGCATGACGCTAAGGCGGGAACGATCGGAGCCTGCTGCTGGGTACTGCTATTCTTTATGCAGTGCACGCCGGCTAACCAGGAACCGCTGCCGCTTTACCAGGGTGATCACATTGTGCTGGTCGGCAATAACCTTGCCTCACGCATGATGAATTTCGGGCACTTTGAAACCGAACTTCATGTGCGGTTTCCAGATAGCCTCCTCATCATCCGCAACATGGCCGATGGAGGCAATACGCCGGGGTTCAGACCGCATCCCGGGCGCGAATCTCCGTGGGCATTTCCTGGCGCGGACACCTTCCATACGGACCTGGCGACACCCTCAGGCAGTCGTGGCCACTTCGAGACGCCGGACGAGTGGCTTACGCGCCTGGAAGCCGACGTGATTGTTGCATTCTTTGGCTTCAGCGCCGCCTTCGGAGATTCGCCGCGGTTTGAGGGTGAACTGGAGGCATTTGTTCACCATACACTGGCCCAGACCTACAACGGGAATGCTACGCCTCGTCTTGCACTAGTGTCTCCCATAGCCTTCGAAGATCTGTCCGACAGGATGGATGTGCCCGATGGTGTCTCAGAGAACGCGCGCTTGGCGCAGGTAGTGGAAACTATGCGCAAGGTTGCCGAACGCACCGGTGCGCACTTTGTCGACGCCTTTGGTCCGTCGAAGCGGTGGTACAAGAACGCCGAGGCGCCGCTGACTATTGATGGTTCGCAGTTGCGTAGTGAAGGCTACCCACGGCTGGCCACGCTCCTCGCGGATGAGCTGTTTGGTAACGTGAGTATCAAGGCAGGCGTACCTCGCGAAGCCGTACACGAGGCTGTGCTTGATAAGAATTGGCTATGGCACAATGACTTCAAGATTCCCAATGGGGTGCACGCCTATGGGCGCAGATTTGCCCCGTTTGGACCGGACAACTATCCGGCCGAGTTTATCAAGATCAGGCAGATGACAGCGCTGCGCGACACCGCCATTTGGATGGCTGCGCGGCGCGAAGCGACGGATCTGGCGACCGCCGACCAGGGCACCCTGAAGCTGCCAGAAGTTGAGACCAACTACGAGCCCAGTCTGAAGACCGGAGACGTCAACTATCGCTCTGGTGAAGATGCGCTTGCGCAACTTACCGCGGCACCTGGCTACCATATCGAACTATTTGCCTCCGAACGGGAATTCGAAGACCTTGCCAACCCCGTACAACTCTCTTTCGACAACCAGGGCCGCCTTTGGATAGCGGTCGTCCCCAGCTATCCGCACTACCGCCCCGGGGATGCACGCCCCAACGATAAGCTGATCATCCTGGAGGATACCGATGGAGACGGCAAGGCCGACAAGCAGACCACGTGGGCCGACGGCCTGCACTTACCGATGGGCTTTGAGTTTGCACCGGAAGGCGTTTACGTCAGCCAAGGCACCAATCTGGTGTTGTTGTCCGACTCCGATGGCGACGACAAAGCAGACACCAAGGAAATAGTACTGAGCGGCTTCGACGACCACGACACACACCATGTCATCAGCGCATTCAGTGCCGATCCGTCCGGTGCGATATATATGGGCGAAGGAGTTTTCCTGCACTCCAACGTAGAGACTTCGTATGGCACGGTGCGGGGTACCAACGGGGGTTTCTTTCGCTACGCCCCGCAGCGGCGCCACTTGGAGCGGACTGCCCAGCTGTCTATTCCTAATCCTTGGGGCATCGCATTTGATGAATGGGGCCAGGTCTTCTTTGCAGAGACTTCAGGGCCTGACGTGCGGTGGATGATGCCAGGAACCATCAGGCCGCGCTATGGCAATGCGACACACAAGTCGTACAACCTCATTGAGGATGCCCACCGGGTCCGTCCTACTGCCGGGCTCGAATTCGTGTCCAGCCGGCATTTTCCAGACGAGGTGCAGGGCGATCTCCTGATCAACAACACGATCGGGTTCTTGGGTATGAAGCAGCACGTCATGCAGGATGACGGCGCGGGATACCACAGCGAACACCGGAAGGATTTAGTTACCGGGAGCGACGGAAACTTCCGGCCAGTGGATATGGAGTTTGCCCCGGACGGGTCGCTGTATTTCGTGGACTGGCATAATGTTCTGATCGGGCATATGCAGCACAACGCGCGCGATCCGCTTAGAGACCATGTCCACGGTCGCGTGTATCGGGTGACTTATCCCGCTCGGCCGCTGGTGGAGCCGCCACAGGTCGCCGGCGCGCCTATCGAGACCCTTCTAGACTACCTCATGCTACCCGAGTATCGCGCACGCTATCGTACTCGAAGAGAGCTGCGCGGGCGGCAGGCCGATGAGGTTTTGGATGCCCTCGCCACCTGGGTCTCTGCGCTAGACTCCGCCGGCCCGCGATACGAGCACCACCTTCTGGAAGCACTCTGGGTTACCTGGGGCCTTAATCGGGTGGATGCAGACCTTCTGCGCAGGTTGCTCAGGGCGGACGACTACCGTGCCAGAGCTGGTGCGGTACGCGTAGCGCGGTACACCGGGCACCAGGTGCCTGACCAAGCGGTGTTGCTCGCGGAAGCGGCAGCCGACCCGCACGGCCGGGTGCGACTGGAAGCGATTGTGGCCGCCTCATGGCTGCAACCGGACGATGGTATGCGGGCATTGGTAGCGGCAGGACAACTACCGCAGGACAAGTGGATGGTGAATGCCCATGTCACAGCACTTGCCCATCTGCGTGGCGAATCCGTTGCGCGGCAACGTGCTCCGGCAGATGACACAGACCTGACGGGTGCGGAGCTGGCGCGGTATCAGGCCGGCAAGGTTCTCTATAACGAAGACGGGAACTGTGGCATGTGCCATCGCCCAGACGGGCAAGGCCTGACGGCTGCCGGGTTCCCACCCCTGGCCGGTAGCGAGTGGGTCACTGGTGACACGGGTCGACTCATAAAAGTTACCCTGCATGGCTTGGCCGGTCCTATAGACGTAGGCGGGGTGTCCTACCCTGGCCAAGTCCCCATGACACCATTCAAGGACCTCTTGTCCGATGAAGAGGTCGCGGCTGTCCTGACCTACGTACGAAACGCATTTGGTAACGAAGCCGAAGCGATCGTGCCGGAGGCAGTGGCCCGTATCCGCGAATCAACAGCTGGCAAACAGGGATTCTACACGGCCGATGAACTTGCCCAAGACTAGTCTCCCTGCCCTCGGATATTGAGCAGCGCGGGGTGAATCCAGCACTCCTGGTCACCGCTCGGCATCTTCCTGGTCACTACCGATTATGCGGGCTCTGGTGCCTTTCCTGACTTCCGCGGTTTTGCCGAGGGAGGGGCGGTGCCGCCAGTCAAGATGAGGCGCTAAAACGATCATTGGTCGCTTCAGCCTGAGGTGTCCAGACTACGTGTGGATTAGCCGAATTGGTGGCTACATTGTCCGACTTGGGCCCCTTTTTGCGCTTTTTTAGGGCAAATCGATCCATTGTGGTACTCCCGGCGTGCGTTGAGACACCAAGGGCGGTAGTGTGCAGTGTTGGATGTGACCCCCAAAACATGTGCCAGGGCATCACGCGGGCCGTGTCGATTTGGGCGATGCTGGTTTGTAGTGTTCAGTCCTATTTAGTACTTGACATTGTTAAGATGCTGATGTACCTTAGGGCATAGCGATCCTCGCAGCCATCTCGCACTCAGCATGTTCGTCCGTACCGTCCGACGCAAGACCACCCAGAACGTTAGCGTACAGATTGTCGAATCAACCCGCGTACCCGGCAAGGGACCGCGGCAGCGGATCGTCAAGCATATGGGCTCTGCTCCGGAAGGGCCGCTGCTGGAGGCGCTGGTGCGGTTGGCGCACCGGGCGAAGCTGCGGCTCCTGGAAGAGAGACAGCCCTCCTTGTTTCCTATAGAGTACTTGGCCGAACGCGTGCAAGGGGCCCGCCATGGCAGCCAGAGCGACCAGCCGCTTCCCATACCCGATGCACGCAAGCTGGCGGAGACCAAGCGTCTGACTATGGGCTTTCACGAGGTCTTCGGGGCGCTGTACGATCGGCTGCACTTTCAGAAGGTCTTCGGGGCCCGCAAAAAGATGGCGGCGCGCCTGTTTCGCCAGGCCGTGCTGATGCGACTGGCCGCGCCGGGCTCCAGCAAGCGCGCGTGCTGTGACAAGCTTTCCAAGCACCATGGCGTGGAAGTGAACCCGGACAAGTTCTACCGCATGATGGACGCGGTCAATGACGACCGGATTGCACGGCTGCAGTCGATCGTCTCGCATGAAGTGCGCGGACTCTTGCAAGAGCATGTGGACGTCCTCTTCTTCGACGTAACCACGCTTTTCTTCGCCAGCGACAAGGCCGATGATCTTCGCAAGAAGGGATTCAGCAAAGACGGTAAGCCGCAGAAGGTGCAGGTCGTTCTGGCCTTGTTCCAGAGCGTGGAGGGGCTGCCGATAGGATATGAGTTGTTTCCAGGTAGCACGACCGATGTGCGCACGCTCAAGCCGGCACTGAAGGCCCTGCGGGAGCGCTTTGAGATAGGCCGGGTGGTCTTGGTTGCGGACGCCGGGATGCTGAGCCAGGGCAACCTGGACCTGCTCGCCTCCCAGGGTTGGGACTGGGTGGTCGCGGCGCGCCTACGCAGCTTGCCACGCAGGATGGAGGCCGAGCTTTTTGAGTCCCATGACTGGGTCGCGGTCAGCGAAGATATCAGCGTAACAGAATTGCAATTAAAGGGCCAGCGTCTGGTGTTGCGCCACAGCAAGAAGCGGGCGGCCAAGGATGTCCATGAACGTGATAGAATCGTAGAGAAGCTCAAGCGTCGCCTAACGCAAGGCATTAAGGGAAGCGGCAAACGAGGCCGCTTTCTCAAGGTGGACCGCGATGCCGTGGAGCTGAACCAGGATGCCATTGACCGGGACGCATGCTTTGACGGGCTCCACGGTGTTTGGACCAGCCTGGATCGCGAAAGCCATCCAGCACAACACATCTATGCGTACTACGGGGAGCTGTGGCGCATCGAAGAGGGCTTTCGCGTGCTCAAGCACACCATGGCGACGCGGCCCATCTATCACTGGACCCCCAGCCGCGTCAAGGCCCACATCGCGATTTGCTTCGTCGCTTTTGCCTTGCTGCGCCTGCTGCGCTACCAGCACAACACCATGCATGCGGGCCAGGAGCCACTCAGCGAGGCTCGTATCCTGACAGAGCTGAGCGGCGCTCAAGTCTCCCTCATTACCGACACCAGCACGCTGAAGCAGTATCTGCTCGCCTCCCCCGCCACCGCAGCACAGCGGACGCTCTACAGCGTAGCCGGACTAAAGTACCCCAGCAGGACCCGCGAGCTGGCCACCCCCGACCAGCTCCCCTAAGAAGTCCGGCTACGATCGAGAGGAGCCTCAAGGGTTCTCTCAAAATCGGCACGTGTAGTGTTCAGTATTGTATGTTGGTCAAGTATAACTCATACTATTTTGCACTTAAACCGCGGAAGTCAAGAATCAACAGCTGGCAAACAGGGATTCTACACGGCCGATGAACTTGCCCAAGACTAGTCTCCCTGCCCTCGGATATTGAGCAGCGCGGGGTGAATCCAGCACTCCTGGTCACCGCTCGGCATCTTCCTGGTCACTACCGATTATGCGGGCTCTGGTGCCTTTCTTGCATAGGGCTACATTCTGCGCCGCCACACTTCCTCGTTTGCCGGGGTGGAAGCCGGAACAATAGCGCATTCGGCCTGCCTGGTCATGGACCCAAACGCCTACCGCGGGGCGCGTCGTGCCGCTGGCGCGAGTCGAGCACTAGGACATCCATTGCTTCAGACGTGGTACGAAATCATTCTTGATTACACGCGTTTTGTCATTTCCTGGCATGGGTCTCATCTCAGACCCTGTATCCCATCACGGTGCTTGGGACAATAGTTCCAGGATCACCCAAGAGCACCACGCTGAGCAACTCCTGACGGAGAGTGCGGGCACTGTTAATTCTTGCTAGCACTTTGGAATAGCACAGCGTGATGACTGGACGTGCATGGATGCGGGAGCCGAAGGGCCCATACCGCTATGTCCTGACACCGCAGGATCTGGAGCGATGCGCTGTGACTTGAGTAGCTATTGTAGCGCCGAGCAAGTATGCGCTAACGCCGCAACAAGGCTACCGAGCGCTGGTATTTAATTTTGACTGAGTCGCTTCCTCTCCGGGTTGAGTAAGCAGTGTAAGCTTCACTCCATGGCTACCATGGCGCCTAGAATTGGGCAGCACTTTTCAAGCGGAGCGAGCGCCCGTTTACAGGGCATGGAGTGCCGCAACATCATCGCAATAAATCTCCTGGCTCCTGCCGGAGGACTCACCCATGCCAAGCCAGCCCAATACGCATAGAATCGGTATACTACACACGCTTGCCTAAATGCGCCTGTGCACCATTGCGACTCAGTCCTTTCAGGAAGGCTCGAGAGAGCCCCTACTCGGCACGGCTGGCGTTGACATGGAGCGCGCCGGAGGTGGGCACAGCGCCCTCTAGAGCGAGCAAACTGCCGTGGCGTGCTGCATCGCCTGAGTGGCCCCTGGCTGCCGGCGGCCTTCCGCCCTGCTTCGCAATTGCTGGGTCGCTCGACTGGGCTGTGAGAAAGCACAATGGCTTACCAAAGCTGGCTGTCGCATGGCCTGAGTCACGCAGTACGTACGCCGCAGCTTGACATGCAGTCGCCAGATGCTTAGGAAAAGGCAGTTGCAACAACGCGAATGTGCATGGCCGTCGGCACTTGGGACGGCGAAGCCACGCAAGAAGCAGTAACCCAAGAGATCACAACAGTAAGAGCAAATGTCGAAATCCGTGACACCAACAAATCTGACAAACTACAGCCTTTTGGCGCTCGGCATCCTGGTTTGCGCAGGTTGCAACCGCTCTCCTGCGCCGCCACCCAACGTCATTCTCGTGATAACCGACGATCAGGGCTATGGCGATATCGCAGCCCACGGCAACCCTGTGATTCAAACGCCATTCCTAGACCGGTTGCATAGCGAGAGCGTGCGCTTGGTAGACTTCCACGTCGATCCTACGTGCTCGCCGACACGGAGCGCACTGCTGACCGGGCGCTACTCCACCCGCACGGGCGTATGGCACACGATTATGGGGCGTTCCCTGATGCGGCCTGAGGAAGTCACGATCGCCGAGGTCTTTCGCCAAGCCGGCTACGAGACAGGCATGGTCGGCAAGTGGCACCTGGGTGACAACTACCCGCTACGGCCTCAAGACCAAGGCTTTGATGAGGCCTTCTACCACCCCGCCGGTGGCGTAGGCCAGGGACCGGACTATTTTGGGAACGACTACTTTGACGACACTTATGTACGCAACGGTTCGCTGGAGCCAGTGACGGGCTACGTAACGGATGTGTGGTTCGATGACGCGCTGGCCTTCATAGACCGTCATCACGACCTGCCGTTCTTCTTGTATCTCTCTACGAATGCTCCACACGGACCGTATTTCGTGGAAGAGCGCTATGCGCAGCCCTACCGAGATCAAGGCGTGAGTGAAGTCATGGCCCGCTTCTATGGAATGATCACCAACATCGACGACAATATGGGCCGCCTGGTTGGCCAACTGGACTCGCTCGGACTGGCAGATAACACCATCCTGATCTTCATGACGGACAACGGCTCCGCGGAGGGGTGGTCGAATTGGCGCAGCCAAGAGGGCACCTGGACCGGCTACAACGCTGGCATGCGTGCCGGTAAGGGCTCCGAATATGATGGGGGGCACCGCGTGCCCTTCTTTGTGCGGTGGCCAGATGGCAACTTGAATGGTGGTCGCGATGTCGCCGGACTAACAGCCCACATCGATGTGCTGCCGAGCCTTGCAGCACTGGCAGGGCTGGAATCGCCTGCGGGGGTAGAGCTGGATGGCATGAGTCTCGCGCCCCAGCTGTACGGCGAACCCGTGCCTTCGCGCACCCTGGTCGTGCATTCGCAGCGCATCCCGTATCCCGAAAAGTGGCGAAAGTCCGCGGTGATGTCTGGTCCGTGGCGCCTGGTGAACCAGAACGAGCTGTATAACCTGGACTCGGACCCTGCCCAAGCGGTTGATGTAGCGAACACCTATCCGGAACGGACAGATAGTATGCGGTCCGCGTATGACGATTGGTGGGATAGCCTCACTCCGTCCTTTGAAGGATTTGTCCGTATTGGCATCGGCGCTGATGAGGAAAACCCCACTCAGCTCAATCCACACGACTGGCACGTGGAGCATCAGCGCCTGTCCATTTGGCATCACCGGCAGGTGGCCAGTGGCAGGATGGGCAACGAATTCTGGGCCATTGATGTGACGCAGCCAGGCACCTACACGTTTGAGCTGCGACGCTGGCCGGCGCACCTGGATTCTTCGCTTGAAGCCACCTCAGCGCGGCTCCGTATCGGAGAATCGGAATGGACGCAGGACGTGGCACCAGAGGCGACCCATGCCATTTTCACCACGAGTCTTGAGCCGGGCCCTACCACACTGCAGGCGACACTCATCCTACCTGGCGGCGAAGAACGCGGTGCGTATTTTGTGTACGCTACACGCGGCGACTGAGAATTTCAGTCACCGGTCAGCGCCTCCAGAAAGCCCTCGTAGGCGGGCTTGGCCTCAAAGTCGGCGTCAAAGAGGAGTGGCCACTCGGGGTTGCCCCAGAATTCTATTAGCCAGCTCTCGGGGTCGCGCAGCCCCCACATAGTGATGGCGAAGCGCTTGTCGTCAGGCAGTGCCATAAAGGCCGACACGATTTCATTGACACGATCCTTCTGGGCCTGACTCCGCGCGGGCGTTAGCGTGGCAAGCGCGCCGTCGGGGTTCACGCGTACATCCAGCTCCGACAGGTGCACCTTCAGGCCGCGGCTGACAATGGCATCCATCATCGCGGTGACCGCACTGATGGGCGGAAAAGTGTAGGTCACGTGTACTTGTAGGCCCACCCCATCCAGTGGAATACCACGGCTCTGGAAGTCATCAACCATGCTTAGTATCGCAGCACGTTTGTTGGCATCGTATGGTGCCCCGTAGTCGTTATAGAATAGTAGCACGTCCGGATCGGCATCGCGCGCATATTGGAACGTGCGCGCCATGTAGTCATCGCCCATCCTTCGCCGAAATACCGAATTGCGCAGGTCGCCCGTGTTGTTGTCGAACGCTTCATTGACTACGTCCCAACTCACGACATCATCCTTGTAGCGATCAACCACGGTTGTGATGTATTCCTTAACAGCATCCTCAAATTCCTGATCGCTGCCAGAGAAGTTCTCCAGCCATGCCGGAACGGTTTCGTGCCAGACTAGCGCATGGCCGTGGACCTGCATGTCCTGCGTCTTCGCGTACGAGACGAGGTCGTCTACCGCCTGCCAGTTGTAGATGCCTCTGCCGCCAGAGAGTGGGTTCATCTTCATTTCGTACTCGGCGGTGATGCTGCTGAAGGTGCGCGACACCACCCGTGTATGCTGCGCAGATCCAAGGTGACCTGACCGAAAGGCTACACCTACAGGAAACGGTGCCACATCTCTAAGCGCCTCAAGCTCTTCTGGGGGCATGGGCTCCGTCGGCGCCGCCTGGCCGCAGCTGATGGCAAGAAGACACAGGACGAGCACTTCACTTGTATAAACTCGTAGCGTCATCTCCAGTGCAGGCAAGGAATCTGGCCCAAAGATAAGAAATCCAGGTTGCGCCCATGCCTGACTTCTATCCTTCCATGTGCCGATCGAGCCCGAAAACGCAGCATAGGCCGAGCCAAGCGCCTGTCAAGCATTCTGGGACATCTGGCGGTATGGACCAGTTGATTGCCAATCCCGCGCTCCTGCCGGCGAATGTCAGGTTCTGCGCCAGCCAATTTCCGTTCACAACAGCTCGCACCGCCCGACCGATAACCCGCGGCGATCCGTTTCAATTGACCCCCGCTTTAGGCTTATATATGGCAACCTGTGGGAATGGTCGATTAGTAGCCATGAACACATAGCTTGAGTCGATAGCCATCATGTCTAGGTTGTCCCCCAAGTACCTCCCGCGTCCAGTCTGGACATCTCCCAAGTACGATCCCATTCCAGTCTGGGCATCTATCTTGAACAGTGGTCCGCGCCCTTGACCGCTCACAGGCTGCCCACCGTCAAATGTCATGTAATGCACGTAGAAGTCTCCCGCTGGATCGGTTGTGATCGACAGGATCATGCTCTGGCCAGCTGCTGGAAAGTCAAGGCTCCAACCGCCTTTCTCATATTCTCTGAAGTGAACCGGATCAAAGTCGTCGAATTTTACCTGCCAGGCCATCTCACCATTCTCCCTGTAGCCGGTCAGGACCGGTGAATTGACCCGGTTCAGAGCGACGATTCCATGCGGTTCGCTGCAGGCCATCAGGCCCATTCCAGACAAAATGAGCCGAATGTTTTCGGTCGGAGACTTGTAGTGCTCCAAGAACGAGGCCACGAGCTCGCCGTCATACGTAAACTTGTGCAGCACACCCTCGAGCTCCCGATTGTTGCCATAGACCCAGTAGTGCCCATTCATTGCGCAACCATTGTCGGTGATCAGGTCTGTATGGAACCCTGCTTTTGATTTTGGCGTGAAGGTAGAAGAATCACGACGGTCAAAGGCCGCTACAAATGATCCCGTTAACACGAACACCGACTCTCCTTGGTCAGCGACAGAAATCCTCTTTGGCTTGCGTCGGAATTCCCCTGGACCCGCTCCGGACCTGCCAAACGTCGTGAGCAGAGCCCCATCATAGTCGAATACACGCACCTCGCGGTTTTCCGAGTCCAATACAAGCACGGTTCCGTCGCCCGGGAGCGCCAGGCTAACGACTTCGCCAAACATTTCATGGTACTCGCCATCCGCCACGCCGATGGCAATCTTCTCGTAGCCTGCTTCGTCCATGAAGGTGGACATGGGGTCCGCACGCAAGAGGAAGCGCGGGTCGGTCACCTCTGGAATGTTCTCTGCCGTCGGATGCAGCTCAACGAGCTTAAGGCGCTGCGTTCCACTCGCCTCATCCACGACGAGAATGAACGGCAACAGCCCCGCTAAGAGCCACAGGGGTCGGAGTGTTGCTCTCATGTGCGTTTGTCAGTTGTGGTTCGGATTCGCTTCCTCTTGTAGAGCTCGCCAGCAACCAGGAACAGGATTACCGCTGCAGATTGTTGTGGATTCCGGCATACATGAACGCAGCAAGGCGACGCACGCCACTGTGGCCCGAGGCAACAAACCGCTTGGTGCGGCTGCCAAGAGCCAGTTGCCTAGCAATCCTGCCGCCATTGACTGCAGTGCCACCCATTGCTGTTGCGGCACATGGCTGTACACCTTGCCCCGGCACATGACTGCGCCGCACAGTCGCATGCCGACGGTTCGGAAACAACCGATTCAGTTGGCCCTCGCTCTTGGCTTGTGTATGACTACCTGCGGGAACGGATCGTTGGTAACCGTGAACACATAGCCGGAATCAATTCCACGCACTCCGCGCGCGATTCCCAAGTACGTCCCCTTACCCGTCCGGGCATCGATCTTGAACAAGGGCCCGTAGTCTGGACGGCGTTCGAGTCCAGGATCTTCAAGTGTAACGTAGTGCACATAGAAGTCTCCTGCCGGATCGGTAAAGATGGACCTAAGGTGGCTCTGGCCCGGAGCTTCGGGCGCCCTTCGAAAGGCGGGTTCGTCAGTTTCTGCGGTTTTGATCGGATCAAAGTCGGCAAATTTCACTTGCCAAGCCATCTCGCCATTCGCCTTGTAGCCGGATACCACGGGCGTATTGGCCCGATTCAGGGCTACAATGCCATGCGCTTCACTGCAGGCCATGACCCCCACTCGCGACAAAACGAACGTAGTGAGTCTGCGTGGTGACTTGTAGTTCTCCAGAAACGAGGCCACGCGCTCACCGTCAAACGTGAATTTGTGCAGCACACTCTCGGATCCAAAATTGGACCCGTAGACCCAGTAGTGTCCACCCATTGCACAACCATTGTGACTGTGCAAGTCCGTTTGGAAGTTAACTCTTGGTATCAACGTAGAATCATCTTGGCGGCCAAAGACCTCAACGGATTTCCCAGAGGCTTCTAGCACGAAGACCGCCATTCCCTGCTCAGCGACGGACACTCTGGATGGACGGTCTCGGAATTCCCCCGGACCCTCTCCAGACCCGCCAAATGTGGTAAGCAGCACTCCGCCATGATCGAACACACGGACCTCGCGGTTCTCGGAGTCCAAAACAGCCACGGTTCCATCGCCTGGAAGCGCAAGACCCGCGACGTAGCCAAACATTTCGTGGAACTCCCCTTCTGCCACGCCGATGGTAATTTTCTCGTAGCTTGCCTCGTCCATGAAAGCGGACTTGGGACCCTCGTGCAAGATGAAGCGCGGATCGGTCACCTCCGGGATATTCTCCGGCGTCGGATGCAGATCCACGGTCCTACGCTGCTTTCCATGCGCGGTAGCCACGGTATGCGAGGACAGCGCTACGCCCTCTAGGGCCAAGGCAACTGGAAAGGCACTCTTCATAAGACTACGGGGGCAGCCTGACCAAGCTCGGCCCGACGCCACGAGGATTGCATATAGCCAGCCTCACGCACTGGGAAAACGTGCGCAGGCGTGACTTGTTGCCAGCGTGCGCGGATATGCTACTTGCTCTCCGTAGAACCTGCGCTTTGCAGGACTGCGCACTGTCCCCGGTACTGCAAGTGGCACAGGAACTCACTTCGGCCCCCGGGACGCGGCCACGGCTGGTCAACTAAACCGACGATGCGTGGTCCGGCGTTGGCTTGTATCAGTTGGTCCCGGCTTTGGGCTTGTGTATGACAACTTGCGGGAATGGGACATTGGCAATCGAGAACCCGTAGCCGGAGTCAATTCCTTCTACGCTCGGTGCACTCCCCAGATACCTCCCCAGTCCCGTCCGCGCGTCAATCTTGAACAAGGGCCCGTAATTTGGGCCCCTATCAGGGCCACGCTCTTGAATGGTGACGTATTGCACATACAGGTTCCCCGCCGGATCGGTGAATATGGTCTCAAGCCGGCGCTGACCAGGTTCTAAAGGGACAAAGCCCCAGTCGCCATCCTCATATTCCTCGATGGAATTTGGATACAAATCGGCAAACTTCACGTGCCACGCTACCTCGCCATTCTCCCTGTAGCCGGTCACCACGGGTGCCCAGACCCGATTCAGGACAACGATACCGTTCGCCTCGCTGCAGGTCATAAGCCCCATTCGGGACATGTTCAATGACATTGTCTCGTTTGGTGACTGGTAGTACTCTAAAAACGAAGCCACATGCTCGCCGTCATAGGTGAATTTGTGCAGTACGCCCTCATACGGCGGATTGTATCCATACACCCAATAGTGCCCATTCATCGCGCAACCATCGTGGGAGAGCAAACCTGTACGGAAGTGTGACTTTAGTATGTAGGTGGAGTCATTTTGGCGGTCAAAAGCCACCACAGATCCACCAAATTCCTCTAGCACGAAGACCGATTGTCCCTGATCGGCGACGGAAATCTGGTACGGCCTCTTGCGAAATTCTCCCGGGCCCTCTCCGCGTCCGCCAAACGACGCCAGCAGGGCTCCGCCATAGTCGAAAGCGCGGACTTCACTGCTTCCGAAATCCAAAACAAGTACGGTTCCGTCACCAGTCAGCGCAAGATCCGTGATCCGGCCAAACATTTCGTGGTACTCCCCGTCTGCCACGCCGATGGTAATCTTCTCATGACTTGCCTCGCCCATGAAGGCGAGCTCGGGGTCCTCACGCAGGACGAATCGCGGATCGGTCACCTCTGGAATGTTTTCCGGCGTTGGATGCAGCTCCACGATCCGACGCTGTATTCCCTGTGCGCTAGTCGCGACCAGCGAGGACAGTAAGAGGCCAACCAAGAGCCGTTCAGGCTGAAGTGTCAATTGCATGAGCAGTTAGCGGTTGTGATGCGGGTCAGATTCACTATTGGAGCGTGCCAGCGCCCTTAGGCAGGGTTACAGCTGAAGTCGCATAAGTTCCGCTATGCGCACTTGCAGCAACGCTGCAAGCACTATTGCGTCCAAAGACTCTTGTGCCACTTGACACTCTCGCAAACGGCAGGTCCCCTGCAAGTTCAAGTGTCCGCGCAAGAAGAGGCGGTTGGTACTCCTGCAACGCATGACCGGTCGCTATGCCCACGAAGGAGCGACGAGCCGTTTGCCAGTTGCTTGTGGTAACGCAGTAGCCCGAATCAGTGGACCCCTGCTAGAGGCTTGTGTATGACGACCTGTGGGAACGGCTTGTTGGTAGTTGAGAACACGTAGCCTGAATCAATGCCACGCACCACGCTCGGCGCGATCCCAAGGTGCGTTCCTTTGCCGGTCCGAGCATCTATCCTGAACAAGTGGCCGTAGTCTGGTGCGCTTTCAAATCCAGGCTCCTCAAAAGTCACGAATTGCACGTAAAAGTTGCCTGCCTGATCAGCAAAGAGCGAGCGCAACTGGCTTTGGCCTGGTTTAGGTCGATCGTAGCCCCAAGGTTGGCCCGCAGACTCCGCCCAGCGGACCTGATCAAAGTCGGCGATTTTTATACGCCACGCTACCTCGCCGTTCTCCAGGTAACCTGTCACCACTGGCGCATTGAACCGATTCAAGGCAACGATGCCGTGCGCCTCGCTGCATGCCATAAGCCCGTGTCGAGACATCAGGTGGGTTATTAGTTCTCGTGGAGACTGGTAGTACTCCAGAAACGAGGCCACGCGCTCGCCGCCGTACGTGAACTTGTGAAGCACGCCATCGATCGCAGGATTGTATCCATAGACCCAGTAGTGCCCATTCATCGCACAGCCATTGTGGGCGAGCAAGCCTGTACGGAAGTGCATACTCGGCGCGAACGTAGAAGGGTCTTGGCGACCGAATGCTGTAACAGATTCTCCAAATTCATCTATCACGAAGGCCGCCCTACCCTGATCAGCAGAGGAAATCCTGTATGGCCTCTTTTGGAATTCCCCCGGACCAGCTCCCGGCCCCCCGAACGTGGCGAGCAGCACTCCACCATAGTCGAATACACGCACCTCGCTGTTTCTGCGGTCCAAGACAAGCACGGTTCCATCGCCCGGGAGCGCAAGGTCCACGACCTCGCCAAACATCTCGAGGTACTCTCCGTCTTCCACGCCGATGGTGATCCGCTCATAGCTTGCTTCGTCTATGAAGGTCGACTCCCGGTCCGCACGCAAGATGAAACGCGGATCGGCCACCTCCGGGATATTCTCTGGCGTCGGATGCAGCTCCACGATCCGAGACTGTATTCCACTCGCGTCAGGCACGATGAGGGCGTACAGCATTAAGCCCGCCACGGCCAGGTTGACTTGAGCGATTCTATTCATGGGACCCGTATGTGGTCCGATTCATCCTCGGCCCGATGCCGCCAAGGGTAGTGTGGAACAGGCCTTCTATGTTTGGGATACGTGCGATCGCGGGAAGTACTGTCAGCATGCTCGGGTACTCCGGGGCTGCTGAAGTCAGCGCTCTGAAAAGGTGCACGGACCCTTATTGGCCGCAAGCGGCTACAGGGCCCATGACGGTTTATGGGGCGCGGCAGCAGACAGTCAATCAGGCCCATGGAGTTACGCCCGAATACGGCTCGTTTCATTTGGCCACTTTTGGAGGGGCGTGGAGTCAAAGTCAGTTGGGAGGGGGATGTGCAACAGTGAATATGGCGTGTTGTCTGCGGCGTTCCAACTCACGTGTAAGGGCTGCTTCCATCGCTCTCAGATGCATAGGCTCCAATATGCGACTTAGTCTGGACTCGTAGTGCTTGAAGATGGCGGCGAACCAGCGGTGCCGCTGATTCGTGGAACGCCATCGTTATACGTTGCGCGTGCGATGGTAAATCACACTGGTGTAGCGGGCACTTGTAACGGGGGGGTCATAGCTGGATTGGGTTAGTGACACGGGACGTTCAACTATCCCTGCCCAGCTAGTTATGAATCAATCTCCCTTTGGGCTTGTGTATGACGACTTGCGGGAACGGCTTGTTGGTGGTTGAGAACACGTAGCCGGAATCAATGCCCCGCACCACGCTCGGCGCCATCCCCAAGTACGTTCCTTCACCTGTCCGCGCATCTATCTTGAACAAGGGCCCGTGGTCCGGAGTGTTGTCGAAGCCCTTCTTTTCGTATGTCAAGTAGTGCACATAGAAGTCGCCCGCCGGATCGGTAAAGATGGACCAAAGCATGCTCTGGCCTGGCTTAGGTAGATCCCAGGTCCAAGCCGGAGGAGAAAATTCCGCCATCCGGACCGGATCAAAGTCGGCCAACTTTACTTGCCACGCCATCTCGCCATCCTCCCCGTACCCGGTCACCACAGGCGCATTGAGTCGATTCAGGGCCACGATGCCGTGCGCTTCGCTGCAGGCCATAAGTCCATTCCGTGAAAACCTTTGCGCAAAGTACTGGCGTGGAGACTTGTAGTACTCCAGAAACGAAGCCACGCGCTCGCCGCCATACGTGAATTTGTGCAGCACGCCCTCGAATCCCGGGTTGTACCCGTAGACCCAGAAGTGCCCATTCATCGCGCAGCCGTTGTGGGCGGTTAAGTCTGTGTAGAATCTCCCCTTTGGCGTGACTGCGGACTCACCTTGAAGCTCAAAGGCCGTAACAAAGTCTCCAAAAGACCCGAGCACGAATACTGAACTTCCCTTGTCCACGACGGAAATATTGTCTGGCTCGTCACGGAACTCTCCCGGACCCGCTCCGGACCCGCCGAACGTGGTGAGCAGGATTCCATCATAGTCAAACACACGGACCTCGGCGTTTGCGGCGTCTACCACCAGCACGGTTCCATTGCCCGTAAGCGCAAGGCTATTGATCTCCCCAAACATCTCGTCGTACTCCCCGTCTTCCACACCGATGGTAATCTTCTCGTGACTGGCCTCCCCGATGAGGGTCAAATTGGGGTCCTCGTTCAAAATAAAGCGCGGATCGGTCACCTCCGGAATATTTTCTGCCGTTGGATGCAACTCCACGATCTTGTACTGCATTCCACTTGCGTTAGCCACGACGGGCGTGCACAGCACTAAGCCCGCCAGAGTCAGGCTTACTTGTATGATTCTATTCATAGGGCACGCAGTCAGTTTGACCCCATTCTCGGCTCGAAGCCACAGGGATGGTGTGTGACGCCAGTCGCTTTTGGTGCATAGACGCACGACGTCGTGAATGGTTGCTAGCAAGCGCAGAAACGCCCGGACTCTTCAAGTCATGCGCTCTGCCGGGATACACGCTCTCCTGAGTGCTGCCATCGGTAAACGCGGCCCAACACGCCACGGGACGCGGTGGTAGTGTGTCAATCACACCCACACCAGGCTGCAGTGGCCACGGAGCTGTCTCAAGTCGTATGTCGTTGAGAAGCATTCGAGCATCGGATTCTGCCGACTCACTATCCATCTGCGCCAATGGCCTCACGGATGGATCCCAAGCCATCCCGCTCACAGCAGGCAGCGAGACCTGCCTTGATACGTTTTACAATACCGGGGCCTTCATACGCTAGCGAAGTATAGAACTGTACCAACGTGGCACCCGCACGCAGCATGCGGTAGGCCGCCTGCGCGGAATCAACTCCACCCACTCCGATAACAGGAGTCTGTGGGCCCAGGCGACGATACAGATACCGCACCAGCCGTATGGTGCGCGGCCTGAGCGGCGGACCACTTACGCCACCTGCGCCGATCAAGGCAAGGGCGTCCGGGTGAGTCTGCAAACCGTCGCGGTCCGCAGCCGTGTTGGTCGCGATATAGCCACGGACTCCATAAGCCCGCCCTACAGCCAGAATCTCCTCGATCTGGCTGTCAAAGACCACGCGGGCGGAGGGTGGCGGCGATACCTTTAGAAAGATGGGCGGTTGACTGTAGAGCCTACGGCGCTCTCTGAAGATGGCCTCTAGCAACGTGTCCAGGCTGGCTGGATCCTCAAACGTCTTGCCGTCCGCCGTGTTTGGGCACGAGACGTTTAGCGCTACGTAGTCCGCCATGGGCGCCAGGCGAATGAAGCTCTCACAATAGTCCGCAACGGCTTCCGGCCCTACGATCGCAGCTTTGTGCGTCTTTGCAAGACTGATGCCGATCGGGATTTGACACCGCTTGCGCACTCTCTTGATCCGCCGGCTGATCCGCGCTGCACCCTGATTCGGAAGCCCCATCCGATTAATGATAGCCTGATCTTCAGGCAGCCTAAAAGTCCGCGGACGCGGGTTTCCTCGAGAGGCGTGCGCCGTGACTGAGCCAACCTCTACAAAGCCAAAGCCCAACGTCTCCCAAAATGGCAACAACTGGGCGTTCTTGTCAAAGCCCGCAGCTAGGCCCACAGGGTTGCCAAAGTCCAGCCCTGCGACCCGCTGCTGCAGTACCGCATCTTCATAGACATAGTGCCTGCGCATCCGTCCAGGCGCACCAGCTTGTGCCAGACGAGCAGCAGCGAAGCCCAGCGCGTGCGCGCGTTCAGGGTCGAGCCGAAAAAGCCATGGGCGGAGTACGTCATACATGGGCAAGCGCGTACGCCAGCAGACACCCACCAAACCCATGAGCGGATACTGTGCCCGCGCAAGTCCGCGTAGACTTGCTACCAACCGGGGCTGAACAGGAATCCAAAATGTGCACCCCGGTCTGGGCGCTGGAATGGATACGCATAGTAAAACTCAGCGACGATATAGCCCAGAATGTTGATGCGGGCTGCGGAGCCTACGCTGGCTACCGGTGCGCGCCCAGTCCCGTCAATCTCCCACTTTAGCAGGTCGAATGGTCTATCCCGCTTCGTCCAGGCCAGACCAGCGTCAGCAAACCCGACAAGCTCCAATGGTATATACGGGAATTTGATGAGTCCGAGCGCGTCACTGCCAAAGAGCGGAATGCGGACCTCCGCGCTCATCATCGCAAGGCGGGAGCCCTCAAGTCGCGCAAAGACGCTACATGCTGGATCCGTACACTCCGTCCCTTCAAACGAGTAGCGGCTGTAGCCACGAAGGAAGCCCGGATAATAAGGCACATCCAAATACTCCCTTGCAAACACACCGGACTCATCCAGCTTTGGGCCATAGTTGGCACTATGTAGACCCCGTACCGCAAACGTAACTGGATTCCAGAAAAAATACCGCCGGTAGTCGGCCAGTACCGCGACGAAGCTGTTGGACCCTACCCTTGGCGCAACTTGCAGGCGGTATCGCCCGCCTTGCATCGGCGAAGTGTATCCAAAGTTGGAGAAGTCTCCCACGTATGCCACGCCAACCTGCGCCAGATTGATTGCATCAGGCTCACAAATAGGGCTCTCACCTAACTCTTCTTGCGTGAGGTCACTGCACTTGTCAAACCGTGTTCGCTGCCGGCTTTGTCCAAAGGGCGAACTAACAATCTGTATCAGCTCATAGTCAAAGGAGTACCGCGAAAATCCTCCGAATATTTCCACGCGACGAGTCGTGGAAAAAGGGTACGAGCCAATGCCGATCAGTTGATCTATGAAAATTCGCCGCCGCAGGTCGATGTAAACCAGGGAGCCATACTCGTCAATGCCCGCTTGGGGATACCCGTATACCAGCGGCGTATGGCCCACCATGCCACCATAGTTGAAACGCCTACTGCGGTTCATATACTGAGTCTGGGCACCTATGTCCTTGAAGGTACCATTGGCCTGAGCCACAAGCACCAGTTCCCTGTTTCCCAGCATGTCGCTGAAATAGAATCCGATGCCACCGTAGACACCATTGCCATAACCGTAGCTTCCGCCGGTTGCGCCCAGCGTAGGCGGCGCCACATAGTTCAGCCTCAGCCGCGAGCTGTACGAGTTCTCATCCACAGGTGCCGGCTCCGGAAGGCCCGTTAGCGGATCATCCAGATAGTCAGCTACCAAGCCCTCGTTGCGGGCGCTAAAGGGCGGCAATACACTCGCCATCGCCATCTCCCCCGTCGCTGCACTGGCCAGGATGCCTTGCGCATCGGATCCGTCCAGGGAAAACACGTTGTACGCGCCATCATAGAATACCGAATACATTAGTCGCCCATTCTGGGTCGCGACCGACATCGTAGGCGACAGCGCCGTGATGCCGCTGACACCGGTCTTCAGGTTGGTAATCCTGTACACGTCGCCCTCGGCCAGCGTGTAGCGGTAAATGTCAGAAAAGCCGTCCTGGTCGCTGACGAAATACAGGCTTCGCCCATCGGGCGAAAACTGCGGGTTAATGTGCTTGCCGTGCCCGAAGGGGACGATCGTTTCCATTGCGCCGTCATGCACGTCCACCAGCGTTAGACGGGTGTCTGCATATTTGAGCGTTTCGAAATCCGTGCCACCCGGCCCTCGGTCGCTGATCACCGCGATGGTCTGCCCGTCTGGAGACCATGCCGGCTGCAGATCCGCGTAGCGGTCATTGGTCAGCTGTCGCACGTTGCCGGTGGCCAGATCCAGTATGTACAGGTCGCTAAGACCGCCGTCAATGCCACTGAAGGCAATTGAGCGGCCGTGAGGCGCCCACGCCGGGTTGCTCAGCGCACCTACGCCGGCCACCTTTACGCGGCGCTCTACGCTGCCGCTGTCGAGATCCCAGATGGTGAGCTCATTGTCGCCCTGTGCAAAGGTCACAAAGGCAAACTTCTTGCCATCGGGAGACCAGGAACCAGCCGAGTTGATGAATCGGATGTTGTCGAAATGCGAGTTCGAGTTCGTGGCACGCAGCTTCCGAATCGTCTTCCCGGTACTTGCATCCGCGATGAACAGGTTGATGTTGAACACCTCCTGGTTGGACAGGTAGGCCACATATTGGCCGTCCGGGCTCACTGTGGGCGAAAGATGGAGGTTGCCTCCGGTGATCGCCTTAGTCAGCACGGTGCGTCCTGCACTGTCCGGGTGCACACGCCCCTCCATCAGCGGCAAATACGCCTCCTTGATCGCCTCGGCCCACTCCGTAGACAGCGAGTCTGCCCGGATACCGATTGTATATACAAAGGCTGAGTCCACACCCGTGCGCCCGCCCAGCTTGAAGAGGTTCGTTACCGCTGCATCTCCATACTTGCCGCCGACATATGCCAGGTAGGCCTGACCGTAGCGGTAAGGAGAGTACTTGCTGCTTCCTGTCAGATCGTCGATCGTTGGCAGGTCGTCTCTTAGTGCCGCATCTCGCATCCACATGGCCGTGTGCGCATCCTCGCGCCCCACCGAGAGATATTCCGCCATCCCCTCAACCAGCCACAAGGGAAGCAGCTGCAAGGAGAAGCGGGAGCTATCGTTGCGCGACAATCCGATGTCGTACTGAAAGGAGTGCACCAGCTCATGCCCTAAGACATGGTCCGTCTCTTTATAGATGCCGGTGAGCGGCATGACAACGCGCTCTTGCAGGCTTTCGGTCACGCCGCCGGTGCCCTGGCCTATGAAGCCGCCGATGACGTTAGTCTGCTGGAAGTCTGCGTCGTTGGCGTAGAATATGATTGGCTTTCGCTCGTAGAATTCGCGCAAGAACGTGCGCGCGTGTCGCCGGTACCAGCGTTCGCCCATGCGCGCCGCATCGGTTACTGCCTCCTTTTCCTCCGGGTAGTAATAGAATTCGAAGTGCTGCGTCTTAAAGCTGCGGAACTGGAAGTTGTCGTACTGTACCTTGTTGCGGCCAAACCCCTGGGCAAGCGCGTCACCAGCCGTGGCTAGAAGAATGGCCACCATCATGACAGCCAACAGCAAGAATGATCTCATGGCATTAGGGCAAGGTGGCACGCTTCGGTGTAACAAGTGCTAACCCTAGCGGTTGCAATAGTATCCAAAAAATGTCCAGCGGCGAATGGGCATTGCCTCTCAGACGTCTGTGCTGATACTGGGTAACAAATAGTATGCCAATCTTTACATCGGAGTAGTTACTCCACGCCATGCGGGACTATCGGGTTTCCATTTTCGTCGCCACGATCCTTCTCTCGATAGGGTTGCTGGGGGTACGCCTGTTCGGGCTGCAAATCATCAGGCGGGGTGATGCACAGGAAGTTTCCAGAGGCAACGCACTGCGTACACTGCGGGTGATGCCGGCCCGCGGTGCGATCTATGACCGGCACGGCGTGCTCATGGTGCGCAATGAGCCTTCGTACACGGTTACGCTGACGCCCCGCTTTTTCGCTGAAGAAAAGACGCCGTTGCTCGCACGCCATCTTGAAGTAGAGGATTCAGTTGTTACGGCCAAACTTGCCGAAGCCAGTCGCTGGGCATCATACCGCCCGAGCAAGTCCTTTACGGATGTCCCCTATGAGCAGTACAGCCGCATTCAGGAAGACCTCTTCCTTCTGCCCGGCGTAGACAAGGAGATCAGTCAGAAGCGCCGATACCCTTCGGCGGCGCGCGCCTCACACGCGCTTGGCTATGTCGGCGAAATCACGCGCGCAGAACTTGATGCCCAGGAAGCAGGCGGCAGCTATCGGCAAGGAGACATCCTGGGCCGCACCGGGGTAGAGCGAGCGTACGAATCCTACCTTCGAGGCATTCCCGGCAGTGCGTTGCGCGTGGTCAATGTATATGGACTGGAAGTGAAGTCATACCTCGACGGCAAGGGTGACGAAGCGCCGGTAAGCGGTTACGATATCCATATGGCCATGGATTCAGGCGTGCAGGCGCTGGCCGAATCGCTGTTCGTCAACAAGCGTGGCGCCGCCGTGGCGCTTGACGCCAACACCGGTGGCATCATCGCGCTCGTAAGCTCGCCAGACTTTGACCCGACGCTATTTACCGGTGGCATTGACCAGGTGCAGTGGCAAGCCATCAAAAGCCATCCGGAAAAGCCGCTGTACAATCGTGCGTCAATGAACCGAATGCCGCCGGGCTCCACCTGGAAGCCCATGATGGCACTGATGGCTCTCGACAGCGGGCTAATTGATCCCACGGGCCCGAACAGTACGGTGTACTGCGGGGGCTACCATCCGCTGGGAAAAGGGAACATCTTTAAATGCCTTGCCCGGCATGGTGAGCAAGATGTCGTCCGTGCGATCCAGAATAGCTGCAACACGTTCTTTTTCGAGATGGGGCGCCGCATGGAGATCAACACCTTTAAGCGATACGCCAACATGTTCGGCTTTGGGCTGCGGGCACCAACGGACATCCGCGAGCAGACCACCGGCCTTATCCCGGACTCGGTATACCTCAACAACACGCATGTGTACTGGGGCCAGGGTACGATCATGAATCTGGGTATTGGTCAGGGTGACATGGGCGTAACCCCGCTGCAGCTTGCCCGCTATATCGCCGCCATTGGCAACGGCGGGTACTTGCACAAGCCTCGCCTGGTATCCTACCTGTCCAACCCGGTCATCGGCGACACCGTGCGTTTTACGCCTGAACCGGTCCGCATTCCCATCGACACGTCGTATTTTTCTTTGGTTCGCCACGGTATGCGCCTGGTCATGGAGAACGGCTCTGGCCACCTGGCACAAATCCCTGGGATCCCGAGTGGCGGCAAGACGGGCACCGCCGAGGCGTCGGGCGGCATGGAGGACCATTCCGTTTTTGTGATGTTCGCTCCATATGACGACCCTCGAATTGCCGTGGCGGTACAATGCGAAAATGCCGGTGGCGGCAGCGGGTGCGCCGCCCCCATTGCCAGCCTGATGGCCGAGCGGTTCCTCAACGGGCACCTGCCAGATTCGCCGCAAGTGCGATTCAGGATGAATCGCGCCTTGAACGTCAGCAGTGAACCCCTTCCGCCGCAGTAGCCATGCGCACGTGGTATCACAGCCTGGACTTCTGGTCTTTCCTAGTATGGCTGGGCCTGGTTGCGATGGGGCTGCTGGCCATCTACAGCGCCACACAGGGTGAGGCGCATCAGTATCTGGAAGGGAGCGTAAAGAATAACTTCGATCGTCAACTGATTTGGCTGTGCGTCGCGGTGTTGGGCGCCGTTATTGCGCTCCTGATTCCAGTGCGCCAATACATGGATCTTGCCTTTGTGGGATACGGGGCATGCATCGTGCTACTGGTTGCGGCGCTCGTGCTTGGGCGTGAAGTCGGCGGCGCCCGCTCCTGGGTGTATCTCGGGCCCTACGGGTTTCAGTCATCCGAGTTGGCAAAGGTCGGGACACTCATTGCTATGGCTCGAATTGTGTCCGCAAGAAGGCAAAGCAATCCGCTGGGCGTCACGCTGATTGCGATTGGGCTGTTGCTGGTACCGGCGGCCCTGATCATACTCCAGAATGACACGGGAACGGCTCTTGTGTTCATTGGCATAATTCCGATCGTGCTGTTTTGGACCGGCACACCGTTGTGGCTGGTGATCCTGCTGATCTCCCCTGCTGTTGCAGGCTACCTTTCCATCTGGTATATGCCAGCAGCTATAGCGTTTTCCTTGGCCTTGGCCTTGGCCCTCTTCCTATGGTATCGCAACGTCCATTTGGCAGCCGCAGGCGGGCTGATAAGTGGTGCCACGGTCGCAGCTGTGTATTTTGCCTTGGCCAAGATTTTGCAGCCGCACCAGGTGGTACGCATTCATGCTTTTGCCAATCCGGAAGCACCGGAGTTTCGCAGCGGCGTAGGGTTTCACCTGATGCAGTCCAAGGCGGCCATTGGCTCTGGGGGCCTAAGCGGACAGGGCTTCATGCAGGGCACCCAAACGCAGGGCGCCTACATCCCGGAGCAGTCCACGGACTTCATCTTTTCTGTGATCGGCGAGGAGCTGGGCTTTATTGGTGCGATTCTGGTACTCGCGCTCTACGCGATTCTGCTAATCCGGCTTGTTCAGCTCGCTTCTCAGATGAATCACCCGTTTGGAAGCCTAATAGCGGCCAGCGCCGCGGGCATGTTTCTGATCCAGATCTATATCAATGTAGGGATGGTGTTGGGCCTGCTGCCTGTGATCGGCATTCCACTGCCGCTGGTGTCTTACGGCGGGTCGGCCCTTCTGGCAAACACGACGCTATTGGCCATTGTTCTCAACTTGCACATGCGTCGCAAGGAGTTCGCACTGTACGTTTAGGACTATGACAGCGGATGTGGTAGTGGTAGGCCTTGGCGCGGCCGGCAGCGCCGCGCTGTACCATTTGGCACGCCGAGGCCTGCGGGTTGTGGGACTGGACCGCTTCGCACCGCCACATGCAATGGGGTCCACGCACGGCGGCAGCCGCATTATCCGCAAGGCCTATTTCGAAGGCATACAGTACCTGCCGCTTCTCACGCGAGCATACGAGCTTTGGGCCATGCTTGAGGAAGAAGCGGGCCAACAGCTAGTCACCCGATGCGGATGTCTCAACATCGCCCCGAAAGGCAGCGGCATGATCGAAGGGGCCTACCGTAGCGCTACGGCCGCGGGCACGGAAGTAGAGCTCATGACCCCTGAAGAGGTACGGGCAACGTTTCCAGCCTTCTACCTGCGAGACTACGAGGTGGCCCTGTTCGAGCCGAATGCAGGCGCCATCCACCCGGAGCGAGGTGTGGCGGCACACCTTAGCCGGGCGCAGGCATTCAGTGCGCTTGTCTGCTTCAACGAGCCTGTCAGGTCCTGGGACGTTGTACCTGGGGGCGTGGTGGTGCAAACGGCATCGCGCACCTTGCATGCAGAGAAAATGGTTGTTACAGCCGGTGCCTGGATCAGTTCGCTTCTTAAAGATGACAGCCCTCCTGTCAAGGTGGAGCGCGTAGTGAATGCGTGGTATGCCACGTCAGGCGATGCCTTTAGCGCCAGTCGTTGCCCCACCTTCATATGGCAACATGAGAACGCGCATTCTTACGGATTCCCGGACCTGGGCCGCGGCGTAAAAGCCGGCATGCACTACCATGGCACGCTGGTAGACCACCCATCCGAAGTTGACCGCACCATCCGACCCAGCGAAACGCAAGACCTCCGCGCCCTGCTTATGCGCCTCTTTCCGAACGGGCTCGGGCCCAGCACGCACGCGGCCACGTGCCTCTACACCAATACTCCGGACAAGCACTACCTGATAGATTACCTTGGCGGCACGGAGCAACGGGTCGTCGTAGGCAGCGCCTGCTCCGGGCACGGATACAAGTCCTCCGCCGCCGTGGGCGACGCGCTGGCCGACCTGGCAATGGACCGTGAGCCGAGCACGCACATTGAAGCATTCCGGTGGCGATGGCCATAACGATGAAGGATTATCTGCAAAATGCGCTTCTGGACGCACTACGCCAGCTTGACGCTGCGCCAGCGGGATTCATGCCGGAGCTGGAGGCCCCTAAGGCCGCACACTTCGGCGACCTTTCCACCAACTGCGCCATGAAGCTGGCGCGCCATCTGCGGCGCTCGCCCATGCAGATCGCAAAGACGCTGGTTGCGAGCCTTTCGCTGGATCCCGACCGCATTGAAGCATGCGAAATCGTCAAGCCTGGCTTCATCAACTTCCGCTTCTCCAACCGCCACCTCTACCGTGCGCTCGCGGCCTGCCTTGAGGCCGGCGAGCAGTTTGGGCGCAGCCACGCAGACCAGGGCCGCAAAGCACTGGTAGAGTTTGTCAGCGCTAACCCCACCGGGCCCCTTACCGTAGGCCATGGGCGCAATGCCGTCCTCGGGGATACCATCGCCAGTCTCCTGGAGTGGACCGGTCACGCCGTCACGCGCGAGTACTACTACAATGACGCGGGGCGCCAGATGCGCACTTTGGGCGCCTCGGTCCGTGGACGCTATGAGCAGGTGCTCCACAGCGAGGGAATGTTGGCAAATGCCGAGGGCTACGCCACGAAAACCCTGCCGAATGGCGCGGGCGAGCCGGTCACAGTGCCGCTATCGTTTCCGGATGAGGGCTATCTGGGTGAGTACATCGTAGAGGTCGCACGTGCACTAGTGCGCGCACATGGAAGCTCGCTGCTTGCCACAACCAGCGTAGAACCGTTTACTCGTGAGGCTGAAGCAGCCATCTTCCAGGACATCAAACGCACGCTCCGGCGCCTGGGCATCCGGATGGACACGTTTTTCAATGAGCGGTCGCTCTACGAAAGCGGCGCTTTGGACCAGGTACTAGGCAGTCTGGAAGACACCGGATACCTGTACCGGAAGGATGGGGCGACGTGGCTTAAAACCTCTGAACTCGGCAAAGACAAAGACACGGTCCTAATAAAGCGCTCCGGTGAGCCCACCTACCGCCTTCCTGACATCGCTTATCATTGCGACAAGCTGTCGCGATGCTTTGACGTGTGCATTGACATCTTTGGCGCCGACCATATCGCGACCTATCCGGACATCCTTCGGGCGCTGGGCGTCCTCGGCCTGGATGCACGCAAGATAGAGGTCATCATCTACCAGTTCGTAACGCTGGTGCGTGGGGGACAGGAAGTCAAGATGAGTACGCGCAAGGCGAACTATGTCACGCTGGATGAACTCATCAGCGAAGTCGGATCCGATGTAACTCGCTTCTTCTTTCTTGTCCGATCGGCAGGCAAGCATCTGGAGTTTGACTTGGATCTGGCCAAAGAGGCCAGCGAAAAGAATCCAGTTTTCTACCTGCAGTATGCGCATGCGCGCATATGCTCCATCTTGGAGAAGGCCCGTGCGGTAGGATTTGTGGCGGATGCCACAGCGAACCTCGCCCTGTTGGAGCACAGCACTGAGGTCGCGCTCATCAGGCAGGTCGTGCGTTTTCCGCAGACGCTTCGTGCTGTGGCCGAAGACCGCGAGCCGCACCGCCTGGCAGTGTACCTGCGCGAAGTAGCCGAGGCTTTTTCACGCTTTTACCACCACTGCCGCATCATTGGGGAGGCCCGCCCGCTGGCCAGCGCTCGCATGGCGTTGGGGATATCCGCGCGTGTGGTGCTTTCCAACGGGCTCACGGTGCTCGGTATCAGTGCGCCAACACACATGGACAAACGCGAGGCCGATTAATGAGGGTCGCCTTCCAAGGAGAAACCGGGGCATTCAGCGAGGTGGCCGCTCGCGTGCTGTATCCCGACGCGGAGCAAGTGCCGTGTCCGTCCATGGAGGCTGTATTTGGAAGCGTCACCGATGGCTCGGTAGAATTCGGCGTCGTTCCCATAGAGAATTCGCTCTTCGGCAGTGTCCATATCAACTACGACCTGCTTCGCGGCCATGAGCTCAAGATCATTGGCGAGCTCATGCTGCGCGTTCGCCACTACCTGTTGGCTGCGCGCGGCACAAAACTGGAGGACATCACGCGGGTCCTTTCGCACCCTCAGGCGCTCGGCCAATGCCAGGTCTACCTGAAGCGGCACCTGCCGGACGTCCAGACTATTCCGGCCTATGACACGGCCGGCGCCGCCAAGCTGGTGGCGCAGGAATCCAAGCCAGGATCGGCCGCCATTGCGCCAAGACGAGCAGCCCAGGAATACGGCCTGGAAATACTCGCTGCAGGCATTGAAAGCCACGCGCAGAATTTTACACGATTCTTGGCGCTGGCGCTGCCCGCGGCTGCACCCGAGCCGCAAGTGACCGATCGCCCATACAAGACGTCCGTGGCCTTTGATCTTCGGTCCAATGTGCCGGGTGCCCTCTTCAAGAGCCTGGCCGTCTTTGCGCTGCGCGACCTGGATCTGCACAAGATCGAGAGCCGGCCGCTTGTCGGTAGTCCCGGCAAATACCTATTTTATCTGGATGTCGCTGGCAGCCTCGCGAATCCCTTGGTGCAGCGTGCGCTTGACCACCTTCAAGAGATCTCTGCCGAACTGCGTGTCCTGGGTTCGTACCCCGTGGGGAGCATCTGGGATGACCACGGCACCGCTCACTAGTCCCTGAAACCATGCATTCCTCTCTTCGCTTTGCCTGTGCTTTGCTGTTTCTGTCACCCGCGATAGGCACCTTGGCCCAAGACACCAAGAAGGCTTTGGACCATGATGCCTACGAAATCTGGAACCGCCTGAGTCAGCCCGCTATCTCCAGTGATGGTGCGTGGGTGCTCTACGTCTACGGCCCGGAACAGGGTGATCCCACCCTGCGCGTGCATAGCCTGACCACGGATGCGGTTCACACTTTCGAACGGAGCAGAAGCGCCCGCTTCACGCGAGACGCGTCGCATGTAGTATTCCTGGTGAAGCCGGCCGAGGACTCTCTCAAGGCCGCCAGAAAGGCCAAGAAGAAGGAGGACGAGATGCCCAAAGACACGCTTGCCGTGTTGAACCTTGCCACCGGGGACGTGATGCGCATCCCGCAAGTCCAGTCGTTCGACACGCCCGACGAATCCGGCGACCTGTTGGTATATCACCTGGAGCCCGAGTCCCCTGAGGAGGACACCAGTGCGGTGGCAGACACTACCGCGGCGGACAAGAAGAAGAGTGCGAAAGGCGAAGGCACACTGGTGTTGCACAACTTTGCTACAGGCACAGACCTTGAGCTCCCGCATGCCAAGGCCTATGAATTCTCGGAGCATGGACGCTACCTGGCTGTGACGACGGCCACACCGGACAGCGTTAGCAGCGGCGTGCTGCTGGTTGACACCGGCGCCTGGTTCGTCGATACGCTCATGACCGGCAAGGGCGACTACAGACAGCTCACCTTTGACGAAGACGAGACGCAGCTTGCCTTCCTGTCCAACCGCGACGACCAGGAAGCGGACGAGCCAGCATCGAAGGTTTATCGCTGGAAAGAGGGAACGCTGGATACACTGGTGACTGAGGACACCCCAGGCATTCCGGACGGCTGGTGGATTGGCCCGAGCGTGAATCTGACGTTTTCAGATTCCGGCTCGCGCCTCTTCTTCGGCACGCAGCCCCGGCCCGCCCCGGAGCCGGATGAAGAGGAAGAGGACGACGAGAAAGTCGTCGTGGACGTCTGGAACTGGAAGGACCCGCTGCTGCAGCCCATGCAGCTTGTCCAACTCCGTTCCGAAAGAAACCGCACATATGAAGCTGTAGTGCTTCTGGAGGAGGGCCGTGTCGTACAGCTTGCCCGGGAGGACATGCCAACAGTTGACGTAGGATTTAACGGCGATGCCGACGTGGGGCTGGCCAGCACCAATATCCCGTACCGCCAGGAGATTTCCTGGGATTCTCCCCGCTACACCGATGTGTACCGGGTGGATGTGACCGATGGCAGCAGGGAATTGCTCCTGGAGCGCGTCCAGGATACGCCGGACCTTTCGCCTGAGGCCCGCTACATCACCTGGTGGGATCGTGACATTCTGGCCTGGATGGCGATGTCGTCTGAAGGTGGCGAGGCGGTAAACATCTCTGCGGCGCTGCCGCACCGCATAGACAACGAGTTACACGACTGGCCTTACAGGCCTAACTCCTACGGGTCTGCCGGCTGGACCGAGGGTGACGAGGAGTTTCTTGTGTACGATAAGCATGACATTTGGGCGCTAGACCCGACCGGAAGCGAGGAGCCGCGCGCCGTCACCGACGGATTTGGGCGCGAGCACAACCTGCGACTGCGCAATGTGCGGCTGGATTTTGATGAAGACTACATTTCGGGCGAACTGCTGCTGTCGGCCCGCCACTACGAGACCATGGCCGGCGGCTTCTTTGAGGACGAGGTAGATGGCCGCCAGGCGCCCGAAGAGCTAATTATGATGGAGCGCGCTTTTGGCTATCCGCGGAAGGCTGAGGACGCAAGCACAATGCTTGTGACAAGAGAGAGCTTCGAAGAATTTGATGACGTCTGGGTCACGCAAGATGATTTCGACGACATGCGGCGCATCAGCAAAATCAATCCGCAGCAAGCGGAGTACCGGTGGGGCACAGCGGAGCTGGTGTCGTGGAGTTCGCTGGACGGCATTCCGCTGCAGGGCATGTTGTTCAAGCCGGAAGGCTTTGATCCGTCAACGCAGTACCCGATGATGGTGTACTTCTACGAGAAGATGTCGACCGGGCTTTACCAGCACCGCCCGCCGAGCGCCGGAGGGTCGTCCATTAACATCTCCTTTTATGTAAGCCGCGGATACCTGGTGTTCACCCCTGACATCCCGTACAAGGTGGGCTATCCGGGAGAGAGTGCGCTCAACGCCGTGGTACCGGGCGTCACCATGCTTATCAACAAGGGCTTTGTGCAAGCGGACAACATTGGCGTGCAGGGTCATAGCTGGGGTGGATACCAGATTGCCTACATGGTTACGGAGACGAACCTTTTCAAGGCCGCAGAAGCGGGCGCGCCGGTTTCCAATATGACCAGTGCGTATGGAGGCATTCGCTGGGGCAGCGGCATGAGTCGAATGTTCCAATATGAGCGGACGCAGAGCCGGATCGGCGGCTCGTTATGGGAATATCCGCTGCGCTACATCGACAACTCTCCGCTCTTCCAGGCCGACAAGATTGAGACGCCCGTGCTGATGATGCACAACGACGATGATGGCGCCGTGCCGTGGTACCAGGGCATCGAGTTTTTTGTCGCCCTCAGGCGGCTTGGCAAGCCGGTATGGATGCTGAACTACAACGGCGCCGGGCATGGACTACGCAAGTTCGAAAACCGTAAGGACTGGACTATCCGTATGCAGCAATTCTTTGATCACTACCTCAAGGGGGCCCCGGCACCTGTGTGGATGGAACATGGCGTGCCGGCTGTGATGAAAGGCAAGACGCTGGGCCTCGAACTGGTCGACCCGCTGTAGCGGATCACACGCCGGGAGCTCCGCGATGCTGCCTGGCTGCTATTTCGGCACCTGCCTGGTAGCGAACCATGCGCAAATGCCATTGGGGGCATCCCACCCCGGTCCTCGGACGCGTCGCTACAGCTCTCGGGGGCGCTGCAGCCACTCCAGCCTGCCTGCGCCGAATTCCGCATCCACCCATGACGGTATAGGTAGCGCCACGCACGCAATGGTCGCCGTTGGAAAGTGGCCGGTGGCCTCGCGTGTAAGTAGACCGGTCGTCATGGACCATGTCGGCTGGTGCCCCACCAGCATTATGCACGCCACGTCGTCCGGCTGCTCCCGAATCAGCTCAAGCAGGATTTCTGGCGTCGCCCCGTAGAGGCTGCGGTGATACGTCACCGGCGCCTTCCAGCCGCCGGCCGCCAAAGCTCGCATGCACGTTTGCCGGGCACGCTTCGCCGTCGAGCACAGGATACGATCCGGCAATGGGCCTTGCACCGCGAGCCACCGGCCCATAGCATCCGAGGCCTTTCGGCCACGCGCCGCAAGCGGGCGCTCGTGGTCCCGCCCATACGGCGCGTCCCAGTCTGACTTTCCATGGCGAAACAAGAGTACCGTTTTCATGATTCTAACCGCTTCGAGAAGGCTGCCGGGCGCCCCGCCGCATAGCGGCACCCGGAGCAGGGAAAAGCGTACGCATAGGTGTAAATATTTACACCTATGCGTGAAAACGTATATAAATTGCACATATAACCGGGTTGCGACTGCGGCTGCGGCGTATCTTGTACGGCAACGTAAAGGCTCATGGACTCCCCGATCAAGTGTGTAACGTGGAATGTGAACTCGGCGCGTGCGCGTTACGAGCGCATCGCCGCATTTCTGCAGGCACACCAGCCCGATGTCGCGTGCCTGCAGGAGGTCAAATGTACGGAAGCGGTATTTCCTTTTTCGGATCTGATGGACCTGGGATACCAAGCCGCATTGTTCGGGCAGCGTACCTATAACGGCGTCGCGATTTTGTCGCGGGAACAGGTTTCCCAAGTCGATACCGGCCTGGATCAAGAGGCACGGGTCATTGCAGGCACAGCGCTGGGCGTGCGCTGGATCAATGTATACGTTCCCAATGGCCAGCGCGTAGGCTCTTCGAAGTACCAGTACAAGCTTGCATGGCTGGCAAAGCTGGAGAGCTTTCTGCTTGAACAGCAGGCACGCCATGACGACTTTGTGCTGCTGGGTGACTTTAACGTGATTTTGGATGAGCTCGACGCAGCACATCCCGATGCTTGGGAAGGCACCGTACTTTGCGATCCCGCTACGCGTGGCAAGGTGGAAGAGATCAGGCAGCGCCTTGGGCTGGTAGATGTCCTTCGAAAACACGCCCCCGGGCCTGGTATATATACGTGGTGGGACTACCGTTCCCGTGGCTTTGAGTGGAATGACGGGGTCCGCATTGACCACATCCTCATGACGCCGGGTCTGGCTTCGCGCTCGGTCAACGCCTGGGTAGATGCGGCAGAGCGCGGGCGCGAGCGGCCCTCAGACCACGCCCCCGTCCTTGCACGACTGCTCCTCAGTGGACATCCAGCCACGTAGGACCCGTGTTGAGATTCACCTCGATGGGTAAATCCAGTGCCAGGGCATTGACCATCGAATCATGCACCAGCTCTTCGGCCTCTGCCACCTCATACGGTGGCACCTCAAAGAGGAGTTCATCGTGCACTTGGAGCACCATTCGCATCCGCAGCCCCCTGTGCGCAACAGTGCGGTCAATGCCAACCATTGCCAGCTTGATCATGTCCGCCTGCGTGCCCTGGATGGGCATGTTGACGGCGACACGCTCCGCCGCTGACCGCACCATGCGATTTCTGGCTTTGAGGTCCGGCAGGTAGCGTCGGCGTCCCCACAGCGTAACCGCGTAGCCGCGTGCGCGCGCCTCCTCCACCTGTTCCGACAAGAACCGGTGGACACCAGGAAATGACTCCCGGTGTGAATCCATCAAAGCGCGGGCATCCTTTATGGAGCATCGCAGTTGCTGTGCAAGGCCCGAGGCCGACAGGCCGTATGGGATGCCATAGTTGACGGCCTTGGCTTTGCTTCGCTGCTCCAAGGTCACGCAGTCCGCATCGACGTGGTGGATGCGAGCAGCAGTTTCGGTGTGTGGGTCCCGCCCGTCAAGGAAAATCTGTGTCAAGCTTTCGTCCCCGCTCATGTGGGCTAGAATGCGCAGCTCGATTTGGGAATAGTCCGCAGAAAGCAGTTGCCATCCCGACTGTGCCACAAAGGCGCGCCGCAACTCGCGCCCTGACGCGGTCCGATTCGGGATATTCTGCAGCCCGGGGTCCGACGACGACAGGCGGCCTGTAGCCGCGGTGGTTTGGTTGAATACGGTATGCACCCGGCCTGTCGCCGGATGGATCCAGCGCCCAAGGCCCGCGATATAGGTACCGACCAGGCGCGTGGCCTTGCGCCAGTCCAGAATCATGCCACAGATCTCGTGCTTGGCCGCGAGCTCCATCAAGACACTTTCGCGCGTGGACGGCTTGCCAGTAGAAGTCTTGTGGCGCACCGGAAGACCCATCTGCCCAAAGAGGACCTCCCCTACTTGCTGCGACGAGGCGATGTTAAACATCCTGCCGGCCCTGGCAAAGATGTCTCCCTCGAGATCGGCGATCTCCTTCTGGAGGCTCTTCCCCGTAGCATCCAGCAACTCTTTGTTAACCATGACCCCGGCCATCTCCATGTGTGCAAGCGAGTACACCAGCGGGAATTCCATTTCCATAGCAACGCGACGCAACCCTTTTTCGTCAAGATCCTTTTGCAGCGGGTCCATCAGTTCCAGCGAGAGCGCCGCAAATTCGCAGGTCGCCGCCATCAGGTCTGCCGGGGCCAACTCTCGCAACGCGCGCCGCTCGCGCCCCGCGCCAGCCACGCTATTCCAGTCTATGAGGTCATAGCGAAGCCGCTCACGCGCCACGAAGCGCAGGGAATGATTCGTGTCTGGTGCCAGAAGGTAATGAGCCACCTCCGTGTCGAAGACGGAACCGCCTGCTTGCACCTTGCTCAGCCCCTGCAGCACCAGAAGGGGCTTGATTCCATGGCCGACCTTGACCACGTTTGCGTTGGTTAAGATGGGCGCCAGGATGCCTAGCACCTCCTTCTGGCTCGTGCCATCCGGCATGGGCAGCGGAATGTAGCAGGCGGTCTCGTTGGCCCAGGCTACCGACAGCCCGACCCAATCCGCCCACGCCGGGGGCAGTCCGTCATGAAGCGCGTGCAGGCCCAGGGCCTGCTGTCGGGCAAGCGTACGCTCCAGTGCAACCAGCTGCTTACGATCAGCCACCAGCCGGTAGTTGGCGTGCGCGGCGTCATAACTCCGGTGTGGCGAAGCGTCCGCTGATGCCGTAGCTTCCAGCTGCGCCCCAACGCCCAGGCGACCTAACAGACTGGTAAACTCCAGGCGGCGAAACACCGAATGCACCTTGGGGCTGCTCAGCTCGGCGCAGCGGGCATCTTCCCAGTCAATGGTAGTGTCAACATCCAGCTTGATGGTCACCAGCGTCTTGCTCAGCCGAGCCATATCGGCCTCGGCCAAGAGGCCTTCGCGTGCACGCTTGGCCTTGATTTCGGCGGCATGCTCCAAGAGGTTTTCCAGCGTGCCGTACGCCTGCAGGAGCTTGATGGCGGTCTTTTCTCCGATGCCCTTGATCCCGGGCACGTTGTCGACTTTGTCGCCCATCAGTGCCAGTACGTCGATGTACTGGTATGGCTTCAGCTGAAAGCTCTCTTCAAAGGATTCGAAAGTGATGTGATCAAACCCTTCGCCGCGACTCCTTGGCTTATAGATTGACACATGCGGCGAAAGGAGTTGCCGAAAGTCCTTGTCCGACGACACGATGATGGCGCTTTTCCCTTCGCGCTCAGCTTGGCGCGCCAGCGTGCCTATGACATCGTCCGCCTCGACGCCAGGCACCTGGTAGAATGGCAATTCCAGAGACTCGACTACCGTCTTGATCAAGGGCAGGTTGTTGATGATGGCCTCGGGTGGCGCATCGCGCGTTGCCTTGTAGTCTCCGAACAACTCCGAGCGAAAGGTCTTTTCGCTGGCATCCATTACTACCGCGCCATGCTTGAGGTCGAAATCCGCGATGAGCTTCAGCAGCGTCATCGTGAAACCATACACGGCGGAGGTGTTGACACCCAGCGAGTTTGTGCGCGGCCGCGTCAGGAATCCGTAGTACGCCCGGAAGGCGAGCGCCATGCCGTCGAGGAGAAACAGGGTTTGCTTCATGGATTCTGATCGGCAGCGAGTGCGCGCAGGGCGGCCTCGTCCAGCAAGGGCACGCCGAGCGCCTGCGCCTTAGTCGTTTTGGTGCCCCCGCCCTCTCCGGCTACCAAGAAGCTCGTCTTGCGGCTGATTGAGGAGGACACGCGCCCGCCGTGGGCCTCTATGAATGTACGTGCATCCTTGCGTGAGAATTCAGGCAACCTGCCGGTAATGACAAAGGTGAGACCTTCCAGCGTGGTCGGCTTGTGCTGCTGTGGCTCTTCCGCCAGACACAGCCCGGCTACCCGCATCTTCTGCACCATCGCAAGGTTGCGCGCATCCGAAAACCATGCAATCGTCGCCTGAACGAGCGATGGACCCACGCCGTCAATACCCAAGAGCTGATTCACTGCGGCAATGGCCTGGGCAAAGAGCTGCTGCAGCGGCTCAAGGTGCTCCTGAGGCACCTCGCCGCACTTGGACTCCAATAGGCGTGTGATGCGCTTTCGGGGATCAACCACCTTCGCGGATTCCAGTGCATAGTCCACAAACCTGCCCTCCAGCGCCGGCACTCGGGCGACGGCCTTCCCTTCCGCTGCGCGCACGGCCTGGGCCACCTCTGCCAACGCGCCCACTCTGGGAATTGCCTGCACAATGACACGCGCCATCGTTTCTCCCAGGCCAGGAATGCCAAGCGACGACACGATCTGCGCCAGGGGCCGCTTCTTCGCCTCGCTGAGCGCGTCCAAGAGCTGCGCTGCCTTCTTCTCGCCAATGCCTTCAAGCTTCAGCAGGCGCTCTGCGTCCAGCGCAAACAGGTCGGCCTCATCTGCGATCAGCCCGTGCTCTATCAGCAGACGCAGCGTCTGTGGGCCTAGGCCGTCGATGTTCATCCCGCCTCGGGACGAGAAAAACGTCACGCTTCTGAATATCCGCTCCGGGCATTGAACATTGGGACAGACCAAGTCCACCGCTTCGCCCTCGCGCACCAGGGTATCGCCCGAAGCCGGACACGCCGACGGCGGCACGATGGACTGCTCCGCGCCCGTGCGTGCTGCGGTCACCGGTCCGATGATGTACGGGATGACATCGCCGGACCTTTTCAGCAGCACCGTGTCACCAAGGCGCAGGTCCATTGAAGCAATCAGGTCGTAGTTGTGCAGTGTGGCATGGGCCACCGTAACGCCACCGACGAAGACCGGCTCCAGATGGGCAGTAGGCGTAACGCGACCGGTGCGCCCCACTTGTGGCTCCACCTTCAGCAGCTTGGTTGTGGCTTCCTCAGAAGGATACTTGAAGGCTATCGCGCCGCGCGGGTCCTTGCCAACCACTCCGAGGATGCCTTCCAAAGCGAGATCGTCAACCTTGACTACTACGCCGTCAATCTCAAACGGCAACGTGGCCCGCTGCGCGGCCCACCATGCAACCCGCGTGTGCACCGACTCCAGGTCCATGCATAGCTGGACGTCCGGCGGTGTCACGAACCCGAGTGACTCTAGCAAGGAAAGCTGCGCCATTCGCGAAATTGCCGTCAGTCCCTCGGCATGCAACACATCATAGCAGAATGCTGACAGGTCACGTTGGGCCGTCATGCGGGCATCCTTCTGCTTCAGCGAGCCGGAGGCAGTATTGCGCGCATTGACATAGGTCGGGTCACCATTCTCGCGGCGTGCCGCGTTCAGGGCAGCAAAAGCAGCCTTGGTAAATAGAATTTCGCCACGCACTACCAGTAGGGGCGGTACGGCTTGCGTGCCGGTTACGGGTATTCGTAGTGGGATGGATTGGATGGTGCGTGTATTGGCGGTCACAACATCACCTGTTGCACCGTCCCCGCGGGTGGCAGCTTGAGTCAGGAGACCGTCTTCGTACGTCAGCACTATAGAAAGGCCATCAAATTTGGGCTCCACCACGTAGGTGTAGGGCCCGTCTGATGCGATACGCTTATTGCGCATCTCCCAGTCCTGAAGGTCCTTCGCGCTAAACGCGTTCGCAAGGCTGAGGACCTGCCGCGGGTGGGATGCCTTGGCAAATCCTTCAGCCAGGTCGCTGCCGGCGCGCTGCGTCGGCGAGTCCGGCGTAAGGAGCGCGGGTTGCGCTGCCTCCAGTTGCTTCAGCTCCTGGAAGAGCCGGTCGTACTCCCCGTCGGATATGACGGGAGCATGCAGCACATGATACCTGTAGTTGTGCTCATTGAGCAAGCGGCGCAGCTCGGCGGCCCGCTCGGGCGGCGAAGGCTTCATAAGACGATGAACCCTTAGGCCTATCCTAGGGTTCAGGCTATTGCCAAGCACCGAGCACCAGACCCATAAGCAACAACACCAGCAGGTTGCAGCCCATGCTCAGGACATAGATCTGCGTCTTCTTCATCTCAAACGCCACCGACTGGAATCCGTACGGCACAAAGAATCCAAGCCAAATCAGCGCACCAAGCATCATGCCACTGGTGGCGCCAGGCTCCCCCATGTTGATCACATTTGCCAATACAAACGCCATGATGAATGCCATCAGCGTCGAGATGCCGTAGGACTGCACAGCGTTGAAGTTCTCTTTGATCTGCTCTTCGGTAAGCTCCATCAGCTTCATCCACGCCTTACCGAACAGGGGCCCGTACCAGAGCGAACCCACGACCATGGGAATCAATGCGGCGACGATTACGGCCAGCCAGTTGATGTTCATCAATGCCATAACAATGAATGTCTTGTGAAAGCGAAAAGATACCCTGTACCTCCTGTGTGCGCAACTTCAAGCGGACGTTATGTACTGCCTGACTTCTCGACCAGCGCGGCAGCGGCGCCAGCCGGGTCGCGCACAACGGCGTAGCGCATCCCAGCTCCGGCAGGACGCGGCTGAACGAGGACTTCGCCGCCACAAGCACGGGTAGCTGCCAGACTGGAGTCAAGGGACGCTACCTCGAAGTAGGGCAGCCACACCGGCGGGAGGCTGGCATTGGGGCCCCGCGCATGACAAATTCCGGCGATGGGTTCGCCCCCTGCAAGCATGTTGTAGTCGTGGTAGCCGCCCATCTGCACAGGCTCAGGCGTCAGGCCAACGACGGTTGCATAGAAGTCGCGAATCGTATCCGCATCCTCTACTGTAAGGTCCAGCCACGCTATTGGCATAGGAGTGAGGGTCGTTGTTAGCCGCCGGCAACGGCCTGCAGGATTGTCAGGCGATCGCCCGCTCGGAGCTCTTGCCTGAGGCCCTGCGCGTGCCAGCGCGTGTTGTCCTGGTTGTGAAAGCAGAGCACGTGCTCTCGAAGCTCACCGGTTTCGTTAAAGAGGGCCTGGGCCAGCGCCGGGTGACGCTTGGTGAGCACAGCCAGAGCTTGCTCCACCGATTCCGCGTCCACTGGCACCATCCGCTCCTTTACCAGGGACGCAAGAATTGATGGAAGAACAACGGTTACGCGCGGCATCTATACTGTAAACGCTTTGACGCAAAGTATGCGTGGGAGGAGGCAGTGCATGTGCTGCCAAGAATCGCCGCCGTCTGTGCTGTAGTGAACCGTGCCGGAGGTGGTACCAAAGTATATGCCGCACGGCGACTGGCCATCTACGCACATCGCCCCGCGGAGCACCGAAGTCCAGGCGCCCTCCTGCATCAGGCCTCGACCAAGCGGCGTCCACGATTGGCCCTGGTCCACGCTTCGGTACACGCGCATGGCCCCTTTGGCCGGCAGGCGATACTCGTCGCTTTCCAAAGGGTAGGCGTATATCGAACCGGTGACGGGGTCGGTCACGACAGGGAAACCAAATGTCACCGGCAGGCCAGTATTGTTTTCATGCCAGGACTCTCCGGCATCGGTTGAGCGAAACATCCCCAAGTGGTCCTGCCGGTACAACACGGCAGGGTCATGGGGATCAAGGGCCAAGCCGTGCACACAGAATCCGATCTCCTTATGCTCCTTGTCTTCGATGGCCACAGGAATCCCCCGGTTTTTGGGGTGCCAAGTCTTGCCTGCGTCATCGGAGCGAAAGACGCCAACAGCGCTGATGCCACACCAAAGCTGGTCCGGATTGTCTGGATTCTCCAGCAGCACATGCGCGCAAAGCCCGCCCAGGCCAGGCTGCCACCTTGGCCGTGTAGGATGATCATTGAGGCCTGCCACCGGCGACCACTTCCCCGCGGGATCGTCGGCAAAAAAGAGGCCGGCCTCGGCCACACCTGCGTACATCCCGCGTCGCGTAGTGGCAATCGTCCAGATCTGCTCCACAGCTTGCGCCCTTCTTCGTAGCGCGGGCCCTGGGCCACGTTCTGCCACTGCAGAAGGTCCTCGCTGACGTGAAGCATGGGCCCATAGACGTAGCTTGCGCTCGCTGCGACAAAGCGCCCGTCACGTGCACGCCCGGCCGCGGTGACCTTCCAGCCTTTGAAAGACGGGCCCTCAAGCTTCCACGTTCTGCGGTCGTGGTTGCGCATCAAAAAGGCACCCTTGACTGTACCTAGGAAGATGAATGTTTCCATGGCGTTGGCTAGGCTGAAGAGTAGGCTACGAAGATTGCGCGATTCTTGCCATTGTGGCAGTGTGAATTACTGTTTGCTTCTTGTTGGCACAATGTGCGCAGCCTGCCGCCCTCATTCCTTTAAATTGCGTGCTTGCATCCATGACTCGGCAACTCAATGAAGAAAGGTACAGCAGGAACTGCGTTTTTGGCACAGGGCAGAAAGCGATTTTCGCCGCGTGCGCTCCGTTCGCGAAGCACATACTGCTACAAGAGCACGATGATCGAAGAGCTTACTGCGGAGAACCGCCCGTATGCGGTGGAGCTGCAGTGCTCCCAGGCCTTCGAATCGGCCTATCGAGAAGGCCACCAGTGGTTTGTAGATGACGGCATTCTGGTAGCGGAGTCAGCCCAAGTCGTTGCCATTCAGATCCCGGCTCGCCGGATCTAGCGAGCCACCCGTTCCAGCCCGGCGCAACGCCGGGTAAAATGGAGCCGCCCGCTTCCAACGCGCCGCGCCGCCAGCGCTGTGCGCGGCTCCTGAATCATTCGGGTCCTGGGCGAATTCTGCGCTACGAGTAGGGTTGGCACGTCTGCGCGGGCGCGCAGCAGGCGCATGCACCAAAGTGGTGCGCACCGCACTCGTCACGTAACGGTAATAGTCTGCTAAAACCATGATGACACGCGCGCGCGATCTTTGCACTGAAGAATTGATTTTGAATATTGTCATCGACGGAGGACAAAACATGAGACGACGCACCATGCGGCCTTTGGGCCGGCGCAAAGCTGTGGGCAACAAGACTGGACGGGGGCGGCGCAAGCTTCGGTTCTGGATCAGCGCCACCAAGTGCCAAAGGGCACTGAAGCTCGCTAGGTAAGGCTACCTTCTTGCACGCCTGTGGCTATATTGGCCTGTCCACCTCTTACAGGTCATTATGCCACGACACGCACTACTTTTCCTGCTTGGCGCCTGCGCATTGGCAGCATGCCAGCAGCCTGCAGAAGAACCGCCCAACATCATCTATTTTCTGGCTGATGATCTCGGCTATGGTGAAGTCGGGGCCTACGGCCAGAAGCTGATCCATACGCCCAACCTGGATCGGCTTGCCGCAGAGGGGCTGCGTTTCACGCAGCACTATAGTGGCAGTCCTGTCTGCGCGCCGTCCCGGTGCACATTGGTCACGGGCCGACACACGGGGCATTGCTACGTGCGTGACAACTTCGAGTTGGGTGGATTTGCAGACGAGGAGGAACACGGGCAGTTGCCGCTGCGCAAGGGCTCGTTTACCTTAGGCCGCATGCTCCAGGACGCCGGCTATGCTACGGCGGTAGTTGGGAAGTGGGGCCTAGGTGGCCCCGGGTCAACCGGAGTGCCCAACCAGCAGGGATTCGACTTCTTTTATGGATATCTGGACCAGAAGCAGGCCCACAACTACTACCCAACGCATCTGTGGAACAATGGCGTTTGGGACACGCTACGCAACGAGTATTTTCACCCGCATCAGCGCTTTGACGGCGATGACCTCCATGACCCCGCGGCCTACGACCGGTACAAGGGGGTTGATTACGCGCCGGACCTCATGATGGACGAGGCGGAAGCCTTTGTCCGACGCAATGCCGACCGGCCATTCTTTTTGTACTTGCCCCATGTCGTGCCGCACTTGGCGCTGCAGGTTCCGGATGAGGCACTGGCTCGCTACGATGGTGTGTTTGATGAGGAACCATATCCCGGAGGGCAAGGGTACCTCCCACATATTCGGCCAACATCAGCGTACGCCGCGATGATTACTCGGATGGATGAGCATCTCGGCCGGCTCATGGCACTCTTGGACGAGCTTGACCTGTCAGACAATACCCTGGTGATGTTCTCCAGCGACAACGGGCCCACGTATGTGGGCAGCGTGGATGTGGAATTGTTTAACAGTTCGGGCGGCCTGCGCGGAGGCAAAGGCGAAGTCTACGAGGGTGGCATCCGCGTGCCGATGCTCGCGCGGTGGCCCGCCCAAATCGTCCCGGGAACGACCACAGACCACGTTTCAGCGTTCTGGATGTTATTCCAACGATTGCGGACGTCGTAGGCATCCCGGTAGAAGCTGAGGTTGATGGCACTTCGTTCTTGCCGGTCCTGCTAGGAACGGCTCCACCGACCCCTTCCCAGATGTATTGGGAGTACTTTGGGCGCCGTTGGAACGGTGCGCAGGCCGTGCGCATGGGCGACTGGAAGGGCGTTCGCCTGGGCGGGCGCACAGACCCGAATGCGCCAATCGCGCTCTACGACCTGGCAAGTGACCCAGCAGAAACGCAGGATGTGGCTTCGCAGCATCCTGCGGTGGTTGAGGAAATCGATGCCGTCATGCGTAGCCGTAGCCCCTCGCATATCGAGCGCTGGCGGTTCGCCGGGTACGAGTAGCGACCGCCTAGCAGGTTAGGCTTGCGTTGCTACTACGACTCTGTCCCATTCGGGCCGCTTTGCTGGCGCGTGGGGCTAAGGCCATGGACGCTTTGCCCGAAAAAAGTGGTCGGAAACTCTTCCGACCCCGCAAAGCCCAACGTGATGTCGCGGCCGTCGTGCGGGATTGCAGCCGTCCTGAACAAGTAGTCCCATATGCTGAGGCTGAGGCCAAAGTTGATGCCATAGGGACTGGCCTCGGGCCATGTCTTGGCATGGTGCCAGATATGCATCTGCGGATTGTTCAGAACGTACTTCAGCGGCCCGAGCGGCACATTCAGGTTGGAGTGATTAAAGTGCCCTATGGCCAGCGCCACCATGTAGGCCATGAAGTAGTCATCGATGCCAAAGCCGATCATCGCCAGTGGCAGGTATTGCAGCGCGTTGTACACGACGTTTTCCATCCAGTGGAACCGCAGGTGCGCAGCAAAGCCCAGCTCTTCAACTGAGTGATGGACCTTGTGAAATTCCCACAGCCACGGCACGCGGTGCAGCAGGCGATGCACATTCCAGTGAATGAAGTCGCGTAGCACAAACAGGGCAACGAGTTGCACCCACACGGGCCATGAGCCAACCTCCACTGCTACAAGGTTGGTGACCCCAACAGCCGCCAGCGCGTCGCTGAACAAGTTGACAGCTACTTCTGAGGCCGCGTTGTAGATAAAAAGCGAGAACAGAAAGTAATTGAAGAACACGTAGAAGAGATCCAGCCAGAAGTCTTTGCGGAACCGCCTCTGGTCGCGCCGCCAAGGTGAGATAATTTCAAGCGCAAAGAAGACGAGGGAAACGGCAATGAGCCAGTAGAAGTAGTTCTGCCAGTGGGGCTGGGTGATTTCCTGCCACAGGTAGTGCGCGTAGTTTTCATACCCCTTCAAAAAGATGTCGACGTAGTCTTGCATGGGGAATGAATCATCTGACTTGACAGGGAGGGTATAATCTGCTATGTTGCTAAAATTCAATGACATACTGCTTGACTCCTTCAAGTGCGTCATGCTGGCTCATACCTTTTCTACGTGCGAGTATGTACATTACCCAAATTTCCACGCACTGATCTCCCTTGCCAGATACTCCAATCACATTTGCCAGGCTGAATACGTTGTCTACGAGCTGCGGTAGCTCTTCTTCACGTTCTAATCCAGCTTCCTCAAGCTGCTGGTGTAGGAGCACCAAATGATCTGCCACTCTTTCCTCCGATACGATGTCAGTGCACACGTCATTCAGACGCGGCAGGACGAATGCGAAACGCCGTTCGGTTGATTCAAACTGACGCCACCCCACGTCAGCTACCACCGCAAGTTTATAGGCGATCGTAGTGTTGTCGGCAGTCTCAATCTCAATCTCTGACGATTCGTCGTCGAGCATGCTGCAGAGGATACCAATCAATACAACAAGGGCAAGCGGCAAAACAACTCCCCATACTATGCACGCCTGACTAATCTTCCCTGCCTGCTCCTGTACGATGGGATCTGTATCGTTGGACATGGTTTTCCTTTGGTATCGATCAGTGATTGGAGGGGACCGAGTTGCAAGGCATCTCACTACTACTTTCGGAACAGATAGCTAACAACGATGACTAGAAGCCCAATTATATTTGCCGTCGTTGTCCCTAATAGCATCTTGAGAACAGAGTCTGCAAGGGCTGATTGAGGCCAGATCATTCCTGCAATTAGAATTGCTAATACTATGCCAATCCAGAACCACAGAATCCGAAGTAATGAGCGGCCAAAAACCTTCCGTTCTTTCCTGTCTTGCTTGGCTGATTTTAGCGCTTCTTCGTGTAAAGACTCCAGTTGGGGGAGTTTGCCTTTCGGTTGATCCTCTTGATCTCCTGCTTCTAACAGATCCTTTAAATCATCGAAGACATATGGATCCAGATCCCAACTCGGATCAGCGCTGTTTTCTTCCCTGTCCATAATAGCGTTTGAAATAAGCTCTTATGAGATCGTCTGGAATCGTAGGATATCGGGTAATAGGATCTCGCCTTCTGATTTCTGCCCACGGACCGTCTTCTACATGTGATTTGCTGGACAGCTCAAGAGCCGTGAATTTTCGGAGGACCTTCCAGACTCCTTCCAATATTCTGAATGCAGTTTTGTCTTCCGACTCTACAGCCGCCATTTCCCTTCTTCCTTGAAAAGCTCTAGGCCGATCTAGCGCACGGCGCATAATTTTCTGTGCTCCGAACTCATTGAACTCGAAGTAGATCGATGGAATGACAGGGCCATAAGGCCAAGCTTCGAATCGCTCGTTGACCAATGGGTGCCCTGTAATAGCTAGATGCCAGCCATGAGCGAAGTAGAGAAGCTTCTGCAAATGTAAAGGCGAGACCCTTTCTTTTTTCAGGAAGTAGTTAGCCACTCGACGCGGGTCGAAGGGAGGCTCAACCTTGAGGGCTAGAGTTTCCGTGGAGCCTGAAGAATCGTTAATCTGGATTTTCTGTTCCATGCAGGGATTGACCCATATTTAGTTGGGCGGGGGATGTGCATAGGCGAATACGGTCTGCTGCCTGCGGCGTTCCACCTCACGTGTAAGGGCTGCTTCCATCGCTCTCAGGTGCACAGGCTCCAATATGCGACTTAGCCTGGACTCGTAGTGCTTGAAGATGGCGGCGAACCAGCGGTGCCGTTGATTCGTGGAGCGCCATCTTTTTACGTTGCGCGTGCGATGCGTAATGACGCTATTGAGGTTCTCGATGAGGTTACTGGTCTTGAAGCTGCGCCGGAGGGTCTCATGCAGTGGTAGTCGCAGCACCGCAAGCGTTTCGTGCAGCCCTTCGCGCAGGCTGGCGGCCGCGCGCGGTTGCCCAGGCTGCAGATCGTCGTGGATAGCAACAAGCGCTTTGCGCGCACGCTCATAGTCCGGCTGATCGTAGGCATCTTGAAGCCGGCCTTTTGCGCGCTCGGCTGTGCCCTTCTGCTTGGTGTGCTGCACCACGTTCTCACGCTTGTGCCACTGACACCGCTGGATGACCGCGTGGTCGCCAAACACATGCTGCACCGCCTTGCGCAGCCCCTTGCTGCCGTCGATGATCACCAGGATCCCGCCGGCATAGGAGAACCCGCGCTGCACCAGGTTCTCCAGCAAAGCGGTCGCTTTGTCACTGTTCTCGGTGGTGCTTTCGATGTAGCCTAACACTTGCTTCTTGCCTGTACGGGTGACCCCCAGAGCGAGGATCATCTGCACACCCTTCAGGCACTTACCATCTATCAACAAGGCCACATACTTCTCCTGATCCAGCTGGCTGGACTCAAACTCCTCTAGTGCCTGCGTGGTAGTGGTCTCGAACATGCGAGCAACGCTGCTCTGGCTCAGTCCCATACAGTCAGCAAACTCGCCGGCCACGTCCTTGTAGTCGCGCTGCGAGACCCCCGAGAGCAACAGCGCCGTGAGCTTCTCAAGCTGCTTGGGATCCCGCTGGTGCAGCAACTGGTAGGTCTTCAGCGGCACTTCCTTGCCCGTGTTGGTGTCACGCACCCGAGGAACCGATATCTGAATACGCCCCGTACCATAGACAATAGAGGCTCTTGCATAAATGGGCTGCCGGGATTGTCGGTATAGACAATCGGCGCTGCAATTCAGCATGCATTCAGTGGATTGAAGAAAGAAAGGCGCCGGTGTGGTTTCCGCACTTCGAAAACGCTAAGCGTTGCAGTGATTGCGACCCGGAAGGACAGATGTCGGCGATGGGCTGTGACAATCACGCACACCTATCCTGCACACCTGGCACGACAGGCGCCTTTCTGCGCTCAGCTTAGGTCGTTTAGCCCAGCAGTCGCACCATCTGGTCCACGGTCAGCGCAAGCATACCGAACATGAGGTGGCACTGCACCTTCGCGTTGCCACGTACGCGAACGTGACGACCGCCATACTCGTCCTTGAGGCGACCAAAGACGCGCTCGACGGTCGAACGCTCCTTGTAGCGCTCACGCACGGGCGGTACAAACCCAGCCGCACGCTGGGCCTTCGCCTCACGCTTTAGCGCCTCCTTCCCAGCGCGTGTACGCGGGTGCTGGTCAATGATCGGCACATGTCCAAGACGCTGGCTGTGAAGGCGTATCTCCTCCACATCATAGGCGCTATCCATCAAATCGTATAAACTCGTGACCAGCTCGGCGGACTTGGTCCCCAACGGAATGGCCACCTGACTGTCATGCACGGATGCGGACGTCACGATGCAACTGATCGGTATGCCCCCATCTGCCACATCCGCGTGCAGCTTATAGCCACTCCAGCTTTGCTTGTAGCCCTTGGAATTGCGCTTGACTCCCCGGTTGCACTCCTTTGGCAGGTCATCTTCCATCTCCTGCAGGCTCATACCCAACTGGCGTACGACGCGTCGCTCCTTCTTTGCAGGTTCCTCTCCCTTACGCGGTCGCCCAGGCTTGCGCTTGGCAGGCGCCGGCTCCTTCGCAGCAGGGCGCTCGCGCGCCTGAATCGCCGTCGAATCACGTGAGATATGTCCAACCACCACCTCCTGGTAGCACGATTCGATCAGCGCACGATGCATCTGATCTGGAAGACTAGTCATGGCAAACTCTGCGAATGCGCGTGAAAAAGTCGCCTCGCTTGGAACCTGGTCTTGACGTTCCCACCCACACAAGCGGCGTAGCTGTGGGTCTGAGCAAATCCGGTCGATCAACGCGCGGGTCGTACCAATATTGTAGACCGCCTTCGCCAGAAACGCCCGCGCAAGCGCCGCACGATCCTGCAGCGGACGCCCGCGCGCTGCCGTGGGATCGCTGCGCAGATAGCACTCAACGCGAACGATATCCAACACGTTCAGTCGAGTAGCCCGAGGGAATTTCACCCCCGGGCTCTCGCAGAACCGTGCGTGAGCCTCTCAACTCACACGGCTCTTCCTACGCGGCCGTCTGGATACGAATAAAGTCGGACCGTACAGCCAGGGCCAGTGCGCGAATAGCGTCGGATCTCTGCGAGCCCAATCGGTTATCCACCAATATGCACAGCGCCACTTCCTGCGAAAGCGTTTGTACTTCCGCATGGCCCATCGAACCAAGTGGTAGTCAATGGACTTCAGTGACCGGTACAAGGCAGACTTGCGAAAGGCCCCGTAGTAGTTAATCCATCCTCGAACCGTCGCATTATACCTGCCAGCAAGATCTGCCAACTGTAGCGGGCTACTACGAGGTAGCCGCCAACTGCGAATAGTCTGCCGAATGGATTGGGCCGCTTTGTTGCTTATGGCCGGGTTGAATCCCACGGGATTGCACATTTTTAAGTTGGGTTTCGGCAGCTTCTGCCGAGATGGGCCCTCAAAGTAGATATCTTTTGGCAATGGATTGGGCTTCGGGTCGAGAGTGTGGGTGCAAATGGGACGGTGCATGCCAATGTGGGCCCAATTGCGTGCTCACACGCGGATTTTCGGGCGTAGGCAGGCTCGTGGAGTGACTTTCCGGGCACGATATCCCGCAGGGATCCTCTGATCGCACGCGTAAGCGGCGATCTTGGCACGGTGCAGCGCCTCAGAGCGTCCAGGCAGCTGCGGGTTTTGCGTTATGCCAGCGTCAGCAGCGCACTACTGCGCTGGGGCATCCAGCGGCAGGTGTTGCCTTTGCAGCCCCTTGGGGCTGGCAGACCGAATCCCCACTAACCCATTGACCCCCGGAGGTGGTCAGGACCTGGGTCAGCTCCTTCATGTCCTCCCGGCGTATCGGCTTCAGATTCGACTCGTACTGCATGAATATCGCCCCGCACCAGCGCTGACGCATCCCCGATGATCCCCAGCGCTTCACGTTCCGTGATCGGTTCGCAATAATGCTGTTGAGGTTCTCGATGATGTTTGTCGTCTTCAGACTGTCTCTGACAGCCTGGTTCCGCACCCCCAACCGGTGAAGCGCCAGCGTATCCTCCATACCCTCCTCCAGACTGCGTGCGGCTTTCGGGCACGACCGCTGCAGCGCTTCATGCAGCGACACAAGCGCCGCCCGTGCCTCTGCGTACGTGGGCAGTTCCCAAGCCGCCTGAAGCCGACGCTTCATTTGCGTGGCCGCTGGCTCGCTCTTGATGTGACGCGTCACATTGGTACGCTTGTGCCATTGGCAGCGCTGGAATACGACCGCATCCCCAAACACCGCACTGATTCCCTTGCGAAGCCCGCGGCTGCCGTCCACCTGTACCAACAGCTTGTCGGTATGGGTGAAGCCCCGACGCAACAGATCCTGCAGCAGCGACTCCACCTGCGCACTGTTCTCGGTACGGCTTTCCGCAAAGCCCAGTACGACCTTCTCGCCCTCGGTCGTGATGCCCATCGCTACGATCATTTGCATACCAGCCAAATACTTGCCATCAAGCAGGAGCACCGCAAAGGTGTGCTGATCGAATCGGCGCGTCTCAAATGCCTTCAGTAGCGCTGCCGTCTGCGTAATGAAGGCGTTGCCAATGCTGCTGGCACTCAACCCCAGACTATCGGTGAAGACTTGGGCCGCCTGCCTGTAATTGCGCCGCGAGAGTCCACACAGCAACCCTCGTGTCACGCTTTCCCGGTCCATAAGCCCACGCTCGCGCAAGAGGCGGTACGTTTGCAGAGGACGCTCCTTTCGGGTTCGTACATTCCGCACGCGCGGAACGCGGACCGCAATGCGCTCCAAACCGACGCGGATGGAACCCGGATTCGCCCCCCAGCGCTGAAAGCCGGTCTTATGGTGCTTCCCACGTGCGCCGCATATGAAGTGGGCCTCGGCTTCCATGACCCATGTGGCCATCTTGGTAAGAAGATGATCAAGACACCCAAGGCAGCTGGCCAGGCCGATGAAGTTCCTTTGCGCAAGCCCCCGAAAGTCCTCGATGAGTGATTGATCCAGCATAGGGGTATGGGGCATCAGACGGCGTTAAGGTTGATGAGACTCTCACGAAGTTGTGGCAGAAAGGCCGCATGGGCCACACGGCGCAGCTGAGCCTCGTGTTCCAACAGTGCCAGTGCCATCTGTTCGCGTTGCTGGAAAACGGCGCTGGCCGGGGTCTGCAACCTGCGACTGATGGCATCCATGAAGCGCATCACGCGTAGCCCCCGGTCGAGCTTGAGCAGCATGCCCGTGCGTTGAATCGTCAGAGATTGCTCCAGGCCCTCCCACAGAACCTTCGCTGCGGACCGATTGACACGCGTCAAGTCCTGGTGAATACGGGTGAGTGCGCGTTCAGCTTCCCGGGCATCGAACCCATTCCATGCCTGGCGGAGGCGATTGCGATACACAGGAACAAGGTCTTCCGGAAGACCACAGGTGATTTGATCCAACAGCGAATTGAGACAGCGCTGTATAGCGACCCTGGCGCCGAACACCTGGCGCACCGCCGATTGAAGTCCCGTACTGCTGGGCAGCACACAGAGCAGCCCATCGGCGGCCGAAAGACCACGATCGGACAGCGACTGCACAAAGGACGTAAGAGCAGAGACGTTTTCAGGGTAGCACGCTACCAGGCCAAGTATGCGGCGATAGCCCGTGATGGTCAGACCCGCTCCAAGAACGATGCTAACGCCGCGTGGGCACAGCCCGCGCAGCCAGATCGCAACGATCGGGTCGTCTTGCAGACTGCGCGAATGCAACAGCTGCCACGCTTCATTCAACTGCGCCGAGTCCGGCTTTGTGTCCTGGGCCGCAGCAGAAGCCTTCATCACTACGGGCGGTGGCGCCGGCTGCTGCTGCGCTGCCGGAATGGGCCAGTCGGTGGTCAATTGTTGCAGTATGTGCGTGCAGAGCTTCATCAGAAGCCGTCGCGAGTCACCGGAGGGATTGATCTGGGCGTCTGCAGGCGCCTCAGCCCTCCCCAAAACAGGCTGTGAGGGGTTCATATGATTGGAAAGGAATGGTGGAGACTAGGGTCCACCTCCACAGCAACTCTCCAATTCCCAACTTGAATTTGTGCGATCCCAATCCCACAAACAGCTCTCCCGCACGATTCTTTGTCCCCCGCGGCCGAAATGTGTAGCCGAGAAAGTCAAAAGATGTGTTGGGATAGCGACCCCGTCGGCTACTGCGCTTGCAGTATACAATCTGGGTCTTTACAGGATGTAGCGTCAACCCAACCTGCTTGAAGCGACGCGCTAATGCATCCCAGAGATCGCGGGTCTGGCGCTTGGATACGCAGTGACAAACCGCATCATCCGCGTAGCGCTCAAACGGAATGGACGGGAAACACTTCTCCATCCACCGATCAAACGCGTAGTGCAGGAACAGATTCGCCAGTAGCGGACTGATGACACCTCCTTGCGGCGTGCCCCGATCCCGGGCTTCTTCCGTTCCATCAGGCAATACCACCGACGCCGTCAGCCAGCGCTTGATGTACAGCAACACCCACTTCTGGTCGGTGTGCTTCCGTACCGCACGCATCAACAGATCATGGTCAATCGTGTCAAAGAACGACTTGATGTCCAGATCCAAGACCCACGCCCGCTCCCAACAACGCTTCCGCGTCTGGGCCAAGGCCTGGTGTGCTGACTTGTTCGGCCGATACCCGTAGGAGTCCGCATGGAACACGCGTTCCAATGCTGGCTCCAGCGCCATTTTCGCCACCATCTGGGCGATCCGATCCGCAACTGTGGGAATCCCCAAAGGACGCGTGCCTCCACTCGCCTTGGGAATCTCTACCCTGCGTACCGGCTTCGGGTGATAGCTGCCCGATGCCATGCGATTCCAAAGCTTGTAGAGGTTATCCTCCAACTTAGCCTCAAAATCGGCAATGGACTGGCCATCAATCCCGGCCCCGCCCTGATTCGCCTTCACCCGATTCCAAGCCTCCCAAACCTTACGCTTGGTCACTGGAAACGGCTTTGTCTTCTTCATTAAAGTCCTCCCGCTAAGGTTGCCTCAATAAGTCCGACAGCATAGGCCACCCCCTTCGCTTCAGCCCCATTACAGGACCTTCATCACTGTCGGGTCGGAGGAGGCGCCCCGAAGGGCTAACCCGCAAAACTCACCAGAGTGCTAGGAATTGGGACCTAAAGCCCCACGTAAGTGTTTGATATGCAATCGGTTATAACCATCTTTTGCATTGCGCGTGAACAAAACAGACTGTCATATTGAAGAGCTTCGTTTCGAGGATTTGGGACGGCGTAAAGTGGTCGGAAAGTTCGACGGCGGCCCTATGTCCTCGGATGCAGGTGCGCTGCTGTTACGGGAGGCCGACCGGATGTTCGACGTCATTGGCCGCTTTGCCGCCTGCTTCACCGACCACCGTGATCCTGGCAGGGTCGAACACACCTTGGAGGCGATGCTCAGGCAACGGGTCTACGCGATATGCTTGGGCTACGAAGACGTGAACGACCATGACCGCCTGCGGGACGATCCCGTGTTGGCCATGGGCGTGGGCTGCGAGGATGTAACAGGTGCGCATCGGGCACGGGAACGCGACCAGGGACATCCGCTGGCGAGTTCCAGCACACTGAACCGACTGGAGCTCGGCTCAAAAGAAGGGGCCGCATCGCACAGGTACAAGCGCATCGTAGCGGACCCTGAAAAGATCGACACCATGCTCGCGGACTTGTTCATGGATATCACCGGGGAGCCAGAGAACATCGTGTTGGATCTCGATGCTACCGATGACGCGATACACGGCCAGCAGGAGGGGCGCTTCTTTCATGGTTACTATGGCCACTACTGCTACTTACCGCTGTACATCGTTACCGGTAAGCATGTGCTGGCCGCTCGTCTGCGCCCCTCCAACATGGACGCATCAGCGGGCACGATAGAGGAGTTGGCACCCGTGGTAGCGCGTATCCGAGCGCGGTGGCCGCAGGTACCCATCTGGATTCGTGCAGATGCAGGATTCTGCCGCGATGATATCATGGCATGGTGCGAAGCGCAGGGCCTGCACTACATCATTGGTATGCCGCGCAATGCGCGGCTGCAACGCATCGTTGAGGAGGCTATGCAGCAGAGTCAGGCCACCTGCGAGGCCAGCGGGCAGCCGTCGCGGCGCTTCCGCAGCTTCGAGTACCGAACGAAGGACAGCTGGAGCTGTGCGCGGCGCGTGATAGCCAAGGCGGAATGGCTGCCTGGACCGCGCGGCTACAATGCACGATTCGTGGTCACCAGTTTCAGCGAAGACGCGTACGACGCGCGCACGCTATACGAGGATTTGTATTGTGCGCGTGGAGACATGGAGAACCGGCTCAAGGAGCAGCAGCAGACCCTGTTCGCTGACCGCACCTCTACGTCCATGATGCAGAGCAACCAGCTGCGCCTGTACTTCTCTACGGTCGCCAACACCCTGATGACCATCATCAAGACCGTTGGCTTGCAGGGCACAGCGATGGCTAAGGCGCAGTGCGGCACCATCCGAGTGCGGCTGCTGAAGATCGCCGCACTGGTCATGGTAAGCGTGCGCCGAGTCCGCCTGTACTTTCCCAAGACGTATCCGTGGCAGCAATTGTTCGCGCGCGTACTAAGCAACCTGCGTGGCGCTGCGCACGCCACCACGGTCGGCGCGCGCGCCTCACCCTCATAGGCACTTCCTGACACGACTTGTCCCACAGATTGCCAGGAGCCACATGGTGGTTGCTGGATACGTGTATCCAAGAAGCAGCGGTGCACGAACAAAAGGGCTGATTCCCGCTCGAAGCGTGCCCGAAGCGGCGCTTACTGCCGCCAACTAAACGCTCCGGACGGCTGGAATCAGCATTCGCATTCCCAGACCGTGATCCATTGGCTACAGACGCCTCGAACTATGACGATTCAAGACCTTGGTGAGCGATGCGGGCTAACCTCCGTCCGCCGCTCAAACGGCCCGTACGGTTTTCCCGTAAGCCGCTTTCACAAAGGTGTCTCGTGGAGGGTTCAAGGAAGGTTGCAGTGGAATCAATCGTACATGGCCGTACTCCACTGTGGTGTAGACCTTCCTCTCCCCTGTTGGATTGAGCCCAATGCGACAGTCTCCTCAGCCGATGATGTACGGGTCTTTCACTAAAGGAACTGTTCCACCTCATCGACTTTACTCGCTGATCGCAATCTCTCCATTCCAAACCACCTTTGCCGACTGCCTTCCCCGACCCACCCGGTCGCCGCTTGCGCGGTCACCCGACTTTCGACGGGCTTGTGGTACTATGCAGTCGTCCGACGACTCGCCACGCATCCGTTCCCACTTCCCCTTACGGGTTATAGGGGCTGTTATCCCGGTGCCACCCGGGAACGTGACGAGCCCTCCTGGGGTTACGTCCAGATCTTCCGTACCGTGCCGTTCGCACACACCTTGGTTCGACGGGTGGATAAGAACGCCTTCGCCGTCATACAGCCGGCTCGACCTTGCCCCGTCTTTGGCCGACCGATTCGTCCGCGGGGTCGCCCCCTTGACTACGGCCCGGTACTGCTCCTCAAGCCCTTCAGATTCCACCTCGCGGTGGACACCCTGCCCTCCGGTTGTCTCGCGACAATGTCCCGACTTAGCGCCTGTCTTGGCTGTTTCCGTCGTTTCCAACTCGGTGCCCGTTTAGACCTTTGCTTATCGGTACATCCCGGCCGACGAGGCATTACCCCCGTCTTTGGATATGGCACCCCCTATCCGGGCGCCAGTGGGATTTGAACCCACCTGATCTGGGCGCTGCCCAGCACACAGTACGAGGTGGTCCGCCCCTGTGGAGCACATCGGTACTCAACGACTTGCAGGTATTGCCTGCTTGCCGCGCTCCCTTAACAGCGCTCCGACAAGTTCTCACGTTCCACGCAAGGGCCTAAACCGCGCTCTCGCCGCCTTTATGCCGGATGCCGATCGGGCAGTAACCAGGTGTCTTCCGACCTTGTCCCGGTGATAGCTCCCTACACCGGTTTTGACATCATCTAAGACGTTTCGACACGTCATCAGCGGTTCACTTTCGTTCGACTTCAACGGTTCACACCTGACAGGGTCCTGCCCTGCCTTTTCCCGCTCGCTCATCACCAACCCTCTTAAGCTCAGCAACAGCGGGTGGTTTGCAGCCTCCGCCTGAACAGCGGCTGCGGGGGGCCGTCCTCCATCCCTCACGTAGTTCGGGACACGTTACCTATATCATACTCTCACCTCCGTGTCCCTTCGTGACACACGCAGCCCCGTCCGCTGAATGGTGAGCGTCTCCTGAAGACCCTCCAGAAGCATGTGGGCGGCCGATCTGGTCGTGAACAGCTGCGAGCGCCAAGGGGTCACAGCCGACCCACACACGGTCCACACGGACCGGGGCGCGCCCATGACCGTCCGGACCTACATCCAGTTGTTGGGGCAGCTGGGCGTCACGCGCTCCTATGCGCGACCGTACCAGTCGAACGATAACCCGTACTCGGAGGCCCTATTCCGGACCGCCAAGTATCATCACCTGTACCCGAGGCGGTTCGGATCTCTGGAGGATGCCCAGCAATGGGCCCGATGCTTCTTCGCATGGTACAACGAGATGTTCTACCACTCCGACCTTGGGTTCATGCACCCCCTGACTGTACACTACGGCCATACCGAAGCCGTCAGAGCTGCCCGTCAGCAAGTTATGGACGAAGCCTACGCAAAGTACCCGGAACGCTTCTTGCGTGGCAGACCACGCATACCGATGCCGCTAAGAACAGTATGGATCAACAAGCCCAAGCACAATACCTAACACGCTCAGCAGCAAAAAATGCCCGATATAACTTGGAACTTAGCCTACGCTAAAGTGTACCATTTCTGTTGGTACATTCCGCTGATTTCTTCATACCCTCTTGATCTGTGATAGAGACACTGGACTTTCCGAGTAACGCTTCAGAAGTTCACATGCAGGCTCGTGCGGAGCGGATCATCCTGATGCTGGTCTTGAAGAAGGCGATCACGTTGATGCATCCCCAGAATAAGATTGAGTTGCGAACCTACCTGGTTGAGTCCTGGATCGTACTTACCAATGAACCTACGATTGGCCTGGAAGAAAAGCTACACCAGTGCGGCCGTGATTTTACGCTCTCCCTTGTGGAGCTCTTGGATAACTCCTGACCCATCCTATGGAATTCATGGAAAAATACAAATATGAACACCTTGTAAGGAAGATTCCTGACGAAGAAATACTCCAATTCGCTTACGCTGAAACGGCATGTCAGGAGCTGAATGCTACATGGAAACATTCAGAAGATTCCTTTCCTGACGGAGAGTGGTATTGCAAACTACTGGGGGGTAGATCCTTCGGGGTCTTCTTTTTGAGCGACACAGAAGAAATTCCCGAAGACGTCATGTGGATGATGAGAGCCATCTTTGAGCTTGCCTATAGCCAAGTGAATTTACAATCAGGACTTGCTGATACGGTCCACTCTCTTGTTGATAGAGTCCAGCTTCTCGAGAATCAAGTCAATTCTCTTGATAAGAGAGTTGTGTTGCTCGAAAAGGACTAGATTTTTCTAGTGAAACGCTATATAGACTTTCATAATCAAACTCGTTTATGACGAATTCCGAAATCAACCTTAGCATAGCTCTGGTCGTTGCCTTCAAAATAATGAATCCTGATCAAAAAGAAGAATTCAGGAAAACCTTGAAGAAGAAGGTTCCTGATATTGCTGATCAGGTCTTTCATTTACTTGAAAGGGGATCTAAGATCTTGCCTTGCGATCAGTCTTGAACTAACTCTTTCCACGTCAGGGACTTGCCCTCCATCCCGAGCAGCAGGTTTCGCATCCGTTCCATCACTGGAAGGTGTCGCGAGTTGAAGCGGCCGCTGAACTCCGCCAGACCCCCTGTGCATATACTTCCTTGGACACTTTAGAATCGAAGTTAGTGAGCTGCGTGATCAGCTGATGGTGCGAAGAGCCAGGCTGGAGCTCAACGTAACCCCTAACGTAATCCCTTTCCTGTCATGAAAAACGACCCGACGACTCTCACGAATGGGGCGCCTGAAGCGTCCGCCACGGAGGTGACTCCACGCGCTCGCCGCCGCCGATTCTCCGTCAAGTACAAGCTACGTATTCTCCGGGAAGCGGATGAATGCACGGGCGGCACGGCCGTTGGCGGCCTCTTCGTCGGGGAAGGCCTGAATGATGGCGAATAAATCCAACCTGCCAAGTCAAGTGATTCATTCCCCTTGCATGGCTATCCTACCCTGAATAGGTGTCCAACACGACCCGCGACAAAGGTGCCGTAGTACGAAGCCAAGGTAGCGTGCTGCGCGTGGCTCAGGTTGGGATCACGGCCTAGCAGCTTCGCGGCCGCATCGCGGGCTTTCTCAACAAGGCCTTGGTCCTCTACGATGTCTGCTACCTTGAGGCTCGGCAAGCCGTGCTGACGCGTCCCGAAGAAGTCCCCGGCCCCACGGATTTGAAGGTCTTTGTCACTGATCTTGAAGCCATCGGTGGTACGGGTGAGCGTAAGCAGGCGCTGCTTGGCTTCCGGCGTCTGCCGGTAGTCCGCCATGAGAATGCAGTGGCTTGCGTGCGATCCGCGTCCGACGCGTCCCCTCAGCTGGTGCAGTTGGCTTAACCCAAACCGCTCTGCGTGCTCAATCACAATCATGGTAGCGTTGGGGGCATCGATCCCCACTTCAATCACCGTGGTGGCGACCAGGATGTCGGTTCGGCCTGCGGTAAAGCGCCCCATGGCGGCTTCCTTTTCTTCGGACGACATCTTTCCGTGCACAAGGTCGACTCGAAACTCGCGGAAGACCTTGGCGAGCTCTCGAAACCCGCTCTCTGCGTCTTTGAGGTCGGTTTTCTCCGACTCTTCTACCTGCGGGTAGATAATGTACGCTTGTCGCCCTTTGGCCACCTCACGGTGCACATGCTGAAGCATTTCAGGTCTGCGCTTTTCGCCAAAAAGCCGTGTCTTTATTGGCTTTCGCCCGGCCGGAAGCTCTGGCATCATGCTGCAATCCAAGTCTCCGTAAACCGTCAGGGCCAGTGACCGCGGAATGGGCGTTGCTGTCATAAGCAGGATATGCGGGTGGTCCCCCTTCTCTTGCAGGGTTGCGCGCTGCTGCACCCCGAACCGGTGCTGCTCATCAATGACAGCCAGCGCCAGATTTCTAAATCGTACGCGCTCCTGAAAGATGGCATGGGTTCCAACGACGATGTTGGTTGCGCCACTTTCTATGTCTGCAAGGATGCCATCCCGCACCCTTTTGCGCTGCCCTCCGATCAGGTAGCTGACGTGCACCTCCAGGGGGTCCAACAGTTTGGTCAGCGTCTTGTAGTGCTGCTCCGCCAGAACTTCCGTCGGCGCCATGATGGCTCCTTGATACCCCGCTCCGACCGCAAGCAGCAGTGCCGCGACGGCGACTACAGTCTTGCCGCTCCCCACGTCACCCTGCAGCATGCGACTCATCTGGAACCCAGTCTTCGTGTCTTCAGCAATGTCACGCATTGCCCGCTCTTGTCCACCGGTAAGCGTGAAGGGTAGCGAAGCGACATACCGCTGAAAGAGCTTGTTGTCCTGCTGCAGCTTTACCGCGACTTGCCGGCTGCGACGGCGGCGGGCAAGCAGAAGCATCAGTTGGAGGAAAAACAACTCTTCGAACTTCAGGCGGCGGCGCGCCTCATGAAGCTCACCCGTTGATCGCGGGAAGTGCATTGCGCGCAAGGCCGTTCGCCAATTCAGCAGTCTGTATTCCTCCACAAGCCATCGCGGAAGAATCTCCGTAGGCAGGTCCATGCCGCGCGTCTTTATGAGATTGTACAGGATGCGCCGGAATGCGCGGCTGGTGAGACCCATACGCGAAAGGAGCGCGCTCCCCGGATAAAGCGCGATGATGCGCCCGGTTGACAGCGTCGGTGCATTCTCCTCGAGCTTGTCCATATCCGGATGGATCATGGACAGGCTGTGGCTGTATCGCTGCACCTTTCCGAAGACCGCGAGGCGCTCTCCGGGCTTTAGAGAGTTTTGAATCCAGCCTATCCCATTAAACCACACAAGCGTGATGCGCCCGCCTTTTTCGTCCTCAAAGAGAACCTCCAGTCTGCGCCTCCCCCGTCTGGTGCCGGCCTCTCCGATTGCACGGACTGTGCCTACAATCGTTACTTCCGTATCGTTTGGCCTGAGGTCCCACACGTACTTGGTTGTGGTGCGATCGAGGTAGCGCCGGGGAAAGTGGTACAGCAGGTCACGGCATGTGCCGATGCCGTTATTTTTCAGAAACGCGGCCCGCTTCGGACCGACTCCCTTGAGGTATGTAAGCTCTTCCGTCAGCATGCGAATGCCTTGCGCTCATGCGCCACCGCGCGGTGCACGGGAGCGGCTGCTTTATTATACTAACTGTCGCTCAAGTCTAACCCAAAGACCATCATGGAATTCCTTACGGAGCTTTGGCTTCCCATACTACTTTCGGCGGTCGTGGTTTTCGTCGCAAGTAACATCATGAATGTGGTGCTGCCACACCACAGGAAGGATTACACGCGCCTTCCCGACGAAGACGCGATCCGCGCAGCAATTCAGGCGCAGAACCTAGATCCTGCGCAGTATGCGTTGCCGTTTGCGCAGTCCAAGGAGGACTGGAATAGTGCCGAAGTCAAGGAAAAATTTGAGACCGGCCCGGTAGGCTTTCTCACAATTGGGGCAAGTGGAACGAGCATGAGCCGCCAGCTTGTCGGGCATGGAATCTACGTGCTAGGCATTTCGCTCATGGTGGCGTATGTGGCCTCTGCGGCCCTTGGCGCGGGCGACCAGGAATATCTTAAGGTGTTCCAGGTCACCGGCGCTGTTGCCACACTTGCGTACGGCGGCGCGATGTTTACCAACAGCATCTGGTTTCACGTGCCGTGGGGCAACACGGTGCGTCACGTGCTCGATGGACTCCTTTACGGCCTCTTGACCGCCGGGTTTTTCGGTTGGCTCTGGTAGTTAGTCCAGCTGTTAGCGTGAGTGCGACCCATAGGTCCAGACGCGGACGGACTGCCGACTAGGTCCAGTGTGGATGCGTCATCATACCTATACGCGTGGTGCTGCGGACCGCCCCGATGAAGGAGCCGCCGAACCGCACGAGTGCGCTGGCCTGACCTAAACTCCAGCTTCCATGGTTGTTTCTTCTCCCGCTTTTGTGCCATGGAGTAACAGCCGAGGTGCTCCGAAACACCATTGGTACCATAATGCCGCAGTACAGTCGCAAGCGTTCGCACTCGCTGCCGAACCGGGAGTTCGACAGCCAGGCGCGTAATGAATCACTCCGGGTGCTGCACACGGACTACTCAGGTCCGGTGCCTGCAGGCGTCCGGATGCGTGGGTCTGCTTCGCTGCTCGCTCCGCTATCTCAGCCGCTATGCCCATTGCCAGGATAATACGGGTCGTACTCACGGGCGCGGAGTCCACTGGTAAGACGACGCTGGCCCGAGCGCTTGCGGCTCACTACCGCACAGTATGGGCACCGGAGTACCTGCGGCAATTCGTTCACGAGAAAGGCAGCTTGCCCACCGAATCCGACACGCCGCTTATTGCGCGCGGTCATCTTGACCAGGAGCAGCAATTCTTGAGCAAAGCCAACCGCGTGCTGTTGCTGGACACCGACTTGATTTCCACGTGCCTGTACCACCGGTACATTTTCGGCTCCTCACCCGGCTGGGTACAGAAGACAGCCACGGAGCGGCGTGCCGACCTTTACCTGCTTTTGGACACGGACATTCCTTGGATCCCGGACCCAGGCCAACGGGACGGCCCCGAGGCACGGGCGGCTACGCAGCGCCTCTTTATAGCGGCGATGCAGCCGTTGCCACATGTGGTGGTGTCCGGGACCCAAGCACAACGCCTTAAGGCCGCTGTGCTGCACGTAGATCGCCTGTTGGGGCGTCCGCAAGATCCATCACGCAGCGAAAGCCCACGTGATGCAGCGACGATTCGGCAGTAGAATGGCTGCGAGCCGAGACGCGGTAGCCATGGCACCAGCCGGGCTCGCACAGGAAGCTGCCACCACGCTGTGCCTTCTCGCTATAGGCGTCGGGCTGAAATGGCTGATGCCGCTCCGAATACGGCCGGTACCAGTCCGCAGTCCACTCCCACACATTGCCGCCCATGTCCGTAAGCCCCAGGGAGGTCTTGCCATACGTTCCCACTGGAGAAGTCATTAGGTATCCGTCCAGACCAGAATTATGCACGGGAAACTGGCCATTCCACACGTTGGCCATTATGGCTCCATCCTCCACGAGCGATTCGCCCCAGGCGTATGGCCGTGAGTCATTTTTTGCGCCGCGCGCAGCGTGTTCCCATTCCACCTCAGTAGGCAATCGCTTGCCGCCCCATGCGGAATATGCTACCGCATCGTTCCACGAAACCTGTGTCACAGGATGATCGTCGCCTGCAGGCGCAGATGCGGGCCCAAGCGGAAAGTCCCATGTCGCACCATCTACCAGCGTCCACTGGCCCGTTTCTGTGTTCAGCACGCCGGCATTGCCGAAGGTCTCCGCCTCCGTTTCATATCCCGTAGCGTCAACAAAGGCGCGAAACTGCGCTACGGTAACGGGATGAACATCCATAAGAAAAGGCTTCACTTTCGCCCTGAATACGGGCCGCTCCATCGGCATCCCAACCTCGCTGCCTATATTCGTATGGCCTCCCGGCACCAGCACCATGCCAGGCGGCACCTCTAGGTCTGCGGGTATCCCCGTACCGCACCCCACCGCGCCCGCGATCGCGCCAATGAGTAGTAATGTGGCGCAGGCCCCTAGCGACAACGTCTGCCTCATTCCCATTCGGGTATCCTGTGCTGTGACGGAGCCATGACTAGCGCCTCCCTGTGCACACGTACCGCCTCCTCAATTTCTGCCACGACTCCTGGATGCCGATCTGCCACATTGAAGCGCTCCGAAGGATCATGGTCAAGATGGAAGAGCAGTGGTGGATCATGCTTCACGGGCGCATCACCGACGTACGCGGATTGCGTGATATAGTGCAACTTCCAGGGGCCCTTGCGCACAGCGAAGAGGCGCGTACCGCGATAGTAGTGCACCATGTCTCGCACGCTCTGCTGAGGATTCTGCAAGACCGGCATAAGGTCGATGCTGTCCATGACGCGATCGCCGGGCACGGCCTGGCCCGCCAGGCCGGCGGCCGTGGCAAAGAAATCCATCGTGGTCGCGAGCGCATGCGTCACGCCACCGGGTTTGATCGTGCCAGGCCACCAGGCAATCCCCGGCACACGCATTCCACCCTCCCATGTCGTGCCCTTGCCGTCCTTTAGCAGGCCTGCGGACCCACCGGCCAGACTCACTGTCAGCCAAGGACCGTTGTCACTGGTAAAGACCACCAGTGTGTTCTCTTCCTGCCCAATCTCTCGGACGGCGCTCAGCACTTGACCGACACTCCAATCGAGCTCCTCTATTACATCACCATAGAGTCCGCGCGCACTTGTTCCCTCGAATGTATCCGAAGCAAAGATGGGTATATGCGGCATTGAATGTGGTACGTAGAGGAAGAACGGCTCATCTGCGTGGTCACGGATAAAGGCCACGGCCTCTTCGGCATACCGGCGCGTGATAAATCGCTGGTCTGGCTCTTCTTCAATGACCTCCGTGTTGCGCATCAGAGGCAGCGGTGGATACGACTGAGCCCTGGCACCCCGGCTATTTGCCGGGCTCATGTCGTTGGAGTATGGAATGCCAAAGTAATAGTCGAAGCCCTGGGCTGTGGGGAGTTGCCCCTCCCGGTGACCCACGTGCCACTTCCCGATGATGCCCGTCGCATAGCCGGATTCCTTGAGCATCTCTGCTATTGTCACTTCATCAGCCGGTAAGCCCCCCGTTGAGGGCGGAAAGATCACACGGACCCGGTCGTCGGCCATGCCACTGCGCACGGGTAGTCGACCTGTCAGAAGCGCCGCGCGGCTGGGCGTGCAGACCGAAGCACCCGTATAGAACTGGGTAAAGCGAAGCCCCTCAGCCGCCATCTGATCCAGATGAGGCGTGCGGATGGTGGGATGCCCATGCACACTCAGGTCACCGTAGCCAAGGTCGTCCGCGAATATGACAATGATGTTCGGTGGGCCTTCCGTGCTCCCGCTACAGCTCACAGAGAGTACACAAAAAAGAATCAAGGCATGAATTCGCATATGGCAAGCGGTCCCGTCTGTTTGTGCAGGCTGAAATGTACGGCGTATCTTGGATGTTACCTATTCGCTACCAGCCTCATAGCCAGCTAGAAAGTCCATGCCATCGTCCCTGCGGTGCACACTCATTCCGACCGTGCTGATGGTGACGCTCGTCCCATCGGCCAGTGCACAGGTCGACGGGTCGAGATGGTACGTGCAAGCCGGTGCAGGTGCCGGCTCATCGGGCACCCCCCGCCATGTGGGCTGGAATCTGGACACGCTTTGCTATCCGGTCCAGAGTGAATGCATAAAACACGAAGGATACCGCTGGTTCTACGACTTGCCTTCGGACGTAGGCCCGTCCTTCTCGGTAGCACTAGGACGCCGATGGAACCGGCTCCGTTTTGAGCTTGGTATGACATATGTCAAGAGCAATCTTGCCGATCGGTTTTTGGCCATCAACTTCCTAGATGGCACGCCGGTGCCACCGCCGACCGCGACCGGCGACTATGGCGGCAGTACGCATAGCAACGCAGGCGCGCTCACCACCCGCTCCATGGCGCTAAGCACATACTATCGATTGCTGCCGATTTCCGGATCGGCCAGCCTATTCGGTGGCGCGGGAGCCGGCCTGTCCTTTGTTCGCGTCAGCGACATTTACTTTGTTAGCCGCTACCGTTGCGTTGTTGCGGTGTGTGTGCCAGCTGCCGGTACTTATGACAACTTTCATTTTGCGGACTTTACCGATGCGGTCTTGTCGGGACACGTGTATGCGGGCATTGATTACGGTTTGAGCGCTCATATGGCGCTGAGCCTGGAAGTATCCTTCAACGCCATGGGGGACGTGACCGACGAAGTGAGCTACGTATACCATGCCGTGCCGGGCCTCAGGACCGAGTCTACCGTGAGTAACATCCGGCACTTCACCCTGATGGCCAAGGTGCGACATAGCTTGGGCAACTGAGACGGAATACTGTCAGGGCCGCGTTTTCGCTTTGCTTTTCGCCTGGGCATCCGAAGTACCTTGCGGGCTAGTCATTTCTTGGCGGACAGACTTCGCCGGGTTATGCGTTGTGGTTTACTGCATAGGCGATTCGGCTTTCTGCGGCGGAGGCCAGACCAGCTCTGCAGTTCGCGTAGCGCCGGATCTGAGGCTTGGCCATTCAGCGGGACAGCCATATGACTCCTGCGGTAAGTCGTTGGAGAGGCGACGCGCACAGGCAATCGGTCACGGGCATCGCGGCGATAATAGGCGTACAAATACGCCAGCACGAAGCGTAATTGCCCCTACCCGGTGGCGATTCTATGCTGCACCCCCGAATTACTCCCTACCCTTCAACATACAAGGCCAATTAATGTGAGCGCCGGGAGCAATCGTTTGCGCCAGTGATGCGCCCCTGGAGATCCGAGGAATGCAAGTACCGCTCCACTGTGGCTCACGATGTCGAGGCAGAGAAGCGCCCCGCTTGCGCAACTGATTCGTGGAACAACTGTATGCGGGGTAAGCGACCGGCGGCTACTGCCGGTGGCGCGGACACCCGTGCCGGATCCAAATCCACACGCCAACCTGACTTCTTTCTTACTATGAAGGACAACACGCTGACGCCTACGGGCGGGATTGCCAAGTCGCAGGCCATGGAGCCTGCTCCCCGCGCCCAAGGCCGCCTCGCTTGCTTTTCGTCTACCATTCGCTTCGTATCTGTTTTCGTTGTTTTGGTCACACAAGGCCTGCTTGGGCTGCTGGCAATGCATGTTGATGTTTCGGCTCAGCCGTCATCCATCGAGCTGGAGGAGTTGTTTCGCCTTGGAGACGACGAAGAGGGAGTGCTGTTTGGCGGCATTGCCCAGATCGCCTCCGATGCAGCCGGGAGGATCTATGTGGTGGACTTTAAGAATCCTGTCATGCGGGTGTTCTCCGATGCAGGTGAACTGGTTTCCGCCTTTGGCGGGAAAGGAATGGGACCTGGCGAATTCATGAGAATTAGGAACGTGTTTGTTGGCGAAAATGGCAAGGTCTATGTCTGGGATGGGCAGCTTGCGCGCTTGTCGGTGTTTGAGGAGCGCCCAAGTGGCAAATTCGAGTTCAGTGGCTCCGTACAAATAGAAGAACACGACGGGAAGTACCCGTCAGAATTTGTCGGCACGGGCAAGGAAGGCATGGTGTTTGTATATGGTCTTGGCTTTGGATTTTGTGATGAATGCGAGGCGAGCACAGAAGGGCCACGGTTCAACGATGCCATGCTGGTAAACGAGGACGGTCATGCCACCGGCGATCCGCTGGTTACCGTACGCGGGTACGAAACTCTTGTTGTAAAAAAAGGTGGCCTGGTGGTTAGCTGGATGCGCTTTCCTTTTGCCAAAGGGTCACATATTACCATGAGCCCATCGGGGTACCTGTACGCTGGATGGTCAGACGCCATCAATATTGTTGCGCGATCGCTAAGTGGCGACTGGCAAAGGACCATTACTCGTGAATACGAGCCGTTGCCCATAACCAAGAGCGAATTGGATTCAGTGCTTGAGAACTTGGACCAAGAACAGCGTAGTGCTTTGCATACAGCTGGCATGCCGCAGACGCGGCCGGTATTCCAACGTTTCGTTGTAGATGACGAGGACCGCATCTGGATACAGGCCAGTACTGCTCGGGGTGCCACCACGACCGAGTGGCTGATCCTTGGCCCAGACGGAGCCGATGTGGATGTGATTGACTTGCCAGCCGGATTGCGACTGGAAACGATTCGCGGCGGCAAGGCAATCGGCGTGCTGACAGAAAAAGGAAGTAGTCCTGTCATAGTCGCATACCAGGTACAGGGGTAGCCCCGGCTATAGTGCGCTGGGCAGTGGCGCGAGCGGATAATCCGCGCGACTTCTCCTCCCAGCCAGCAGAAGAATGCGCTACGCCCAATGGATGGTCGAATGGCTATGTTCGATCACAAAAGCAGTGCCACCCCGTTGCACTAGCGCAAACAGGATCATCTGCCAGCTCGGATAGACCAGACCACCCAGCAGCAATTCAGCTGTGAAAGTCTCGCAGATCAGCATCGCGATGCCGGGTCGGGTAGCTCGGGGGAATTTCACCCCCAAGCCCCCACAGGTAGGGTCGGGGCCTGGCGCGCCAACCCGTAGGGTCCGGTGGCTTGTCCGTCGCTTTCGCTCCGGGCCTCAGTCCGGCTCCCGTGAATCACGTTTCCAAGCCCCGCCTCGTCAAACCACGGCGTGCGGTTTTCCCGCACCGGGCTTACCTACTGATTACACCGCAAAGTTCATGCGCAGTTGGCGTGGGCGCGCTTTCGGCCGGTAGTACTCTATCTGCCACTGATCATACAACCCCAGTCGCTCGTAGAACATCCGCCTACTCCACCGCTTCCACCCATAACCCTTGCGTCCGCGGGCACGCATCAGATGGCGCCGGATCTTAAGCTCGACCCAGTTACGTACGTAACCGAAGCAACGGCTCGATTGCCCCGTGCGGAAATAGTTCACCCATCCCCGCAGTATTGGGTTGATGCGAGCAATCACCCGTCCCACCGGCTGCGAGCGAAGATGTCGGAATTCCTCCTTGAGCCGCCGCAAGAGCTTTGTACGCGCCTTCATACGAGGTACGCTCAATACGCCCCAACGACCCCGCTTCGTCTTGTATCGACGAATGCGGAAACCCAGGAATGTGAAGCTCTCCCGTTGGGTGAGGTCCACTCTCCGCGTCTTCTCCACGTTCAGTGAAACGTCAAGCTTGGCCAACTCTTCCAACAGGCGCTTGTACACGCCTCGCTCCAGCCACCGCCACTTGCGGTAGCCATCCACCACGATCACCAGGTCGTCGGCAAAGCGGGCATACTCCATATGGAAATACCCCTTCTCGCGGGTGACTGCCTTCGCGCGCTCCAGCATACGATCCACCCCATTGAGGTAGATGTTGCTCAAAAGCGGCGAGATGACGCCCCCTTGAGGTACCCCGCGCTTGCCACCGGACTTGAGTATCCGCTTCAGAAGCCACAGAATGTCACGATCCTTAACACGGAGCGCGACCTGTCGGAGCAGGATGTGATGACGAATCGTATCGAAATACGACGCCAAGTCCACATCAATGACCCGGGTCATTCCTTTGACTACCGCCGAAGTTACTCGGTGTACAGCAGCATGCGGCGCACGCTTTGGCCGATATCCATAGGATCCCTCCTGAAAGTCAGCCTCAAAGATCGGCTCCAGAATCAGCTTCAGCGCCCCCTGCACCACGCGATCCCGTATCGTCGGTATGCCCAGCGTGCGGAATTTACCGCCGCCCTTGGGGATCCGCTTCTTACGCAATGGCGAGGGCCGGTAGCACCGTAGGATCAGATCGCGCTGAATGCACTCCAGAAACCTCTGCAAGCCGGTCGCCTCAATGGCTGCAAACGTCATGCCGTCGATGCCGGGGGCACCGTCGTTGCGTTTCGCCATACGATACGCCTCCTGCAGCGTCTCCAGCTTGCAGACATGCACGTACATGCCCCAAAAACGCCACTCTGGTACTGCCTTGGCTTTGCGGTATATTCTCCTCCTCAGGTCCTGCAGGCTTATAGTTGCCTCTTTCATGTCTTCAGTGCCTCCCTTTATTGTCGGAAAACATACCAGCAGTGAGGCGCCTTCGCTCCACGGGCGTTACCCCGTTTCATCGCTACTACGCACCTCTCCGCCACCCTCTCGCCTTCGGTACATTTCCCGGTGCCACCGGTTATAGCACCTACCTTCCTCCGGCAATTTCTCACCGGGGCGAGGAGGGCTTCTCCAGTTGCTCGGCATGTCCTTGTCATCGTGCCGTCGCTACCACCCCGCCGAAGCGGTACGGTCGTCCCAATCAGATTACGACCGCCCGTGCTGCCTTCGCCCTACGGATGAGGGCTCGGCCTTCGGGATACACTCTCGAGGCCACCTATGCGTTCACTTTCGTTACGGCCCGATGACTCGCGATCTCCCTTACGGAGACCGTGTCGGTAGGCTTCATGAATTAGGTTTCCCGCTTCCATGCTACCCAAGCTACAGAGCTCTGATTTCTACTCTGGCAGGACTGACTCCTGCTGAACATGCCAGCCTTGACTGGACACACATCCGTACGTGAGACTCTCACCTCATACGGCTCTTCTTGGCCTGCCATGCCAATAGGCACAACTACGACCGACCTCGCCCGATCCTCTCGCTTTGCGATTGTCGAGCAGGTGCGACCAGCCAAGTCGGCCCCTTCGCTCCGAGGCCGTTACAGCCCCTTCAACACTGTCGGGTCGGAGGAGGCGCCCCGAAGGGCTAACCTCCGTCCGCCGCTCAAACGGCCCGTACGGTTTTCCCGTAGGCCGCTTTCACAAAGGTGTCTCGTGGAGGGTTCAAGGAAGGAATCAATGAAGTCAAGCGTACAAGACCGTACTCCGCGCACAGCCTGCGTGTCGGAAGCTGTTTCCAGCCCGCGTTACGCCAGCGTTTGTGTCGGTGCGACCATATGCGTCGCTCGATCCAGCGATCGAGTCGGTTGAAGAGTCTGCGCACGTGAGCCCTGCAATAGTATTGGCCCCATCCGCGAATGACCGGATTGATCTGCGCAATCAGCTGCTGTGTGGATACCGGAGCCGCTCGGCGCGTGCGCCGTCGGATCTGGTCCTGGAAACGCTTAACGGACTTCTCCCTCGGAATGGCGTAGAGATCGCCATTACGTACTCCACTTTTGATCTGTGCGGCAGACAGCCGCAAGGGCCGGCTTCCACGCTTGATCTTGTACCCCAAATACTCGAAGCCATACTTGATATGGACGATCCGGGTCTTTTTGAGGTTCAGGGTTACGCCCAACGTCTTCAACAGCTTCTCAGCGACCGCTAAGGCCGCACGGGCTTCGCTGGCCGAGCTACACGTGATGACCCAGTCATCCGCGTAACGGGTCAACTGGTACCCGCGATGCCGCATCTCCCGATCAAACGGAGTCAACAGAATGTTACTCAACAAGGGAGAGATCACCCCGCCTTGCGGGGTGCCGTGCGTCGTCGCTACGCGCTTGCCTTCTACTACACACCCGGCCTTGAGCATCTGCTTGAGCAGGCCCAAGATGCGACCATCCGATACACGCTGCTGAACTAGTGCAATCAGCTTGTCATGATCGACCGATCCGAAAAAGTCTTTCAGATCCGCATCCACCACCCACCTGCTGCCCGCGTTTAGCTCTCTCCACACCTTGCGAAGTGCACCCCGTGTGGATCTCCCTTTCCGGTACCCGAAGCTGGCTGCATCGAATACTGGCTCGAAGATCGGTTCCAACCGGTTCAGTATCGCTTGCTGGACTACCCGATCGTAAATCGTCGGGATTCCCAGGGTGCGGTACGCCCCCGGCTGGCCCGCCTTGGGAATACGGTGCGCGCGGACCGGCTGGGGCGTGTAGGTGCCGTCTTTGAGCTCCTGATGCATACGCTCCAGGTTCGCTTCAAGCGATGCCTCGAACGTCGCCAGGGTCTCTCCGTCCACACCGCCCGCCCCCCGTCCTTGCTTCACCTTCTTCCAGGCCAACTCCAGATTCTTCCGCTTGTACACCTTGTCCACTAACGAGTGGACCTTCCGCTCACCTGTTGGATTGAGCCAATGTGACAGTCTCCTGGGCCGATGATGTACGGGTCTTTCACTAAAGGAACTGTTCCACCTCATCGACTTTACTCGCTGCTTACCATTACCCCGCTCCAAACCACCTTTGCCGACTGCCTTCCCCGACCCACCCGGCCGCCGCTTGCGCGGTCACCCGACTTTCGACGGGCTTGTGGTACTATGCAGTCGTCCGACGACTCGCCACGCATCCGTTCCCACTTCCCCTTACGGGTTATAGGGGCTGTTATCCCGGTGCCACCCGGGAACGTGACGAGCCCTCCTGGGGTCACATCCAGATCTTCCGTACCGTGCCGTTCGCACACACCTTGGTACGACGGGTGGATAAGAACGCCTTCGCCGCCATAGTGCCGGCTCGACCTTGCCCCGTCTTTGGCCGACCGATTCGTCCGTGGGGTCGCCCCCTTGACTACGGCCCGGTACTGCTCCTCAAGCCCTTCAGATTCCACCTCGCGGTGGACACCCTGCCCTCCGGTTGTCTCGCGACAATGTCCCGACTTAGCGCCTGTCTTGGCTGTTTCCGTCGTTTCCAACTCGGTGCCCGTTTAGACCTTTGCGTATCGGTACATCCCGGCCGACGAGGCATTACCCCCGTCTTTGGATATGGCACCCCCTATCCGGGCGCCAGTGGGATTTGAACCCACCTGATCTGGGCGCTGCCCAGCACACACTACGAGCCGATCCGCCAGCGTGGGGCGCATTGGTACTCAACAGCTTGTGGGTATTGCCCACTTGCTGCACTCCCTTTACATCGCCCCGACACCTTCCCACGTTCCGCATTGAAGCCAAGACTACGTTCTTGCCGCCTGGATGCCGGTGGCCGATCAGCCAGTAAAACAGGTTTCCGCCGACCTCGTCCCGGCGCAGGGGAACTTGCTCCGGTTTTGACCACATCATAACCCTTTCGACACGTCTGCAGCGGTTCACTTTCGTTCAACTCCGTAGTCCACACCTGACGAGATCCTACCCTCGCCTTTTCCGGACTCGCTCACTACCGGGCCCTTAAAGCCAAGCAGCAGCCGGTGGTTTGCAGCCTCCCCCTGTAGAGCGGCTGCGGAGGACCTACCTCCATCTCCAATGCAGTTACGCTACACTTCCGTTATGTAAAGAACATTACTTCCGTGCCACTCGTGGCACACGTCGGGTAGCTCGGGGGAATTTCACCCCCAAGCCCCCACAGGTAGGGTCGGGGCCTGGCGCGCCAACCCGTAGGGTCCGGTGGCTTGTCCGTCGCTTTCGCTCCGGGCCTCAGTCCGGCTCCCGTGAATCACGTTTCCAAGCCCCGCCTCGTCAAACCACGGCGTGCGGTTTTCCCGCACCGGGCTTACCTACTGATTACACCGCAAAGTTCATGCGCAGTTGGCGTGGGCGCGCTTTCGGCCGGTAGTACTCTATCTGCCACTGATCATACAACCCCAGTCGCTCGTAGAACATCCGCCTACTCCACCGCTTCCACCCATAACCCTTGCGTCCGCGGGCACGCATCAGATGGCGCCGGATCTTAAGCTCGACCCAGTTACGTACGTAACCGAAGCAACGGCTCGATTGCCCCGTGCGGAAATAGTTCACCCATCCCCGCAGTATTGGGTTGATGCGAGCAATCACCCGTCCCACCGGCTGCGAGCGAAGATGTCGGAATTCCTCCTTGAGCCGCCGCAAGAGCTTTGTACGCGCCTTCATACGAGGTACGCTCAATACGCCCCAACGACCCCGCTTCGTCTTGTATCGACGAATGCGGAAACCCAGGAATGTGAAGCTCTCCCGTTGGGTGAGGTCCACTCTCCGCGTCTTCTCCACGTTCAGTGAAACGTCAAGCTTGGCCAACTCTTCCAACAGGCGCTTGTACACGCCTCGCTCCAGCCACCGCCACTTGCGGTAGCCATCCACCACGATCACCAGGTTGTCGGCAAAGCGGGCATACTCCATATGGAAATACCCCTTCTCGCGGGTGACTGCCTTCGCGCGCTCCAGCATACGATCCACCCCATTGAGGTAGATGTTGCTCAAAAGCGGCGAGATGACGCCCCCTTGAGGTACCCCGCGCTTGCCACCGGACTTGAGTATCCGCTTCAGAAGCCACAGAATGTCACGATCCTTAACACGGAGCGCGACCTGTCGGAGCAGGATGTGATGACGAATCGTATCGAAATACGACGCCAAGTCCACATCAATGACCCGGGTCATTCCTTTGACTACCGCCGAAGTTACTCGGTGTACAGCAGCATGCGGCGCACGCTTTGGCCGATATCCATAGGATCCCTCCTGAAAGTCAGCCTCAAAGATCGGCTCCAGAATCAGCTTCAGCGCCCCCTGCACCACGCGATCCCGTATCGTCGGTATGCCCAGCGTGCGGAATTTACCGCCGCCCTTGGGGATCCGCTTCTTACGCAATGGCGAGGGCCGGTAGCACCGTAGGATCAGATCGCGCTGAATGCACTCCAGAAACCTCTGCAAGCCGGTCGCCTCAATGGCTGCAAACGTCATGCCGTCGATGCCGGGGGCACCGTCGTTGCGTTTCGCCATACGATACGCCTCCTGCAGCGTCTCCAGCTTGCAGACTTGCACGTACATGCCCCAAAAACGCCACTCTGCGGAAGTTTGTCACTTTTGCCGAGGGACGAGGTGTTGGCACGGGTAAAATAGGCGATTTGAATTCGAGTATCATCTATTACTCATAGGGTTTATAACCGTTATTATTGACGAAGTCTGTTGTAGTGCTATTTTAGTGTTATTCATCAATACTTCACACAGACAACGCCCCCACCCGCTATATTGGGCGCAGGCCAATACGACTGCGCCGTGTACATCCGCAGGAGAGTCTACAAGCTCAAAGATGCAACGCAACGCACCGGATACGGACTGCTCGAATGCCGACGTGTCAATGGCCAGCCCAATCAAAAAACCATCCTGAACCTTGGACAGGACTTTGACATTGCCGAAGCCGACTGGCCCACCGTAACCAAGCGGGTTGAGCTGGCACTGCGCGGACAGCGCGCACTACCGCTGGAGGATGAGAAGATCGAATGCGCCGTGGACGAGATCGTGCGCCGGCTGCGTGAGAAGGACTACGATGTGGACGCCGGACGCGACGACCGCGACGCCATCATTACCGACGCAGTGCATCATCCGGATACACGCACGGTCGGCGGCGAGCGCGTATGCCTGCAAGCCTTGGAGCAACTCGGCTTCACGGCGCTGCTACGCGCGCTGGGCATGCGAGAAGATGCTATTCGCATGGCCCTGGTTCTGGTGGTTGGGCGCATGTTGTCGCCCGGAAGTGAGGCGCATACGTACCAGTGGATGATGAAGGCCTCCGCCATTTTGGAGCTGGTGCAGCTGGAGGCCCCGTGCGCAAGTACGCTGTACCGCGTAGGCGATCGGCTGTATGCGCTGCGCGAAGCGCTTATGGACGGACTCTATGGCAATGCGCAGCGGCTGTTGGGCTTTAGTGAGACGCTCATCTTGTATGATCTGACCAACACATTCTACACGGGTCGCAAGAAAGGCGCGCTCCTGGCGTATGGACGAAGCAAGGAAAAGCGATCGGATTGTCCGTTGGTGACGTTGGCCTTAATGCTGGACGCGTCCGGCTTTGTGCGTGGCGCAGCCGTCCTTGCTGGCAATGCCAGCGAACCAAAGACGCTTCAACAGGCCATGGAGAGGCTCAATGGCGCTCGTGCGACCGTCATCATGGACGCGGGCATAGCCACGCGCGCCAATGTGGCGTACTTGCGGTCGAAGGGACTGGATTGGATCTGTGTGCAGCGCACGCAGGCGCCGCCACCCCCTGAACGCCCGCCGGAGGAGTGCTGGAATACACAAAGCGGGGTCTCCATCAAAGCCTGGCGCCTGGAGCAGCAAGAGGGAACGCTGCAAGTCTACCTGCATAGCGAGGCACGCAAGGCCACCGGTGATCGCATACTGAACACCAGGCGCGCAAAGTTCGAGGCTGCGCTGAAGACCCTGCACGAGGGACTCTCCAAGCCCCGCTGCGTCAAGGAATACGACAAGGTGCAACGCAGACTCGGTCGCGAGCTCGAAAGGCATAAGCGCGTCTCGTACCAGTACAAGATCGATGTCTTGCGCAAAAAGGACAGTACGCACGCGAAGGCGGTCACCTTTACGCACCTGTCTGCGTTTGAGCAGCAGACGCAAGCATCGGGCGGCTACATCCTGCATACCAGCCACACGGACTGGTCTGCCTCGCAAATCGCACGCACATACTGGAAGCTTGCAGACATCGAGCGCACGTTTCGTTCGCTGAAGTCCGAGTTGGGCATGCGTCCCCTATACCACAGCAAGGATGAGCGCATCCGGACACACATCTTCCTCTCGGTACTGGCCTATCAGGCGGTGCAACTCATTCGCACGAAGCTGAAGCAGTATGACCTCCACAGCAGCTGGACCACGCTGCAGTTTGAGCTGAACCGGTGGCACCGGATCACGACCGTATTGCCAACAGACCGGCGCTCCTGCATTCTGTTGAAGAAGGATGCAGACCAAGGTCCGCTCCAGCGCCAGATCGCCATGATTATGGGCCTCAAGCCTCACAACTACACCTACAAGGCGCACACAAAACGACCCTGAAATGGTAGTGCTATAGAAAAAGACAGTTTTCGTAAGTGACTGTCTGAAGGGTACTTACTGGCTCTTGGAAAAAATAAAGTGACAAAGTTCCGTCTGGTACTGCCTTGGCTTTGCGGTATATTCTCCTCCTCAGGTCCTGCAGGCTTATAGTTGCCTCTTTCATGTCTTCAGTGCCTCCCTTTATTGTCGGAAAACATACCAGCAGTGAGGCGCCTTCGCTCCACGGGCGTTACCCCGTTTCATCGCTACTACGCACCTCTCCGCCACCCTCTCGCCTTCGGTACATTTCCCGGTGCCACCGGTTATAGCACCTACCTTCCTCCGGCAATTTCTCACCGGGGCGAGGAGGGCTTCTCCAGTTGCTCGGCATGTCCTTAGTCATCGTGCCGTCGCTACCACCCCGCCGAAGCGGTACGGTCGTCCCAATCAGATTACGACCGCCCGTGCTGCCTTCGCCCTACGGATGAGGGCTCGGCCTTCGGGATACACTCTCGAGGCCACCTATGCGTTCACTTTCGTTACGGCCCGATGACTCGCGATCTCCCTTACGGAGACCGTGTCGGTAGGCTTCATGAATTAGGTTTCCCGCTTCCATGCTACCCAAGCTACAGAGCTCTGATTTCTACTCTGGCAGGACTGACTCCTGCTGAACATGCCAGCCTTGACTGGACACACATCCGTACGTGAGACTCTCACCTCATACGGCTCTTCTTGGCCTGCCATGCCAATAGGCACAACTACGACCGACCTCGCCCGATCCTCTCGCTTTGCGATTGTCGAGCAGGTGCGACCAGCCAAGTCGGCCCCTTCGCTCCGAGGCCGTTACAGCCCCTTCAACACTACTACGAGCCGATCCGCCAGCGTGGGGCGCATTGGTACTCAACAGCTTGTGGGTATTGCCCACTTGCTGCACTCCCTTTACATCGCCCCGACACCTTCCCACGTTCCGCATTGAAGCCAAGACTACGTTCTTGCCGCCTGGATGCCGGTGGCCGATCAGCCAGTAAAACAGGTTTCCGCCGACCTCGTCCCGGCGCAGGGGAACTTGCTCCGGTTTTGACCACATCATAACCCTTTCGACACGTCTGCAGCGGTTCACTTTCGTTCAACTCCGTAGTCCACACCTGACGAGATCCTACCCTCGCCTTTTCCGGACTCGCTCACTACCGGGCCCTTAAAGCCAAGCAGCAGCCGGCGGTTTGCAGCCTCCCCCTGTAGAGCGGCTGCGGAGGACCTACCTCCATCTCCAATGCAGTTACGCTACACTTCCGTTATGTAAAGAACATTACTTCCGTGCCACTCGTGGCACACTTCCCCTTGGGTGATCCCCTTCGCTCCCGCCACTCCGCCGGAGCGTTCGCTCCTTTGTTCGCAGCGCTCATCGCTCGTATGGGATCATCTGACTTCTTCAACTCGTGCATCTCCGGTTACGGCGCAAGCGCCTTTCCTTTGCGGCCCCGCACGACCGCGGGGCGAGTTGAAGACCTCCCAGGTCCCGGTGCAGTACGTACGTGCGTGCATGGGTTCTCCGACACCGCGGGGCCCTCCTCCGCCTCACCTTGAGCGGCGAAGAAGGTGTTGCCTTCGACCGAAGAAAAAGCCTCGGCATCCCGGACTATACGTCTTTCGGTGCTCATTAGCCCTGCCCACACGCGCCTCTGCCGACGCTTCGCCTGTACCCTCACGGGTACAAACGCACGGCTCGAGGAGATGCGTGGATGGTTAATCATTCGCAACGGGAGACTTGCACTCCCTGTACTGGCACCAGTTAGCCTGGCGCTCTCCTTCGTCCGTTACGACCGCAAAGCCGCCGTAGGCTGCGTCGATGTGCAGCCACACGCCTTCGTCCTCGCAGTACTTGGCCACAGCGATCAGCGGATCGATGGCCCCCGTGCTGGCCGTTCCCGCGTTGGCACATACCGCTATGGGCGTTAGCCCCTGCGCTCGGTCATTGGCGACGACGTGCCTGAGCCGCTCCATGTCGAGGCGAAAGTGACCGTCGCTCGGCACCCAACGCGCATTTTCTGGCCGCACGCCGACAATCATCGCCGCGCGAGCGAGTGTCGTGTGGCTCTGATCACTCATGTAGATGGACGGCCGCTCTGGATGGCCCGCCTCCTGCCGCGCGGCGACCAGCGCGTTGACGCTGGCAGCAGAGGCCCCACTTGTGAATAGGCCGCCCGCGCCCTCAGGGTAGCCGATCCACTGCCTTATCCAGTCAATTACTGTCAACTCGATCTGGCTGGCGCCGCTCGCTGTGAGCCAGGTGCATTGATTGATACTACATGCCGCTGACATGAACTCGGCCAGTAAGCCCGGCCACGTGGGCGAGGACGGGATGAATCCGAAGAACCGCGGATGATCGAGCCGCGCTGAGAGAGGCAGGATTTCGCGGCCGACCTGTTCAACGACCTCCGTGGCTGGCCGGCCGTTTTCTGGCGGATATGCCGATTGTCGCGCCGCGAGTGCCGAGCGAAACTCGCCGTCCCAACTGTCCCCAGCGGCGAGGGTCTCTGTTCGTTCTACGAGAAGATCTGTCACCGTAGACACCAGTGCACGCACGTGCTCGGGTGCCATCTGTAATCCGCTGTCTCCGTTCACAATTTCCTTGGCGGTCGCTGCATGCCGGTTTTCCACGCCCGGTTTCATCTCACTTTGTGAAGTCAGCATCGCCTGCTGTGTCGTTGCCGTGGGCGCCATCGACTGGGTAACGTCCGAGGTTTGGAGGGTAGGGAAACTCTGACTAGCTGAGAATTCAACTTGGCCCGGATGTTGCTACAGACTTAGTTACCACTCGCAATTGTGGTCCAAAGTGATGTGACATTGCTTCGGTGATGGTTATGGCCTCTGGATTTGGCGATACATTTCCCCGGTCAGGACATGACTTCGACCGCAGCGGTTCACCCTGCTGCGACGAGATTCGGGCCATTCACCCCTCTTGGCAGACCAACGATGGCGGCGGCGGCTTGGATATCGAACCTCGTGTGCGTGCACGCCGGCTTGCGGAAGAGCGTTTGCAAGCTTGGCATTCTTCATGCCGCTGCCAAGTTGCACGCAGCGCAGAGCGCACGGCAATGTACAGAGCTTATGACCGAGCAAGACCTGCAATGTGCCAAGGTCAATGGGCTGAACGATGGCCCGACGGTATTTGCCCTTCACTTTGGCACATCCACTCCGCCACGTCGTATCCATGCTACTGGACCATCTCCCTTGTGCCTCTACACATTGCCGGTCTCCGGCAGGCGAGACGACTGCGCCTGACCCTTTTGGGTCATTACCAGACTGCGCAATGGCTTGCGACTCCATAGAGACTCACCGACTGCCTCATTCTTCTGGGCGCGCTACCCAGATGCCGCCCGTATCAACGGGCGACCAGTGGCTCTGCGGCCGTGCGGTGCGGCGCGTAGGTGTTCGTTCGGCAGCTGGCATGCGGATCGGGCTGATGCTTGCCATGATTGCTATGGCGTCTTGCTCCGGTCAGACCGCTAGCGTTGATGAGCTCAACAAAACAGCCCGCCAGGATTTTGTCGCTTTCGATTTTGTAGAGGCGCGCGATGCATTCGCGGAGGCACTCAAGCGGGACCCGCACAACGCCGATGCTGCGTATGGGTACGCGCGCTCCTTGGGGGTGCTCAATCTATTCGAAGACGCTGTGCCGGCTTTTGAGCTTGCGCTGAAACTTGCGCCGGAGAATCCGCGTGCCCACGAGGGGTACTTGTCGGTGCTTAAGCAGGGAGGGATCTATCGCGGACGCCGCGACTGGCTCGATCGCACGATTGAGGCTGGCAGTGAGGCAATTCTGGCGTTTCCTGACCGGGTACGGCCATATGAAATAGTCGAGCAAGCAGTAGGCGTGCTCAACGAGTCGAGTCGGTGGCTTCAGATGCTCAATGCGCTTGAAACGCGGCTTGAAGGCTCGGCAGTCTTTCGCATTCATCACCTGAAGGTACGGTTGCAGGCGGCGCGCTCGTCAGGCGACGAGGAATCTCTGGCGGTGACTCAGGAAGAGCTACAGGAGGCGCTGGCTGCCGCAGTCGCCGCTGAAGAGGAAGCTTCCGAGCATGGGGCGCAGCCCGACGCCAGCCGTCGCTACTTTCTGACAATGGGTTACAAGGACCTGGGTGAAACTGCTGCGCAGATTACCTGGCTGGCCCGTCTCGAAGAGACTGCCGAAGGCCGCGAGTTGGGCGCGCGTATGGCCCATTTCGACGTGCACTACGAAGATTTCTGGCAAGCCAGCGAGGCACCACTTGAAGAGAAGTTGGAGGTCTTCGAACGCTGGAAGCAGCGCTTCCAGCCGGCATGGGAAACTGACTTTTTCATTTTTTATGAAGTACCGCTGTCTCTGGAGACCGATCAGTTGGTTGACGAAGCCTTCAGGCAGCGCGACGAGGGCGGCAAGCCAAGTGGTCAGATCCTCGATCGGATCGTAGAGGTAGGCGCAGTCCTGGTGTACCTCGACACCGGGGGCGGGGCGGCTCGTTACGACAGGGTCGCCCGAACCCTTGTGCGTCTTGATGTCAGATTTGGTGTAGCGCTGCAATTTGCCGACGCGGCGCTCGCGGCGCTCAAGGAGGAGAGGCCCGGTCTGATCTACCCCGGTGAGCAGGCCGGCCAGTATGAGCGCAAACTGCAGCAATGGATAGCTACCTTCGATCACCTGCGAGGCTTGGCGCTTGTTGGAATGGACCGTGATACGGAGGCAGAGCAAGCATTCCGCAGGGCGATTGACACCCGTGCAAGCTCTGAGCGCCTTGCCTCGCTCGGTGAGCTTTTGGCCTCTAGTGGGTCCAATGAAGAGGCGTTCGAAACGCTCATTGCCGCACTGGCGCACAACGCTGAAGACGACCGGCTGAAAACGGAGACAGGTCGCATCCGGAGCGTGGCGATTGAGGTAGCAGCGCGCACGGGCCGCGGCGAGGCAGCACTGGACGCTGCGCTTGAAGTTGCGCGCGCAGATGTCACACGCGCGGCACGGCAATCCCTGGTGGACAACCGACTAGAGCGCGAGGCCCCTGACTTCAGACTCACCGACACAGAAGGCAATCAATGTCGCCTGTCGGACCTTCGGGGCAAGGTGGTACTCCTCAACTACTGGGCTACATGGTGTGGCCCCTGCCGTAGGGAATTCCCTCATTATCGTGATCTCGTGGATTCGTATGCATCCGAGGACGATGTGTATTTCTTGCCATCACGACCGATACCGACCACAGCGAGACACGCGACTTCCTCGAAGAAAACGACTACCGTTTCACGGTGCTGTTCGACGAAAGCAGTGCCACAGATTTCCATGTCACCGGCCTTCCTATTCACTTCATTCTGGGACCCAAAGGTCGCATCCAATATACAAGCTTGGGGTTCCCCGGCGCTGCGCAATACGACGAGGAGATGCGCTGGCGGATCGAAGCTCTTCGGCGAGAGTAGGTGCTTGCTAGCATGAACTCCCATGCGTCATTTAGGGGACAGACAATGCGACATTGGGGGCAATAATCATGATACAAGGCGGATGTACAATGGCGAGTTGCCCAGGCAGGGGAAGGGCAATTCAGCGTTGTTGTACCCACCCAATATCCTTGCACCATTCTTACAACTGACCACGCCCTGCGCAATCGGATGATTCAACCCATGCAAATTCTGCCGAAATACGCCTTCGCAATCACGGCGACCCTGGCATTCGTTACCGTGTCAACTAGCCGCGCGCAAGTCTCTGGAGTTAATGCAGCGTTTTCCCCCGTCGGCCAACGCATCTTCTTCAGCGAGGACTCCGGACTTACCGACGGCTTCCTGTACGGCGGCGATTTCGGCTTTCGCTTCGGGCAGTTTCTGGAATTGGGTGGAAATTACTTCTTCGGCAATCGTCTGGAAACCGATTTTTCGCACTTCACGCCAGGCTTGCTCACCGACAACGTGATGGACAAAACGGCTGCTCTGGAGGCTCTGGGAGAGCTAGAAACTCGAGAGGTCCGGCTCAGGCGCTACGGAGGCAAGCTGCGCATAAACGTAGGACACGGCCGTGTCTTCCCCTTCCTGTCTACGGGCACCGGAATTTTGCGCTTCAACCCCGATGGCGTCTCCGCGAGCGATTACATATATGCCCAAGCTGGAGTCGGCCTCACCTTGGGTGTATCCGAGCGTTATTCGGCCTCCGTTTCAGTCGAAAACCTGTCCTACCGGTATAACCCGGCCACCACGTTCCTGAATGATGATGAACTGGTCACCGCGGAGCTCTCCCGCGAGGATTTTCGCCGTGCAACCGTGCACAACTGGGGGCTCTCTGCGTCACTGCACATGAACCTGGGTGCACGCGCAAGCGACTGGCTGACCTATTTTGATCGGGCATTGCTCTCGCAGTACCGGGGTGGCTATTTCCGCCTAGTCGTGGAGCCGTTCTATGGACAGATAAACTTTAACGATGGCTTAGCCTTTCCAGCTTCCCGCGCCATTGGCGGAATCAACGCAGGGGTAGACTTGGGCCCATACATCGGTCTGCGTGGTTTCTACTGGCGAGACACGGACCAGGAAGGAATCTTTGAGGAAGGTCTCCCAAATAAACTGGGCGATGTTGAGTTCTATGGCGGCGAACTGAACCTCCGGTTCAACTCTCAATTTGGTGCGCGCAACTTCACTCCGTACCTGATCGTCGGCGGTGGTTACATGAACGTCACGGCAGGTTCCGGCTTCGTGGATCTCCACGGCATCGTACCAGAGAGCCGCTATTTCGCCATGGGTGGCGGTGGCATGGAATTGTCGCTGACCTCGGTCATCAAGCTGCAAGGCAGCTTGCGAAGTGTGCTCATGAGCCCAGGGGCCATTGAAGACGTAAGCACCCCCGGCAATGTACTAGGAAGCCTAATGTATACCGCCGGTTTCAACTTCAACATCGGCAGCCGCGGCCGCACGTTAGGGAGCAGTATCCAAAGGCAATTAGCCGCCGAACGTGCCAAAAATCAAGTTCTTGCCAAAGCAATGGAAGTTGAGCTGGCGCGTATACAGGCCCGCCTCGATTCGCTCGAGGCCACGCCCGCGGGGTGGCAAACATCAGAAGCTGATTCTGCCGAAACGCGCACGGCTGAAGTCACGCTGTCAATGCAGGGCGATTCTATCTCCAGACCGATACCGATCCCAAGCCGTCTCTCCGGGCAAACGTTGATGATCCCGGTCCCCATGGAAGGGGAACTACACATCAGCTTTGGGAATGTGCCTGCCGCAACCCCTGGCGAGGCAGCCCTTGCTCCGCCAGTGATTGTTGTCATGCCCCATGCGAGGCCACTGCTTCCTGCAGACCAACCCATTGTGCCCTCCAAACAGGCAAACCTGCAGGCGGAGGGCGATTCGGTGGTCGCTCTTCCAGGCGGTCTCACCGTAACACAAATTCAGCAGATCGTAAGCGAGGCCCTTGCCGAGCAGCAGCCCCAGCAAGGATTGACCGACGACGAGCTCGACGAATGGCTCCGACGCATGGAAAGTCGCATCCAGCGGGAGATCGCCCGGGTATCTGAGGAGATACGGGACGACGTGTCCGACCGTACTCCTGACGTGCCAGTCGTCGTTTCAGACTCGTCAGCACGGCGAGGAATCATGGCTTCGATTCGACAGCGGCGAAGGGTGGCCGTGCTGCCGTTGATCGGAATTCGTCTGGGTTCTGGTCCGGAGCAGCTTCTTATAGGCGCGCGCGCTGACTACAGGTTTTATGGCCGGAAGGTCCGATTCCTTCCGGAGGCTGTGATCGGTGTTGGTCCATCCATAGCCTTCGAAGTACTCGGCAATCTGGCCTGGGACTTCAGCTTCGTCGGACCGCTGCGGCCCTACGCTGGCCCCGGAATTGGCTTCATTAGCGACCGCGGTCTTGCGGGCCTGGAGTTCGCCGTCAACCTTCTGGTGGGAGCTGAGTATTCGACGAGGAAAGGCACTACCTTTTTCGGGGAATACAATGCTGTCAATTTCTTCGATGTCCACCGGGTGATTGTCGGCTACCGGCTGCGACTCTAGTCAGACCACGGCGGGTGCGCGTGCTGCAACTGAATGCGCGCCTGGTTTCCCAGTGCCCGTGGATGCCCTGTTCCGGCGGCGTGCTTTGGCGTGCTCACGCACGGCGACCTCCGTGCTGTCAATCACACCAGGCAAACCGGGATCGTTACACTGACCACCGGCCGCAGACCCGAAATACACCAGTATAAGCTCGCGTTCCAGCGGCTCCGCGTTTGATGGATTGTACTGCGTCGAGTCTTCGTGAGCGGAGCGCGCGCACCAGTTCATTACCGCCAACTATGTGTAACAGATATTATAGAAGGGGCCGGAGAGGGGGCACAGGCTATTTTGCCTGTGAGGCGCAGGCGCCTGGACTTCATCCTTCTCCATAGACCTTACAACCCCATGAACCACACCATAAGTGTCATCCCTTCTCAGAAGTCGGTCTTCGTCGGGCTGGACGTACATAGAGACACGATCGCGGCGTGCGTATACGATCCGGCTTCGAAGAGGGTCTGTCTTGAAGTGGAGCTGCCCAGCGACGACAGGGCCAAGCTGCGTAAGCTTATGGCCCGTATTCGTGGTTCCTTTGGCGAACCCCGGTGTTGTTACGAAGCGTCCTCGTGTGGCTACACGCTCTATAGAACGCTCAGTGACGACGGAGTCGCCTGCGCGGTCATTGCACCTTCGTCGATTCCACGGCGTGCCGGTGATCGAGTCAAGACGGACCGTCGTGACGCGGAAAAGTTGGCCCGCTACTACGCGGCGGGCCTACTGACGGCGGTTCACATCCCCGATAAGGCGTTGCTTGCCGCCCGAACGCTGGTGCGCCGCCGCGTTACTCTGGTCGAAGATTTGACCCGCACCAAGCAGCGCTCCGTGCTCTTGCTGCAAAGCCGCGGGTATGTGTACCGGGCGGGCAAGAACTGGACGCAGAAATTCTGGCGGTGGCTGGAAGGCCTCGCGCTTGACCCCGTTGATGCGTGTACGCTGCAAAGCTTGTTGAACCAATGCCAGATGCTCGAAGCCCAGATCCGGGAGATAGAGCAACATATCGAAGAAGAGGCACAGAAGGCATGCTATCAGCGCACGGTGCAGGTATTGCAAGCCTTCCGTGGCATCGGGCTGTTTACAGCGATGCAGCTGACTTGTGAAATCGGTGACATTCGGCGTTTTGCACACCCGAAAGCACTGATGGCATATCTGGGATTGGTGCCCTCGGAGCATTCCTCCGGCCACCGCACCCGGCACGGCTCGATTACCAAGGCCGGTAACACCCATGCCCGCAAGGCTCTGGTCTCTGCGGCCTGGAAATATACCCACTACCCCCGGCGTAGCCAGGCGCTGCACCAGCGCCAGCACCACTGCGCTGCGGAAGTGATTACCATCAGCTGGAAGGCTCAGCGGAGACTACACAAACGATACCGCAGCCTGATTCAGCGTAAAGCGCCCACGAAAGCCATCGTGGCCCTTGCGCGCGAACTCGTGGGCTTTCTCTGGGAAGCCATGCAGACGGTGCCGCCAACACCGGTGGCCCTTGCGGCCTAAACATGCCCGAAACGCTTCCGAGAACAGAACAGCTATGGGAAAAGGGGCCCTGCGCACGGATGGAGAGTCCATGCCGATACTCTGCGATAGCCCTTGTGGCGAGCTCGCGAAAATAGATTATGGTAGCTCCCGACGAATTCAATATCAGGCGTTACGGCCAGCACTGCTGGCTTAGCACGCGGACACCAGTTTGATAAGCCGTCGAAGATGCCAGGGCCCCTTTTCCGATAGCCAGCTCATGAAGATTATGTGAACTTACCGCACACATATCACCGCCCCCTTGACCCGGCCCCTTCTACACCAGGTATCCGACACCTATCATCAGCAACACGAGCAGTGCAATGATCCTTGCTAATTCAGCCTTTACTGGTTGCAGCATGGTTCGTTATGGCACTATGGCATGACAAACCGGTACGTCTGAATGTATAGATTGGGGTACTCTCCCTCGCTATCCCGGCTTGGCTGAATCACGCGATAGAGCAACCCGTACTCTCCATGAAGGAATTTGGGCATCAAAGGGATGCCCATCTCCTCAGCAATCAATACGCCTTCTTTGGAGATCACCTGGTACCCTCCCTCTCCCTTCTTGCCACCATACTGAACAAAGAGCGTCTGATCCGTCAATTCGAAAAATCTTTCGATTGTCGTGATATCCGGGCCCCACTTGCGGAGTTCTCTTAGAAATGCGGCGGCGTCAGGTGAAAGATCCCGACGCGGAAATTGAAACCACGAGTTATCCAGCACAAGTTGGTCATCAAGCGTGCCATCCAAGGCAAATTTGAGCACTTGTGCTTCTACTGAAGAAGCGTAAAAGATGTGTTCTCCATCTGCAATGAGGCCGCCGCCCCGCAGCCGCCAAACAGCATTGGGAACCTTGGAAGATGGCATTGGAAACACCTCAAGCTCTTTCCCTGTGGGATCCATATGCCGCAGGACCCGCTGCGTCAGGTCCCAGGGATGACGAGTGACATCATAAAGGATTCCCGAAGGGTCGACAGCAAATTCCCGATTGCCTCTATAGTCTAGATCAGCGCGGCCCAAGCAATCTCCCTCCGCTGTGAACCGAAATCCCCAACCCCCACCTCCGGAGTTTTGGACAAAGATGAACGCATCGCCCGCAAATCGGGCCGTCATTGGATAAAAAAAGAAGCCCGGGTGACAGACGGTTGGATCCAGTGATGTCTGTAGAATGCCCGTCGAGTCGAACAAAAAGGCTTGCCTGCCCTTTTGATCAACCACAAGCACGCGTCCTGTCGGATCCACATCCATGTGGTCAATCCCTGCTATCAGCAACGTATCCGGAAAAAGCTGGATCGTCTCCGCCTCCTTGAAGTATTTGAGATCAAGGGGCGCAGCCTGTGCTCCTACATATGGAGTCAGGTAGGCACTCATGGAAAGAGCACCTACAAGGCCAAAATAGACAAGTTTCTTTGCCATCGCCATCACTCGCGTTAACCTTCCTCAGGGTTGAAGCAGTAACGCTCCATGAAGGAGCATATTGCCCTGTGTGCCTGTAATGTACGTTACGCTTTTGCTTCAGAATTTATGGAGCAAGACCGGATCCGCCATTGCCATCCGGTCTGGGCGGAGCAGCTTCCCTGATCAACCGTCAGCCCAATGGATAACCCTACCAATACATTCCAGGACAGCCTCCTTGGCGCTCCTCCTATTGAGGTCGAGCCTCGCGCGAAGCGTAGGCAATTCACGGCTGCTAATAAGCGGCGGATTGTAGCGAATGCCGAAACCTGTACGGCGCCGGGGCAGTTCGGTGCATTGCTGCGCCGCACTACGGGCCACTTGTCGTGGCGCGCAACCGCTTGGCATACAATGCACTCTTCGTGTGGGTCCGCTCGGGGATTTGTGCCAAGCGTCACTTTGGCGCGACCAAGTTATTCGCGGCCAGCTCCCAGCGATCCGCAGCGCCACTCGTACGTTACAGTTGTATGGGCCCGCGCAAAATCATCGTCATTACCGCACCCAGCGGCGCAGGGAAAACCACCCTCGCGCGGATCATGCTGGCGGCATTCCCGCAGATGCGTTTCTCGGTGTCGGTCACCACGCGCGCGCCGCGGCCAACGGAGGAAGACGGCGCGGACTACCATTTTGTGACGGTAGACGAATTCCAGCGCCTCATTCGCGAAGACCACTTCGCCGAGTTCGAAGAGGTGTACCCCGGAACTTACTACGGAACCCTTCGCTCCGAGCTGGAGCGGGCTTCCAAGGAAGAGCCCGTCCTCTTGGATATTGATGTAAAGGGAGCCATGCGGCTGCGCGAGCACTATGGCGATGAAGCGCTGACAATTTTCATTCGGCCGCCGAGTTTCGCTGAACTGGAAGAGCGTCTCCGTGACCGTGCCACTGAGTCCGACGAGTCCCTGCAGACCCGGTTGCAGCGGGCTAAAGAAGAGATGCGCTACAGGAACACGTTCCACGTTGACGTGATCAACAACGAGCTTCAAAACTCGGTCCCGGCGGTGGCCGTGGTGATTCAAGCTTACCTTCAGCTATGATGAGCGATCAGGCTCTGTGCGGGCGCACCGTGCTGCTGGGCGTTACCGGAAGCATTGCGGCCTACAAGACGCCGGCACTAGTGCGGCTGCTTAAGCGCCAGGGCGCTGAGGTTCAACTGCTCTGCACGCCCACTGCAGCGCGCTTTGTCACCCCTGAAACACTGGCCACGGTGTCAGGGCGCCCGGTGCTCACGGACATGTTTGCAGGCCACGACACCTGGACGCAGCATGTCGAACTGGGCCAGGTCGCCGACCTTTTTCTGGTTGCACCGCTCTCTGCGCAGACACTGGCAAAACTCGCGCATGGCTTTGCCGACTCCATGTTGACGGCAACAGTACTTGCTGCCCGCTGCCCGATCCTGCTCTGCCCGGCAATGGACCACCAGATGTACGTGCACCCGTCAGTCCGCGCAAACTTGGAGCAAGTGCAGCGATACGGGCACCACGTGATGGACGCTGCGTGGGGAGAACTTGCGAGCGGTATCACAGGCTATGGGAGGTTGCCAGAATCCGACCAGATCCTGAAACGCATCGTTCACTTGCTGCGCGACGCAACCTCGCTTCGCGGAAAGCATGCCTTGGTCACCGCGGGCCCAACGCGTGAGCCCATTGACGCCATCCGCGTGGTGACTAACCGCTCAACAGGCACCATGGGCTTCGCGCTGGCGGACGCGCTTGCAGGACTCGGAGCACAGGTTACCTTGGTCAGCGGTCCGACATTGCTAAAAACGCCGACAGGGGCGCGCAGGGTTGATGTCGGAACGGCTGCAGAAATGCGTGACGCCGTCCTTGCGCATGCCGCTGCTGATTACGTATTCATGGCCGCTGCCGTGGCCGACTATGCGCCAAGCGCGCCTGCTGACACCAAAATCAAGAAGAGCGACGCTGCGCGCTCGATTCTCCTGGAGCCTACCGTAGACATCCTTCGAAGCCTGGGCCAGCGGAAACAGCCTGGGCAGGTTCTGGTGGGCTTCGCCATGGAAACGCACAACGGCCTGGCAAATGCCCGGCAAAAGCTGGAATCCAAGAATCTGGACTGGATTGTGCTGAACTACGTGAATGAGGAAGGAGCGGGCTTCGGCACTGGCACTAACAGTGTAACGCTACTCGGGCGGGATGGCTCTGAGGAGAGTTTCCCAACCATGCCCAAACGCGCCGTGGCCGAAGCGTTACTGCAGCGCATCGTTCACAAGGCCTGACAGTGTGCATAACGCTGTGCATAGTTAGCGCAAAAGTAGTGCGCTGCACATCTTGCTTGGCGGTGATTCGCACCGGTAACTTGTGCCTTTGCAAACCGCCAATGCTTGATGAACCTCTTCACCGAATTGCGCGCCGGTATAGAGCAGGAAATCGCCCTCCAAGGGCCGATTGTGCCGGGCCCAACCTTCTCCGACTGCATTCGTGCGCGGATTCCAGCCGGCTCACCCGTGCGCGCGCTCTACACGCTGGAGGATATCGCGGAATACGTCAGGAGCAACGTCCTAACTCCCATTGATGAGCACCGCACCAATGCTGTGTTGGGAAGCGGCAGCCCGGACGCGGACCTGGTCTTCATAGGAGAAGCACCAGGAGAGGACGAAGACCTGCAAGGGCTGCCATTTGTCGGCAGGGCGGGGCAACTTCTGACCAAAATCCTCCGGGCAATCAACTTCGACCGGGAAGAGGTTTTCATCACGAATGTACTCAAGTCGCGCCCCCCTGGCAATCGAAATCCCAGAGCGGACGAAATCTCTGCGCACATTCCAATTCTGTATCAGCAGCTTTCGCTAATCAGGCCAAAGCTCCTGTGCTGCCTCGGCAAGATAGCTGGCAATGCAGTCCTGGGGTGTGGATTGGCGCTGGGAGCAATGCGAAAGCAGTCGTATGTGTACTGCGGGATTCCGCTCATGGTCACGTACCATCCGGCCGCGCTCTTGCGCAACCCGCAATGGAAGCGGCCTACCTGGACAGACGTGAAGCAGCTTCGTGCCAAGTACGATGCGTTGCACCGTACCATATAACGTGCATGCCTATTCCTGACGATTCCTACCCGCAGCAGCGCCGCCCGCGGCGCCAAGGTTCAATCCGAAGCCTGAGCGAGGCTACCGGCCGCGTTCCACCCCAAGCGCCGGATGTTGAACGGGCTATTCTAGGTGCCATGCTGATTGAGCGCGAAGCAATTCCGCGCGCCATAGAAAACCTGGTGCCGCAGTCGTTCTATCTGCCCAAAAACGAAAAGATTTACCAGGCCATATGCAGCCTGTTCGAGCGTGGGACGCCCGTGGATCTCATCACGCTGCATGAAGAGCTCCAAAAGCGCGGCGATCTGGAAAAGGTAGGCGGCGCCTATTACCTGACCGAGCTCACAGCGCGGGTAGCCTCTGCTGCCAATGTCGAGTACCATGCACGCATAGTCGGTGAGAAAGCGCTGCTGCGCAACTTGATCTCGACCATGACGAATCGCATCGGCCAAGCCTATGAGCCCGCAACCGATGCCTTTGAGCTGCTGGATCAGGTTGAAAGCGACATCTTTCAGATCTCCGAGTCTCAGATGCGGCGGTCCGCGAGCCCCCTGAAAGCCGTCATCAAGGATACGCTGGTACACCTGGAGGCTATCCATGGCCGGCAGGCAGGGATAACAGGCGTACCTAGTGGCTTCGCCGCGCTGGACCGGCTGACGGGTGGATGGCAGGCATCCGACATGATCGTTATCGCCGCACGGCCTTCAATGGGCAAAACCGCGCTGGCGCTGGCCTGTGCCCGCAATGCGGCCTTGCACCGCGACAGCCCAACGCCGGTGGCCATCTTCTCACTGGAGATGAGCGCGCAGCAACTCACGCAGCGCCTCCTCACCGCGGAAGCGCGCGTCAATGCACAGAAGGCCCGAACAGGCCGCCTGAAGGACCATGACTGGAAGGCTATAACCAGCGCGGCGGGGCGCCTGGACGGCGCACCTATTTTCCTGGATGACACGCCAGGGCTCGGGATCCTTGAGCTGCGGGCCAAGGCTCGGCGCCTGGCAGCCGAGCATAGCATCGGCCTCATTGTAGTGGACTACCTGCAGCTGATGCACGGCACCACCTCACCAAACCGGGAACAGGAGATTGCCCAGATATCGCGCTCGCTCAAGTCGCTCGCCAAAGAGCTCGACAAGCCTGTCATCGCATTGAGCCAGCTCAATCGAGGCGTGGAAACACGCGGAGGTAGCAAACGGCCACAACTGTCCGACCTGCGGGAAAGCGGCTCCATCGAGCAAGACGCTGATGTAGTCGCCTTCATCTATCGCGCCGAGCGTTACGGCATACAGACCGACGAGAACCAGCGGTCCACCGAAGGCATCGCGGAGGTCATCATCGGAAAGCAGCGTAACGGGCCCACGGGAACGGCCGAACTCGCATTTGTCCGTGACTACGCCCGCTTCGAAAACCTGGAACAATTCAGGCAGGAGCCGGCCTACGCCGACGAAGAGAGCGAACCCTACTGAGGTGGTGGAGGTGACGGACGGATTCGAACCGCCGTACAAGGCTTTGCAGGCCTCTGCCTAACCACTCGGCCACGTCACCTGATGCTGCACGCCCGGCAGGACTCGAACCTGCAACCTGCGGATTCAGGTTTGTGCCAGTTTCCTGGCTCCCCGGACTATCCCTTCACCTTCTCTGTCACAGAGGAAGGTGGCGGCCGTCTAGTCTCTACACCTTTCCCGGCTCGGCCGGGACTTGGCTCGGGATTGCCCTAGGATATGCTCTAGTACCCCGTAGGTTTCCCCGACTTTGACCACTTACACGCCAGGGGTTTCTCCCCGGCGGCCCACTTGCCGTAGAAGTCCGCTGCTCTATCCGGTTGAGCTACGAGCGCAACATGAAAAGAACCACTGGTCGGGGCGGCCGGATTTGAACCGACGACCCCTGCGTCCCAAACGCAGTGCTCTACCGAACTGAGCTACGCCCCGAGTGTGTCTACTGCGCCGCGGTCAAGGCCTCCAACTCACTGTCGACCTCTGCCAGCGGCACCATCTTTTCGCGGTAGCGGTAATGACCATTAGGCTTTTTCTCCGCCACAACGACCTTGGCCATAACCCTGAGCGTCTGCTTCCGCTTGCGGACCTTGTCCCCAAAAGACTGCGCCTTCGCCATTGTCTACCTGATTTCGCGGTGAACCGTGTGTTTGCGCAACTTGGCGTTGTACTTTTTTAGCACCAGCCGCGCCGGCGAATTGCGCCGGTTCTTCACGGTGGAGTATCGGCTGGTGCCCGGTGCCTCAGTGCACTCCAGGATCACGTTTAGCCGAACGTCTTTTCCTTTTCGGGCCATGGCTACCTCCCGTGATCTATATGCGAATGCCCTGCTTTCGGGCTTCCCGAAGCACGGCCGCAATCCCCTTCTTGTTGATCGTCTTGATCGTCTGCGCCGAAACACGCAGGGTAACCCAGCGATCTTCCTCCGGTATGTAGAACCTTTTCCGCTGCAGATTCACCCCAAACCGGCGTTTGGTCTTGTTGTGGGCATGGGAGATGGTGTTACCCGCCATCGGTCCCTTGCCGGTAAGTTGATCTTTGCGTGCCATCGGTGTTGCTGTTGGCTGTAAGTCGGGTACCTCTACCTACAGGGTAGCCTCGTTGTATGACGAAGAGCGCCCACTGTTCCCGCAAACGGCACAATTTTCGATCCTCCCAGACACGGGAACGCGCTAGGGACGGCTCCGCACAAGGCGCGGCCAACGCGGCGTAGATGCTTCATCGGTGGGCCTGCACCCCGCGCGCAGGTTGCAGACTGGAGGCACGGTAGGCTGGATACAGCGCGGCAAGCAAGCAGAGCCCGAACGAAACAATGCCGATCACCACGAGGTCAAGCGCCCGAATCGATACGGGATAGGCATCGATCACAAAAGACTCAGCACCAATCAGTGGGACCAACGCAAAGTACTTCTGCGCCAGCACCAGCGAGAGTCCAACGGCAAAGCCGATTCCCGCGCCCACGGCGCCGATCAGTGCACCTTCCAACAAGAATATCCATTGAATATCCCGGCGGCTTGCGCCCATGGCCTGCATCACACCAATGTCGCGGCGCTTCTCAATCACGACCATCGACAACGATCCCACTATGTTGAATGCAGCTACGACCGTGATGAGAATGAGCACAATGGAGGCGCCCCACTTCTCCAGGCGCATAACGTCGTAAAGGGACTTCTGCAGGTCATACCAGGTCTGTACCTGATAGCGTTCGGGGTCAAGTACCTGCTCCAGCGTGCGCCGGGTCGCCGCAGCTCTGTCGAGATCGTCAAGGCGCAACTCAATGCCCGTAACCGCATTCCTCATCTGAAACAGCCGCTGCGCATCGGCCAGCCCCACGAACACATGCGTGTTATCATAGGCAGGCTCCAGCATAAAGTGCCCGCGCACCTCAAAGCGCTCCAGTGGGGGAGGGGCAAAGAACCGTGTGAGCATCATGCCCATGCCTGCCGCAGAAAACAGGGCAACCTGACCACCGGACCGCTCGTCCGTTCGCGGCATGAGGCCCAGACGCTCTCCCAGCCCGAGCCCAATCACAATGCCCCGATTGTCCAGGCCAAACGATCCTCGCGCGGGCTGCACTTGCTTGTACGTGGCAGGATCCACGCCCCGGACAATCACCACACGGTTCGCCTCGCTTTGCCCTTCATGCATCAGCAGCGCCTTACCCTCCACGTAGGCTGCTACCTCGTTCACGTGGGGCAAAGCCAGCGCCACCGCAGAGAGCTCAGGGACCACATCCGCATCAAGGCCGCCGCTCCCTGCACTTACGATTCGTACGTGCGGGTCCAGCGACACCAAAAGGTCGCGCACGATGTCGTAAAAGCCGTTCATCACAGATAGCACCACGATGAGGGCGGCCACACCGAGGGTCACGCCCGCGATAGAGATGCTGGTAATGACCGAGATCAGACTTACCTGACGGCGGCTTGCCAGATAGCGACGTGCAATCAGTAGCCGGTATCCCACGCCTACCCGTTTCCCTGGGGGTCCGCCGGCTCCGCGCCTGGGGATAGTGGCTGAAGTACGGGCGTTGGGCTCATAAACAGATCAGAGCCGACCAGCGGCGGCAAAGCGATGCGTCCGGTTTCGATGAGGAACGGGTGTCCTTCTGCCCGTTTGCGGGTGGAAAGCAAAATGGAACCGTCCGCGGCGGCGTATTCTTCATAGTCAAGCCACAGGAATGAGCGAATCTCGCCGTTGGGCAGCGGGTAGCTGGTACGTACCAGACGACCCGACTTACGGTCTGAATAAAAGTAAAAGGACGTCGAGGGTAGACCTTCCCAATGCGGAATCGTAACCTGAATCACGTCTTCCGCTTCACTGGTGGAGTCCGGCAGATACTTGCGCGTCACGCCGGGATCAAAGAGCAAGAATGGCGCCGTGATGAAGAACAAGTCGTGGAAATATCTGATTCGAAACCGTTCCATCAGGGCCTCGGCGTCTTTCTTTATGAGCTCGGACCCCTTCCAGTATACCTTGGCATCGAAGGTGTCCGTGTAGAATACCGCGACGTAGGGCTCACCATTCGGACCAGGCATCTCAATGCGGTAAATGCCCAACTTCTTGTCCCAAAGGTGTTGGATTGAGTACGACAAGTTGCGGTCGTTATACAGTTTGAAGTCAAATCGTAAGAACGCAGCGGCATCCCATGCCGCCTGCCCGCCGGACGCCTCTATGATGCGCATGGCTATTGAGTCCGCCTTGCTGTCCGTCTCCTGCGCCGTCGCTGGCGCGGCCCACAAGAGCAAAACACAGGCGAGGTGCCACCAGTAGTGCATGATTCTGTTTCTGCCGTCTAGGTGATTCGTTGAACTAGAAAACTCATTCTCTTCAGAAGCCTCTGATTTAGCCGGTTTTCTACGCAGTTGCCGGGAAAACTCTCCGCATGTCGCAAAGTGCCCCGGCTCAGGCTCGTCAAGTGCCTGATCACGGATTCCGCGCGCGATGCTCGGGTCACTGTCAAGCACCAAGCTTCCCGCTGCCCATCCGTGCTGATAGCGTAGGCCGCTCGCGCGGCACCGTAAAGACTACACATTCGCTTACTGTTTGTTGCGGCCCAGCCAGCCCAAGTAGTTACCCGCACGTATCAACCCGTACCTATGCGTTCTCCTGGCTGCACGTTTCATACGTGGCCTTGGCAGTTGGCTCTGCGGTCGTTTGCTGCTGGCTCATGCCGAACCAGGCAGCCGTGTTTGGTCTTTTGCCTTGCGCTTGGGGCACTCCACCCGCTGTGCTGCTCTACAATTCACAGCTGGGCCTCGGCCTTGCTCACCGACCCGACGCGTCATTGTCGCGCGCGGCGCCGCAGCACCCCGCGGGGCCTGCCGTACGGCCCTTGAGCTTTCCTGCGTTGGGTAGTCCGGCAACGAGAGGCACCTACCAATTGTTTTGGCATTTACGATATACGTGCGCTCTTGAAGGGCGCACCGGGCCACGAATCCGCGATTTTTGTCCTAGCAGACTCGCAGCCAGAGGTACTTCGGTCACGAATGTGCGGTCGTATTGCCACCGGTAGCACTACCGCGCCCGTATTTACCCGCCTCGACCTGAGCGCCCCACATTGAATCGAAACAGGATCACATCGCCATCGCGCACTACGTACTCCTTGCCTTCCGACCGCATGGCGCCCGCCGCACGCACCGCGGCTTCCGAGCCTAGCGCGATGAACGTTTCTATGTCGGTGGTTTCAGCGCGGATGAATCCCCGTTCAAAGTCAGAATGGATCTGCCCTGCGGCCTGCGGGGCTTTCGTGCCGCGCGGCGCGGTCCATGCACGAGTTTCCTTTGGTCCGTGCGTAAAGAATGTAATAAGGCCCAGCAGCTTGTAGACAGCTCGTGTCAGCCGTGCCAGACCCGGTTTCTTAAGACCTGCGACTTCCAGAAACTCCAGGCGGTCTGCCGGGCCCAGACGCAACAGCGGAGCCTCAAAGTCTGCGCTTATAGTCACGCAGGAGGCTTCTTCGTGCGCTGCGATGCTGCGGACGCAGGCCGCATGCCGACTACCCTCCGGTAGCGAGTCTTCTGCCACGTTGGCCGCATACAACACCGGTCGACTTGAAAGCAGAAAGAGACTCTGCAGCCAGGCGCGCTCTTCTTCGCTCCTGACCGTAGCCGCACGTGCAGACTTACCACTGCCCAAATGGCTCACGAGCCTCTGGTAGAAGACGTGCTGTGCTCGGGCCTTCTTTTCACCGCTCTTGGCCTGCTTGGCTGTCTTGTCGACGCTCCGCTGCACTGAGTCCAAGTCCTTTAGAAGTAGCTCCGTTTGGATAATCTCGATGTCGCGCTGCGGATCCACGCTTCCCGCCACGTGCGATATGTTGTCATCCTCAAAGCATCGCACCACGTGCACGATGGCATCCACCTGCCGAATATGCCCCAGAAAGGCATTACCGAGCCCTTCTCCACGCGAGGCGCCGGCCACCAGCCCGGCGATGTCGACGAAGTCTACTGTCGTGGGTACCACCCTGGGCGATTGTGTGCGTTCCCATAGGCGCTCAAGGCGACTATCGGGTACCTGCACGACGCCCCTGTTGGGCTCAATCGTGCAGAATGGGTAATTTTGCGCGGCAGCTTGCGTGCCGCTTAGCGCATTAAACAGCGTGGACTTGCCCACATTGGGGAGTCCTACTATGCCGCAGGTCAGGGGCATTACGGGATGGCTTATGTGCTGAGTGCAGCGCGCACCGTGATTTTATTGACGCGCAGTCAACGATATTGTCGCCTTCGCGTTCACCTAACTGAAGCTTCCGCGCTGTATTGGCGACTGCGCCACACGCCCGTGTGCGGCTGAATTTGCAATCAAGCGATGGTACTGAAGAATTCCACAATCTTACGCCTTGCCAGCTTGCGAGCCCTGCCGCCAGGCGGAGTCCTGCTTTTCGCACTTTGGCTGCCCGGCACGGCCGCGGCGCAGCTAATGCAGGTAGGTATTGCCGGGTGGCCGGGCGTTGGGATGCAGGTCAACTATGTAGATCTGCACACTTTGTATACACTTGAGACCGCCCTGCAGGCTGACTTTGATCCATTTGTTTCTCGCCACACCCTGCGCGTCGCCGGCTCTGTTGGTGCAGCCATCTTGCCGCTCAGCATGTGGCGCGCGATTGGGCAGGCCGATTACGGGTACGACCTGGACTTGGGCGTTCGTTTTGGCCCACGCCTCGTATTTGTTGAGAACGCTTCGCGCGCCGATAAAAACAAGCAATTCAGCCTCTTCATTGATCCGTTCTTGCGCTTTCGCCGGCGAATGGGACAGTCCGGTCGCTTCTTCTATTTAGAAGTTGGGCCGGTGCGGCCGGTATTTAGGGCCGGCTTTTGGTTTGGTACATAGGAAAGAGCGTCGACGTTCGCAACCGAGACGAACTCCTCTGCGGGGAGCCGAACCGCAGTCAGACGACCTAATTCGGGCCGCTGCACATACACACATCCCGTGTCAATACCAAGCATCCGATGCCTTCGCATCGGCGCAGGTACCGGCGTATGGCCCACCACGACCGTCTTTTCCCACGCTACGGGCTGATCGCGCCCTGGAGGCCGCAGCCACAAGAACTCCTCCTCGTCACAGCGCGCGATGTTTTCTGCTATCGTCAGACCAGGATGGAGCCCGCCATGCACGAAGAAGTAGTCCGGCGTGTCCAGGTAGCTGCGGGTCGCGCGCACGAAGGCACGCTGCTCCGGCGGGATGTGCAACGCACCTTCTTCGGTTAAGTAGTTATCCACCGTGAAGGCACCACCGTTCGCCATCCAGGCAAGGTGTCCTTGGCCGTCCAGATAGTCGATCATATAGGCCTCGTGATTGCCACGCAGAAATGTGCACCTGTACTTTTTCTGCATGTTCAGGCACCTCGCGATGACGCCACGCGAGTTGGGCCCGCGGTCAATGTAGTCTCCCAAAAAGACGAGGTGCTCATCCGGTTGCGGAGAAAGCACTTCAATCAGCCGATCCATCGTTCGTGGACATCCGTGGATGTCTCCAATTGCAATAAGGCTCATGGCTATTTGTAGATGAGCTGCTTTGCATTTAGTCGCACCAGCCGGCGGGTAGTGCCAACCGCTTATCAGCAAACCCTACCATTGTGACGGCTGCCACGCGGAGCCTCAAATGTCGTACGGCTCGGCGCAATCAAGTCCTCCAGCGCCCGCGGCATAGCCAGCTTGCATTTGCCGGGTCACTCTTGCGAGCATTCGGGGCACCAGCTACTGTGCGAAAGGGCAAGGCTCCCGCCAGCCGAGGTGGCTGCCATACCGTGGTAGGCTATGCCAAGCGCTCGCTACGGCCCACGACCATTTGGGTCCGCAGAATCCCGCCACTGCCATATGCCTAGTGAGCATCTGGACAGTCTCGTGAACCCAGCGCAGCCCGTCTTCTGGCAGGTCCCGCACCTTGGACAGGTTGGGCGATGCAGTACGCCTAAGCTGTAGCCAGGTTTGAAAACCCAGCCCGTCAGAGCACGCTTGCCCTGCATCGGCCACCTGCTGCTTTCCCTCGCCAATCAGGCCCCCAGCCACCATGGCCACCTACCACTCAGCCTGGACGCCGCGAAGTTCTTGCATTCTGTTGTGCTGCAAGCTCTTCGGTAGCCTCCAGTAGGATCCTGTGCATGGAACTGCTTTGCGTCGGACCGTAAGCGTCCGGTCAACTACATCTTGCGTGGATGCATAGTCAGGTCGGAACTTGTGGTCCACACTTAAGGACTCAGGAACGACACATGCGTAATCCAATCACCGAGGCTGGGTTGTCGTAGTTTCCGCATGGTCTGGAGTTATGTGTACATCATCGTTCCGTTGAAGGTCGTATTCATAGAGCGTAACACCCGGATTCTGCTCCTTCCCTCCCCTATTGGCCACGTAGTATAGGTAGCGCGCATCAGCAAACATGATTTTTGGCCGGCTACGAACCTCCGTTGCTATCCTGAACCCCGCTGTATGCCAGACTTCAAGGTCAAAACGTATTCCAGCACCATCCAACCCCTTAGGCGTCAAAATTTCCTGAAACACCAGGTCACTGTCAGCCACGACAAATAAACCGGTGACGCGAGATATAGAGTCGAGATACCTTATGCGATCCTGCGTAGCACGGCTATTGCCCGGATTGTCTATGCGCCTGAGTTCCTCGTGGTCGGGGGGCATATAATAGGCAGGCGACGCATCGAAGGCAGCAAGCAAAGCACCTGCAGGATCCGTTTTCCAGATCTGATGACCCGAGGTGTACGTGTAATAGACATTATTGCTGGCATCAACGCCAAGGCCTCCTGCGGGAAACACATTGAGTTGGACCTTGGCCCACGTCGGTATTTCGCCCGCACTCGAAAGCTGTCGACCTGTGCTGTCAACCGTGATCACCGCCGGTTCGAAACCGTACCACCATGCTTCGCGGAGCAGCACGGTGTGGCCATCGCTATTGATGGCGACGTGCTTCGGATGATGGATGCCTTCTAATCTAGAACTGTACATGAACTCATAGTCCGGGGAGAAGACACTGACTCTTTTGTTATCGCCATCCAAGACATGAATATTCCCATCCCGATCAATGTCCATAGCATCTGTTGTGCCAAACTCCCCCGGACCTTCCCCGTGTGAGCCAAGCGTCTGAAGAAACCTGCCATCGGCATCGAATACGTACATTGGAGGCCTGTTCTCTGCCCAAATGAAATGGCCCTTGCTGTCGACGCGAACGGCTCTTGCTGTAAGCAGTATGGACTCCTGAGTGAACTCCAGATCAATTAAGCGAATCTTATTAAGAACCACCGTCGCCGTATAGGGCTCCACAGGCGGAATGGAACTCTTGTCTGAGATTGCCCTGTCGGAGCGGGTACAGCCCATTATGTGGGCCATCACAAAGCACCCCAGAAAAGCAGAACGTAGGAACATTGGATCCCTCTGTGCCAATAAGAAGTGAGACGGTTCGATACATTACTAGTGTAGCCGCGTAGGGGTTCAAGCGGCAGGGATGATCAGGCAATTTTGCTTAACCAATCCATCATTTACCCCTATTCAATCATGGAATCCGATTACCCTTCCAACTCGAACGGTACTGCAGAGGTCTCGCCGAACGCCTTGGATTACGTATACGTCGTTCTTGAGTGTGGACCACAAGTTCCGACCTGACGATGCCTCCACGCATGATGTAGTTGACCGGACGCTTACATCGGACCGGCCTTCAATTCAGGTGCCGCGCATACATCCATTGTGAGGGCTGCATTCGTGCGTGCGCAGGCCCTGCTGTAGTCAAAAGCACCGGGGCACTGAAATCTCCTCAGCTGCCATATAGTTGGTCCATATTGAATGCAGTGGACCCAGCTGCCACAGGCATAGGCTCAAGGTCCTGCCGTGCAGAGAGATCCGTGCGCCTGAGGCAGATTTTGCGACAGATTCTAGCCTGAGCATGGAAAGCGCGCGGGTTACTACAGTGCGTCTAACACACAGATCCGCGGGCCTGGCTCTGTGATACCGCGCTTTCACGCCCCGTATGGCATGTTCACCGTCACCTCCGCTTTTCGCTGTCGTCAAGGCAACCTGGATTTTTCTGCCGCCATCACAAGCCGGTCCGTGCGCACTTGTTCCGTGGGCTTCACTGGAAGGCATGCAACGCAAGAGATGCGGACAGAATGAGTATCAGGACCAAATGCAGCGAGAATGTCAAAAAAGTGCGCCTTCAGGACGTTCGCAATTGCGAATGAAACACGGCGGCTTACGGCCCCCGGACGCGGAGTTCGCTTGCCATGTGCTCCACGCGCGCGCCGAAGGAGGTAACCGTCAGGCGCAAGCGCACGGGTGGTGCACCATTCTTAGTTGGTAGGGGGCGGACGTAGTAGCGTGGAGGTGGTATTTGAATGAGTAGTGTAGCCTATATGCGCTTGTAGAGCCATTCGTAGCTTCGGAAGATGTTGCGCCTGGGGAATCTTTTGCAAGTTACGAAGAGATTCGATGGCTCCCAGGGCTATCCACCGGTGCACCTGACCCGAGTGCATCCAGTGTGTCACGTTGTGGAAGAGGCGGGCGAAGGCACTGTTCAGGTTCTCTATGCTGTTGGTCGTACGCAAGCTGCGGCCCAGCACCTGGGCCAGGCCCAGCCGATGCAGCGTCAGTGTCTGCTCCATGCCTTCTGCCAGACTGGCGGCGGCTTTGGGAGCGCTGGACTGCAACTCCGTTTGGAGGTTCGTTAGTGCTGCCTTCGCCGCTGCGTAGGTGGGCTTCCGATAGGCGGACTGAAGACGCTTACGGTAGCGTGGCTGATCCTCTTTCTTCACATGTGCCACCACGTTCTCCTGTTTATGCCAGCAGCAGCGCTGTACCAGTGCATATTTGCCGAAGACTTTGCGCACCGCCGCGTGTATGCCTTTGGACCCATCGACCATGCAGAGCAGTCCTTCGCCTAAGCGCAGGCCACGGGCAATCAGGTCTTCCAAGAGGCCCTCGATGGCCTCGGTATTCTCCGAAGGCACCTGCGCAAACCCCAGCACTACCTTCTCGCCCGTCAGGGTCAGCCCCATGGCCACCACCACCTGGTATTTGGCAAAGTGCTTGCCGTCGATCCACAGGCCCACCAGGTCCAGCTTGTCCAGCCGGCGTTCAAAGAAGTCTTGCAGGATCTGTTGGCCGCGCTGGATAAACCTGCGCCGCACAGAGGTCGCGCTGAGACCAAACGCGTCTGCATACTCCTGGGCTGCCCGCTGGTAGTTGCGCTGGCTGACACCCATGAGCAATACCTCAGTCAGCTTCTTGTCATCTACTGTTGCGTTGTGCAGTCGGCGATAGCTCTGCAGGGAGCGCGCCTGGTTCGTCTGTTTGTCCTGCACGCGTGGCACCCTGATGGGTACCCGCTGCCCACACAGACGGATGGACCCTGGATTGGAGCCCCAACGCTGGTAGCGCCCCTGGTGCGGCTTGTCTCGGCTGCGATACCGTCCGCAAAGCATGGCGACCTCGTCCCGAATGGCTTGCTCGGCCATGCGTTGGTGAAACGAGCCGATGTTGAGCACCGCGTCGATCTTCGCCTCCATGCTGCACGAGCCAAAGGCACGCAGGAGCTCGCCGCAGGGGTCCGTAGGGTTCACCGTAGTGGGAGAGGTCGTCATGTGCACTGGTAGGGTTTAGGAGGACGTAAGACGTTCGCTAAAGAGGGTGCTGCGAAGGCGCGCAAGGTACGAAGCGTTGGCCAGGCGGTAGAGGCGCGTCTCCATCGTGAGCAGGCCCAGGGCCATGCACGCCTGCCGCTGCTGTGGTGGCAGCCAGTGGCCATATGGCCTCAGGTGTGCGGCTAAGCCGTTGGCTGACACGGCCAATCACGCTGGTGGTCTTCAGGCTGCGACCCAAGGCGGCAAAGACACCCGCCCGGTGCAGGGTCAGCGTCTGCTTGAGTCCCTCCTGCAGGCAGCGCCCCGCGGTGTGGTTCTCTCGGGAGACGGCACTGTGCACACGCATCAGCGCCCGCAGGGCCGTGTCATAGTCGGCTGCCTCCCAAGCGTGCCGCAATGCGCTACGCACCGCCAGACGTTCAGCCTCCGGCAGATAGCTCAACACACGCCGGGCCTTCTGCACGTGACACCGTTGCACCTGGACACGGGCGCCAAAGTGGGCTGCAAGCGCCTCGTAGAGGCCACTGCCCCCGGAGATCACGCACAGCAGTCCGCGCTCGGTGCAAAGCCCGCGCCTGGTAAGCTGCTGCAGCATCTGACTTAACGCTGCGGCATCCTCCAGCGACGAAGCCGCGAAGCTTAGGATCCGCTTGCGCCCGGTCATCGTAGCGCCCATGCAGAAGACATACTGTGTGCCCAGCACATAGGCGGCGTCAAGCCATAACGCCACGTAGTCGTGCTGGGACAGCGGCCGCGTGGCGAACTCCTGCCAGGCCTGCTCCAGGTATGCTGCCACCGACGCATCCAGTGGCTGCGGAAGCGCAGACGAGGCCTCCGGCTGATCCCGCGTGGACACGCACCTCACACAGCAGGTGCACGCTGCGGAGTCGGCCTCCGGCACCTGCGCGTCGGCGCCCGAGGCCGGGCCGCTGTTCCCTTCACCACCGGAACTGTGACCTGGTGCGGTCCAGTCACGAGCGAGCAGCTCCATGAGCTCGCTGAACTGCCTGACCAGGGACAGGCGCCAGTCACCCTGACTACGCAAAGTGTCGCCAGTGACGCTGTCATGGAGTGTGGACTTGCTGTGTTGCCCGGACATAAGAAGCAGATTAGATATATGTGGATATTGGCTCCACTATCTGTCTACGTCCGCCCTTTACCAACTAAGAATGGCGCACCGCCCAGCACGCGGACACCAGTTTGATAAGCCGTCGAAGATGCCAGGGCCCCTTTTCCGATAGCCAGCTCATGAAGATCATATGAACTTGCCGCGCACATATCACCGCCCCCTTGACCCGGCCCCTTCTACACCAGCGTACCCCCCACCGGGGGCACAACTACGACAAAACGGCCAAGCCTAAGCTCCACGTCCTGCCCGGCCTACGAGGCAGTCTCGGCGGGCCGGGATGTACACCACCGCACGCATACTGCAAAAGAGTATGAGAGTGCTTTGAATCGCTTCTTTAGCAACTTTTTCAGAGGCTTGAATTGATTGTCTGCAAAACGGCGATTTATGTTATGCCTGCTTCAGCTTGGCGTCGTTGCTCTTCATGTTGTACACAGCCAGCAGAAAGCTGTATGCAACATAGTCGTGGCAAATGGTCTGACTATGCCTCCACGCAAGATGTAGTTGACCGGACGCTTACACAAATGGTAGCAGCCCGCAGTCGACTTATGCCCAAACCAATTCCGAAGAAGCAAGCTGCCCGTGGAGGAGACCAGAAGCTGCCACTCCCTTCGCCGTATCTCCACTGACTGGGATAAAATCGGTGTCCTCTCTTCCTATCCCTGTTCCCCGGATCGCCGGGCGAGTTTTTCTATTAGCTCCTCCATACCCTTCAGACCACGGCCTGACTTGCGAAGCTCTCCCTTCTGCTGCAACTCGTACACGATCGCATCCAACATGCCGTTGATGAACTGGCCACTGCCGTCAGTGCTGAAACGCTTGCCGATGTCGATCGCTTCATTGATCGTAACCTTGGGCGGGATGTGTTCGAAGCTAAGGAACTCACAGATGGCCATGCGAAGCACGAGGCGGTCCAGAATCGCCATGCGCACGAGCTCCCAATTGTCTGCGTGGGCTTTGATTAGCATGTCTGCGCGCGTTGCGGTTTCAAAGCTGGCCGCAAACAGCCGCTCCGCAAACTGCAGAATAGACCCGTCTTCCTTAAGCCTTGGCCGAATGATCGTAGCCACTACATGCCCACGGTTACCACCACCCATCGTGTGCGCATAGAGGGCCTGCAAGACGGACTCTCTCGCCAAGCGCCGATTGACCACTGTGCCACCCCTGGAATCAATAGCGGCGCTGAATTCGTCGCGCACTAGTTCTCCACCCACATAGGCACAGCCACGCTGTCCAGCAGCGATGCCGTAGTAGAACCAAAAGCGAACTTGGAAAGCGGCGTCACAAACTGCGCGCCAACCAACAACAAGTCCGCGTCAAACCGTTTTATGCAGCCTACAATCTCTTCGCTTACATCCGCGCCCACAACGCTGTGGATGTCCACATGAAAGCCGTGCTTTTGCACGAACGCTTGAGCTTGCCGCAACTCCAGTTGCGACTGCGCGTGCGCACCCTTCGAGTGGACATTGACAATATCCACGGCTACGTCTGTGCCGAAGGGCTGCATATGAAGGAAGCCCCGCAGCGCTCGGACACAAGCCGCAGAACCGTCAAACGCAACCAGAACGCGCTTAACTTCCCGGTACCGATCGGGAGCAACAAGGACAGCGCCTGCGACCCGCTTGATAACCTGCCCCAGCGTCATCGGCGTCTCAGTAGGATGGGCATAATAGAAGTGTGGCTCCCTCCCGATTATGAGTAAGTCGGCGTACTTCCCATCCTCAACAATGCGGTCCGCAGGCTCCCCTTCCTGGATGCGTGCCTCGTACGTTACTCCAGCACTCACCACCGCAGCGCGAAATTTGTCCAGGAGACCTCCCGCAACCTCTCGGGCCTCTGCAGTCAGGCTAGCCTCCACCTTCCCCATCAGATACATACTGCCGATACCCCCTCCGCGCGCACCCTTTTCTATGCTGCCGGTATCGACTACGGCAATACCCGTGACCTCCGCATCGAAGCGCCGCGCCAACTCCGTCGCGTAGCGCGTGGCAGTGGGCGTATCGGTGTCGGAGTCCAGAGCGACGAGAATACGTTTGATCATGCGAACCGCCGGTGGTCGTGGGCAGGAAAGGTAACTGTTTGCGGGTAGGTGAACAACTACCATCCGTGGGCAGTTATGCACAGTCGGGGCGCCCCCAATGGTAATGACTCTTTTTTATGTAAATAAAGAACAGTTATCATAGAGGCTGTGGAAATGTGCATAAGCCCGTGGCTAATGGCAGTGGTGCAACAGCCGACAGCCGCTGCTGCACATAAAAGTAGGTTCCAGACGCCAATAGACGCTTTTGCGAACGCATTCTGGCAAGATTGCCGAATTCTTCAGAGTGTGAGTAACAGGAACGCAAATCTGTATAACATGCGAATAAGGTGGGCTTCGCGGAACCTGCTGTGCCAGTGCACAGGCAACACACGCCAAATCCACATGTTATCCATGTCCGTTGTCCAATGAGGTATCGGATTTCCGTCAGCGAAGCGCAGCAGCTGGTGCTCTCGCATGCTACGCCCGTGGAGGTTGTCCGCCTGCCGCATCCACGTTCGCTTGGGCGGACGCTGCGGGCACCCGTGTACGCCGCAGACGACCTTCCGCCGTTTGACAACTCAGCGATGGATGGATTTGCGGTGCGCTGGAAGGACTGCCAGGCGTTGCCTGTGACGCTTCGCGTTGCGGAAACAATCACTGCAGGGCAATTGCCGAGCAACGCGCTGCAGGAGAATGCGTGCGCGGCGATATTGACCGGAGCACCGATGCCGACTGGCGCCGATACAGTAGTCCCGATCGAATGGACTGAAGAAGCCGCGCCAAGCCAGGTGCGGATTGGACGTGCGCCGGAGCAAGGAACGTACGTGCGCCGGACAGGCCAGGATGCTAGCAAAGGTGATAGGGTGTGCGAGGCTGGTGTGGTGATTACGCCGCCGGTATTGGGAATGATTGCAGCGGCTGGCGTTGATGAGGTGATGGTCAGTTGCTTACCGCGCATAGCGGTCGTTACTACCGGCGATGAAATACATACAACTCCGGGACGGTTACCGCGAGGCAAGATTCGCGACATTAGCGGGGTGGCGCTTGCGGCGCAGGCAACTGCAGCTGGCGCTACGCCGATTGGCCCGTTCCATGCACGGGATCACGTGTCAAGCATACAGCAGGCTATTGAAGCGGCACTCGAGAAGAGCGATCTGCTCCTGGTTGCAGGAGGCGTTTCGGTGGGGGAGCGCGATTTGGTCAAGGCTGTACTGGACGACATGGGACTAACGATGCAATTCTGGCGCGTTCGCCAGCGCCCTGGGGGGCCACTAGCGTTTGGACTGCTGGGCGGACGCGCCGTGTTCGGGCTGCCGGGCAACCCCGTCTCCTCTGCGGTGTGCTTTGATCAGTATGTGAGACCGTTCGTTGCGGCTATGCTGGGCCGGAATCAGCTTCGCCGCCCACGCCTTCGCGCGGTCCTGAGCAAGGACACGCCCAAGAAGTCGGGGTTGCACTTTTTTTCGCGCGGCGTCTACTGCTCGGGCGCGGACGGGCGCCTGATGGTGCGCGACACAGGCCCACAGGCATCCAACCTGTACTCGTCCCTCGTTCGGGCAAACTGCATCATCCACCTTGAAGAAGAGGTGACAGCAGCTCCCGCAGGCGCGACGGTGGAAATAGAGCCGCTCAGCTGGCCTATTGGCTGATCGCAGGCAATGCGGAGGCCTTGTCCCAGAGGGTCAGCGCTTCGTTGAAGGTCTGGTCTATTTCGTTATAGAAGGGGTAGGCAGCACGCGACCCATAGAGCTGTCTGGCGAGAAGCGCCTTCAAGTAGGTGTGCACCACATCCCGGTTGGCTTCCAGGTCAGCTCTTGCAATCACGCGGTCTTCAAGCGAAGCGGCGCCGGCATCGTCGCTGAGTGCAACGGGCACCTGCGACTCGGAGGCGGCACGCCAGAAGTCGTCCCACTGCGCCGCAGAAAACGTAAAGGCTTCCGCATAGACGGACTCGCGATCCTCCCACAAAGAACGCAAACCCTGCTCGTTGCGCGTAAACCACTCTCGAAACGACTCGAAGAGGAAGCCGCCGTATACGACCTGCAACACTGGCGCCATCAGGCTGTCGGGCATCACTGGGTGATCCGGGAAGATGCCTCCGCCACCGAAAACCGTGCGCCCGTGTGTAGTCGTGTATTTCAGCGAGTCCGGGATACTCTCCAGGTAACGCTCCGGGTCAAGGGCTGCATCGTGCAGCGACCGGTATTTCTCGTCGAGGTAGCCGCGCCGGTCACCATCTTCGTACGGCGTCTGTATCAGGCGTCCGGAAGGTGTGAAGTAGCGAGCGGTCGTCATCTGCAAGCGACTTTCGTCCGGCAGCTCGAACTGATTCTGGACAAGTCCCTTGCCGTAGGTGCGCTGCCCGACGATGAGCGCACGGTCCTGGTCCTGCAGCGCGCCGGCAACGATCTCGCTGGCAGAAATCGATAGCCTGTTTACCAAAACGATAACGGGTTCCTGCTCAAACAAGCCAGCCCGCGAGGCCTGCAGAATCTGATTCTGCACGGCACGGCCGCGTGTCTGAACGATGATGCCCTCGCCTGCTAGCATCTCATCTACTACTAGGGCCGCCGCTTCCATGATGCCACCTGCATTGTCACGCAAGTCAACAACGAGACGCTCCATTCCTTGCCTCTTCAGTTCGCGGACGCCTTCCACGAATTCGCGGTAGGTCGTCTGTGCGAACCGGCTGATCTTTATGTAGCCGGTTACCTCATCCACCATATACACGCTGGTGACGGAATACAGCGGGATCTGATCCCGAGTGATAACGAACTCAAGAGGCAGTGGAAGGCCGAGACGCTTTACTGTAACGACAACGGTGGACCCGATGGGACCCTTGAGCCGCCGCCGCACTTCGTCATTGTCCGCGCCCACGATGCTGGTGTCGTCTACGGCGATAAGGCGGTCACCGGCGCGAAGGCCGACCTTTTCGCTTGGCCCGCCTTCGATTGGCGAAACCACTTGGGCCGTGTCGCCGGGAGGAATCTCAAACCAGATTCCGATTCCGCCAAAGGAGCCGCGGTAGCTTTCGTTGACTTCCACGAACGCCTTCGCGCTGATATAGGTGGAGTGCGGGTCCAGCGACGCGATCATGGCTTCAATGGCCGCTTCGGCAAGTTCCGCGGGTTCCACCTCCTCAACGTACCGCTTGTTTATGATGAGGAAGGCCTCTTCCAGCTTCTTCAACTGTTCGGTGGTATCGGTGCGGTCGGAAGACCGGCTTACCCCAAGAATGGCACCGACGAGAAATAGGAAGAGAGCCGGGAATACGTAGCGTGCTTTAAAGATTTCCATCACCACGGTGTGCTGGGCCGAAGGGGCCAATGTTCCCTATAAGGAAGCGTTGGACTGGTAAGGAGGCAGGAAGAGTGCGCGAGTTGCCATACGCAATACGTGCCGCAGTCCAGTTGGTTGCCAGGTCGCTGCGTTCGTTGACGTGGCGCAAGCTGCGGTCGCACGGCGTCACCATGGCCAAAAGACACGTGCTCCGCGCTAGGCGGTATCGCTGCAACTGACCCGGAGCGCAACAGGGCTGCCTGCCCACAAGCTAGGGTAAGATACAAGAAATGGCGGCCACTGGTGTTTTCCGCCGCGGCCGCGGTTTCTTACGCCATTCCAGTATTATTAAGGTCTGAATACCGCAAACCAATCCGGCCAACCCTATGAAAACTCTGGGGCGGGAGTTTCTGGACAACTCTCGGGCACTTCTATTGCAGGATTACTTGCCTAAGGTTGAGCGCTGCGTATCCAGCCTTCCAGCCGACATGCTGTGGTGGCGGCCCAACGAGCACTCCAATGCCGTCGGCAACCTGTTGCTTCACCTGGCCGGCAACGTGTGCCAGTGGATTGTACATGGCGCAGGCGGCGCGCGGTGTACTCGCTCGCGGACAGAAGAATTCGCTGCTAAAGAGGGCACGACCCGGGCAGCACTACTGCGCCAACTCCGTGCTGCGTGTACGGAAGCCGGCGTAGTGCTCGCGAACCTGGACGCTCAGCGACTCACGGACCGGCGCGTCATCCAAGGCGTGGAGGTCACCATTATGGGCGCGGTATACCACGCGATAGAACACTTCTCTGGCCACCTGGGCCAGATCATCTACATCACCAAGCTCGGCACAGGCAAAGACCTGTGCTTTTGGGTCATTGGTGACCAGGGCGCTGTAGAGCGCGGCTGGACGATTCCCTGATCAGTTGACGGGAATGGTATCTGCCCGGCGGAACTGCTCTGCGCCGCTCTTCTTTGAGGCCCCGGACGCCCGTCCAAGTCCACGTGCGCTCACGCGTCGCGCTTCAACACCGTTGTCGACGTAATACTGCATCACGGCGCGTGCGCGGTCATCCGACAGGTCCTGCGGGTTGCGCTCAAACGGGCCAGCGAGCCCTTCGACGCTAACGACCAGGTTAGGACAGCTGTTGGTAAGGATGTCGAGATTGTCCGCGAGTTGCTCCATGCCACTATCGTTTAGGACGCTGGAGTTGCGCTCAAAAAAGGTGGAGTTCATCTCGGCAAGGTCCGCACAAAAATCAGCTTCCCACACCGTGACCCCAATTGTGGCCGTGCGTGCGTCACGCCCGTGCGCGTTGGAGAGCTCAAGCGTTACCACATAGCTGCCCGGCTCCATGAAGGTGTGTGATGCTCGGGGCGAATTGGCCGAGCTGCCGTCACCGAAAGACCAGGCGTACGTGAGGGGCGCATCGCCTCGCACGTTGGCACTAAAGGCCACAGGAGTTTGGGTATCCGTCGTCGTTGAGCTCGTCACGATGGCGACGACTTCAGCCGGGACGGGCGGATCCATTACGACGACGCTGTAAGTCTCGGTGACCGATGCTTTGCCTTGCCTGTTGGACGCCGTTACGGAAACGGTGTAGGTGCCAGCGTTTCCAAAGGCATGTTCTGTCGAAGAGCCAGATGCTGTTGTGTTGCCGCCGAAGTCCCAGGCGTACTCCACTGGTGGCTTGGCGTCCTCATTGGCCATGGCAGTAAAGGTGCCGCTCTGGTTGGTCTCAAGCTGCTCTGGGCCGTCCACGGTCAACATCTCAACATTGCGAGGGCTACAGCCGACAAGGAGAAGACCGATTAGTAGAATAGACAGGGCAGCGGCGCGCGTGTCAGTCATGGGAGTCAAGAAGCTTCGTGTAGGGGCAGTAAGTTAGAATCCTGGCGTAGCGCGGCGGCATTCCGCACACGGTGAACCGATAACATAAGGATACAAAAAAAGCGGCATACTTACACGTGCAGGGCATGAAGGTAGCCGGGATTTAGAGCAGCGTAGCAATGCGTGGAGGCATCGCCCTATGTAGGGCGATTTGCTCATTGAGCCGCCCGGGCTGGAACCGCAGGGCAGGCCTAGGCGCAAAACCGGCAGGTACAAAAGGGAAAGCAGGTGACACCGCATCCGCTATGCGCGCTCCGGGGCGTGCGCAAAGAGCCACATGACTAACGACGCAACAAGATTACTTGGACGTCTGCACGACGCGTTATGGGATCGTGGATTCGGCGAGGACGACCGCGGGCTATTTCTGGTCCGCACGGTCTTCTGCTTGTTTGCGGACCGCACCGGTGCCCTTGGCGCGCACAGGCCCTTTCGCGCGCTGGTAGAGCGGAGCCTGGCCGCGCAAGCAGACGAGGAGGGTGCCGTACTTTCGCGTGCCTTTTTGGTACTAGGTACGCCGCCGGATGAGCGGCCACCAGGCTTGATACCAGGCCTTGCGAGCCTTCCGTTCGTTCACGGGGAACTCTTCGCTACGTCACTGCAGTCCCCTGATGCAGCAGTACAGAAGTTGATGGTGGAAGCAGCAAGGCTGGACTGGACACGCTTCGCGCCTGCGATGCTGGGCTCGCTGCTGCTGGCTGTCATGCAGCCACCGGAACGAAGGGCGCATGGCCTACACTACACCACGGAAAAGAACATCCACAGGGTCATCGACCCCCTATTCCTTGACGCGCTCCACGAGGAATTCGAGAAGCTGAGGACGAGGGCAGGCGGGCCCGGAACGCAGGGCCTGAATGGGTTCCGGCAAAGGCTCCGGGCCCTTCGGATTCTGGATCCGGCCTGCGGCTGCGGCAGCTTTCTTGTAGTTGCCTACCAAGCGCTCCGCAAGTTGGAGTTGGAGTTGGTTCGCGAGCTCAGGCAACGGGATGCCGTCGTTGGCTCCCTTGCCATTGTGAACGTTGACCAGTTTTTTGGGATCGAACTCAGTGCTGTATCCGCGCGTGCGGCCGAGGTAGCAATGTGGATGATGGACCATAGCATGAATCGGCGCGTGACCCTTGAGTTTGGCGAATCGTTTGCCCGGATACCTTTTCAGGAGTGTCCCAGCATCATGCAGGCCGATGCGCTGGAAGCGAATTGGGACGACCTCCTGCCGCCCGCCCAATGCTCGTATGTACTTGGAAACCCGCCGTTTCGCGGCGCAAAGCTTCAGACCTACAGGCAGCGAACGCAGGTTAGGCAGATTGCTGCCCTCGGTGGCACGGGAGGTACGGTGGACTACGCCGCGGCCTGGTTTATGCGAGCCGCGGAATACGTGGGCCGAGCTGCACCAAAGGACGCGCCACAGATTGGCTTTGTGGCGACCAACTCCATTACCCAGGGCGAACAGGTAGCGCAACTCTGGCCGCGAATTTTGCGCGGCAATGCGCTGGAGATCACCTTCGCACACCAGACCTTTGCGTGGGACATCGATGCTACCGTCTATGTGGTAGCCATCGGGCTTGCGACCAGCATGCAGGCGCCACTGGAAAAACGTCTGTTCTGCTACGAGGGTGGCAAGGGCGAGCCCGCAGAAAAGAAGCACGGCGCAATCACGCCTTACCTGCGCGGAAAAGAGTCGTTGGCGAGTCGCTTGCTGATCGTCAGGGAGGCGCCAAGGCCAATCAATGGGCTCCCCCGGCTGGTCATGGGCACACAGATCATAGATGGCGGGCACTATGTGCTAGGTGAAACGGAAAGGCAGCAGCTCCTTGACGAGTGCCCCGGTGCCCGCCCGTATGTGCGCCCGTACGTGGGAACGAAGGAGTTCCTGTGGTCAAAGCCTCGCTGGGTGCTGTACTTGAAAGATGCGCCGCAGGCGTTCATCGAGCGGGAGGCGCCAGTGAGGCGCCGAGTGGCGGCTGTCCGGGCGTGGCGCCTCAGAAGCAGGCGCGCCAGCACGGTTAGATTGGCGCAGACACCCACGCTATTTCAGGCGGGTGCTACGCCGACAGAGTCCTTTCTTGTCATTCCGCACGTGAATTCGTTGCGCAGAGAATACATTCCCATTGGCTGGTTGGAGCCACCGGTCATCCCCAGCCATGCGCTGAAGGTGCTGTGCGGCGCAAGGCTGTGGCATTTTGCGCTTTTGACGTCGGCTATGCATATGGCTTGGACCCGCAGCATTGGCGGGCGCTGGGGCAACAGCGACCGCTACTCGTCGACAGTGATTTACAACACGTTTCCGCTCCCTGCGGCCGGACTGGAAGATCTGGAAGCACTGGGGCCCTATGCGCAGGCGGTCTTGGAGGCCAGGGCCCGGCGTGCCAAGACCTCGCTCCATGCGCTATATGATGCAGAGGCCATGCCGCCCGGACTGCGGAAGGCGCATGAGGCGCTTGACCGCGCGGTGGACAGGCTGTACCGGCCGTTGCAGGGGTTTGCTACAGATCGCGAACGCGCACAGCACCTACTTGAGTCGTACACGCGCCTGACCGCTTCCTTGGCGTAGCAGGCCAGATGTGAAGCGGCACGGTCGGCGGCAGTCCCCGTATGCACCGCCAGTGTTTAAGCGGTTCGAAAAGCCCGGGTACCCGCTCTGCTGTTTTGAAAGGCGTCTAGTGCGTGCGCATCGTCCTTACGTGTAGCGCCTGATCGAGTGCTACTGCTATTGGCTAATTCTTCAAGGGTAAAGATCCAGTCGGTTGCAGTGAGCGCCCCCAGGCCGATCACAAACGGCGCAGCAAACCACGGTACAAGTTGCCAGCGTTTAGTTAGTGATTGCCCGAAAAAGGCCTATTGGGAGCAATATGCGGGCAGATTGTGGGTGGGCGGTAGGCTTGTAGTCGCGGTCAGGGGTGTCCGCAAAGCGCGCAACCCCCGAATATGAGTGGATTTGGCACAAAGCTGCGGCCTTCAGCCAGCTTTTCATGCCATTGCACTACAAACACGATATAGGTTTGCGCTCTCCCCATTGCAAGGAGTCTGGCTTGCTCCCGTGGCGGCGCTGGTAGGGCCTTACTGCGCCCTACTGCGTGCCTGGTGCCACTTTCGTCGGCGCGCTTCCTTCTGTTTCAGAACCTGACCTATGCGGTGCACATTAGTGGCCACCACTACCAGTGCCAGCGTCCTGTCGAAGCCGGCCTTGCCATGGGTGCGCACTAGTGACATCCCCCGGTGATCGAGGTTATTGATCGCCGACTCTATGGCCGGATGTTGACGCCGGGCTGCCACGAAGTCCGGATGGGTCTCCTGTTCGCGGTCCGCTTTACGGAGCCGCCCCTTTCGGGGCATCACGTTCAGGTCCAACAACTTGTCAAGCTGCTCGCGATTCTCTGGTGTGTAAAACCCCTTGTCCATACTGCATGATGCCAGCGCCGGGTAGCGCCGCTTCGCCTCTGCAAGGAATGGCACGATCATGTCCTGGTCGCCACCTTCGTGCTGCACGTGGTGGCGCAGAATGAATTGGTGCTGATCCTCCAGCACGCAGACCGGTACCCCCAACTCTGCCATCACGCCCGCCTTCCCTTTGTTGATCCAGCGCGTGTGGGGCTCATGCACGGAGAAGAGCTTCTGGCCGTGCGGAATCTTCTCGCCCTTGATCAAACGGCGCGATACCTGGTCTATCAGCTTGCCTCCAGTCCGCAAATACCACGACACCTCCGCGCTTTCAACATCGTTTTGCCTCAATATCGCTTGCGTAGCCGCTGCCTTAGACACGATAGTGCGGCACAGTGCAAGGTAGTCTGCCACTTTCGATGCACTACGACACTGCCGGGAAGTGCGCACGCGATAAAAGGCGCGCTCTATTTTCTTGATCCAGGCCTGCGACTTGCGCCAGCCCGCTATCGCATGCTGCTGGCACAGACGCGCCAGCTTCCTGATCAGACGGCGCAGCGCATCCCACAGCAAACGGACATCAGTGGGCCACTCCACATGGGTCTTCGCAACCGCTGAGTCGGCCCGGCAGTGAAGCGGATCAGAGCTCTTGTGCTTCAACAGCTGATGCCCACGGGCCACCACCACCGCATTGATCTGCTGCAGCGCCTCCTCGGTAAGCAGACGCACGTTGTCAATAACGGTCTGCAGGCGATACTGGTGCTTATCTCCAAAATCTGCATGCCCCAGCATCTGGCGCAGCGCCGTGTGAAAGTTCGCCAATTCTACCAGACGGTCGAAATCGCAGTCGAGCGCCTTCTGCAGCGTGCCTAAAACGAAGATCCGCCACAGACACAGTCCCGGGCGACCACGCCGCAAATTGACCTTCGCGCCTAACTGCTCCCGCAGGATCGCGAACACCCGCTCGCGTGTCGCGCGGTGCGTGAAGATGTCCTGCAGTCCACGGAGCGCAGCCGGAATATCGTCTCTGGACCGAGCGTCAAAGCTGATCTCTCCAATGGGCGTGTGCCCAAGCTCAAACTGTGACTCGAAGATCGCGCGCATGGCAGTAAATCGGGCGAATGTTGGGGCAGAAGCGTACTAATCACGCCAATAACGGTACTAAGATCGGAAAACGGCGCAACATTCGCTAAAACAACGCAGGCAGCCGTTGGGGAAACTGCCCCGAAAACAGCCGCCCGACACTCCAAAATGCCCGATTTTCCGCCGCACGGGCCCGTACATCTGCCCTATGCGCCCAAGACTGCGTGTCTGCAGAGCCGATCAGGCATTTTTCGGGCAAGCACTAGTTATCAGTACTCTGGGGAGGAGTGAATCGATACCGGATTAACACGGGATTACCCTTCTCGCCATTGGAAAGCGTCTCAAGATCACCCGTGAAATACAGCATCCCGTTCCTGGCGGCCATTAGCCATAGGGGGATGGTCGCACTCACCGTGGAATAGCGGTTCTTGTGATCCACAATCGTAAGACCTCGATCTTTACCTACTGAATGTGCCACAAGGCGTGTATCACTGTCTATGCTGAATATCCCATGCATCCCAGTGCCAGCGTCGTTTCTGCTTCCGCTACGAATATCAGCCGGTGCATCACGCCGTCTTTTCACGAAGTACGGTGGCTTGTACTGCACGTGGGCTGACTGAGGCTGCACGGGACTCGCATCCATGTGTCCCTGGTACATATACCACACACCATCACCAAAGCACGCAAGGCTACGCCCTGGTGTCACAAATTGGAGTGCCAAGCTGGGCCATTGAGGGGGCTCAATGGCAATCTCCTCCAGTAGCACCAGACTTTTCGAATAGGCTTTCATTTTTGCAACGGGCGCCGGAAGGGGGAACGGATGGGGCATCGCAAAGATTGTATCCTTGCGAGCGCATACCGAGGTTATGTTCATAAACTCCGCGCCTTTTGCACTCACCACGCACTTACCGGTGCCGTCGAAGACGTAGGCACGCCCACTGCCGTTATACATCATGACGTGGCCGTTGCCAATAAACTGGGCACCAAACGGCACCAAGTGTGTGCCTGGGTCACATTCTTCCACGCTCAGCTCACGCAAGAACTGGCCCGCAGGGGACCACACGGATACGTTCTGGGCACGAGGGTCAGTAATCAGGATCTCGCCAGCACTGTTCACATCCAAGTCCCCAATCCGCCCGATTAGAACCGACGGGTCCAACCGCACGGTGTCTTCCAAGACGAAGACCTCGTCAAACCCCACGAGCCTAGTGCTTGCCACGCGGTTGGCTTGAGCATGGATGCTGTTGCAGAACAGGAAACACGAAAAGCCCACGATAACGAAGGCGCGAGCGCAGAGTTGATGCATAGAGATCATAGGCACGTTATGCATCCGACCATTCCGGGTTTGCTGCAACACGAACTGTCAGGTATACATCTTACCCACAGCGTTCGATCCCTGCGTATCCCGGTGGATGATCGGGCTCCCTTTACGCTCCCGTCGGGTACGGTTCGTATGGCGCTTGCCGTCGTGACCGTCGTCCTCTACTGGGTAAATCAAGCACCGAGAAGCCGTCAGTGATTCTCAGACATCCTTCTGTTCAACCACTACTTCCCCGTCCGGCTTTAGCGGGGCAGTGGGGTAGCAGGTAACGCGTCTGGCACGTCAAACACGTGTGTGATGACCTGTGATTCAGGCAGCACCACCACGGCGACCACAAACGGCAATGAAAACCACGGTGCGAGTTGCCAGCGTTTAGTTAGTGCTTGCCCGAAAAATGCCTGATCGGCTCTGCAGACCGGCAGTCTTGGGCGCATAGGGCGGATGTACGGGCGCGTGCGGCGGAAAATCGGGCATTTTGGAGTGTCGAGCGGCTGTTATCGGGGCAGTTTCCCCAACGGCTGCCTGCGTTGTTTTAGCGAATGTTGCGCCGTTTTCCGATCTTAGTACCGTTATTGGCGTGATTAGTACGCTTCTGCCCCAACATTCGCCCGATTTACTGCCATGCGCGCGATCTTCGAGTCACAGTTTGAGCTTGGGCACACGCCCATTGGAGAGATCAGCTTTGACGCTCGGTCCAGAGACGATATTCCGGCCGTACTCCGTGGACTGCAGGACATCTTCACGCACCGCGAGACCCGCGAGCGGGTGTTCGCGATTCTGCGGGAGCAGTTAGGCGCGAAGGTCAATTTGCGGCGTGGTCGCCCCGGGCTGTGTCTGTGGCGGATCTTCGTGCTGGGCACGCTGCAGAAGGCGCTTGACTGCGACTTCGACCGTCTGGTGGAATTGGCGAACTTTCACACGGCGTTGCGCCAGATGCTGGGGCATGCAGATTTTGGAGATAAGCACCAGTATCGCCTGCAGACCGTTATTGACAACGTGCGTCTGCTTACCGAGGAGGCGCTGCAGCAGATCAATGCGGTGGTGGTGGCCCGTGGGCATCAGCTGTTGAAGCACAGAAACTCGGATCCGCTTCACTGCCGGGCCGACTCAGCGGTTGCGAAGACCCATGTGGAGTGGCCCACCGATGTCCGTTTGCTGTGGGATGCGCTGCGCCGTCTGATCAGGAAGCTGGCGCGTCTTTGCCAGCAGCATGCGATAGCGGGCTGGCGCAAGTCGCAGGCCTGGATCAAGAAAATGGAGCGCGCCTTTTATCGCGTGCGCACTTCCCGGCAGTGGCGTAGTACGTCGAAAGTGGCAAACTACCTGGCACTTTGCCGCACTATCGTGTCGAAGGCAGCGGCCACGCAGGCGATATTGAGGCAAAACGATGTTGAAAGCGCGGAGGTGTCGTGGTATTTGCGGACTGCGGACAAGCTGATAGACCAGGTATTGCGCCGTTTGATCAAGGGCGAGAAGATTCCGCACGGCCAGAAGCTCTTCTCCGTGCATGAGCCCCACACGCGCTGGATCGACAAAGGGAAGGCGGGCGTGATGGCAGAGTTGGGGGTACCGGTCTGCGTGCTGGAGGATCAGCACCAATTCATTCTGCGCCACTACGTGCAACACGAAGGTGGCGACCAGGACATGATCGTACCATTCCTTGCAGAGGCGAAGCGGCGCTACCCGGCGCTGGCATCATGCAGCATGGACAAGGGGTTTTACACGCCAGAGAATCGCGAGCAGCTTGACAAGTTGTTGGACCTGAACGTGATGCCCCGGAAGGGGCGGCACCGTAAAGCGGACCGCGAACGGGAGACCCATCCGGACTTCGTGGCAGCCCGGCGTCAACACCCGGCCGTAGAGTCGGCGATCAATAACCTCCATCACCGGGGCATGTCACTAGTGCGCACCCACGGCAAGGCTGGCTTCGACAGGACGCTGGCGCTGGTAGTGGTGGCCACCAATGTGCACCGCATAGGTCAGGTCCTGAAGCAGAAGGAAGCGCGCCGACGAAAGTGGCACCAGGCACGCAGTAGGGCGCAGTAAGGCCCTACCAGCGCCGCCACGGAAGCAAGCCAGACTCCTTGCAATGGGGAGAGCGCAAACCTATATCCTCTTTGTAGTGCAATGGCATAAAAAGCTGGCTGAAGACCACGGATTTGTGCCGAATCCACTCATATTCGGGGGCTGCACACCTTGCGTACACCCCTGACCGCGACTACAGGCTTACCGCCCACCCCCAATCTGCCGGCATATTGCTCCCAATAGGCCTTTTTCGGGCAATCACTAGTTACCAGTATTCTGGGGAGGAATGAATCGATACCGAATTAACACGGGATTACCCTTCTCACCATTGGGAAGCGTCTCAAGATCACCCGTGAAATACAGCATGCTGTTCCCAGCTGCCTCTGGCCAAAAGGGAGTGATGGTGCTCACGGCGAAATAGCGGTTTTTGTGATCCACAATCGTAAGACCTATGCCTTCAGCTTTTGGATGATGTGCCACAACACGTGTAGAATCATCTATGCTGAACACCCCATGCACTGTAGTGCCGACGCCGATATCCCCTCTGCGTCCGCGACGAAAGTCATCTGACGCATCGCGCCTTCTTTTCACGAAGAATGAAGGCTTGTATAGTACTTGCGCTGACTGAGGCCGCAGAGAGTATGCATCCATGTGCCCCTGGTAGATATACCATACACCATCCTCAAAGCACGCCATGCTATGCCCTACTCCCACTATTAGTCGGCCCGCCAGGTTGGGCCATTGGGGGGGCTCGATGGCAATCTCCTCCAGTAGCGTAAGACTTTTTGAATAGGCCTTCACTTTGGCAGCGGGGGCCTCAGGGGGCCTCGGATGAGGCATCGCAAAGATTGTATCCTTACGAGCGCATACCGAGGTTATGTTCACAAACTCCGCGCCCTTTGCGTTCACAACGCACTTACCGGTGCCGTCGAAGACGTAGGCACGTCCACTGCCGTCATACGCCATGACGTGGCCATTGCCGATATACTTGCCACCAAACGGCACCAAGTGTGTGCCTGGGTCACATTCTTCCACGCTCAGCTCACGCAAGAACTGGCCCGCAGGGGACCACACGGATACGTTCTGGGCACGACGGTCAGTAATCAGGATCTCGCCAGCACTGTTCACATCCAAGTCCCAAATCCATCCGATTAGAACCGACGGGTCCAACCGCACGGTGTCTTCCAAGACGAAGACCTCGGCAAACTCTACCAGCCTACTGTCTTCCACGCGGTTGGCTTGAGCATGGATGCTGTTGCAGAACAGGAAACACGAAAAGCCCACGATAACGAAGGCGCGAGCGCAGAGTTGATGCGTAAAGATCATAGGCACTGTATGCATCCAAACCCGACTTCGCCATTTTGGGAACCAACCGTGGCCGAAGGGGGGCTAAACCAGGTACTCCCAGCCCACTTTTCGCCCTTTTCAGCCCCTTTTCAGCCGTATTTCTCGGCTATATGGTGAAGAATGCGTGAAGTTTAGCGTATTCGGCTGAAAAAGGCCATTGTAGTGCCAGGATTGTTGATAGGAACTTGCTACAGGTGCGCCCATGCACTATCTTGGAGTCGGCATTGACCTGCAGACACCATGTACATACGGGCGACCAAGACCCACGCAAAGAAAGGTGAAGCGCGACACAGCTACCGCCTGGTACGCAGCGACCGCATCGGCGGGAAGGTGCGCCAGTCGACCCTGCTGAACCTGGGCGTCCACTTTGACACGCCCCGTGACCAGTGGGGCACCTTGGTGCTTCACATAGAGAATTTGTTGCAGGGGCAGCCGACGCTCGTGTTCGATCCCGACCTGCAGCACACCGCCGAAGCCATTGTCGCGCAGCTACGCGCACGCGGCATAGGTGCACACGCGAAGCCGGAGGGTGAGCCTGACAGCGTCATGACGGTGGACATGGACTCCCTTGAGCACCCGGAGCATGCTCGCAGCGTGGGCGCAGAGCGCGTCTGCCTTCAGGCGCTTGAGGATCTGGGACTGAAAGACACGCTGATCCAGGCCGGTGCCAAGGAGCGCGACGCGCGCCTGGCCGTAGCGCTGGTGGTCGCACGCATGCTGCATCCCAACAGCGAACGGGCTACGCTTCAGTGGTTGCAAAGCAGGTCGACGACGCTGGACCTGCTGGGGCTGCGCCCCGGCAGGAAAGTGTCGTTAGCGAAGCTGTATCGCATTGGGGACCTGCTCTGGGAGCACAACCAAGCGATTCAGCAAGCGCTCTTCCAAAAGGAGCGGACGCTCTTGAGCCTGCCGGAGACCGTTGTTTTTTATGACCTGACCAACACCCATTACCATGGCCGACAGCACGGCGAGTACCTGGCCTATGGACGTTCGAAGCAAAAGCGTTCCGATTGTCCGCTGGTGACGCTCGGGCTGGTGCTCGATGGCGCGGGCTTCCCGCGCACCTGCGAGATCTTGCCCGGCAACGTCTCGGAGCCCGGCACGCTGCAGGACGCTATCGAGCGTCTGAACGCCAGCGTGGACGGCCAGAAGCCGACGGTGGTCATGGATGCAGGGATCGCTACGGAAGCAAACGTGTCCTGGCTGGCAGAACAGGGCTACGACTGGATCTGCGTACACCGGGGTAAGCGGCCCCTGCCGCCAGAGCGGGAGCCCGACAGTACGCTGACCACGCAGGCTGGACACGCCGTACGCGTGTGGCAGTTGCAGCAAAAGAAGCAGGAGATGCTGCTCTATGCCGTCAGCGAAGCCAGAAAGCACAAGGAAGAGCAGATCCTCCAGCGCCGGCGCACGCTACTGGAAGCAGCCCTCACCTCGCTGCACGAAGGGCTGCAGAAGCCCTACCATACCAAGCGGCTCAAGAAGGTCGTAGAGCAGGTCGGACGCATAAAAGAGCGATATGCCCGCGTATCTCATCAGTACGAAGTGACGGTTGTAGAAGGGAGTGGCCCCAACGCCAAGGCCGTGACGTTTGCACGCAAGACGCAGTGGGAAGAGGCCGATGAGGCCCTGGGGGGCTACGTGCTACGCACCAGTCAGACGGGATGGGACCTTAAGCACATTGTAGCCACGTACTGGCGGCTGTCCGAGGTGGAGGCCACCTTCCGCTCGTTGAAGTCGGAACTGGGGATGCGGCCGCTTTACCACAGCAAGGACGCACGCATCGCAGCGCACATCAGCATTGCCGTGTATGCCTATCACGCCGTGCACCTGATCCGGACCCGATTGAAGGCGCAAGACATCCACACCAGCTGGAAGACGCTTCGCCAGAAGCTGAGCGCCTGGCAACGGGTGATGACGACCATAAAGGACACCCAAGGTCAAGTGATTGTCAACGTGCAGGACGAGCGCCCAAGGGCAGAGCTGGCTCAGATAGCGCGGATCTGCGGCGTCACGCCCAGCCTGCATCGGCAACGCTACGTGCGCCAGGACTAAGGCAGGCGCACGGCGTTAGAAAAGTAGTGCCAAGCAGGCGGGAGTACACCCTTTTCTTATATGTGGAAAATGTGTCTACCTATACTGTTTGAGTCATAAAATGGCGAAGTAGAGCAAAGGTTCCGGGTAGGCTGCAACACGAACTGTCAGGTATACATCCTATCCACAGCGTTAGATTCCTGCATATCCTGGTCAGCTATCGGGACAATTCGAAACAGGAGAGTCTTCGCTTGGGGTAGTCCACTCCTTACACAAAAGGCAATCAGGTGCTTTAGTATGCGATTCAGCCTGTTCCTGCGATGGCACACGCCACGCAGATACGAGTAGAGCACATCCAAGGCCGGCAAGCGCGCAAGGGAGCTGCGCCGTCAGGGGATATCAGGCTGGCCAGTTGGGGTTTCTTGATCAGAAGCGCGCCCACTCCTAGCGGCCATTCGCGCGCACGGAAAAGCCCAACATCATGCCCGCGGAAAGGTGCTCAGCGATATGGCAGTGGGCCATCCAGTCGCCGGGGTTGGACATCTCTATCAAAAGGTCCATCGTAGAGCCTACCGGCAGTACCGCAGTGTCCTTCCAGACCAAATTCGTGTTGCGTTTGCCGTCCATCTCTAGTACCAGAAACCGCTGCCCATGGACGTGAATGGGATGGTTCATAGGATGAAAGCTCTTCGGATCATTGAAGATGCGGACCTTGATCACGTCGCCTACCGAGAAGTCCCACTGGATGTCCATATTCTCATTTCCCGTGGCCACCTCGCGCATAATCCATGTAACCTGGCTGCCGGTGGAGAGCCAGTTCATCATTGGCATCGCGTCATTCCACTCCATTGGGGGCACGTAGAGCGTGTCGACCTCCATCGCCATCATGATGGGCACAGGAAGGTTTTCGACACGCACAGTTAGTGCCAACTCCTTGTCAGGCGCACGGTCAAAGACGTCGCGGTATGCGCCGATGTCTCCAGCCACGTCGGCGTTGGTGTGCAGGGTCGCAAATGCTTCCCCGTAGTTCGGGGCGGCCGGAGTACCAGTCACTGTCACCAGTCCCAAAGTGTCTATGTGCGGGTAAAACTCCCCGCGGAAGTGGTTGATAGCCTGAATGGCGTTGGTGATAGCATATTCGCCTTCATCTTCAAAGTGGACTTCCACCGTGTACCGTTCGGCCGGCGCGATGGGTACGCTCTCCACGAACACCTCCCGCTCGAACTTGCTCACATCTGAAGCAATGACCTTAATGGGGGCACCTCCGAAAGTGACATTAAACGTGCGCGCGTTGGCCACATTCGTTACAAAAAATCGCACTACGGCACCGCGCCGCACCGACATGGCATAGTCCGTGACGCCATTGGCAAGCATTACGTTGCCGAAGCGACCCATCAGCGCATGCGTCGGTGACTCCTGACCCCACGGGATTAGGCCGTGACTATCAATCAGAAGGTCGTCCAGCACAAGGATTTCCTCCTGATTTACGGCGCTGTAGTAACCCTCGTGCTCAGAGCTTACCAGCATGTTGCCATACAGGCCCAAGTCCTGCTGCATGTCTTCCCGCATGTGCGGGTGGTACCAGTAGAGCCCTGCGTCTGGAAAGTAGACCTCATAGACGAAAGATTCGCCTTGAGCTACCGGCGCTTGCGTAAGACCGGCCACGCCGTCGAATCGGTTGTCCAAGCGCAGCCCGTGCCAATGCACGGTCGTGGGCTCTTCAATCTCATTCTGAAACACCACCACCACAGTGGAGCCGCGCGTGACGCTGATAAGCGGCCCCGGGTACTGCTGATTGTAGCCGTACATCACAAAAGAGTCGCCGCCAACCTGGCGCCTTACCAGCGTGGCCTCCAAGTGGAGCGTATCGCCATCGGCGAGGGTGACGACCTCGCTCGGACGCGCCTCAGGGACGCCCATGGTACGCTGATCCGGAAGAGCAGGCAAAGCCGGCGGAAGCGCCTCCTCAAGGCCCGGCATCATCGGCATGCTCATGTCCATGGGAGGCATGCGCCAGACCAGCGAGTCGGACGCCATCTCGGGCATCTGATGATGGTGATGCTGCGCCTGAGCAGACGGCACAAACGCTATCAAGCTGGCAAACGCAAGGCCGCGTCGGGCCATTCCTAGAAATATCCGTAGACGGCGCATGGCTCCTGTTCGTATGGACCATGACCTGCCATCGTGTGCATAAGGCCACTACGAGAAAGGCCGCGCATGACCACCGGGCCCTGCCACCGGGCGCGATTCGCCGGTTCGGGGGGCTCCAGCGTGATGATTACCAGGAATTTATTCCACTCCGTCCTACCACGTACCGGGCCTTCTACGGTTCCAAGCCGTACCACCTGCTTGAGATCCGGCGTAGAAAGCCAAGCCACATACTGGCCACTCGGGGCCGGCCGGAGATTGTCAACGACAACCTCTACATCGTAACGGTAATGGCCCTTGCCGGAGATGGCAATGCCGAACGGCGATTCCGCGAAGGTCAGATGGGCCACGCCGGTGGCCATGCGCGCCGTGGGCACCCGTCGTGTAGGCACCAATTGGACCTTGTAGTATTCCGGTGGGGCCGAACAAAGACCAGCCGGCGTGCCGCCTGTTAACAAGAGTGCTATCGCGAGACCCACCATAGTGAATTATTCGCTACCCCACTGCTGTACGCTTGAGATGTTCGGCACACCCCAATCGTCGCCGTGCCAGCCGCGAAACCCGTCCATGCGAAATGTCCAGAACCCGGTGGACATGTCACTGACCACAATGAGGCCATCCGCATTGCGGACATCGACTCCAAAGGCGCCGTTGAACATCGGATACCGATCGGTGTTGGGCGGGCCAAGGTAGGTATCGTAATACGCCACGGTGACCGGATTCGTGGGGTCCATCATGCTGAAGATCTGCAGCCCGTCCAGGTAGCCCGATACAAAGACGTATGGCCACCGCACCTCGTGGTTGTGAACCAGGTGCTGCCAGTCCGCGGTCCAGGCGCTGATCGGATTGCGGATGTTGGAGACCTCGCCGTCCAGGGCCGGCTTAAGGTCAAAAATGCGAAGCGGCGCGTAGCGGTATTCTGCTTCCGCGATTACGTAACGCCCATCGGGCGAAGGTGTAAAGGTGTGGCCGCTGCGTACACCGCTGATGCCCGTCAACGTGACCAAGAGCTGCGGGCCGTCGAGGTCGGTGATGTCGTATACATAGTAGCCGCCGGTACCACCTCCATAGAAGCGGTCCGTCGCAGAATCCTCATGATACCCTACGTAAAAGTCATGATAGCCGCGCCGGCCTGCGCGCCCGAGCGGTGACTCGGGGACCGGCACGCGGGCGATCTGCGCAGAGTCCAGATCACCCTCGACAATCATCCCCATGTCGTAAACGTTCGCAAATGGGCCGGACACGGTGCTGAATAGCAGTACGCGCCCGCTGGAGTGCTTGTAGATAAAGATATTATGGAAGCCTCCGGGGAGCTCCGGCTCGCGGATGCGGGCCACCTCCTTGACAAGACTGGCATCGGGAAGGCCAGTGACATCCAGAACTACTGCCCCGAGATCCCGGTTTGGCCCACCCGAGCCAAACTGGAGCGACTGGACTACGTAGTAGCGGTCCTTCCACTTGAAGTACTTCACATCCATGCCGCCCGTGCCCAAGTGGAGGTCCTGGTCCTCAATGCGCCACTGGTAGAGGATCTTGGGCTGCACAGGGTCGGAAATGTCGATGATGTCGGTGCCCCGGGGTCCTTCGGTGCCATAAACCATGCGGGACACGTACGCAAAGGGCCGGTGCAGCTCCTGCTCCAGGTCCATGTCCGCCACGCTCAGGCGAGGTCCCAGCTCAATATGGCCCAATACCGTCAGGTTGTCGCTGCCAGGCTTTTCGGCGGTCCACTGCGCAGCGGCCATTGGTGGCGCCAGGGCAAGGAATACGATAAGAGCAATACGCATGGCAATTCTCAGTCTACTGTGCTGCAGGGCCGAGGTCCCAGTCCTGTGCGCTGGAAATATTCGGCATGCCGTAGTCTCGTCCATCCCATCCATCGAATCCATCCATACGGAATGCCCAAAACCCGGTGGACATGTCACTAACTACGATGAGCCCATCGCGGTTGCGGACATCAACGCCCCAAGCCCCATTGTATACGTTCCACGTATAGGGGCTCGTCATTCGAGACTCTTCGCGGTCGTTGTGGCGGCCATTGTAGGTGTCATAATACGCTACGGTGAATGGTTTCTTGGGGTCCTCCATGTTGACGACCGACATACCGGTTTCGTAGCCGGCTACGAACAGGAATGGCCAGCGCACTTCATGGTTATGCGCCAGGCTCTTCCAGTCAGCGTGCCACGCACCGATGGCGTGATCAATGGTCTGGACTTCTCCATCGAGCGCCGGCTTCAAGTCGAATACGCGGAGAGGTTGGTATTGGAATTCGGTTTCGCCGACGGCATAGCGCCCATCCGGAGAGGGCGTAAAGGTGTGGCCCCAAGAAACGCCGGGCACGCCCACTATGGTCACCAGCGGTTTAGGGTCGGCCAAGTCGGTGATGTCATAGACGTAGTAGCCGCTGCCACCGCCACCATAGAAGCGGTCCTGGCCGCTTTCGGGGTGGTAACCCACATAAAAGTCGTGGTATCCTCGCGACCACATGTTTTCTGTCTGCGTCACCGGGATGCGTCCCACCAGAGCATAGTCCTCGTTGTTGAGCACCGCATCCATCTCGGACTGATAACCCTTCAGAAATCGGTCCAGGTCGAATACTTTCGCATAGCGGCCGCTGGTGGCAAACAAGAGCGGCTTGCCTGAGGAGTGCTTGTAAGTAAATGTATTGTGAAAGCCACCGCGTGCCTGGGACTGGCGGATGCGGCCGACTTCGTGAAACGATTCCGGCAGGTCCGTGACATCAAAAATAATTGCGCCGACATCAGAGTTGGGACCGCCCTGCCCGAACTGCACCGATTGCATGTAAAAGTAGCGACCCTCATGCTTAAAGTAGCGGCCGTCCATGGCGCCACCCTGATGCAAGTCTTCGTTCTCTATGCGCCAGCGGTGGATCACCCTCGCCCGCTGCGGGTCGCTGAGGTCGACGATGTCGAATCCCTTTTCGTAAAGGCGTCTCCCGACGTAGGCAAAGGGGCGTCCTTCGTCCTGCTCCACCTCAATATCGGAAACGGACCCGGGCATGCCCAGCGGAAGATGCGCGACGACGGAGATGTTTTCGCTACCTCGCTCACCAGGCGGTGGCGGGTGCGGCGGATGCACGAGCCCCTGAGCGGCTACGGTGGTGGGGGCAAGAAGCAACAGTATCAGCAAGCGCATGGCAGGTCAGCGTTTATTGGCGATCGGGTCCATAGTCCCAGTCCTGGGCGCTGGACATGTTGGGAAGGCCCCAGAGGTGGCCATGCCATCCGCCGAAAGCTTCCAGCCGGAGGGCCCAGAATCCACTGTCGAGGTCGCTGGCAACAATCAGGCCGTCCGCGTTTCGAACGTCCACGCGACTGACGCCGTGGCGGGCACGCGCAAGCGGTGCGCCGCTTGCCGCTGGCGCGGTACGATAATAGGCGTCGGTATACGGGTTCCCGGGATCAAAGATGTTAATTACATGCACGCCGGCCTCAAAGGCCGCCACGAAGGCAAAGGGCCACCGCACTTGGAGCGCTGCGTATTCGTTTTGCCAGTCGGCCATCCAGGCTCCAACGGCCGTGCGTACGCGCGGGCTGCTTAGCTCAAAGATGCGCAGGGGGGCCGTGCGGTATTCTGCGAGGGTGAGAGCATGTTCTCCGTCTGATACAGGCACAATCATGCGTCCGCGTTGCACGGCCGCCGACGTAATGTGCGTGAGCGGTTGTCCGACCGCGGAAAGGTCGGTGAAGTCGTATACATAGTAGCCACCTGCGCCAGCCAGATAAAGGCGGTCCTGCTGCGTGGTAGGCTCGTAGCCAGCGAAGGCAAAGTCAAAGCCCGTAGTGGCCACCAGCAGATCAGCAGGCGTATCCAGCGTTAACTGCGTCCCACCATCGCCGGCAAGTACCTGCTCCAGGTCGATGACTTCCAACGGGCCGCCACTGGTAGCCAGCAGGAGTGCGCGACCGCTGGAATGTCTGTATGCAAAGAGTGCACTAAAACCTGTGTCTCGCTCAACGGACGCTACTACGCGGGCCTCCGCAGGAATGGTGGTTTCAAGTATTCTGAAGGCGGGCGCATCCATTGCCAGCGCCAGATAGTGCTTGTTCCCGACCTTGAATGCAGCAATATCCCGAACCATGCCTTCGGTCATCTCAAAGGCGGTAGCCGGCGAAGACTCGTTTGTGAGATCGAGTCCAATGAGCCCTCCGCGCTGCTGCGCGAGCCACGCGTACGGCCGGTCCTGCTCAAGCGCCAATGCGTTCGTTCCGCCCTCAATCGCCACATGGGCCACCACCTGAATATTGCGGCTGCCTTCCTGCGCCCACGCCGAGCTTGCGAAGGCAAGAAGAATCAGTAGAGAAAATCTCATCGGTACTCGTTTTCTAGAATTGTACGCAATTCGCGTGGCTTTAGCAAAGGCATGCTTTGCATGCGGAGGCGGTTGCGGCGGTACAGCCGTCACGAAATCATAACCTGCCCAGAGTCCTCAAAGTGCCCGGCCTTGCAATGCGGACACGGCTTGTGCCCCAGTGCCCATGTGTCTGCAATATCCGGGGAATTGCAAGGTGGGCACGCCCTAATGGGTGCTCGCGAATCCACGTCGAACTCAGCGCCGCACCTCATGCAGAGGTGTGGGCTGTCGATCCCGATGCAGCGCCATCGGTCGCTGCTTGGATGGTAGGCGTAGCGCTTTTTGCCGTTCTCGTCCAAATAGAAGGGGTTCCCTTCATCCCACGACTCGATTGACTTCTGGCATCCAGAACAAACAAAGACCCTCCCAGCGGCCATGGCGATTCAGGTCTTGGTCAGAATCTCCTTCCCGCGGCGATAACGGGCGACCTCCCAAGCGCTGGTAGTCCATTGATTTCACCGAGCCTTGCGACAGGTATGCGCCCGGAATGCGACAACACGGAGCACTGTGTCGTGCGGTCATGCAATGCGGCCGGGCGACTCATCAGGTATGCCGTTTGGTTATTCCGTGCCGAACAAGCAAGCCAGCACGTCAGCCCAGCGGTTACCTCCTCCGCAAATCTCAAGTTCCTAGGCCGGGTGGATTCTTGTAGTTGGGCTATGCGATGGCTGGCGTTCAACTGTTGGAGCTTGCGGCAATGGTACGCCTAAGAGAATTGGTGTGGCACGTCCGGCATTCGGAAGCGGGCTTTACGGCTGCGTCTCGGGTACGCGGAGAACCTGAGCAGATTCTTCACGCGCAGCGGCAAAGACAAATAGCGCGATAAAGAGCACCACAGGGTTGAAACCTGGAAGGACCGGGTTGGGGAGGATGGCCGCGAAGGCAAAGAGCACGGCGAATGCCTGGCCCGTGTAGCTGGCAATGCGTGTGGCAGCTCGGTAGCTCAGCCGCGAGGCAAGCGCCGCACGCAGCACACGGCCCCCGTCCATCGGAAAGGCCGGCACCAGGTTGAAGCCGACAAGGAGCAGATTCATTGACATCAGGGAGGAGAGGATGGCAGTGCCGCCAGCCTCATTCCTGACGATGAGTCCTACGCCTTCAAGTCCGCCACCGGCCATCGCGAATACAAAGAGCACGCCTGCGATGAACAGGTTGACGGCCGGTCCCGCAAGGGCAATCAAGAGCTCCTGCCGCGGTTCGCGCGGCATGCGGGCCAAAAGCGCTATGCCGCCAATGGGATACATGGTGATGTTTAGCGTCGGGATACCGAAGCGCCGGGCCGTAAGCGCATGGCCGAACTCGTGCAGAATGACGCACGCAAAGAGCGCCATTGTGAGCACGAGGCCGTCAATAGCCATGGCAAGGGAGCGACCCTGCCACAGCATCCATACAAAGAGGCCTGCGAGGGCTAACACCAGAGACCAGTGCGTGTAGACGCTGATGCCAAACAATCTGCCTAGTTCGTATCGGGACTTCATGGGCGGTTCGTGTGTTATAGGCTATTATTGCGATTCGTGACCCATTTTGTTTCACTGGGCGGTACGTACATACCTGCCATGAAGTGTATGCATAGGACTGCGACCTGCGCAGTATACGCGCGGGTTTCGTATACTGCGTTGCTTTTTCGCTGCTGCGAATGAAAACCGCTCTTGTTGCCTTCCTAGCGATTTTGATCACGGGTGCCGCCCTCAGCGACGTGCGCCTGAAGTACTTCAACGTGGACCGCGATGGTAATGCCTTGGCGGCTACGTGGGAAACGGAGCAGGAAAATCAGGTGCAGAGGTTCGAGGTTTTCCGCAAGGCAGGGTTTGACGCCGACTTCGTGCTTGTTGGGCAAAGCAATGGACATGGCATCAACTTGCAGTACAAGGTCATGGACGACCAGGTCTACAAGGTTGGTAGCTCGGATTTTATCGACTATCGACTGGAAGTCGTGTTCGACAACGGTGTGCGCAAGCGCTTGGCGGAGAAAAAAGTCAACTACACCTCCACAGCCATTCGGCGCAGCTGGGGCAGCATAAAGGCGATGTTCCAGGACTAGCGCATGCCCGGCCATGCGTACGCTCATCACAAGTCCGGAGCGCGTGCGGCGAACCTTCAGCCGTCTGGCTTATGAAGTCGTAGAGCGCAACCGCGGCGCAACGGATCTGGTTCTATTCGGAATCCTGAAAAAGGGCCTGCCCGTAGCAGAGGAGCTCGCAAACCATATCACGCCGCTGGCGGATGCGCCGATTGCGGCGTATCCCTTGGATGTCGCGGCGTTTCGGGACGACCGCCTTACGCAGAGCGAATTGCGGCTTGACCGCCCGATTGACGTGACGGGTATGCGCGTGCTGCTGGTAGATGACGTGTTGTATACCGGGCGCACGGCGCGGGCGGCGCTGGATGCCATTATGCGGTATGGACGGCCGGCCTGCATACAGCTGGCGGTCCTGGTGGATCGTGGACACCGTGAGGTGCCGATTCAGCCCAACTACATAGGCCGCTGCATTCAGACGAAGCACAAGGAGCGCGTCGTTGTGGGCGTGGACGAAGCATTTGCAATCTACGTGGAAGAGTAGGGTGTCCGCGAATTCTAGCGTTGCGCTACGCAGGATTCCAGTTTGCTGGAACTGATCTAGTGCCCGGCAAGGCTACCTCGAGTGCCTTCCGCCTCCGCGATAGTGCGAGCACGGCTGGCCGAGTTAGTAGGCCACGCAGCTACTGCTCGTCCATATTCCAGAACAACGTCAGCTCGCTGCCTTCCGGCACGCGGTTGCCGGCAGGATGGCTTTGACTTAGGACCTGCGGGTCAAGCCTTTTTGCATACGACTGAGGATACACCTTTGCGTGCAGGCCGGCTTCGCGCAGCAAGTCCAGCGCCTCGCTCATCGGCAGTCCGGTCACAAGCGGCACACTTACAAGGCGGTTGCCCAAGCCCGTGCTGAACCATATCGAAACGCTATCCCGGCGCAGCACCATGGAGTCAGGCGGCGGGTACTGCCGCGTAACCACGTCGGGGTACGGTGTAGGGAAGGAATCAGGCAAAACTTCGCCGACCATAAGCTGCGCCCTTTGAATCATGTTGCGAGCGGCGGAAATGGTCGCACTGACCAGGTTGGGTACCCGAACGGAGTCCCGCGTGTTGTCGCTCTGCTTCAG